>JAAYNA010000086.1 GCA_012521105.1 Clostridiaceae bacterium
TTCATTGATTGTAACCGGTTACAATTATATTCTATATATATTTATGCAATCTGTCAAGTGTTTATAATTAAAAATTTAAAAGCATTGGGGAATTTTCACAATATATTAATATAAATAAGCGTAAAATCATTGAAGTATCCAGTGTAACGGGTTACTAAAATGATGCCTTAAAATCCGGCAGACTTAATAACATGGAAATTATTTCTCAGCTTATGTATCTCTCCTCGGCCTGGAACAGGATTCTCTTTCAACAAGATTCATCTTAAGATTAATATTGGTTACATCTTTTAAAGGTTTATCGTTAATCATATTGTTCAAAAAATCCACAGCTATAGAGCCAAGCTCTTCATAGGGATGAGATAATGTTGTAATCTTCGGCATTGTTACAGTTGATATGGAGCTGTTGTCAAACCCCAAAACAGAAAAATCATCAGGTACACTGTACCCCTTTGAAATACAGGTATTTATTATTCCGGCAGCCACCTCATCATTAATGGATATTATTGCCGTGGGCAGCTCTTTTTCCTTCAAAAGTTCAAGCATAGCATCCACACCGCCCTGATATGTGTAATTACTTAATTTTATCCATTCCTCTTTCATTACATAATTAAAGGAGCTTTCAGCTTCTTTCAGGGCATTCAGCTTAATGTCTGTCGACATAATGCCCCTTTTACCTCCCAAAAAACCTATTTTGCGGTGTCCCAGACTTGTCAGATAATCCAGGGCCTGAAACATTGCTTCATGCTCGTCAGAGCTAACTGATGCACAATTATCATAATAGTTGTCTAATTTTCCGTTAATGATAACAACCGGAGTTGGGTAAATATAATCTTTCAATAACTTAACGTATTGCACATTGGTTTTTGTTTCATTAGCACGCCCTCCCAGAAGAAGCAGACCGTCTACCTGCTTTTCGCTGAGCCTTAAGGTATAAAAATCCTGCAGTGCATTATCACTAAGGGTATTGCATAAAAAAACAGTCTGTTCATACTCTATGGCTGCCTTTTCAATTTCAAGAACAACCTTTGCAAAGAAATGGTTTGTTACCTCGGGTATAATTACCCCTATAGACTTGGTGCGCTGCGTATACAGTCCTCTGGCAAGTTCATTGGGCCTGTAGTTGTACCTGTCTATAACGCTTTGCACAAGCTTTCTGGTTTCTTCTTTCACAGCACCGCTGTTGTTGAGAACCCTTGAAACGGTAGCAACCGAAACATTACATTCTCTGGCTATGTCCCTTATCGAAACTTTTCCCCTTTTCATAATACTTCCTCTTGTTTTTTCTTTTCTGGTCTCAAATAACAGGATTCCTGTAATAACAAAAACCAACGCATAAATAATTAATGTAACGCGTTACATCTTTTATTATAGTACGTTTTTACTAAGATACTGTCAAGAAAATTATTTTTTCCGGTACCCGGTTGCCTTAACCGATGCAACCAATTCACCATCTTCATCAAAAACATCCACGTTATAATGACTAATTTTCCTGCCAGAGTATGTTTCCCTTGCTTCGGCAGAAAGACATGAGCCGGCGGGAGATTTTAAATACGATATGTTTACGTTAATGCCAACTGTAATATTTCCACTGTTATTTGATGCTACTGCAAAAGCGTAATCAGCCAGTGTAAAAATAGCGCCTCCCTGAACCATATTCAATCCGTTCATATGCTTGTCGGAAACTTTCATTTCTACAACGGCATAGCCGGGTTCTGCTTTTACAATTCTGGCTCCGATGAGCTTTGCAAACCTGTCATTGCCAACAATTTGTAATGCGTTTGAATCCATAAACATCCTTTCCTTTCTTCTGTAAAATTTTCTGCTTCACAACCAGTTTTATTAGCCTAAATATAGCATAATACCGGTATGAAAACCATGGAAAAATAATATAGCCCTTCACGGGTACGAACAGATTTATACAATCCTTCGGTCAAAGCATTACTAAATGTTGCATTATTGTGGTAATATATAATAAGTACACTAGTGTTTACGGGAGGTTTTGATATGGCCGATAAATTTAATAGGATATTGCCGCAAGATATAAGTGATAATCCTTTTAAAGCTTTAGGAGAAGACTGGATGCTGGTCACTGCAGGCAACATTAATTCCTACAATACAATGACTGCCAGCTGGGGAGGTTTGGGGGTTTTTTGGAATAAAAATATAGTCTTTTGTGTTATAAGACCAAGCCGTCATACCTATGAGTATATTGAAAAAGCCGATACCTTTACATTATCATTTTTCAGCGATGAATATAAAGAAGCATTAAAATTTTGCGGTTCTCATTCGGGAAGAGATTACGACAAGGCTAAAGAAACAGGCCTTACGGCTGTTGAAACTGAAAATGGTTCGGTTTTCTTCAAAGAAGCCAGGCTTGTTCTAGAGTGTAAAAAAATATATTTCGATGACATAAATCCTGAAAACTTCATGGACCCTGAAATAGGCACACATTATACCAATGAGGACTATCACAGGATGTATTTTGGTGAAATTATAAATGTATTGGCAAAACAGGAATAATGGAATTTGCCATGTTATATCTTAAGGCGGTGAAGAGGTTCACCGCCTTTATAAAAATAAGCCGAGCATTTACACCAAATCTAGGAATTTAACTGCTCTTCCCCTTTTTAATCAGATTCTTGCAGTTTTCAAAGAAATATGTATCAATATAACCTAAACCACCGTCTTTTGCATAGGCAATAAAAAACTTCCTGACCTGTGCCCTGTTTTCTTCGTATAATTCCATACTTTCAAACAAGTCCTTATATGATTCAAAAAGCTTCATTTTCATGCCAATTATATTTTTTAACGTGGTCTGTCTCTCCACAAGGCTGTTTTTTGTTTTTACATAGTAATAAATTGGGGCATTCAGTGATGCAAAGGTTTCAGAATATCTTATATAATCAAGATTGAACAAAAAATCCTCACACCAGTCTAAATCGGTGCAGCAGGTTATCCTGTGCGCTCTTATTATATCGGCACGGTACAGTTTGTTCCACATCACACCGTAATAAAAATTTGCCGGCGCCTCCATCATGTGTGAAATAAATTCTTTTTTATTCATAACCTTATCGGTTGTAATGTGGCTTTTCTTGGATTTTTTCCCGTTAATAACCCTGTAAAAACCTGATATTACCATATCGCAGTTTGTTTCCTGAATTCTGTCCACAAGAGCTTTTGTAGCATTTTCAGCTATCCAGTCATCACTGTCAACAAATTGCAAGTATTTTCCTGAGGCATGGGATATTCCGGTATTACGGGTATCCGAAACCCCGGTATTCTGCTTATCTATAACAATTATTCTCGGATCGTCCTTTGCATATTCCTGACATATTTTCAGGCTATTATCGGTACTGCCATCATTAACAAGAATTATTTCTGTATTTTGATACTGTTGATTCAGAATACTTTTAATACACCGGACCAATGTTTTTTCAGAATTGTACACAGGAACTATAATGCTAACCAGTGGTAATGCCATATTTCATCCCTCAACACTTAACCAATCAGCAGTCGTTTAAGTATCTATTATAAAAAAGATATATCATTTATACAATTATAATATATTATACCATGTCATAAAAGAATTTTTCCACTTGCAGCAAAATTATTTTTACAAGTATCAACTCTGTCCCGAAAGACTACAAATAACACAAAAGCCGGAGAAAATTAAACGAGGGAATATAACCCTCGTTCAATTTTATATATTCTATTAACAGCTTCGTAATTTGCTTATAAACGAACCAGATCGTCAATGTCAACAGGAAGACCTGTTGCTATTGATTTATTTGCTGCAATACCTGTAAGTATGGACAAAGCACCATCTATATGGGAGGCTGCTCTGTTAAAGGGATCTTTCTCCGGTGTACCAAAAAGATCGTTCAGAAGAAGTGGATCTCCACCACCGTGACCGCCTTTTCCTTCCTTTACTTCAACTTCATAAGGCTCTCCGAACATGGGGAATACGGCAATACTCTTTTTCTGAACAGCACCTTCAAGAGCTTTATCACCACCGGCATTTACATATGATGCTTCAACAACCGATACCTGGATTCTTCCCCCGCTGCCGTTGAAAGCAACCCTGAAACCTTCCCAGGGCATATAGGCATTCAGTGAATAGGTCAAAATGCTCTTATCAGCGTATTTAACCATAACACCCATGGTATCCTCTATATTTATTCCATCTCCGAAAACACTTTGATCCCGGTAATAGCCGTCTTCTTTTTCAGCATCCAGATACATTGCCTTAAGTCTTTCATTCTGGTCAAGATGCAATGCAAAGGGATCATTCTTTGCATATTCACTGCCATAAGCTCTGCTGTAGAATTTTGTAACTCCTCTATTTTCAGCATTCTCTCTTCCATAGAATCTTAAATCACCCATGGCAAATACAGTCTTCGGACGGGTTCCAAGCCAGAAATTCACAAGATCAAAATGGTGGGTTGATTTATGAACCAACAGGCCTCCGCTGTTTCGCTTGTCTCTGTGCCAGCGTCTGAAGTAGTCAGCTCCGTGCTGAGTATTTAAAAGCCATTCAAAGTGAACTGAGAACACATCCCCAATTGCTCCGTTCATAATAAGCTCTCTTATTTTTGTATTATGCGGAGAGTAACGGTAATTGAAAGTAACTCTGAGGTTACGGCCGGTTCTTTCTACAGCATCAAGAATCAGTTGAGTTTTTTCGGCATCAACGGTCATTGGTTTTTCGCTGATTACATCGCACCCAAGCTCCATAGCCCGGATTATATATTTATGATGTGTCCTGTCAATACTTGTTACAAGAACATAATCGGGTTTTTCATTTTTAATCATTTCGTCAAAACGGTCAGCTGTATAAGTAGGAACGGGTTCAACATTGTATTCTTCCCGTAAAACCTTATTCGCATAATCCATACGTGTCTGGTTTATGTCACAGAAAGCCACCAGTTCAGATGTGTCTTTAAAGTCTTTCGCTATTGCCTCGTAAAAGAAACGGGCTCTGCCTCCTATACCAACCTGTGCATACCTTTTCCTTTTTGCCATATAACTTTCCCCTCCAGCTATAGTAATTTAGTGTACTAAGTAGATTATACATAATAAAAAAACAAAATTCAGCACATATATTATCAATTAAAGGTTGTTTTCTACATTTTTTGCGCATAAACTATCTGCTGAAGTAAACTTCTTCGGCATTTTTATAGAAAATTTTCTCTTTCTCGCTTTCTGGAAACAAGTCGGACAGCATTATAAAATTCACCAGATTACTGTAGCTGTCCCGCGTCAGAACCGAAGGCACATCCGAACCAAAGATCAGCCGGTCGGCACCAACAATGCCTTTTGCAATTTTCAGGAAATGCTGTGCCGTAGGGTAGGGATATTTTTCGGGCCTGACATTCGAGGGCATTGCTGCCAGATCAAACCACACGTTGGGAAGATTAAGTTTCCTTATCCCCTCGGTCATAACAGCTTCATCCTGAGGCCTTGGTGCCAGGAGATGACACACAACAAATTTCATGTCCGGATATCGCGATATCATCTTCCTTAAGTTGTCCACCTGAAAACTTAAGGATTCGGCTCTGCCAATATCTATTACAAAAACAAGGTTCCTTTCGTTGGCATCGCTGAATACTTCATCCATCACATCACCGCTCAGATCAACCTTTCCATGGTAACTCATAAGACCTGAACCGGTGCTTACTTCAAACTTTACAATTTTAAAGCCCAGCTTATTGAACAGATTATCCCGTATGGCATCCCTCTCAAGGCAGAAAGGGTCGTAGGTTGCAGCACCGGTAAACCGTTCGGGATACTTCTGAATTGCCTGATAAGTATAATGGTTCTGGAACCCATAAAAGGAACCCTGTAATAATACAGCCTTTTCTATATTGTTTTCATCCATAAATTTTACAACAGCTTCGTAAGTTACGCTGTCTTCACCCAGTTCAGGCGGAATCAGGTTTATAATATCCCCGGTTGACCACATGGCCTGCCCGTTACCAATTGCCCTGAGCTCTCCTTTTGCGCCAAAGCCTGCAATATTCTGTATAACATGTACATGTGCATCGATAATTTTCATAAAATCCCCCCTAGACAGCTCAAAAATATATTGGATACTGTTACTACCCCTTCAGTCCTGTGGTGCTTATGCCCTGAACCAGATACTTCTGAAACGAGAAGAAAATTATTATAACAGGAATCAACGAAAGAACTGCCATTGCATATGCGGCACCCCAGTCGGACTGAGCTGCAGGATCTGTAAACATCTTTAACGCTATCGATACAGTATACCTTTTTATATCGGTAAGGTAAATCATCGGGCCAAAGAAATCATCCCATTTCCAGTAGGTTGCGAAAATCATCGAAGTTATCAGCGCGGGTTTTATGAGTGGCAAAATAATTCTGCCAAATATACTGTATTTTGAACATCCGTCTATATAGGCTGATTCATCAAGTTCAATCGGAAGCCTTCTTATAAACTGATAAATAAGGAAGATAAAGAAGGGATACCCGAAAAATCCGGGCACTATAAGCGGCAGCCAGGAATTTACCCAACCAAAGGTGTTAAACATTATATACTGAGGAATTATCAATACCTGTGCAGGCATCAGCATCATAATAATCATGACTGAAAACCAGATTGACCTGCCCTTAAAGCGACATCTTGCAAAACCATATGCAATAATTGCCGATGAGCCTACCTGACCCAGTACAGAAATAACCGTAATGATAATGGAGTTTTTAAAGAATGTTGCAAATGTTGTTCCACCAAAACCCTTCCAGCCATTTGCGTAGTTGTTGAAATTCCACTCCCGCGGAAATAAAGATGTAGGGTTTTGGAAGATATCCTGCTGGGTTTTGAAAGATCCGAACAACATGTATAAAATTGGATATACCATAAGAATACATGTTAATGAAACAAAAACATGAAAGAATATTTTTTTGGTCAGTTTCTTCTTGTAAGTCATTATTCACCCTCATCCCTTATTTTCATAATACACCCATTTGCCCTGTGTGGCAAACAGTATAGCGGTTAAAATAGCCACTATAACAATCAGCACCCAGGCCATCGCAGAACCATAGCCCATCTGGAATGTTGTAAAGGATTTTTCGTACAAATACACAACATAAAGCATGGTTGCATCGTTTGGCCCGCCCCTTGTGATAATAAAGGCCTGTGTGAATGCCATAAAGCCCGATATAAGCTGGTTGACAAGATTGAAGAAGATAATCGGGGTTAAACACGGAAGGGTTATTCTCCAGAATTTCTGCCAGCTGTTTGCGCCATCAACTATGGCTGCTTCATACAGGCTTACAGGAATATCTTTCAGTCCTGCAAGAAATACAAGCATCGGAGAGCCAAACTGCCAGATTGCAAGGATGATAATTGTCATAAGTGCCGTATCCTTGCTTGCAATAAAGGAAAACTCCTCTTCCATAAGCCCCAGGTTAATAAACAACCTGTTTATAACACCACCATATCCCCATAATTGACGCCAGATAACTGCAACAGCTACCGAACCGCCAATAACCGAAGGCAAATAATAAATTGTGCGGTAGGCTGCTATAATGCGGCCGCCGCTTTTAAACATCATTGCTATTAAAAGTGCGAATATAAGCCTCAGCGGAACATAAATGAATACATAAACAAAGGTTACCTTTAAAGATTTAATATATCGGGGGTCCAGCGTAAACATGCGCTTATAGTTCAGTAAACCTATCCATTCGGGAGTCCCCAAACCGCTATATTTTGTAAATGAAAAGTACAGAGATGACAACAACGGATAAACAGTAAAAACAAGAAACCCAATAATAAACAGGGATATAAAAACATAACCCACGGTATTTTCATTATGCAACACACTTCGCAGTGAGGCGCCTTTTTTTTCTTTGGATTTATTAATATTATCTGCAGAAGTTTTAACTCTCATAAAAGGCTCCTTTCAATATACTTTGTTGGATTAAAACGTATTTGCTATAAGTTTGAATGGAACAGTACGTAAAGGGTACTGTTCCATTACCGTTCCTGTTCTTTAGTTATTTTGCCATTTCAAATTCTATCATTGCCTGTTCATAAAAAATCTCAAAAGCCTCTTCGGGATCCATGCCTTCGTCTATAACATTCTTAAGCATGTTCTGGTAAAGAACTATGATAGCTGCATTGGCATACATATCCGGTCATTACTCCGAAAACATCAGTCTCGATAGTTTATCTGAAATGTTCTATTTAAGCAAATATCATCTGTGTCGCACTTTTAAAAAATACACCGGCTACACCGTAAATGAATATATAAATATTAACAGAGTAATGCAGGCCAAAAAGCTTTTAACCGACACCGAAATAAGTGTATCAGACATTGCCGAGCAAACTGGTTATCAAAGCCTGACCAATTTCGGAAAGGTATTTAAAAAGTATATGGGAAAAAGACATTCCGAATTCCGGAAAGCATACAGGAAAATCTAATTTGCTTGCTGATAATATGCTGCTGTAAATTCTTCTATTGCAGCATTTCCACCTGCGTTCTTCCACTCTTCAATAGCCGCTTTCCACTCTGCTTCATCAATTTCTCCCATTATGAACTTAAACTGTGCATCACTTATAATTTTAAGTAATGTTGTATAATTTGAACTAAAAGAATTTGAAGAGAGTGTTGCGGTAACATCAAAAATCATACCGTCGCTTTTGAAAGTTCTTCTGGCCATATTAAGCCTTACAGAAAGATCATCATCAGCAATAATATATGCTTTCATTCCACTGGTCCCCAACTGACCAATGGGACTTACTTCTTTTGTAAATATTTCAGGATCTTTTGCTTTTGCGTATTTTCCATCCACCAAATCAAAATGAACCCCCGGCACTCCGTTATTTATAAGTATTTGACCTTCCTGGCTTTGAATAATGTTAAACACACCAAGCAAATCATTTAAGCGTTCTTCTGTTGTTACAGATTTCTTCGGAAAGGCAAATCCTCCCGCAATCCCTGTTTCTGCAGCTATTCGCTCGTTCCCGTTAAAATCTTTAAGAAATGCAAAATCATAAACATCTTCCCTTTTTATTGACGGGTTCTCTTTTTGTTTTGCTCTCAATACAGGATCTGAAAGACCCGGTAACCTGTAACCAAGCCACAGCCCTGTTTTCTCTTTGTCAACCAAGTCAGGTATTATTTGAGTTGTTTTTGTAATAGCAAAGTCGGAACTTATAAGGTTTTCCTGGTACATTTTCCTTAGCCATTTCAGTGTTTGCAGGTATTCATCAGTTATAAAAGAGGGAACTATCCTGTTGTCCTTAATTCCCCACCTGTTGAAACCACCAAAGGCCACAACAAGAGCGTCAAAACAATCAATTTCATTATTTACCGTTCCAAGTGCAAATCCTATGGTGTCTTTCCTCGAATTTCCATCAAAATCGCCCTCTGCAAAGGTTTTAGCCATATTATAAATGCGAGCAATTGTATCGGGCGGACCAAGCCCTGCTTCCTTAGCCCAATCGGCCCTGTATATTACCATCTTTCTTTTTAATTCTCTTTCACGCGGCAGCATATATAGTTTTCCATTAACAGATGCATTTTTTAACGACACCGGGTTTATTCCGCTCAGCTCTGAAAAGTCCTGTATACGATTGGTTAAGTCCCAAAACATTCCTGCATTTGCAGCATGGACAAAGGTAGAGTTCTTTACATCGGGTATCAGGATCACATCAGGCATATTGTTCGAAGCCATTAATACATTGAACTTATCATTGTAGGAGACCATGGGTGTCCATTCTACCAGTATATTTGCATTGGCTAACCTGTTTATTTCCTGTATCACCAGATTATCCTTTGATGGAGGTTCCTCTGCATAGCCTAAAACAATTTTCATTTCAACCGGCTTGGTATCACTCACTATATCAGGGGATTCCCCGGGCTGATAGTTTTCTTTACATCCTGTTAGCAGAACAACTGACAAAACCAACACTATAAATATACAGAACACTGCTTTTATGTTTCTGCGAATCCACATATGGCCTCCCTCGCAAAATTTGTTTTTATCATCAACTTTCCTGTAACTTTCTGAGAAATAACAATATTTTTTGTTCGGAACATGCCCTTTTAATCGGAAAAAATCAATAACAGAAAATTATATCACAGCTATATTATAGCATTTCATATATAAAAAACAATATTATTCCCGCCATACCCCAGATTTTAATAATATACCCTTATATTTTTCTTCGGGCAATACCATTTTTTATGCCAAAAAAAAGCTTTGGCAGTTAAGAATCAGGTGGAACAACTGCCAAAGCATATATTAAATCAATATATTAATTTTAATTACCTGCTGCTTTATAGGCTGCAGCGAATTCCTCACAAATCTGAGTACCACCCTGAGCATACCAGTCTGCAACAACTGCTTTGAAACCGGCTTCGTCAATCTGACCTGCAATGAACTGGTTCCTTGCGTCAGATATCATCTGATCCAGCTGAGCGCCCTTCTGTGCATAAGTATCGGAAGTAAGTGGCTCTGCAGGGTTAGCTACACAGTAAGGAATATTTTCAAGTATAACCTCTTCACGACGTTTTTGTACAGGCTCCATAGCTTCCTGCAACAGTAATCCGTCAACAACGTTGGTCATAAACTGGTTAAATCCTTCCATAGGATCCTGACCAAATTTTCTTCTCTTTAATTCACCCTTTTCATTCAGGTCGTAGTGTACACCTTCCACACCGTAGTTAAGAATATTCTGGCCTTCCTTTGTATTGCATATATCAAGGAAATTCAATGCATCCCTCATATCTTGTTCTTTGGGTGCTCCGTCCTTGCTTATTGCTACAAAACCTGAATGTCCTGATGTGGGCAGAACTCTCTTGCCATAAGGTCCTTCAGGCATACCCATTACCCACACGATATCACTGGGCATATCCATCTCTTCAATGAATTTCTTCTGGAAGCGCCATGCCTGGTCACTAACGTCAATATGAACACCTGATTTGCTGTTCTGGAAATCCTTTGTCCAGTCCGAGGTTTCCAGTGCAGCGTAGTCTTTGTTTATTAATCCTTCGTCATAGAGTTTCTTCATATACTTCATGGCTTCCATGTACTCCGGTGTATCAAAATCGGGTGTAAAGGAGCCGTCGTCTTCAACCTTCCATTTGTTCGGAGCACCAAAGGCAACAGATATTTGATCCAGAGGACCGAACCATTTACACCAGGTCATACCATAGGTATCCTTCTCACCGTTCTGATCGGGATCATTATAAGTAAATGCTTTCAATACATTGTAAAGGTCATCCATAGTTTTGGGTTCTTCAAGACCTACATTTTCCAGCCAGTCTCTTCTGTAGGATATACCGTTTCTTCCCAGGGGTCTTGCTCTGTAAATACCGTAAATTCTGCCATCGATTGAAATGTTGTTCATAACAATATCATTTGCCTTTGCAAGATTCGGGTAGTTCTTGTATTCATCGGTAATGTCCCAGAAAGCTCCTGCACGGCAATAACTAATAACACTGGCAGTCTTTCCGGTTATTGCCACCAATGTGGGAAGATTTCCTGCAGCCATTCTTGTGTTCAGCTGATCTTCGTATGCCGAGTTCAAAAGGAATTCAAGCTTGATATCATAGCCTGTCAGTTCCTCCAGAGCTAAAACAGCCGGCTCATCATCTGCAATAGGCGTACCTGTAAAGGTTATGGCCAGAATACTTATCTCTTTTTTCTTTTCCGGCGCTTTGGTCGGTTGAGTTGTGTCTCCCTGTGCAGCCTTTGTCGGCTCAGCGTCTGTTCCGCCTGTAGTGGGGGTACATGCTGATAAAGCAAGCACAACTGCAATCACAATGCACAGAATGCTTAATTTTTTCATTTTCTTCAACCCTTTCTTATTATTTTTTATTTTACAGTGCTGCAATTTCACAGCACCGATTTTTTACCTGTATTAACCCTTAATGGCACCAATCATAATTCCCTTTACAAAGTGTTTCTGTAAAAATGGGTATACAAGCAGGATAGGAACGGTACCAAAAATAATAACTGCATTTTTTGAACCTTCCAATGGCGGCTGGGTATATGCCTCGTCGAATGTTGCTCCATCTATATTACCGGCGGCCATAAGGACAATTTGTCTTAACACAAGCTGCAGAGGCCATTTCTTATTGTCGGTCATATAAAGAAGTGAACTTCTGTAATCATTCCAGTAGCCAACTGCATAAAACAGTGTGAAGGTTGCAATAACCGGCATTGAAAGAGGAAGCACAATTTTTAAAAATGTACCCAGTGCACTGCATCCGTCAACCCTGGCCGAGTCTTCCATTTCCTGCGGAATCTCCTGAAAAAAGTTCTTAACTACAAGCAGGTTCCATGTACTGATGGCCCCCGGCAATATCAGTGCCCAGAATTTGTTTATAAACCCCAGGTTTTTAATTACCAGAAATGTTGGAATCATTCCACCGCCAAATACCAGGGTAAATGATATTAACGCAAGCAGAAAATTTCTACCTACAAGATTCTTCTTTGACAGCGGATAAGCCAGCGTAAGGGTAAAGAACATTGCCGTCGCAGCTCCTGCAACAGTAACAAATATTGAAATCAGAAAAGCCCTTGGCAGTGTAGGTGATGAAAATATATATTCATATGCAGTTAATTGAATTTTCCTTGGTATAATATAAAATGGCCTTTCCAGGATTTCTTTCTCCGAAGAAAACGAGCACGCTAAAACATATAAAAATGGAAGTATTGTTGAACAGGCAAAAAGCCCTAAAAACAAATAGTTAAAAGTATCAAAAATTACTGATAACCACGATCTTTTATATCTCATTCCGATCACCCTCAAATGATTAAATGTATTTTTGTTTAAATCCATTTCTGACGGAGAATTGAATTTAAAATAAGCCCGATTCTCCAACTTTTTTGGCAAGCCAGTTGGCCGAATATATAAGTATAATACCTATAACACCTTTAAACAGGCCAACCGCAGTTGAATAGCTGAATGCGCCCCTGGTAATACCTATTGTATATACATAAACATCAAAAACCTCGGATACTTTTCTGTTTAATGAATTGCTCATAAGGAATATCTGGTCAAATCCGTTATCCAGTATATGCCCGAGTCTTAGTATCAATAATGTTACTACAGTACTTTTAATAGAAGGCAATGTAATATGCCATAATTGCTTAAACCTGTTCGCACCATCGATAATAGCAGCTTCATACAACTGTGGATCCACACCTGATAAAGCAGCCAAATATATAATTGTTCCAAAGCCGGTTTCTTTCCAGATTGTTTGTCCAATTATCATGCCTCTGAAATATTCTCCATCTGTCAGAAATGGTACAGTTTTCTCCCATCCCATCTGAAGCAGATATCTGTTCACCACACCCTGGGAATTAAACAAAGTGTACGTGAGACTTGCGATAATAACCCAGGATATGAAGTGAGGTATATAAACAAGTGTCTGAATTGTTCTTTTATACCACTCTTTTCGTATTTCATTCAGCATAAGCGCCATAATTACAGGTGCAGGAAAGCCGAAAACCAAATTATAAAACGAAATAATAAGTGTATTGGACAATAGCTTTCTAAAATCAGGATTTGAAAAGAAATCTGTAAAATGCTTAAACCCCACCCATGGACTGTCAAAAAATCCGAGATATGCATTATAGTCCTTAAATGCAATTAATATTCCCCACATGGGTAAATATTTAAAAATAAGGTAATGCAATAATCCGGGTATTAACAGTATGTAGAGCCACAGATCCTTACGTATTGTGGTAAGTTTAGATTTACCCTTTGATTTTTTATTTCCATGTAATTGTACCGAAGCACTGTTCAAAGTGAATCTCCTCCCAATTAAAAAAATAAATCAGCATTGATATTTAAAAATGCACTTGAAAAACTTTGAAAGTTTTTTTAACAATCTGTCCGAGCAAAATTATATTAATATTCTATTATTGATATAAATTAATTCCTATAGTCACTATGGATACTAAAATTTATATATCGAAAACAGAGAATTGCCAAAACCTTTGATACATCAGTGTTTTGCCATGATAAAATGAACTGAAAAAATGAAAATTGCATGGAATAGTCATTTTAGCGACAAAATAAATAGTAGTATTATTTAACAGTTTATCTCCATATAGAATGACTTATTTATTTAATTTCCTGTATTTACCCGGAGTCATGCCGGTATATTTCTTGAAAAATCTGATAAAATTTTCCGAGTTTTTATATTTCAGTTTTTCTGCAATATCCGATATTTTCATATCGGTTTCCAAAAGCCATTTTTTTGCCATATCAATTCTGTATTGTGCAAGATATTCACTGAAAACAATACCCGATTCATTTTTTAATATTCTTCTTATATAACTGGGGTGATAATTTAGCCTGGCGGCACAATCCTCGAGGGTCAGTTCGGAATGGAATTCTTCGTGTATAATATTCAAAACTTGCTCTACTATCTTTCTGTATTGATTCTTTTCAGAAAGTTCAATATTGTCAATAATGGGTTTAATTATCCTGGCAGAAAACCATTTTTCTATTTCTCCTGCAGTTTTTAGCCTGAACAACTGCTCATAAACCGATTCTCCTTCTTTTACAATTGCGTCATAGGAGTGCCCGGAGTCTTTCAGAACCTGTAATAAATCGGTAAGCAGACGGGCCATGGATGTTTGATACTCATATCTTGATGCTTCCACCATAAATATTCTGTTAATAAACTGGTGCAATAATTCATTTGCCTTCTTATATGAACATGTTTTGACCGCATCCAACAGTTCCTTTTCAAGCCTTTCAGGAAATACAGGTTTCAATCCGCCAAGGCTCTGCACATCATGGTAAAATATAATGGCTCCGTAGCCTAGACTAATCTGATGTTTTAAAGCTTCTATGCACTCATAGTATCCTTTGTTTATATCACTGTAACTTAAAATGGGTTGGCTGATACCTATACTTACCGAAATATTCAGAGTATCTTTAACGGTACTCTGAATTTTTTCTGTTGCTGAAAAGGCAATCTCTTTCATTTCCTCATTTTTATCGCTTCCGGTCTTTATTATTGTAACCTGATGTTCTTCAACCACGATGGGCTTTAAAATAATAATGTCTTCAAGGATTTCTCCCACTATATTATTAATTGCAAAAAGCATCAGATCCTTATCTTCACTTTGATATATAGTACCCTCAAAAGTATCAATTCTTGTAACCAGAACGCACACCGGTTCTGTTAAAACAGGAAAACCATATAATTTGAGCCTCGAATCAATAACTTCCCTGTCTAAACCACGCAACACCAGCTGAAGTATAAAATATTCTTTTAACTGATCGTATTGAAAGGATAATTTCTTGTTTAACCTGAAGTTATCTTTTAATAAAACATTTATACGTTCTTCAATAAGGCCAAATTCATCGCGCCTTTTAGATGGCTCTTTACGGACGGGCACTCTTACAACCATATTATAGAGCTTTTGAATAGGCCTGTAAAACCTGCTTGAAATTATAAATGCCACCACATTAACTACCACTATTACTGTAAGGCAGGCAATAAATGTAAACCACCCAATTGCTCTCGAATCTTTTGATATATCTTCAATTGATGTTTTTGAAAGATATGTCCAGTTATTATATGAAGACGTCAGATAGTTAATACTGTAATCTGCATTATCTATCTCAATTATGAATCTGCCGCTGTCATCGGACCGGCCTTTTACTTCCTGGTAATAAGTGACTGAACTATAATTTTTCCCTAATTCTTCTTTATTATTGTGGGCAATTACAAATCCATCTTCACTTATTACCATTACCTCTCCTAAGCTTTTGTTTTCAGAAATCAGATTTGCAAACTGGCTATAGGGTATTTTCATTATAGCTAAACATGACGGTTCTTTGGTAAACAGCGGCCACTTTTTTACAAGACAAACGCTGTTTATTTCATTTCCTTCAACCTTTTGGTTTTGCGGCTCTACACTAAGCTCATCAATCCAGAAGGAGGTGCCGGGCTTTTTTATCAGCTCGTCTAAATAATATCTGTTCTGATAGCCTTCAAGACTGTATATCCCACTATTATCAATGACCCATTCCTTATCAAGGTTGACAAAACAGATTTCGCTTGCACCTAAACTATAAGTGGGCAAATTATTGATAGCATCTTCAACAGTATTAAAAATCAGGAAATTTTCACCCTGCATGTCTATATGCAAGCTGGATTTCACTACAGGGGTTTCAATAAATTGAGTCATTATATGATCTGCTGTATATAAAAGCTGTTCCACCGACATTTGCACCTGAACAAGGTTTCTCATATTACCTTCATTTACCTTGTCCTGCACCGATTTAGAACCGCTGTATGTTGAGAAAACACCTACAATAATGGCAGGTATTGTACCAAGGAGTATACAGATTATTACAAGCCGAACTTTAACTGTTGAACCAGACAGCTTCATTTTACCCCTCCAGCCACGTTAAAGACCTTTTAAAACCTGTACCTGTATTATATCATTAAGTATAATATATTTACAGTATACTGTTTTCTAACCCTTTATACCGGTGGAGGCAATTCCTTCAACAAAATATTTCTGCAAGGCTAAAAATACAATTATTACCGGAATTAACGACATCACTGAGCCTGCCATTATCAGGCCATACTCAGATGAATATTGGTTAATAAACATTTTCAGGCCCAGCTGTATTGTTTTCTTGTCCTGAGACTTTAGGTAAATTAATGGTCCCAGGTAGTCATTCCATGTGGCCACAAAAGTAAAAATAGTTAACGTTGCAATTGCCGGTTTGGACAGTGGAAGCATGATTTTCGCGTAAATACCGTATTCACTCATACCATCAATCCTTGCTGCTTCGCATAAGGAGTCGGGAATACTTAAATAAAACTGCCTCATCAAAAACACGCCAAAAGCCGAAAAGGCCTGTAAGCAAATAATTGCAAGAAGCTTATCGTTAAGCCCGAAACTTCTCATCATTAGAAACTGTGGAACCATATAAACCTGCCAGGGCATTGCGATTGTAGCAATATATGCAAAGAAAATCCTGTTTTTGTGACTGAAGTCAAGCTTTGCAAAAGCATAGGCAGCAAAACTGCTGGTCAGAATCTGCAAGCCGGTTACAACTATGGTTAAAAATACGGTATTCTGTACATATTTAAAAAATGGCACTTTAGTCCATATATCTACATAATTCTTCCACCTTGGATTTTCCGGAATCCATACAAAGGGATTCATGTTAAATACTTCCCTGTCCAGTTTCACAGATGAAGAGAGCATCCACAAAAAGGGCAGTATCATAATCGCAGTCATGATAGCAAGGATTAGATAAAGTATGGTCTTGGAAAGAAATTTCAAAGCTTTGTTTGATACCATAGCGATACCTCTCGATTATTAATTATTCATTCGCATATTTTGATTGTCCTCTGAACTGGATAAGAGTTACCGTAAGAACCAGAACAAAGAGGACCATTGCAACAGCGCTGGAATAACCAAGCTTCCAAAAATTAAAGGCATTCTGGTAGATATAATATACCAGTACCATGGACGATACCGATAATGTGTTAGTGCTGCCGCCTGCCAACATGACAGCAATGTCGTAAATTTTGAAACAGTTTATTGTAAGCATAACAGAAACTAAAAAGGTTGTTGGTTTTAGTCCGGGTAATGTAATATAACGAAACCTTTGCCAGGCGTTTGCACCGTCAATTGTGCCGGCCTCATACAGTTCACGGGGAATGGTTTGCAAACCTGCCAGGAACATAACCATATAATATCCCATAAATCTCCATACACTGAACAATATTAACATTACCAATACCAGATTACCTGTAAACCAGTTTGGCAGTTTTTCTTTCGGTACATTAAATAAATAATAAAGTATAGCATTTACCGGCCCCTTTGAAGAATGGAAAACCATTGTCCATACTGAGGTTACTGCAACCAGGGAAGCTACGTATGGGAAAAAACCCAATGTCCTGAAAAAGGCACGCCCTTTTATTTCCTTGTTCAATATAATTGCCAGTCCCAATGAAGTAACAAGGGTCAGCGGTACAGTTCCAACACTATAGATTATGGTATTCTTCAATGATGCAATAAAGAATTTGTCTTTTACAAGAGCCTGGAAATTTTCCAGACCCACAAATTTTATCGGATTATTACCGTCCCATTCCAGGAAAGCCAACAGAAATGCAAAGGTAATGGGTACCAGTGTAAATACCGCGAATCCTATAAAATTAGGTGCTATAAATGAATATGCAACCAAATTCTTCTTTAAAGTGCGCCTTTTTCTGGACCTTGCCAATCTATCAGATGTTCCCGAAGCCATATCCAATTCTCCTTCCAAACCGCATTTTCAGAAATAAAGCCGGTTATTACACCGGCTTTACCTGTCTGTCACCAGTACTCATAAGCTTTCAGGCATTTTCCTATTTTTTCAGCTTAGCAACTTCTTCATTCATTGCGGCGATACCTTCCTCAACTGAGATTTCGCCACTCATAATCATTTTGTGGTATGTATCGAGTATGGCATTTATCTCTGAAACATTCGGTGCATATGGAACTTCAAGGTAGAGATTTGAAACTTCAAGGGCTTCCTTACTTTGCTCATCTTTCGGAAATCCGTTGAGTCCGGCTATAATTGATTTGACTTCTTCGGTTGAAATTGCCGGGAAGTTCCCTGTTCTGGCCATAACAGCAGCACCCTCCGGACCGCTTACCCATTTTATAAACTCAAAGGCTTCCTGTTTATGATCCGATACAGCGGTGATTGAAAGACCTGTGATTGTTCCAAGGGTGGAACCTGGCTCAACACCTTCGGCATGAGGATATTTAACAATACCCCAGTTGCCGCACAGTTCAGGATCGTAATCGCCTTTTTCAAGACTGCTTATTAAAGTAGCTATAAACCATGAGCCCATGTTTAACATTGCAATATTGCCATTTGCAAAAGCTGCCGAGTAGTGTAACCCTTCTGTACTGACATCGGTATAAGGCATTGCAACGCCATCCTTCATCTGGTTCAGTACCATATTGTAATAGGGTTCAAAGAATGAATAATCTGAATCAAGTATAGAATGTTTTCCATCAAGAATACCGAATAACTGAACGGCACTTCTCCATGTATGGTAATGTGCACCATACACTTCAGAACCAAATGTGGTATCGGTTACTTTTCTGGCAAGCTCATCATATTCTTCAAATGTCATATCATTTGTCGGATAGTCCACACCGGCGCGATCAAACACATCTTTATTGTAGAAAATTACCCAGAAATCGCTTCTGAAAGGTAATTCATACAGTTTCCCGTCCACTGTTACCTGGTCGGTAATACCGCCGAACAGCGACAAATCAATTCCTGCCGCTTGAATATAGGGTTCCAGCGGTTCCAAAGTATTCTTTTGAACCAGTGTTGCATAACCCGGAACATCCTTAATAGTTACAACATCAAACTCGCTGCCGCTACCTGACAATTCTGCTGCCAGAACAGTCATATAGTCTGTTGAACCTAAATCTGTATACTCAATGGTTACGTTTGGTTTTACTTTTTTGTACTCTTCAATCAGTGCACCCCAATACGGAGTAGAATCATAATCCCAAAGTGCCCATTTTAATGTAATTTTATCCTCAGGGGTTTGTGAACCTCCATCAGACGGCGCAGTTGTTGGGGTTGCTGTTACTGATCCCGGTTGGGATGAGCAACCGGCAAGCATTGTGACTGCCAGGCTTAAACAGAGAAGAAGAACTAAAACTTTTCTTTTCATACATACTCCTCCTTTTTAAATTTTTATGGGATTGTAAAAAATTATGATCTAATCCAGGATGACAATTCCAATATATATCATTAATAAGTATAAATGAATGGCATATATTACTATTTCATTCCTTATTCCATAATTTTCAATACTAATTTTCAATACCCCCAACGATAAACATGTAATATTTTAAAATAAAAATATAATATATTACAATTTTATTAAATTTATATTTTTTTGTGTTATAATACTTTTAAAAGTTATACAGAACCCATCTTTGAGCCTAGTTATATTTAAGGGGGATTGTTGAGGATAGATTAATGAGGCCGCTTATTAGAACCATTAAGGGTAAAATAATTATCTCAACTCTTTTGTTTTCATTTATTTTATCATCCTTTATTGCCGGTATCAGTTACAGGGTATATCATGATTATATGCGAAATAATCTTATACAGTCATCAGAACTTAGCCTGCAGGTTATTGCAGATACCATCAACAATGATCTGAAAAACATTTTTTCTCTCGCAGAATGGTGCCAGGCAAACAGTACCATTGGTGAATTTTCTTTATACGGTTCAAGAACAGCAAAGCAAAAAATAACAGTTTACGAATACCTGAACGAACAGTATAACACAAATGATTCGTCGGAATATATTCAAAGGGTCCTGGTCGCAAGTAACAGAAAAGAGTTTGTCCAGATTGTTCTAATCCGCCACTCGGGTGTTACAGATGTCTTTGATGTTGTTGATAATCTGGACTATTTTGAGGCTGCGCTGAAAAGCAAACCCTATACTTTTGATATGGGGTTCGTGTACGATCCTTTCAAAATCAGGAACGAACTTACCGTACTCCCGCTCATCCGCCCAATTTACAGTCTCTATGACTCTACCATTTCGGGTTGGGTATTTATCTGCATATCCCCCAGCCTTTTTTCAGATGCCATTGATATGTATCATCACAGTAACGGGGAATCCTTATATCTTACTTTGTCGAAAAATACTTATTTATACAGGGACGGGGCATTCGTGCCAACAGATTACAGACCGGAATTTTTTGAACAAAACGGCAATGACAATATTTCCGCCCTTTATGACGACACACTGATAAATACAAGGTACGAACAGAATACATTTTATGTTACGCGCCCGCTTAATACCGCAGGTTGTTATATAACTCTGGAAATTAATGCTATGGAGCTTGTCTCACAAACTAAATTTTTCGTTGCCATCCTTATTATAATCTGTTTAATTATTGTTCTGGCAGGTTTTCTTATGTCACTGTTTCTGAACAAAATGGTAAATACACCGGTTATCAAATTAAAGGGCACCATGACCAAAATAGCAAACGGCGATTTTTCCAGGGATATTACAATTGAGTGGGATAATGAATTTGGGGAAATCGGCAAAGGAATTAACAAACTGGCTGAAAGCATTAACAATTTAATGCACAGCAGGCTGGAAATGGAGAAGCAAAAAAGAGACTACGAATACCAGATGTTGCAAAGCCAGATTAATCCGCATTTTCTCTACAACACACTTATGTCGATAAAATGGATGGCAACCATCCAAAACGTCCCCGGTATTGCTGAAATGACAACGGCGTTATCAAGGCTATTGAAAAATATATCAAAAGGAACAAGACAGTTTGTTCCTCTTTCCGAAGAATTAAGCTTACTTATGGATTATTACACAATTATGAAATATCGATACGGCGGAGCAATCACCATTGATATTAAAATCGACAATGAAGAACTTCTTTGCTGTGGTATTTTAAGGTTTACCTTACAACCAATCGTTGAAAATGCCATTTTTCATGGCATTGAACCCAAAGGCTCTGCAGGGACAATAAGAATTCATATATTCAGAAACAGCTCGGACGATCTGCAGATTGATATTACCGATGATGGCATTGGCATGGACGGGGAAATGATAAAATCTTTGCTTTCTGAAAAAGTAAGCAGTGAATCAAGTTTTTTTAAGAAAATTGGAATTTCCAATGTACATAACAGGATTCAACTTGAATTTGGCGATAATTACGGGTTATCAATCAGAAGTAAAACAGGCAGCTTTACAACCGTAACCATCCTTCTCCCCGATAAACCCTGCCGGGCAGAACCTGCGTCTGATACCTGTATTAAATAAAATTGCGTTTTTTTACAGGATATTTTAAAATTAATCGGAAAGGATTTTGTTCTTACAATGATTCGTTTATTAATTGTAGATGATGAGCCATTGGTACAGATAGGGATAAAATCCATGCTGGACTGGGCAGAGCTTGGTATTGAAATATGCGGGACAGCCTCTAACGGAAGGGATGCGCTGAATTTAATTGAAAAATACTCTCCACAGATTGTTATAACCGACATTAAAATGCCTATTATGGACGGTCTTGAACTAATGAGACAATGCCAGAAAAAATATGGGCGCCTGCCTCTGTTTATTGTGCTTACAAGTTACGAGGAATTCCACCTGGCAAAAGAGGCTCTGTCTCTGCATGCAATAGAGTACCTGGTGAAATTTGAATTAACCGGAGAAAATCTTAAGGCTAGCATACATACTGCCCTTGATATTTTGCATGAAGTAACGCGAAGTTCACAATATCAGCTCCAATCGGTTCCAGCCGAAACCCTTTTATTTCACGAGCGTTTTTTTATTATGCTTTTGCATAACCTGTTTGAAAATGAAGAGCAATTCCGCCTGCAGGCGCAGACTCTTTCATTGGGTTTTGAAGCAGCAGGCTACCTCGCCTCATACATGGAAATAACCAACCCAAAATCCGATGCTATGGACGCAAAACAACAGCTTAACTTCTTTTCCAGCACGCTGCAAATGGTGAAAACGCTGTTACCTAAATATATAAGCTGTTATATTACCGCACTTGACATCCGTCATTTTTCAATTATATTTTTACTTCCCGAAGATAAATTATCCGATTATTGCAATTTAATACGTAATTCAGTTAAAAATACGACTGTGATGCTTCAAAATTACTACGGTGCATCAATACATGGCTCGGTTGGGCGTCTGGTGGAAAGTCCTTTGGATATTTCCGCCTCTTTTCAGGATTCCAGACAGATCTTCAGCATGTCTTCACCAGATGCACCTCTGTGCTTTTTTGATGAACAGGATATAAAAGAACCGGTTAAAAATATATTCAATATTTCCATATTTAAAAATGACATAGTCTCGGCATATGAAGAATATGATCCTCACCGTTTAAGAAATGTTTTTTCTTCCATCCAGGAACTGTTCAGGGAAAATCCTTCTTATTTTATCCAGGCACTGGATGCTGCCAGCAATATTCTTTACCTGTCAATTTCTCTGCTTCCGAATGGTGAAGAACTTGTCTCCAATATTTTCAAGGACAATCCTCAAAGCTATAGGTGCCTTTTTACATTAAACAGCACAGATCAGGTATTGCAATGGCTTAACACGCTTTTTGACGGTTTATGTGCATACTTTGTCTCGGAAAAGAAGGATTACAAAAATCAGATTGTTTTAAATGCAAAGAAATATATAAGAAACAACTATACAGAAAAACTAACTTTGAATGAGGTAGCTGCCGCTATTGGAATTACCCCAAACTATTTAAGTCATTTATTTAAGAAATACTCGGACTTAGGCTTTATTGAATATGTAAACCATGTAAAAATTAAGGAAGCAAAAAAGATAATGGCTGAAAAGAATATGAAAATATATGAAATAGCCAACAGTCTTGGTTTTGATAACGCCTTCTACTTCAGTAAAGTATTTAAAAAAGTGGAGGGCTGCTCACCAAGTGAATACAGAAGAAAGCAGTAGGTGCTTTTATATCTGCGATTCAAGGAAGTTCCAATAATAGGCTGTTATAAAGTCATAACCAGTGGTAGAATAACAATTGATTGCCTAGTATAACATTACAGAGGGGTTTTTTTATTATGCAATTTTTTAAATATGATATTCATACTCATACATCTGAAGTAAGCAAATGCGGCTTGATATCTTCAAAAGAGCTTGTGCATTTTTATAAAAGATTGGGTTTTACCGGTATTTGTGTTACAGATCACTTTTTTAACGGAAACACAACCGTACCGAAAGACCTCCCATGGGAAGTCAGAATTGAGCTTTTCTGCAGAGGGTTTGAAAATGCTTATAAAGAAGGCAGGAAAATAGGTCTGGATGTATTTTTCGGCTGGGAATATTCTTACAAAGGTACAGATTTTCTAACATTCGGGCTTGATAAGGAATGGCTTTTAAACCATCCCGATCTGCTCAGCCTCAGTGTAAATGATTACTGCGATCTTGTGCGCAGTGACGGAGGGCTTATTGTCCATGCTCATCCCTTTCGGGAGGCTTTCTATATCTCCAAGATCAGGCTTTTGCCCCGCAAGGTAGATGCTGTTGAAACTATAAATGAAGGCAATACCGATTTTGAAAACCAATGTGCAGATGAATATGCGGATATGTATAACCTGATTAAGGTTGCAGGTTCGGACACCCATTCGGATCAGCTGGTCAGAGTTTCAGGAATACAACTGAGAAGGCGCCTTAAAGATATAAATGATATGATTTCTGCCATTAAAAACAGAGAAACCGATATTTTCACAATCACTGCATAATCAAAAAAAAGGGAACGGTTATAATCAAATCGTTCCCCTTCTCTTAATATCATGTTTTCAGACCGGTAAGGACTATGCCTTCTACAAAGCTTTTCTGCCCTATCAGATATATTACGATACCGGGAGCTATTACCATACATGTTGCCGCCATTGCCAGGTTCCACTTTGTACCAAAGGAACCGGTAAAATTAGTTAAGGCAATAGCAAAGGTAATTTTATTCATATCATTTATATAAATCAACTGTTGCAACAGATCATTCCAAAGCTGAATGAATAACATCAAAATTACAACTGTAATGGCAGGCTTTATATTTGGAACAAGAATGGACCAAAGTATACACATACGTGATGCTCCATCTATCTCAGCCGACTCGTCAATCTCTTTTGGTACTGTAGTCATGAACTGACGAATCAGGTAAATGTTAAAAAAACCGCCACCTGTAAGAAATGGAAGAATAAGCGGCCAATACGTGCCTCCAAGACCTACTATCTTTGTCCAAAAAATATAAAGAGGGATTAATGTAACCATTCCTGGAAGAAGGATTGTTCCAACACAAAGAGTAAAAATAAGTTTCTTGCCTTTAAATCTTAACCTGGCAAACGCGTAACCACAAAAAATAGCGGTTATAGTCCCGAAAGTCACTGCAGGAATAATTATTGTAAATGTATTTTTAAAATATGTCCAATATTTAAAGGTTTCAAGGGTTTTTGAATAATTCGATACCATCCACTCATAGGGTATGAAAGAAGGTGGGTAGGAATACAGTACACCGTTACTCATAAGGGAAGATCGTATTATCCACCACAGGGGAAGCAGTACGGCAGCTGCAAAAATAACAACAAATACAAATGCTATCCCGTTCACAATCTTCTCTCTTCGCTGTTTGCTCTTAAAAAACGAACTTTTAATAGTATATGTATTGTTTACTGACCCTTCCATAATTATTTTCCTCCCTCTTCCTCATAAAACAGCCAGTATTTTGATGTCGCAAACAATATTGCGGTAAATATTCCGACCAACACAAAGAATATAGCAGCATATGCGGCCGCATATCCAATTTTATATTTGGTAAATGCATACCTGTAAATAAGATATGACATAAACATTGAGGCGTTCTGAGGTCCACCGTTTGTTATTGCTAAAGCCGGTGTAACCACCTGAAGGTTAATGATTAATGCCATAAGCAGGTTATAAAATATTATTGGTGACATATAGGGTATGGTAATATACCAGAATCTTTGCCATGAATTAGCTCCGTCAATTTCGGCAGCTTCCTGATATACACCCGGAACATTTTGAAGTCCTGCAAGGAAAATTACAATCAAATTGCCGGCACACCACACTGCAATAAGCGCCAATGAAGGCAATACGTTCTTTGGGCTTTCCAGATATTTAACCGGAGGCAGGCCAAGCATTCTGTTAATATGATTAAACAAACCGTAATTCAACTCGTATAACCATCGCCATGTAGTATACACTCCAATTGCAGGCAGCATATAAGGTACAAAGAAAATTGAACGCCATAACGGACGTGCAGGAATATTCATATTAAGTAATATTGCAATAAACAACGAGTATATCATGGAACCTATAACTGCCAGAAATGCGTATACAAGAGTAGCTTTTAAAGAATCGGTAAAGTAGATATCAATTGTAAACATCTCTTTATAATTATCAAAACCAATGAATTCAGGGGAAGTCATTCCATTCCATTTGAACAAACTTAATACAAAAGCCGACAAGGTTGGTATATAACTAATCATCGAAAGCCCCAGAAAAGCCGGTATCAAACATAAATACGCTGTAATTGCTTCTTTTCTGCTATTTGTTAAAAAAGGTTTATGTCTTCCAGACTTGATTTGACCTCCATTATTCATGCCAAGAACTCCTTTTATATCCGGCACCTGCTTACGTATATCCACGTAAACAAGTGCCTCTTCTAATATTTAGCTAAGACTTGGTCAGTTATTTTCCAAAAAGATGCGGTTTAACTCATCATAGTACTTATTAATAGCTTCCCTGGCAGTCATATCTCCGGTCCAGACATAGGACATTGCAGTATCGAGAGCTGCATTAAATACGTCTGTGCCACTTACATAATACCATGCTGTTGAGACTGCATTGTTAAATGCATAATCTACAACTGCGCTTTTGTACATACCAGCTTCCGGATAATTCTTGTTGTTAATCCATTTGTCTGTCAGTTCACTATTAGTATACCATGATTCAAGTATAGGCATCCAGGTACCATTTTCTATAAGATCCCATGAATTTTCTTCCTGGTAATACCATTTAAGCCATGTCATAGCTTCTTCAGGATGTTTAGTTGTTGCAAATACAACATTAGGCCCCCCGGTACAGATCGTAACTTTTTCCTTGAAATAAGGCAGAACACCTACCCCATATTCGAAATTTGCATCGGGCCCGAGATATGTACCAACATTCCAGGCACCGTCTGTTGCCATTACAATTTTCTCGGTTCCAAGGGAAGTTGACAATGCGGTGGCAGCAGTACTGACAGGTGGCGCACAGTGATATTTCAAAGACAGGTCGGCAATTGCCTGAAGTGCTTCTACAGCTTCGGGCTGGTTAATAATACATTCTGTACCGTCCTTATTGAAGAAACCACCGCCGTTTGAAAGGCACCATACTTCAAGCTGCCATGGCAGAATGTTTACGCAGCAGCCATAAATATCTACGTTATTCGGATCAAAATTCGGATCCAGAGCATTTCTACCGTTAACGTCAATTGTAAGTGTTTGAGCAACTCTTACAAACTCATCCCAGGACCATGCATCTTCAGCCTTTGCAGGCGGTGTGAACTGATTTATGTCAAGTCCCTGTTTTTCGCACACTTCCTTAAGCAGGTCAATATTATACCAAATATTCAGAACCTCATTAGCCGCCGAATAAGCTACAGGAGTACCGTTATTTTTAAATGTTATACAATCCAGAGGTTTTGCTTCATTTTCTTCATACATTTCACTGATATCATAAAGTAACCCGTTTTTAGCAAAAGTAAGAACCCCTGCTTCACTCATTATTGCCGTATCGGGCAGCTCGCCTGCTGTGGCCATGGTATTGAGTTTTGCAATATAGTTATCATAGTCAATCTTTAAAACTTCCACATAGATTTTATCCTGTTGCGCATTAAATTTGTCAGCCACTGCCTGACAGGCAGCTGTTTCTGTCTCGTTCCCCCATTGTGCATATGTGATGCGTATCCGTTCGTCTGCAGAAGTTCCACCACTGCTCTCAGTACCTGTCGTTCCTGTAGAAGGAACATCTTTGTTTGTACCGTCACATGCAGAAAGTGTTATAAGGCTTAACATCACTATAGCAGCCAGTAGAATTGCGATTTTTCTCTTAATCATCTTATCTCCCCTTTTCTACTTTTATATTTCAACACGTCATTGTGTTGATGTACCAATTAATGTTTTGATATGTACTATAAACGGGCTTTTTGCCAGACGATCATTTCTCCTTCCCCCCTGTTGCCCCAAAGACAATATGGAATGGCCTTAAGTCTTACCTGTTTCTCCCTGAATACTGGTTTGCCATACAGCTCGCCGTCTTCAATACCTTCATTCAGAAGGCGTGTTCCGTAATACTCTATTACGGGGAATTTACCGAAAAGCTCATCTTCTGTTATATTTTCCTCTAGGGTGCTATTAACCGAAGCATAAATTGCGGCAAGGTTATCACCGTTATCTTTTTCTTCAAGACAGTAAACACAGGGACCCTTCATCAGGGCTATTTTTCCAACATTGGCACTGACCCTTTCATTTGCCGATACCCAACGGGGTTTAACGTCAAAATCTATCTCAATGGTATGGAATCCGTCCCATGGACCTGAAAAGCAGGCATATCCGTTGTCCTCATCTATTTCCACCCGATGGCCATCTCTGGTGGCTTTTATTTGACCCGAATAGCCAGGTATACGAACGTTTATTGTGATTTTTTCAGGTGAAGAACAATTTACTTTTAAAATGATTTTTCCTTCCTGCATCAATGCAGATTCCAGTGACAGTGACATTTCAGTTTTATCAAACTTGACTTTGGCGGTTGAAGAGATAAAAAGATTGATATAAAGCCGGTCTTTATCTTTAGCATATATGTATTGCCCAAGAGATGACAGCGTTCTGGAAACATTCGGGGGGCAGCAGGCAACACCGAACCATCTTTGGCGTACAGGTTTTACATGTTTCATATAAGTATGGTCGGTACAGAAACGAGGTACAACTTCAAGGGGGTTAACATAAAAATACCTGTCACCGGTTATGCTGATTGATGAAAGAACAGTGTTATACAATGCTTTTTCAACCGTATTGTAATATTCTGCATTTCGGGTAGCAGCATTCATTCTCTGGCCAAACATCATAAGCCCTATAGAGGCACATGTCTCACTGTAATTTGTGTTGCTGGGAAGATCGTAATCTGTTGTAAATCTTTCAAGAAAGCCACTTGAACCAACAGATCCTGTTATATACATTCTGAATTTTGTTATATTATTCCACAATGCCTGACATGCTTCCAACATCTCTTCATCTTCATACTCAATAGCTAAATCCACCATTGCGCTGTACATATACATTGCCCTGACAGCGTGACCTTCAGCAGTTCTTTGTTCAACAGGCCGAATATGTGATTGTGAATATTTTAGATCGTAATCTGCCAGTTCGGGGAAAAACTCATATCCACCACGCTTTTTTATTTCGTTAATGAAATAATTGGGATGATTTCCTCTCTCCTCAATGAAGTACCGTGCGGTATCCAAATAACGCCTTTCACCTGTAACCCGGTATAACTTTATTAATGCAATTTCAATCTCCTGATGACCCGGATACCCATTTATCCGGTTTTCACCTTTTCCGAAAACTTCACAAATTAGATCGGCATTTTTTCGGGCAATTTCAAGCAGGTTTGTTTTACCTGTAGCATAGTAATATGCAACAGCTGCTTCAATCAAGTGACCCGAGCAATAAAGTTCATGCCCCTCTACAAGATTTGTCCAGCGTTTTTCGGGTTCTGACACGGTATAGTATGTATTAATGTATCCATCTTCCTGCTGCGCTCGCCCGATAAGACTTATAACTTCATCTATGGTTTGTTCAAACCTGTTGTCACTACCATTCCAAATGCAATAAGCAGCAGCTTCTATCCATTTGTAAAGATCACTGTCCTGAAATACAACCCCTTTTCTTTCCCCTTTTATTTCACCGGCCGCTATACGGAAATTTTCAATGCAGTGAGTAGGAATGGCGTCCTTAACACGATCATTTAGTATATCCCACTGATATGGGATCATTTTCTCGGCTACTAGTTTCAAATAGCTGCCGAAAATCGGGTCTGTAATTTTTATGTCCTGTAAATCAAGGGTATTTAATCGTTTACTCATACAAAAGCTCCTTATTATCGCATTTTTGTGGTAATCGTTTAATTAATTAACTCCTGATTATTTGTCAGGCTTGTTGTTCCAATGTTGCAGAATGTTCGGCTTTTTATCCATTTAAACCTCAAATTGATACAACAATTTTTTCAGTGTTTTAATTAAACGTTTACCCTGTACGGATATATAATAACATATTATTTACCAGTTTGTAAATAACATTTCTAAAAAAATATAATTTTTTATTTTACAGACAGATGGCGGGTTATACAGAACAAATGAAAAAACCGACGTTCAGGCTTACTTTTTTAGATTAATCTATTTAAGAATACTCTTGTATAACGTTTAACTATTATGTATAATCATTGTAGACAGTAAATTATACAATAAGGAGAGGTTTTATGGCCAGTATGAAAGATATTGCAGAGCGCGCAGGGGTTTCAATAGCTACAGTTTCAAAAGTGCTTAACAATCAGGGAGGTATCAGTCAGGAAACAGCCGAACTGATTCACTCGATAGCAAAGGAACTGAACTATCATCCTAATTTTTATGCAAGAAATTTAAAAAAGGGCGCAAGCCGTGCGATAGGAGTTATTACCGAAGATCTAACCGTTTTTAATTCTTCTCCAATCGTAGATGGAATAGGCGCATATTGCGATGACCACGGTTATCATTATTTCCTGGAAAACATGCGTCTGGACAGACTTAAAATAGATCCCATCAGAGATGTAAAGAAATACAATGAAATTGTCAGGAAATCCATAAGTTTCATGAAGGCTTTGCAGGTTGACGGCCTTATCTACCTTGGATGCCACAGCCATAAGGTACTTTCTTTGCCGGAAATCGATGATACTCACTGCGTTTTTGCATATTGCAGCAGCTCTAACCCTAACATTCCGTCGGTATCGTATGACGATAATGAAGCAAGTTTTGAAGTGGCAAATTATCTTATTAATGCCGGTCACAGATCGATTGGTGTTATTACAGGCCCGCTTGCCAGTATCCATACACAAAACCGTCTTATTGGATATCAGAAAGCATTGTTTAACAACGAAATCCCATACAATCCCAAATTGACGGTAAATGGCGACTGGGGAAGAGATTCAGGTTATGCCCTTGCGAAGCAACTAATCGATAACGGTGTAACGGCTATATTTGCCCAAAACGATTTAATGGCTATGGGTGTTATTGATTATTGCAGAAAAATAGGAATTGAAGTAGGTCGTGATCTTGCATTAATTGGATTTGACGACAGGGAAATCTGCACTGTCAGTCGTCCCACTCTTTCAAGTGTCAGCCTGCCACTATTCGAAATCGGGCAAACATCGGCAGAGATTTTAATTAATAAAATAGAAAATAAACCATCCGAATTAACAGGGGAAATACTTCTTGAATGTAAGCTTATAGAAAGAGAATCATCACGGTTTGTAAAAAATAATACATAATCAGGATATTAATTTATATTTTTTACCAGTATTCTGTATTTTGCGGGTGTTATTCCCATATGTTGCTTAAATCGGCGAATAAAACTGGAAGCATCATAATATCCGACTGAAGTTCCAATATCCTGAATAGACATATTCGTCCCTAAAAGAAGTTCCTTTGCTTTTTCCATACGTAAAAGCATAAGATATTCAGACGGATACATACCCGTCTGCTCCTTATATTTTAACGACAGGTTTGCGGCACTCATGCCATGAATACTGGCTATGGTTCCCATACTAAGCCCGGGATCGGCATAATTCTCGCGTATATAATCGATTACCTGCCCAATGACCGAGTTTTCATCAGGCATGTTTTGTTCTTCCTTCAATAGAATATCATTGCATAACTGGCGAAGAATTTCAGTTAAATCTGAAACTCTCCTGCATCTGGACAGCTCGAAAATATCATAGTATTTGATTGATTGTTCTGAAACCCCATCATAGCTTAAATATTTGTTTAATAACATACTTATTATTTCATTATAAATGATACGGAATGCAAACAGCGAAAATTTCTTCTTTTTAAGAATTTGAAACAACTCGTCAATCCTGTCATGTAATGCATTTGCATCACCGGCATAAAGGGCTTTGCGGAAACCATCGAGGTAGTTTTCGGTGAATGGTTCAATATCCTTCGCTGCTGAGCTGACATCAGAAAACCATAAAACATGCTCATTTCCCATAACAAAACGATTATCATAGGCTGTGCTGGCCTCCAGATAGGCATTTGTTGCTTCGGAAAAATCAACATGAGTATTGCTTACAGCTATTACAGCTTCATTATCTAATGCAGAAAGTGCAAATTTCGCATTGTTAACCCAGGTTTCCAGATCTTCCTCCTTGTCGGTAAACAACACAAACAAATATTGCTCCTGATCAAAAATCTCCATACCATATGCATTTACATCACCTTTATCGGCAAACAGAGCTTTTAAAAGTTCCAGCCCCTTACTTTCAGCCTGTAATGCAGAAATAAGGGTTATACAGTAAAAAGAGCGGTCAATATTCATCCCAAGGCTGTTAGCTATATTAACAGCCAGTTCACGGCTGGAAAACCGGCATTTAACAAATTTTTTAACAAAATCTGCTCTGCATACATCCTTACTTTCATCAAGACGGGTATGCAAATCCTTATTCTGCCCTTTTAACGTTTCTATTCCTTTTTTAATTGCACTAAACCCGTCCTCTGAGGTTATCTCGTCACCAATGCTTTTCTGTATTTCTTTTATAGGTCTTACGTGCCTGTTGGCAAAATAAACTGTTAACAGGCCGCAGGGCACACTTAACAACAGCAGAAACAAGGAAAATGCAAGGCGTGAACGGGCTGTCCGCATCTGAACAGTTTCCTGTGGAATAAGCGAAACATAACATAAATCAAGCAGACTGCCACGCTGAGCAAAAAGTATGTACTTGGATCCGTCCTGTAAAGCAATATTACGAATAATTGAACCTTCCATTCCTGAGATTTCACTAAGAATGACTTCATCTGAAATGTTTATCGGCCGTTTTGCAGATATAATGTCCTCCCCTGAAAAAATGTACATATTCCGAATCTGGTATATTTCATCGGTAAACATTCGCTGGTAGGCATTGTCGTGAACAAGGAATACTGCATTACCAACACTGAATCTGCCATCCAGCCTCAGAGGTATTATAATTGTAACCATGTTTTTATTGGTATCACTGGTTAAAACACTGCGTACACTCATACTTGGCAGTATATATACTTCATCGTCCCTTTTCCGCAGCAGGGAACATAAAAACTCCGATGAAATTCCCTCATAATATATAAGTTTCTCGGTATATATATCCATGGATATGGATGTACTGGAAGAGTATAGATAGTCATCTTCATGGAAAACAACATAAAGCTGATCAAAAAAATTATCAGCATTGTATGAAATCAGATGTTCCTTCAGGTAATATGCTTTTAGTGCGTTATCTTTTAACTTGAACGGAGTTATATATGGCGAAAGGCTTATTTGGTTAGCTATGTTAATCAGTGCCGACAACTTCTCTTCATGCTGGATTCTGAGGGCACTGAGACGGTTTGTGTTTTCTTCAACAATATTGGCATGGATAGCCGATGCATAGCTGTTGTTCACATAAATTCCCACACCGATAAAGAGTACGGCCATGACAGCAGCATATGAAATAATATAGCGCAGCAGAATGGAGCGATAAAAAACCTTTCTCATTATACACTCCCATACTTATTAATTCTTATTATTTGACATTTACCAGAACAGCCAAAGAAGTTACCAGGCAATTTCAAACACGTCCGACTTTGTTATACCTTTACACCTTAGCAATATAACGAAACCGCAGAACAGGAATGGCGCTGCGGTTTACATATATGAAATCAAAAAGCTAATCAAAACATAATTTGTAAAAGAATCTTAATTCTTTCTATTCTATATTTTTATTCTACCATATAATCCTATTGACTGGCAAGATAATTATCATAGGCTTTCTGATAAAGTTCAATATACCGATCAACTCCAACAGCTTTAGCTGTGCTTATAAATTCCTGCCAGCTACTGTCTGTCACACCGTTTGTAATGAAATTGGCAATGGACTCCTTCATAAATTTCTCAATTTCATTAAATAAACGGGAAACTTCAATTGCCTCTTCGTTGCTCATTTTTGAAAGTCTGTACAGATAATCGAAAGAGTATTTTTCAAGTACCCCTGCCTCTTCATATGCCTTACTTGATTCATAACGCTCAACACGGTGAGGAGGCATTTCATAAATTTCAAAGTAATAATCACCGGGTGCAAAGAATTGCCCGTGGTAAACCGGAACATACTGATAGAGCGCATTGTTTTCGGGAACATAAATTATTTCGTATTTACCCGCCTCATTTATTCTCATGGTAGGCTCAATCGGACCGCCTTCCCTGACAGGCCCGTTAACCGACACCATCATTGTTTCGGTTTCAAATTGAGCATCCAGCCACTGAAGTGTTTCGGGAATATGCTTATTTGCAACTGTCAAAGCAGCACCTAAAGTAGGAACCTCAAGTATACGAGGCACTTTCACACCATATTCGCTCGCGGGAGGAATTATTGAAGTATACATCTTTGCTATATCGGGTTGGAGCGCGGTATTTATCAGTCTCAGATAAGTTGTATAACCCACCCTTCCGGCATTCATTTTTGTACCCCAAACATTTGAGTCCTGCGTAATGGATTCAGGATCGAGCAGACCTTCTTCATAGCATAAATGCAGCCATTCGCAGGCATCGCGGAAGCCTGGCAGATACCCTGGAAAAACCACCTTTTGATTATCGTCAATACATGCATATACCCATCTTTGCAGTGGTACGCCAAAGTTTGCAAAATGCGTGTAAATACCCTGGGTCTGGTGGATAAGATCTGCCGCACAGAACGGAATTTCATCTTTTTCACCGTTATCGTTTGGATCGTTATCGCGGAATGCACGAAGTACATTGGTCAGCTCATCTATGGTTTTTGGAATTTCCAGCCCCAGTTTATCAAGCCATGCTTTATTGATATAATGATTGCCATCATGGTTTACGTTCTGTGCGGTAAGATTACCTACATAGTACATCTTTCCGTCAGATGCGGGTATGGATGCGTAAGCATCGTTCAAATACAAACGGCTGTAATAATTCGGCATATATTCTTTGAGATAGTCATCCAATGGTACAAGAATTTTCTGGGTTACCCCGTATTCTTCAACATCTACTTCTCCGCGGATGATTATATCAGGCCAGTTTCCTGAAGCAAACATCAGGTTTAGTCTGGTTTTCCAGTCACCATCCTTAACAAGCTCCCATTTGATATGTATATTAGTCTTTTTTTCAAGTTCCTTGTAAAACCACAGATTCTCGAAATCTACCTGCTGGTTTTCCAATACGTACTGAAATGCATGCAAAGTTATTTTTTCGTCACCTTTTTGGGCCGGAGCAGCTTCTGTGGGTATATCTGTTTCTTTTTGCCGGTCTCCATCGGGGGTAATGGCAGGTGTGCCACATGCAGCTGTAAACATTATTAGTACAAGCAATATTACCAGTATTGTTTTTTTCATTTCTTCATCTCCTCTCATATAATTTTTTTATTTATACCGCTTACAGCGGTAAAAAACTTTTAACAGATCTGGCAGCAGACCATAAACCTTTTTATTAACCTTTCAGAGAACCAAGCATGACCCCTTTTACAAAATAATTCTGCATGAGTATATAAAGAATAACCGCAGGAACTGTTGAAATAACTATACTGCAGTATTTTGCAACCAATGCTTTCCGAATAGCCTCGGTCATACCTTTGGTATCACCTTCATATGCTGAGAAAAAAGCATCGGTGGAAGTACTGGTTGTGAGCATTGCAATAGCTTCACGAAGAATTGTCTGCAGCGGAAGCTTGGACCTGTCCCTGATATAAACAAGTGCGGTAAAATAATCGTTCCATCTTGCGACACCATAGTATACACACAGTACGGCGATTATTGTGCCCGACAGCGGTAAAACAGCATGGATAAAATATGTGAAATGATTGGCACCATCCATAATCGCAGCTTCATATAATTCATTTGGAATATTCATTGAAATGTATGTTCTTGCCACCATCAGATTCCAAACCGAAACACAATTTATGATAATCATCAAAAGAACGGTATCGTGAAGACCAAGTTTCTGGTTCATCAGGAACTGCGGAATTAAGCCTCCTGAGAAAAACATAGTAAAAACAAATATAAAATTTATAAATTTTTTCCCGGAAAAGTTTCTGCTTAATGCATAGGCTGCCATCATTGTCACAACAACACTTAAGGCAGTACCCGTAAGAGTATAATAAACAGAGTTTAAATAGGAACGCAAAAGCTCTTTATGTCCGAATACTGCTTCATACCCGATAAGAGAGAAATCCTTTGGCCATAAAAATACTTTTCCTGCTATTACAGCATCAGGATCTGATACCGATGCAATGATAATGAACCAGAGAGGATAGATGATAATAAAAAGTACAATAACCCAGAAGATAGTATTAACAATATCAAACAGAGAATCTCCAAAGGTTTTTTTCATTTTAATTCCCGCGTGTGCCATCTCATCATTTCCTCCTAAAACAGGCTGGTTTCACCAAGACGCTTTGATATCCAGTTTACCGATATAATCATAATGAAATTGATTACATTTATGAAAAGACCGATAGCTGCTGTGTATGAAAACTGAGCTTTGGACAGCCCCATCTCGTATACATACACTCCGATAATGTCGGATTTTACCATGTTTCCGGGTGTCTGCATCAGTAATGCTTTATCGGTGTTCGAAACCAAAAGGCTACCGCAGCTGAGAATGAGCATCATTACTACGATTGGTACAAGATGAGGTATGTCAATGTGACGGATTTTTTGAAGCTTTGTCGCTCCGTCAATCGTAGCTGCTTCATACAATTCAGGATCTATTCCTGTCAATGCCGCAATATATAGAATTGTATTCCATCCGGCATGCTGCCATATATCCGATGCAATGAACAGAGTACGGAACCAGCCCGGTTCAATCATAAAATGTACCGGTTTTCCCCCTAAGGTTTTAATAAGAGTATTAACAATACCACTGTCGGGGGACAGAAACAAATATAGTATGCCCGCCATTACCACAGTAGAAATAAAGTGAGGTACGTAAATAATTGTCTGGGTAAATTTTTTAAAACGCGGCCACTCAATCTGGTTAAGCAGAATAGCCATAATAATTGGAACAGGAAAACCCCAGAGCAGCCCATACAGATTTAGCAGAAATGTATTTGACAGCAGCCGTTTAAAGTAGTAAGCATTAAAAAAATCCCGGAAGTTTTTCAACCCAACCCATGGGCTGCCTGTAATACCGAGGACTGCTTTGTAATCACGGAATGAAATCTGAATACCATATAAAGGAAGGTAGCAGAATACAAAAATAAACCCAAGTGCCGGCAATAGCAGCACGTATAACTGCCAATCCCTTTTGACTGCCAGGCTTATCCTCTGAATGAGACTTGTCTTTGCACTCCTTTCCATTGAAGCGTCTTTTAAGATCATTCCATTATCATTCCTTTCAAAGAATAAAGGGGACAACTGATTGTTTAAATTGCCTAAGGGTAGCCCTATTTGATTGCATTTCAGTTTGACTTTGCAATAATATAGATAATCCAGACTAAGCGATGCCTCACAACTAAATATTAGCATGCTAGTATACCAATGTATATTGTCAAAAATTTTGTATACTATTAACAACAACATAGAAGCAATTGACAATATTTTTGTTGATTATTATAATCAGAGAATCATAATAAATTATTATTTTAAGGTCTCAGTTATCTAATTTTTATCTTCAGTTCACATTAAGTTCATATTACCCAACTATAATAATGGAAGAAAAACAGTTAAAATCAAACATTAGCTTAAAATCAAGCTGATACACTCTACTTAAAAGGTGAAAGATATTGTTAAAAAAGAAAAACAAAAGTGATACACAAATAATAAATAACCTTATGGTTTCTGGTTATCGGGTGGATATTTCGGACCAAATGCATGATTTTCTTGAACTAAGGCAATTGTATAATGCTGCAATGCGAGAAGTCCGAACCAAGCTGGAAATTCTTGATGAGGAATTTCATGTCAGGTTTAACCACAACCCCATCCACCATATTGAATGTCGGTTGAAATCTCCCCAAAGTATTGTTGAGAAATTGAATCGCAAAGGGGTTGAACTAAGCATAGAATCAATTAAGAAGAACATTACCGACATAGCTGGCATTCGTGTTATATGCAATTACATTGATGATATTTATACAATAGCCGATCTGCTGCTTAAACAGGATGATATAACATTAATTCGGGAAAGAGACTATATAGCCAACCCGAAAGATAACGGATATCGCAGTTTACACCTTGTAATTATGGTGCCTGTTTATCTGTCTGACAGAAAGGAA
>JAAYNA010000087.1 GCA_012521105.1 Clostridiaceae bacterium
GAGCACTAAAAAAGATAACAGAGTTGTGAAATAAAGCGTAGATTTTGTAAAAATGCTTCTCCTGTTAATCAGATTCCAATATTTCCTGAAAATAGATATCGTGAATATCGTCCCTACTTACCTTTTGGAATTTACTAACTCGTTATATCTTGTGTTTAAGCTTTCAGACAGTTTTTTACGTTTTGGAAAATTTTCTTCATGCAGGTAACTCAAATAGCTTTCTCTATCCATTACGCCAATTACATATTTTAATGCCATTGAAACCTCAATTTCTTTGAATCTCGGATTTAGCTGATAAAACGTGGCATATTCAGGCACCAAACCCATATTAAAACATACAGGATTGGTTATAAGAAGCTTGCCTTTTCTGTGATAGTAATTTGCCCGTTCATTTTCTTCAGGATTGCTTCCTTGATACGCTTTTATTTCGTCCCTGTAACTGTCGGATATTCCAAACAATTCCCGGTTAACTGCGTCATATTGCTCGTCAGTTCTTGTAAGCAGCATTCTGTATTCGTCAAACTTGGTATAATGTATTCCTTCTATGCCAAGATTACACAAAAGTATCATTTCCTTTGAATTCATTTTATCAAGAAAATAAAGTGATGTGTCGTAATCTGCATTCTTTGTTACAAGAAAAACAGCATTCTTGGAAATCTGGCTTCCAGGACCATTGTATCCATACGCCTCAGGCATAAAGTTCCAAACCCTGCCTTCCGTATCGCTCGGACAGAGAATCCACTCCAGCCTTGCATCAGGCACATGCCTTTTTAACTCATTCTCCAAAGGTATTGTTTCTCCTGAATATCCCCCAATCATCCCCACTTTTCCGAAAACGAATTTGTCCTCTGCTCTGCTGAAACTTGTAAACTCTTTATCAATCAAACCTTCATTGTACAGCTCTCTGATATAGTCCAAAAATGAAAGATACCCATCCTGAGCTTCCCTTAATTCCACTTCTCTTCCTGAACCTGACATTTCATAATGAAGCGAGTTCCATAAGTAATCAGTTTTAAAGGCACTGCCGAATATACCGCCAAGATGGTTCAATCTCCAAGATGTTATACCTGCAGTATCGTCTTTATTGTTTCCATCCGGATCATTGTATGTAAAGGCTCTAAGAACCGTTCTAAACTCGTCTAAGGTCCTTGGTTGCTCAAGTCCCAAAGAATCAAGCCAATCCTGTCTTATTATAACACCATACGGATCATAACTCGTAACGCCTGGAATTCCGAAAATTCTGTCATCTCCCAGCACTTTCACCATAGCTAGAAGAGAACTGGAAACATTTATCTGCACATTTGGCATTCTACTGATGTCAATTTCCCTGATCAAGCCTTTACTTGCCCATAACGGAAGATTCTCTTCCCCCGACCAGTTAAGCTGTACTATATCAGGCATATCACCTGAAGCCATAACCACATTTAAGTGCTCGTTATAGCTGGTTGCTGAAGGTGTCTCTAATTCCAACCTGATATTTAATCTTTTTTCAAGCTCTTCTAAAAAGGAATTGCCCTCGCTTTCAAAAGCATCTCCCATTTTAAGCATAATTGTTATTTGAGGAACGTCTTGAATTTCATCCTCTTTGCCACAGCCGCTAAATAATACCACCAGCAGAAAGAAAACAGCAAGTGGCTTCCAATTTGTCATTTGTAAGAAATCCCCCCCTATAAAGTGTGGATACACTCTTATTATCAATCAAAAAATTTATAAAGTAAATGTAAAAAAAAATACCTATAAATTTTCTTATTCATCTAATTGAAGTAATTTATACTTATTCCCTGGTTCCTTTAAAAAAAGGCAAAACATTATACCGTATTCATTTAAGGTAATCGGGGTACATACACAGTGAAAAGACAATATTCACGGAGCAAAAGCTTTCCATCAAGTGCAGCGTTCATCAGTGTATAAATGCCAAAACCCCAGAGGTTGATGCAAGAATGGTAATCTATTTAGTATTTTGTGATTTTACATGTAACCCGGGCGCATAGAATCCTTTTATTACCATAACCCGCTCTTATATGCTCTCTATTGTATAGTGACAGGAAATTGAAATGCTTAGGAAAAAGTTTTTCAAAAAGCACCATACAAACGATAAGAGCCGGTCTTTTTATGACTGGCTCTTATTGAAATGTATTTCTATATATCTGGTCAGCCTTTGAAAGGGAAAGGCGGTTTAATTGCGGTAAGTTAAAAACAAGTGGTTTCCTGTTGCACTGATAAAGCTAATACTTATTTTATTTTACATGTTTTTTGTTATTATCAAGAGAGTTTGCTTGCATATGTATTTATATCCATATACTTACTTATATTAGGATTATGGTATGTATCTTTTATACTGTATCGTCTTTTCTTACTTGATAGGTTAAACTTAATATGGGTTTGCAAACTTCTGCAAACCCTTTGTTATTTTTGCTTCAATAAAGGTGAATTTCTTTAATTATGCTCCCAGCCTCCCTGCCCCTGGCCATCTTAATGAGGCATTCTATACCTGCAATGACCCCGAAATAAAAAGCACCTCAAAACGAGGTGCCATCTGACGTAATGTAAGCCAGCATTAAGCCAATAAGGTATTGTACAGTTCTTTTTAACGGTTCGATTATCAACTTTCCTTCGGTATTTTGTAAAATCCACATCCACCAATGTAACAATATCGTTATGCGCATTCTATGCGTATTTATCAATGTTTTTGCGTGTTTTATGCATTATTGTTCCATGTGAACTTTCGTTTGACGCTTACTTCTATGTGAGGCTGTATTTGACGATTACTCACTTTTATTACAATCTATTTTCAAAAACAAAAAACGGCAGATAACCTGGTAAGATTACCTGCCATTAGCATAGTGAGCTGCTTTTTTCTTTACTCTGCACTTTTCACAGTGCTATTCTGCTTTGCTCTCTCACAATTACCGGTATATACCCGTTCTATTTACTCCCCCCCTGATTGTGCAGAGTTTTTTTATGCAGCATTATTGGACAATCTCTGTTTTTTTCCTCTGTCTTTTACTGAATAGATATATAAAACAACTATTGTTGAAATATACGGGAGCATTTGAGTAAACTCGTTAGGAACACCAAAGCCTTGCAGGCTTAAACCTACACCTTCGAAAAGTCCGAACATGAAGGACAATACAAAGATTCCTATCGGATGGCCCTTTGTCAAAATGATTATGGCTAAAGCTATCCATCCTCTTCCTGCAGACATATTCTCAGTAAAGAGTTTCATATATCCTAACGAAAGTGAAGCTCCGCCTAATCCGCACAATATTCCGCCTAATATAACTGCTTTAAGCTTTATCGGATCAGATTTTATACCTACAGAATCTACCACTTTATAATCAAAGCCGGTTGCTCTCAGCCTTAAGCCAAACCTTGTCTTATACAGATGAATATATACAAGCGGTACAACAATCAATATTCCTATATAAACCAGAATGTTGTGACTGTCCAGTATTGGGCCCAGGAATGGAATTTTCCCGATAAAAGGAATTTCAAGTCTGGGCAAAGCCTGAATTTTCGTGCTTATCAAGGCACCTTTTACATTGAATATTTGCCTTAAAAAGTATGTTGTTCCTCCGGCGACAAACATATTAATTGCTATACCGGTAATAAATTCGCCGGTTTTTAAATATATTGTAAAGAGGCTGAACAGAAGCGAAATTGCAACGCTTCCTATTATTGCAAATATTAAACCCAGCAGCCATGACCCGGTTGCATATGAAATTGCAACTGCGAAGAAAGCCGAAACCAGAAGCATACCTTCCATGGCTATGTTAAACACATTGGCATGATAACTGTAAGAGCCGCCAAGAGCAACCAGCAACACAGGTATGGTAGATGGAATTGCAGATCTTATTATTTCCATTAAAAGTTCCATTTTACTTCCTCCTTAAACTTCTGAACCTTGAGAAAGCCGCAATTTTATTGAGGAAGATGTCTGAATAATCTCTGAATGCAACAACGAGGAGAACCATGGATGCCTGAAGCATAATGTCGGTTCATCGAGGATCAGGATATTTACCTCCCTATAAAGCTGCTTAATGATTTCCACTTTTTGCTGAACGGCGACAGACAAGTTCTCTACCTTCTCATCCGGGTCTATATCAAATTTTATTGCC
>JAAYNA010000088.1 GCA_012521105.1 Clostridiaceae bacterium
GACCCTCTATATATTTCATGATGCGCCTCACAATTATTGGTATTATGTATCCATTATATCATAAATTTACATAATTGCACCTTAAAAAGCTGATTTTGCCTAACCTTTTCGGACAGTCTGGCCATATTATATTTGAAAAAGAGAGTCGCCTGATTGGCGACTTTTTTTGTTCTGGAAATTTTGGGGACATTTTTTATATACGAAGATTTATTCCCTGATTGCTGTGATAAAAAAGATGGTAAGTATAATAATATATGTAAGTACAATAATATTTTCAAACGCCAGGCAAAAAGAAAAAGCTGCTTACATAATATTATTTGGAATGCAGGAGTTATTTCTGCATTTAGCGAAGGGGCCGATAATATGAGAAATAAGTGGGATTCAAATGAGATAACACGTGAGTATTTTGATTCGTTACTGGTTGAGATGAGACACATAGATTCAGTTAAGCCTTCAACCAAGTTTGAATTGTATGGTGAAGTATTTGATACCCCGATTATGATGGCTGCCCTGTCTCATTTGAACAATATACATGAGAATGGCATGGTAGAAATGGCAAAAGGAGCTTATGCAGCAAATGCAGTTAATTGGGCAGGTATGGGAGATAAAACAGAATTGGAAGCCATAACTTCTACCGGGGCACGGACAATCAAGATTATTAAGCCCTATGCAGACAATGACTACATCTTCCATCGAATTGAGCATGCAGAGCGATGCGGAGTAATGGCAGTTGGAATGGATATTGATCATGCTTTTGCCGGAAATGGACAGTATGATAATGTTCTTGGTATACAAATGGCTCCAAAGTCCCTTAACGAGATTAAAAGTTTTGTACAGGCTACAAAGCTTCCCTTTATAATAAAGGGAGTACTAAGCGAGCAGGATGCGTATAAATGTCTCGAAGCGGGTGTTAGAGGTATAGTTGTTTCACACCATCATGGAATTATGAATTATGCGGTGCCTCCATTACTAATTTTACCCAAGATTGCTGAAGTGATTAATAACCGGATTCCAATCTTTGTTGACTGTGGAGTTTCAAGTGGTATGGATGTTTTTAAAGCTTTGGCTTTAGGAGCAGATGCAGTATCTGCCGGCAGAATAATCATAGAGCCCTTGCAGGAGAAAGGGGCAGAGGGTGTTAAAAATCAGATAAGAAAAATGACCGAAGAGCTGGCCGGTGTAATGGCGAGAACCTGCTCACCTGATATAAAAAGTATTGACCCTTCGGTGATTTGGTATCGGAATTTTTAAGCCACTCTTGCAGATCTTCGGGTTGGTTATCGGTGCCGGTTATAGCCTACTCTTTTTTACCGGATTAAAATTCTGGTTATAATTGCTCATTAAGGGGAAATACCTGATTGTAACAAAACCATTTACTAACTGCCAATGAGCTTTTTTGTAAAACACCTTTCTTTACAGATAAGGGCGCTGTTACCATTACTTATTTTATATCATTTTACATGCTTTCAACACTGTGATTTAATTGCCCTCAAATTTTCCGTATGTTATTCTATAGTCAGTTGCATATAACCGGTATAAAGGAGATGATAAATTTGAAAATTCAAGAGTCTGCAGAGATGTATTTGGAAACAATTCTGGTTTTGTCTCGCAAACAGCCAAATGTCAGGTCCATAGATATTGCCGGTAAACTTGGCTATAAAAAATCAAGTGTAAGCGTGGCTATGAAAAATCTGCGTGAAAATGGTTATATAAAAATGGATAGCGATGGGTATATTACTTTAACCGAAAAAGGAAGAGAAATAGCAGAAACTATGTATGAGCGACATACACTTATAACGAACTGGCTCATTCACCTTGGTGTAAATGAAGCTACAGCGGCAGAGGATGCCTGCAGAATAGAACATGTAATCAGTGCCGAAACCTTCGATGCACTAAAAAACCATGTTATGAAATTCAGAAAGTCATAGGTGAGGGAAATAGGATGAATCAGATAACAGTAATTAATCTTTATAAACCTGGATGGAAGCATTCCGGAATATAGTCTATTACAAGTCTGAAGGCGTATCCGAATGGATATATCAAAGAAATTATCCACGGGCATTGAATTAGCGGGAATTACTCGTAAACCCTAATTTTTATATTACATATAATATTGTTTTTGAGTGTAAAAAGCTGAATTATTTGCTTGACAAAACTTATTAGCAATAAGTTATAGCAAATGGACCAAAACTTAATGACAGCTATTCAAATATAATGTTATATTTTGGAGACGATGACAAAATAATATCTGACGATTCTGTTAATTTCTCAGATTCATATTGGCAAATCTACAACAAAACCCTGGGGCTTAGTTTTGAAGAATGGACTAACTTAAACTGTCCCTTCAAAATCTTTAGTGCAAATCATACAATTATAAACAGGTAACAGGGTTAATAATAGTCGAACTGTATAAATTGTCGTGTTTCATACCAGTATGGAACAAAAGCCTATATACGTAATTTCAAACATATGGCAGGGTGTAGGTTGGGGATCAATAGTTTATTTGGCTGCATTAACAGCTATAGATCCACAGTTATACGAAGCTGCTGAGGTTGACGGCGCCAATACCCGCTGGAAAAAAACAATACATATCACATTGCCTTGCCTCTTACCAACGATCATTATAATGCTGATTATGAGAATGGGCCAAATAATGAGTGTAGGTTACTAAAAGATTATTTTGCTATATTAATGAAGTATGTCTGTATCCCTTCCTGCAGAAATACTTTACCAGGGGTATGATGATTAGTGCGATGAAGGGTTAAATATTTTCAGGGCTGATAAATGAGCATATTTTATATTAGCAAATATTTGTACTTGGGTATTATGTATGCTATTTTATAATTGGTGGTGTTCCCGGTTCTGTCTCGCAAGCAGTAAAATGTCAGATTCGTAGATATTGCGAGTAAACTTGGTCTGCATGGTGCAGATTAAGCCACTCAGGCAGAAGATGCATGCAGAATAGAACATGAAATCAGTACAGAAACTTTTTATGCACTAAAAAACATGTTAATTACTGTACAAACTATGGTAAGTAAGTAATGAAATTTTCATATTTCCTGAAAACTACTGTTAAAGGAGTGACTAAATATGCAGGAGTCTATTTACAAGTACATGAAGGTGGGAACCATTCATTTTATGTCATACCCTGATGTAATGAATGGTGATGGCCCGATACTTGAAACTCTTAAACGCATTGTGACTGATCCTTATTTCAATGCAATTGAGGTATCGTGGATAAAAGATAAAAAAGTGAGAGAGGCCGCAAAAAAACTCTTTGAAACCAGCCATATAACAGTGGCATATGGTTCACAGCCACGGCTTTTAACTATCGGCCTTAATATAAACGATCTGAATGAAGCAGGAAGACAGAAGGCTGTTGCAACCTTAAAGGACGGGATTGACGAAGCCTATGAAATAGGGGCGGTTGGATTCGCTTTTTTAAGTGGTAAATATGAAGAATCAACGAAGGAAGAATCTTTTCAGGCTTTGGTAAAATCAACGAAAGAGCTTTGTAATTATGCAAAGCAAAAGGGAGACATGAGAATAGTTCTTGAAATATTCGACTATGATATAGATAAAAAATCCATAATTGGTCCTGTATCAATGGCTAAAAGATTTGCAGAAGAAATACGGAAGGAATACGATAATTTCGGATTATTGGTAGACTTAAGCCATCTTCCGCTTTTACGGGAAACGCCTGAACAGGCCATTTTACCGATAAAAGATTATATTGTACATGCCCATATAGGGAATGCTGTGGTAAAAGATAAATCCCTTGAGGCATATGGTGATGCACATCCAAGGTTCGGATTTCCAAACAGTGAAAATGACGTACCTCAGCTTGTTGAATTCTTAAGGGTGCTTCTGGATATTGGTTTTTTAAATACAGAAAACCCGCCAATAGTAAGTTTCGAAGTAAAACCATGGGGAGATGAGGATCCCGAGGTGATAATTGCAAACTCAAAAAGGGTTCTTAATGAAGCATGGGCCCGGCTGTAGACAAATTTTAACCATATAAGAGGTGGAAGGATGAAAATAGTTGTTTTGGACGGTTATACGCTAAACCCCGGGGACCTCAGCTGGGGTGAGCTTAAAAAACTTGGTGAAGTGAAGGTGTATGACAGGACACCAAAGGATAAAATTTTAGAGAGAATAGGCAACTCAGAAATAGTTTTTACAAATAAAACCCCACTAGACAGAAATGTTTTCAAGAAGCTTCCCAACCTGAAATATATCGGTGTTCTGGCAACGGGTTATAACGTTGTTGACATAGAAGCTGCAAAGGAATTTGGTATAACAGTAACTAATGTTCCTACCTATGGAACAATGGCCGTGGCACAGTTTACTTTTGCCCTGATTCTTGAGTTGTGCCATCATGTGTGGGAGCATAACATGGCAGTAAAGAATGGTGAGTGGTCAAGGTGCGCCGATTTCTGCTTTTACAAATACCCCCTTATTGAATTGGCAGGAAAAACGTTGGGAATTATAGGCTTTGGGAGAATTGGAAAGGCTGTGGCGAATATTGCCCTGGCTTTTGGTATGAAAGTGATGGCATACAGCAGAAATAAAAATTCGGTTATTGAAAGCGAAAACGTAAGATATGCAGAATTTGACGAGTTGCTCAAAAATTCAGATATTATAAGTCTGCACTGCCCTCTTACCGAAAGTAACAGGGGAATGATCAACAAAGATACAATTAATAAGATGAAAGACGGTGTAATTCTTATAAATACTGCGAGGGGACCACTGATTATTGAAGAAGATCTTGCTTTCGCATTAAATAGCCGAAAAGTGGCAGGAGCGGCAGTTGATGTAGTGTCGATAGAGCCAATCAATGAAGATAACCCACTGCTTAAGGCAAAAAACTGTATTATAACTCCACATATAGCATGGGCTCCGAAGGAGGCCAGGGAAAGACTAATGAAAATTGCTGTGGAAAACTTAAAATCCTTTTTGAACCGAAGTCCTGTTAATGTTGTTAATGGGTAATAATTATAATTTATCACTAAGACATATGCCCCTGTAAAAACAGGGGCATATGTCTTAAATCTTTGCGAAAATTTTTATTTCCAATATTGCAGGAAATACACAGGAATGATTAACAAACTCTCGTATAAAAAATTATTGGGGAATACAAAAAAATAAAAGGCAAATATTATATATTCAGTGTAGTTATTTCCAAGTATTTGGATTAAGATAAATATATAAGTAAACTTTTTCCGATGGGAGGAATGTCTTTGATACCACATAGCTGTAAATTAGAGGATTTGATACAGCAACTTAATACCGATCATGATAACGGGCTCAGTTCTGCCCAGGTTCAAAAACTTTTACAGGAACATGGCGAGAACAGGTTAAAAGAAGGTAAGAAAAAGACCAACCTGCAGAAGTTTCTGGAACAGTTTAAAGACGTAATGATTTTAATTCTCCTTGCGGCTGCAGTTATTTCCTTTGTAATTGCTGCCATAGAAGGGAAAGGGTCTGAATTTTTTGAACCCTTTTTAATTTTATTAATTGTCGTGTTAAATGCACTTATGGGAGTACTTCAGGAAAACAAGGCAGAAAAGGCCCTGGAAGCTTTAAAAAGCCTTTCTGCTCCTCATGCAAAGGTTATAAGGGATGGCAGGGAACAGGTAATAGATGCTGTAAGCCTGGTGCCCGGTGATATAATTTTACTTGAGGCCGGAGACTTTATACCTGCAGATGCAAGACTTATAAAATCAGCAAGCTTAAAGGCGGAGGAATCGGCACTAACCGGAGAATCGGTACCAACAGAGAAAAATGCTGATCAAACACCTGAAGAAAATGCACCTTTAGGCGACAGGCACAATATGGTTTATTCGGGATGCAGCATAACTTATGGCCGTGGAGTTGCTGTAGTCACTGCTACGGGGATGAACACCGAAATGGGTAGAATTGCAAACCTGCTTGAAGAAGCAGATGACATAAAAACCCCCTTACAGGAAAGACTTGCACAATTGGGCAAGTACCTTGGTATGGCGGCAATCTTAGCATGTGCTGTAATTTTTGTAATCGGGATTCTTTCAGGAATGAATGTAATGGATATTTTTATGATAGCAGTATCATTAGCTGTTTCTGCTATTCCCGAGGGTCTTCCTGCAATCGTAACCATTGTGCTGGCCATAGGAGTGCAGCAGATGGCAAAGAAAAACGCCATAGTTCGTCGTCTCCCTGCGGTAGAGACCCTTGGAAGCGCTTCTGTAATATGCTCCGATAAAACAGGGACTCTTACACAAAATCGCATGACTCTTGTTAAGGCATATTGTGATGGTATGGAAGATGCCGAAGAGGTGGGTACAGAAAACAGTGAAAATGTGCGCAGGCTATTATTATTCGGAATGTTGTGCAGTGACGGTGCTATCGAAGTGGACGGGGAAGAAGTGAAGCATATTGGGGATCCCACAGAAACAGCCATTGTTCTTGCCGCATATCGGAATGGAATGGAGAAGAAAGAACAGGAAAGAAAATACCCAAGACATGCTGAAATTCCCTTTGATTCAGATCGTAAAGCAATGTCAACCGTTCACAGTATGGATGGAAAAATAACGGTAATTGTTAAAGGTGCCTTTGATGTTCTTGCATCAAAATGCATTTCGGGGGATATTGAAAGAGCAAGGGAATTCAATGACAGGTTCAGTAAAGACGCACTTCGGGTCATAGCAATAGCCTGTAAGGAAATTAATAAAATACCCGAAAAACCTACACCCGAGGAGTTAGAGTCAAATCTTACCTTTATGGGGCTGGTAGGTATGATTGATCCTCCAAGGCCAGAAGCGTATGAGGCAGTAAAAATTTGTAGACAGGCAGGAATTAAGCCTGTAATGATAACGGGGGATCATGTTATCACAGCATCTGCAATTGCTAAAGATTTGGGGATATTGCAGGAAGGTGACATGGCAATATCCGGTACCGAGCTTGCATCAATGACGGATGAAGAGCTTGATACGCAGGTTGATAAAATATCAGTGTATGCCCGTGTATCACCAGAGGATAAAATAAGAATTGTACAAGCCTGGCAGAAAAAAGGTAAGGTTGTCTCAATGACAGGGGATGGCGTTAACGATGCGCCTGCACTTAAAGCTGCCGATATAGGCTGTGCAATGGGTATTACAGGAACCGATGTTGCTAAGGGCGCTGCAGATATGACTTTAACCGATGATAATTTTGCAACCATTGTTGAAGCTGTTAAACAGGGACGCGGTATTTATGATAATATTAAGAAGGCTGTTGCTTTTCTTTTGGGAACTAATATAGGTGAGATATTAACTGTATTCTTTGCCATGGTTTTATGGCAGAAAACCCCCCTTATATCAATTCAGCTGTTATGGATAAATCTTGTTACCGACAGTTTGCCTGCCATTTCGTTAGGCATGGAAGAAATAAAAAGCGATGTAATGGATCGTAAGCCAAAGCCCAGGGATGAAAGTATTTTTGCCCATGGTCTCTTATTACGGGTTATTTTACAGGGGGCTATGTTTGCAGCGTTAACACTGTTTGGCTTCCGCCGTGGAGAGCAGGTTACAGGCAGTATCCTGGGCGGAAGAACAATGGCATTTATTATTCTGGCATTAACTCAGGTGGTACACTCCTTTAATATGAGGTCAGATCACTCCCTGTCTAAAATTGGACCATTCACAAACCGCAAATTAAACTTTGCAGCATTGGTATCTACGGTTCTTATGGCTTTGGTTTGTTTTGTTCCACCGGTTGCTAATGTATTTGGTTTAACCCGGCTTCCCTATGGGCTGTACCTGGAAGCTTTAGGCCTGTCGTTGGTTCCGTTGGTGGTACTGGAATTGACAAAAGCATTGGGATTGATTAGACAAAGTTAAAATAAAAATGAATAAAAGGATGGAAAAAGTGTGGCTGTCCCTGGCCAAATCGTGAGTAATACTAAAATAATGTAGTGGTGAATTGACAAAATAAATGCAACCCTTGAAAGAATAAGTTAAACCGAGTTGCATTAAGTTTGGTAAAGTTTAACCATGAAATAAAAGTTAAATTACGGATTAAAGCAATTAGAATTCTTATAAATATTATCGAAAAAAGAGTTCACTAACCAATGGGTGTCGTCTAGTACAAATTTTCGGAAGTAATAAAATGCCACCACTACGTTGGAACAGATCTTATAGATTTTATGGTATATTTGCGGTACACTAATAAATCGTTTGGTAATCTGCTAATTTCATAGCAGTTGGGGTTTCAGAATTAGACAGAATTCTCTGAAGCCCCAATTTCCCAAGAATATCCCCCCCGTAGAGAAAAGAAAACACGTCAAATGGAGATCTTTCATTAAGTTTTGGCCTAGAATAAAGAATTAATGTTAGACATAATTAAATTTAATATCATCATTCGCCAAATTATAGAAAGAGCTACCTCAAGAAAGATTTATTAATGAACATGATTAAGTTTAACATTGGATTTTTGAAAGGAAACATGTAAGGCACAATAGAAGATATGAGTGTGGCTTCACTATCAAATTCAAATGATTTTGGATTGGAAAACATTAAAAATATCAAAAGTTTCTGACACCGCCATATAAAGCTGTCATGTTCATTACTCATCGTAAATGATGCCGATTCACTAAACTGGAAATTCTTAATTTTTATAATTCTTAAAAGTTAAGTTTCGGGTACACAAAGAAAATGGTAAGGGGAACTTATAACGATTCGACCTATTATAGCATCCATTTCTACAACAGAAACATCTGCAATGATGATGAGTTTTGGAACTTAATTTAAAAATATGATTCCTAAAACAATATTGACAGTTAATTTCAGGTAAAATATAATATATTTGAAAATTCATTATTTTAGGTCTTAATTTATCAATATTGTCAAATTTAGATAGACACATTATATTAAACATCTTCATAATGAGGATTCAATGATTTTCAAAGATTAAATAAGCTAAAGGTGAAGGAGGTGAAATATGCTTAAATAAAATTAACAAGAAAAGTTCTGTAGTAGACTTCAAGCTTACCTTTTTGTAGCGATTTCTAAGAATGGCTTAAAAACATCAGACGTAAATACGGAGGTGTATGTATGCAGCAGAAAATTTTATTTATTATGTTGCTTTGCTTTATTCTACTAACAGCGGGTTGTACGGTGTTGAAAAGCGGCAGTTTGAATGAACAGGACAATAGGGTGGATGATAATAATGGTAAAACAATATTAAATGAATTGACTGATCATTATCAAATTGCAGAGGATGAAAGAATGCATTTCAGAAATGATATGGAGAATATACTAAGGATATTGAACAGTGAAGGAAAAATACCTTTTTATAAAGAATGTGACAGCGAATACCTTGAGGAGCATGCCAGGGTGATAGAAAGTTGTTTCAACGAAAAATACGTGAATGTTATATTATCTGATGAAAAAACATCCAAAGAAATAAAGCCAATTATAGTACTTCTTATGGTTGAAGGTATATCACCACCTGATTTTGCTAAAGAAGGTGAAGTTTATTATAAACTTACTTTTTACCAGTCGGTAGCTTCTAAATATGAAGTCGAAGATAAAAATGCCATAAGATCGCCTTTTGATGGAATAAATACTCATATTATTGGTTTAGAAAATAAAGAAGGAAAATGGAATGCAGTATATTTTGGAAATGGAAGTTAAAGCAAAAACATCAGCGAAAAATCTGTACTTACTGGAAAGCGGTTGGTATATTATATTAATCAAGAGCAAAAATAAGTATATTAATACAAGCAGGCCTATGAAAAGAGTGGACATTTATACATTGTAAATTTCCACTCGTCTGTTTTGGCTGTGTATTGTAAAGCTAAATCCCCAACTTTAAATTAAAGCGGCGGATGCCAGCCATTTATTCTACTGCGCTGGATTGCCCCAGATAAGTTATCCTTTATATGCTTGTTTTCTTTCATCAAAGTTATTATAAGTTCCTTTATATAATGGCGCTTTGTTTTTCCATCTGCTTTACAGCCACTTGCTATAGGATAAATACCTTTTTTATCAATATAAGAACGTATCATTTTTTCTTCAATGTAAATAAACGGGCGGATTAATGTAATATCTGTTCTGTCCAGGTAAGTAACAGGAGAAAAGGTGTGGATTCTTCCTTCATAAAACAATGATAATAAAAGCGTTTCTATAACATCATCCCTATGATGAGCAAAAGCAACCTTATTGCACCCGAGCTTTTTCGCAGTATTGTGTATTGCACCGCGCTTCATATTTGAACATAAAGAGCACGGATTTTTTTCCTTGCGCACATCGAAAACAACTTTAGATATCGATGTATCTTCAATATGATACTGAATATTTAAACTCTTGTAGATATCAATTAATGATGGTATATCGAATCCTTCATTTCCCAATGAAATTGTAATTGCAACCAGTTCAAACTTTTTGGGATAAAACCGCTGCAGTGTCTTTAAACAATACATAAGGGCAAGACTGTCCTTACCGCCCGAAACACCTATACCTATCCTGTCACCATCCTGTATCATATCATAATCTTCCACTGCTTTACGTACGCGGGCTAAAAGTTTCTGAAGCAATACTTCTGCCAAATAAAGACCCCCTAATTATTAATAAACACAACAGTATTTTAACAGTATTTTTGCAAATGTTGAATATATTTTTTTCTGGTAACGCACCTTACAAATCTGTTTGACAGCATAATACTAATATGTTATATTAATTGAGTTGTAATGTGATAATTTATATATAATCGTGTGTGAATGGTTGTTAGCGGAAGGAGGCTTTGGAAGATGTCAGATGCAAAAAAACGAGAAAATAATAAAGAGTCAAACGAAAAAAAGATAGTAAGACCTTTCAGAAGAAAATCCAGAAGGAAAGTTTGTCAGTTTTGTGTCGATAAAGTTGAACATATAGATTATAAAGATGCAGCAAAACTTAAGAAATTTCTTTCTGAAAAGGGTAAGATCCTTCCCAGAAGAATTAGCGGAAACTGCGCGAAACACCAACGACAAATGACTACCGCTATTAAACGGGCAAGACATATTGCAATTCTACCATACACGACCGATTAAAAAGTTACAGCCTATAGATTAATCTATAGGCTGTATGTAAATACCACCATTTCTGAAAAAGTAAAAACGGCACGGGAAATTTAAGCAAATAAACTACTGGTGCTATAATCTTATTGGTACCGGTTAAAAGATATCCCCATCTCCACCCATGATTTTTACGGTTATATAAACAGATGGTGCAGATATCTACTGAATAACAGGGTTTAAGCGGCGGTGGAAAACCCCGTTGGAAATTTTCCGTTATTAATTTAATAATATTCATGAAAGTGGTGGTATTATGGGTAGCAGCCTTGATGTAACAAGGAATATAAGGGTTATTGAAAACTTAAAAAGCGAGCTGTTGGAAGGTATTGCAATATTATACAGGCACCTCGCCGATCCTGTTCTTGAAGATACCCGGGACATTGCAGCAGACACTCTTTCAGAGATGATAGTTATCAGTTATTTACTGGGAAAGCGTCTTGGGGTTGATTATCCAACAATGGACAGACACATATCAAAAAAAATACGATTAGGGCTTATTAACGAGAATGAAATAGAGAAATATTTTGGTGATTTGTCCGAACTGGCTCGCATGCGTTCGGGTGAAATGCAGAAACGGTAACCCTGTAAGCTATGAATATTAGTTTGTTCCAAAATAAAACCGGAGGTATGAAATATGAAAGTAATTTTATTACAGGATGTAAAAAATCTTGGCAGGAAAAATACTCTTGTCAATGTCAGTGACGGATATGCGCGGAATTTTTTAATTCCTAAAGGCCTGGCTGTAGAAGCTACCCCATCGGCCGTTAACGAGATGAAAATGCGTGAAAACGCCGAAAAAGCAAGAAAAGAAAGCGAATTATCCAATGCTCGCCAACTGGCTGACAAATTAAATGGCGTAACGGTAACCTTTGCTACAAAAGCAGGGGAAAATGGTAAGCTGTTTGGCTCAATTACAACAAAGGATATTGCTGATATGCTTGAGAAGGAATATAAAGTTCAGGTTGATAGAAGGAAAATTGTGCTTCCAGACGCTATAAAATCTCTTGGTGTATATGATGTAGAATTAAAATTGCACACAGGTGTTTCATCAAATATTAAAGTGCAGGTAATAAATCAGGAATAAAACAGCTTTAAGTAATTTAGTTCTAATATTCTAGGGGTGCTGAAATGGATATTGGTTTTATGGGCAGAGTGCCACCGCATAGTACCGAAGCCGAGCAGTCGGTGCTGGGGTCCATCCTTTTGGATAAGGAATTATTGCCGGATATTGCCGGAAAACTAAAAAGTGAAGACTTCTATATGGAGCAGCACCGGGAAATTTACGAGGCTGTTTTAGACTTGTACGATCAGAATCAACCCGTTGATTTAATAACTGTTTCAGAGCAGCTGGTAAAAAGAGGTACGCTGCAAAAGGTCGGGGATTATGAATATCTGTCAAACCTGGCCACATCAGTGCCTACCACTGCTAATGCCAAACATTATGCCTCCATTGTCGAGGAAAAATCTTTACTTCGTAAACTGATTCAGGCATCCGGCGAGATTTCTAAAAGGAGTTTTGAATCCAGTGAAAGTGCCTTGGAAGTTTTAAGTTATGCTGAGAAAAGCATATATGATATAGTTCAGAAACGTAATAATACCGGGCTTGTACCTATTAATGACGTACTTGACACTACATTTTCACGGCTTGAAGAACTATATAATAACGTGGGTTCACTTACCGGAGTTCCCAGCGGATTTACAGATTTAGACAGGAAAACTTCGGGTTTTCAGAGATCCGATTTAATATTAATCGCAGCAAGACCTGCGATGGGAAAAACATCCTTCGCATTGAATATTGCTTCCTATGCAGCTATTCATCACCACATACCCGTAGCTATTTTTAGTCTTGAAATGAGTAAGGAACAGCTTGTCAGCCGTATTATTTCTTCTGAATCCCTTGTGGATATGGAAAAAATGCGAAGCGGCAGATTTGAGGACGAAGATTGGGTAAAGATGGCTCAAACAATGGGTCCGTTATCGAAGGCTCCGATTTACATAGATGACAACGCAGGTATTAACGTAATGGAAATGATGTCCAAATGCCGCAGGCTTAAAATGAAGCGTGGGCTTGGTCTTGTAATGATCGATTACCTGCAGCTGATGCAGGGAAGCAGGCGGGTGGAAAGCCGGCAGCAGGAAATTTCGGAGATTTCCAGATCTTTGAAGATAATGGCCAAAGAGCTTGATGTTCCGGTAATAGCACTTTCACAGCTCAGCCGTGCACCTGAAGCAAGACAGAATCACAGACCCATGCTGTCGGACCTGCGGGAATCGGGTGCAATAGAGCAGGATGCGGACCTGGTTATGTTTTTATACAGGGATGACTACTATAATGAGGACAGTGAAAAGAAGAACATCACCGAAGTAATTATTGCAAAGCACAGGAATGGTTCGATAGGTACCGTTGACCTGGCCTGGATTCCTCAATATACTAAATTTGGTAACCTTGAAAAAGGAATTTGATTGGAATATGAATAATAAACTTATAGAAAAAGTTAATTCATGGGCTGATAAATATGGTGTATTAAAGCCTGAAACCCTTGTTGTTGTCGGTGTTTCAGGAGGTGCCGATTCGGTATGCCTTTTGCATATCTTGCATAAGCTATGCAAGAAAAGAGCTTTTTCTATAGCCGCCGTTCATGTGAATCATATGCTCAGGGGTAAGGAATCTGATGGTGATGAGAGTTTTGTCAGAGATTTATGTAATGAATACAGGATACCTCTGCAGGTATTTAAAGAAGATATTACTGCATTTGCAGATGAAAATGGTTACTCAATAGAAGAGGCGGGAAGAATAATCCGGTATAAACGCCTGAAAGAAGTTTTAGATAAAGAATGTGCCACTCATATTGCTGTTGCACATCACAGGGATGATCAGGCCGAAACCATTTTTTTAAATCTGTTAAGGGGAACAGGAATAGATGGGTTATGTGGAATGTCTGAAGTTAAAGATAAGATAATTCGTCCCCTTTTAAAGTTTAGTAAATCAGATATAGAAGAATATATTAAAAGGAATGGGCTTTCTTACAGAACCGACAGCAGTAATTACGAGAATACCTATTTAAGAAATACAATAAGGAATGTTATTTTTCCTGAAATAAAACTTCAGACAAGAGCCGATATATCAGCGTCATTAATTAGGACGCAAAAATTACTAAAAACCGACAGAGATTTTCTGAATCAGTTTTCAGAAGAAAAGTACAGGAATATGATAATTTCAGATGAGAAAAAGAAAGTGGTTCTGAAAAGACATGAGTTAAAAGTTCTCCACCCTGCCATTGCAGGCAGGATAATCCGAATTGCATGGGAAAGAATTGCAGGAAACTTAAAGGGACTTGAATCGGTACATGTGAATATGGTTCTTGATGTTGTTTCAAAGAGCGGAAACAAAACAGTAGAATTACCTAAGGGTATAAGAGTAATGGCTGAATACAACAGGGTGGAATTTTCATCTGAGACTTCCTGTAAAAAGGTGGAACCTTTTTCAATCAGGCTGTCGCCGCCGTCAATAGTGGATTTACCTGTTAATGAAATGAGAATCGAGATGGAGCTGTTTTCCAGGGGCGAATTTATTAAAAAGTTTGGCAGAATTGAAAAAGCAAAGGAAAACAGCCTTGCTCAATTATTTGATTACAGTAAAATAAAAGAGGGAATATATATAAGAAGCAGGATGCCCGGAGACATATTCTTTCCATATAACAGCAGTGGAAAGAAAAAGCTGAAGGACTTTTTTATTGATCAGAAAATACCTGGAAGCATGAGAGGCAGCATCCCTTTATTGGCAGACGGCAAGAATATTATATGGGTTATCGGGTTCAGAACGGCAGACAATTATAAAATAAGTGATTCAACCCAAAAAATATTGTATGTTAATATTAAGAAACAAAAAATTTAAATCTTTATAATATTGATTTTTTATTTACATAAGGTATTAAAGTTTTGATAAAAGCACCATGGAGGAATACATTATGAAGTTGGAAGTTCTGGTTACAAAAGAACAGCTTGAGGCAAAAACAGCAGAGCTGGGCAAAAAAATAACAAAAGATTATAAAGGCAAGGAGCTGGTACTTGTAGGAGTACTGAAAGGTGGATTTATATTTCTGGCAGATCTTGCACGAAAGATTGATATGGAGGTAATGATAGATTTTATATCCGTGTCCAGTTATGGAAACTCTACCGAATCTTCGGGAGTAGTCAGAATTCTTAAGGATATAGACTCGGATATTACCGGCAAGCATGTTTTACTTGTGGAAGATCTTATAGATACAGGTTTAACGTTAAAATACCTTAAAGAGTTGTTTAACACGAAAGGCTGTGCCAGTGTTAAGCTTGCAGCAATTATGGATAAACCCGATCGCAGGAAAGTGGATTTACAGGTGGATTACGTAGGTATTGAAATCCCTGATGAATTTGTTGTAGGTTATGGGCTAGACTATGCGGGGAAATATAGAAACCTGCCAGAAGTTTATATTATAAGGGAAACTTAAGATTGAGTTTTATGGTTAATTATGCTAATATATCAGAAAGCAGGTACTTCTTTTCGTAGAATGCGTCTATATTCCAGAATACAACATAATTCTCCGGATAATATAATTCTGGGATTATTAATTCGTATTTATTGAGAAGAATAGTAACAGAAGCCAGATGGTATTTAGCTGACGGGAGGTTTGACTCATTGAAAAATTTGCGAGGAATAAGCTTTTATATAATTTTATTTGTTATTATTTTATTCATCATAGCCATGTGGAATGATTTCAATAATCCCCTGGTTATGAAATACAGTGATTTTAAGAAGGAACTGGATAGTGGCAATGTAAAAAGTCTTCAGGTACAAGGTCTGGATGCCCAAGTTATATTAAAGGAACCTTCCGGTACATTTAAGGATAATGTTGTCTACAGTACAAGTTTTCTGTCTCAGGAACATATAGCAGAAGTTGTGGATGAAGCAATAGAAAAAGGCCTTTTGGATGATGTTAATTATCCACCTGAGGCAAAGGCCCCCTGGTGGCTTACAATACTTCCCACCATTGTTATTGTGGCCTTGTTTATTTTATTTTGGGTTTTCTTTATCCAGCAATCCCAGGGTGGGGGTGGAAGCCGTGTTATGTCCTTTGGAAAAAGCCGGGCAAGAATGGTTTCAGACGATAAAATCAAAGTAAAATTTGATGATGTTGCAGGTGCTGATGAGGAAAAAGAAGATTTAATGGAAATTGTTGAGTTCTTAAAAGAACCCAGAAAATTTGTAGAGCTGGGCGCCCGAATTCCAAAAGGTGTTCTTCTTGTAGGGCCTCCGGGAACAGGAAAAACTCTTCTTGCCAAGGCAGTATCAGGTGAAGCGGGAGTTCCTTTTTTCTCTATCAGTGGATCGGATTTTGTTGAAATGTTTGTTGGTGTGGGTGCGTCCAGGGTACGTGATCTGTTTGAACAGGCAAAAAAGAATGCGCCGTGTATAATTTTTATCGATGAGATAGATGCGGTAGGCCGCCACCGTGGTGCCGGTTTAGGCGGTGGTCATGACGAAAGGGAGCAGACACTGAACCAGTTACTGGTTGAAATGGACGGTTTCGGTGTAAATGAAGGGGTCATTATTCTTGCAGCTACAAACCGCCCGGATATTTTAGACCCAGCATTACTCAGACCCGGGCGCTTTGACAGAAGGGTGGTTGTTGGTCTTCCTGATATTAAAGGCCGTGAAGAGATTCTGAAAGTGCATTCCCGTGGAAAACCGCTAGGTCCTGACGTAGATTTGAAAGATCTTGCAAGAAGTACACCGGGGTTTACCGGGGCAGATTTGGAAAACCTGTTAAACGAGTCGGCACTATTAGCTGCACGTAAGGGTAAAAAGCAAATAACGATGGATGAAATAAAAGAGGCTACGTTTAAAGTAGTTATTGGACCCGAAAAGAAGAGCAGGGTCATGAGCGACAAGGAGAAAAGACTTACCGCATACCATGAAGCAGGCCATGCTATTGGTGTTAAAGTTGCGTCTACAACCAATAAAGTTGATAGGGTTTCAATAATCCCATCGGGGATGGCAGGCGGATATACTGCTCATAAACCCGAAGAGGATATTTCTTATAAGACCAAATCCCAGTTGATGGAGGAAATAATAATAGCTCTTGGAGGACGCGCTGCGGAAGAACTGGTTCTGGGTGAAATAAGTACGGGTGCATACAGTGACCTGAAACACGCCAATACCATTGCACGTAATATGATTACCAAGTATGGAATGAGCGAAGAACTTGAAAATATGTATTTTGGTGATGAAAACGATGAGGTTTTCCTGGGGAAAAGCTATGGTCATTCCCAGTATTTCAGTGAGAAAATGTCGGCCAAGATTGATCTCGAGGTCAAGAAAATTATCGATGAAGCCTACAGCAGGATAAAAACCATACTGACTGAAAATATGCAGCGCCTACACGATGTTGCTCAGGCTTTGTTGGATAAGGAAAGACTTGAAGGATACGAGTTTGACCAGATATTTAACGAGGGATATAAACCCGAAATTAAAGCAGAGGAGCCCCAAGAGGAACCAAAACAGACAAATTAGGAAAGATTATAACAAAGGGGACGGTTTTCCTGGTTAAAAACCAGAATAACCGTCCTCTTGATTTATGTGTCGGTTTAACTGAATATAGTTGTGAAATAATTGTACTTGAATGAATATAACATATTGTGATAAAATGAATAAAATTTTATAAACGAGGGTTAAAAGTGAACCAAATAAAGTTTTATAGGAATATTCAGACCCCGTACAAAAAGAGCTTAATATACACGCGCTTAGGTTATGAAAAGACAAACACCCGTCTTGAGTCCGGCAAAAAAAAAGAGATAGATAAGTGGATAACCGAAGCAGAGGTTTTATGCAAAGTAGACATAATATTTTGGATGGTAGAAATAACCAATATAGAAAAAAACGCAATCATTCTTGAAAATAGTGAGAGAATAGTTAGCTCATCCCTGTCGGCTCTTCTTCAACATTCCAATGAAGCGGTTCTGATGGCAGCAACATCGGGTCCGCGTATAACTGATGAAATAAAACAGCTACAGCAAA
>JAAYNA010000089.1 GCA_012521105.1 Clostridiaceae bacterium
TCCATCGGATATGCAGTTATAATTCCTTCCGGAGTCTTGTACAGCTGTAGGTCCACTCACATCACCTCAATATTATCTATGCTTATATTATATGATATCTGAGAACAAAAATCAAGTATTGCTTTAGATCGCTGCCACGCTAGTTGTCCGTTGTCAGAGTATTCAAGAGTTCTATCAAGTCTCCTTAAAATAATTTGAATACAACAAAGAGAGCCACAAATGGCTCTCTGTATGTAGTAAATCTTAATACACGTGTACATGCCCTTCCTTGTATCCGGTTACTTCTACAGAAGTAGTTCCTGATGCTGCCTTTAAATATATGGTATCACAAGTCACTCTTACATCGGGCCCGTATATTATATTAATGCCTGCATCTATAATTCTATAATCCCCTGTCGCTTCTACGTCCTCAAAACTCTTGTCAAATGAAACTAAAACAGGTGCATTACCTCTATTGTAGATTGATGCAATTTTCCCTCTTGCTTTTAGCTCTACAGCCACTTCCTCTGTAGATACCTTTATTTGCTTTGTTATTTCTCCCGTATATAACATACCCATTCTCCTTTCAATATAAAATGAAATTTTTATTCATTAACCAGTTATATTGAAATCTGGCATTTGACTTCTCCAAATCTTTACTTCTCCTTCGTGGGAGTAAGTACCGTATATCCATAACTTGCCATCGGTTTTTTGCCATAATCTTACATTCATAAAGCCTTTGTAATTTGTAGTATCTAATTCCTCTATGTAGATTTGATGCCAAGTGTTACCCCCATCTCCCGTTACATATAAGCGTGACCTACCGTCAGCCGCTGTTTCGTGATTGCGGAAAGGCATTACTGCGTAGTGAAATCCATCCATTTCAAAGCTGTCACCCTTAACTGCGAGTGTTCCTATTGTAGTAGCTTCGGGGTCACCAAATTGTATTTTATATTCACAATCTTCCCAACGCATGTCAGGATTTTCAACGTTTCTAGGTCTGTTCCACCATGAAATGCCTTCTGGCAATTCATCACTTCCAAAGGCAATCCCTTTTGGTAGACATACGATGCTGGTTGGATGTATAGGAGGTGTTATACCCTTGTTTATCCATTCTGATTCTGGGAACATTTCTTTCCATGTTTCGCCAAAATCGTCACTGTACAAAATTTGTCGATTTTCAGTATCTCCCACAGATATTAATAGTCTTATTCCTCCTTCGTTGTAATGGTCTATAGCAACGTCATGTATGTGATAGTCGCTTGGTTTTTTCATTTCAGCTATTGGTTTGTCAAATATCAGCTTCCATGTAGCACCATAATCCTTTGAGAGATATACTTCTCTAGGTGGGTTTTGTGCGTTCTTATCTCCATAACTGGCGATAACGACATAATTTTTATAAATATCATATCCCCATGTGTTACTTGTTTTCCCAGACTTGAAAGTAAATGCTTCAGACAATGTCGTTTGTGCTTCATCGGAAACTAAACATCTACCTTTATTCGTTGTAACGATTAATCTCCCTGTTTCCGATACCAGAAGGCAGTGTAAAGACGCTGTTTCACCTGATTCCATGTACGGTCCTGCGTTTAGAACTATTATGACTTCTCCATCTTTTTTGGTTTTTCTTATGTTGTTATCCCACCGAATTAAGTATAGAAATCCATCGGACCCAACATTCCCTACCGTATATACTGTATTATCTCGTTTATATATGTCTGGTGTTACTGTAGCTGGGTCTGGATTACGTTTTAAATTACTAATAAAACTTTTAAGTATAGAATACGCATCCCTAGCTTTTTGAGGAATGGAATAATCTATCATTTTCATAAGTTTTACCTCCTTTAGTTTGTTAATAATTTCTTCTTACTAGCTTGTTAAAGGCGGTAAATACCATATCCGCAGGAGCAGTGTGTTCTGCGTTATCAGATATGAATTCAAAGCCTCTCGTCCCCACTCCGAGTTCGCAAAGTTGCTGCAACAGTGATACATTCGACATTCCCTATCACCCTCCCCCAAACTATACTTGGTGCTGAGTATATTATATGATATCTGCGGTCAAAAATCAAGAATTACTTTAGCGCGCGGAGTTGCAGTCAACGCCTGTACTAAGGTATAGCATGCAGAGCGCTACAGCATTCGCCTACAGAAATAGTTTTCATGATTTTTGTGAAAACCCTTGAAGTTTTCCGGAAGCTATCATATAATTATTACATAGGACATATTATAGGTAAAAGGAGGATATACATGCAATACAAAGTACTCGAAATCAGAGATAGCTGTACCTTCATCTCAGTCATCGCAATCAAAATGGAGCCGAAA
>JAAYNA010000090.1 GCA_012521105.1 Clostridiaceae bacterium
GAGATGATGTTACGATAATTTTTAAAGCTAAAATTTCCTTTTTCTTTATGCTCCACTAAAATAACCGTATCTATTTTTTGGATCGGATAAGCAGTAATAATGCAATATAAACAGGACATTGCCATTTGGGAACAATAGTTATCGCACACATGCACTTTATATGCTGCGCTATTATATTTTTCATGACTCGCGCTATTCAAAGGGTTAACAATACAGGCATTAACTCTTCATTCGACAAAAAAGTACGTGCAAAAACTCCCAGCTTGTAGTAATATTAATTGGAAAGAAATATATATTAATTTGTTCACAAAATTTAAGGGGGTCAACAATTTGTTTCAGAAAAGAAGTGTTGGTGTTTGTATTATTCTTACATTAATTACATGCGGTATTTACGGATTATATTGGTTTTACAAACTTACTGAAGAAATAAACATTGCCTCTGAAGATCATTCCATATCTCCTGGCGCAGCTTTGTTGTTTACAATTCTCACTTGTGGTATCTATGGAATTTACTGGTCATACAAAATGGGAAAAAATATGTCAAAAGCACAATTCCTCAGAGGAATGTCCAGAGATGACAATAGTATATTGTATCTGATCTTAAGTATATTTGGTTTGAGTATAGTTGTTTATGCCATATTGCAGTCTGAACTTAATTCAATGGTACTATGATAAAAAGATTTGTTCGGGTTGTCTTTCTGTTCTTCATTTTTATATTTCTGGGGACTCTTTATTATCTCATAATAAAACTCACAAATTTTCGTTTTATTTGTGGGTTTTATTATGTTACCGATTATTACTGTCCGGGATGTGGCATTACAAGATGTATTATATCAATGTTAGAAGGAAACCTTTATCAGGCTTTCAGATATAACAGCCTTGTATTCGTGACAGCACCTGTTTTATTAGCTTATGCAATTAATCATGCTTATAAATTTATAACACAAAGAAGATACACTTTTTTCGATAAAATCCCGGATAAAATCGGTTTAATATTAGCGATAGCAGCCATCTTATATGGCATATTAAGAAACATTCCCTCTTTTTCGTTCTTAGCTCCAACAACAATTAACTGAACAGATTCAGCCCTTATTTTTTCTTCAGTAAATACCTGAAATAGTCCGACTTAAGTGTGTCCCACGACAAATTAACGCGTTCAATCACTTCCTGTGTCCTTGCCGCAATTTCCTCAGTGATTTCACCTTTATAATCGGAGGAGTAATAAACTTTCCCGTCATACCATGAATAGTTTCTGAACATAACATAGTCGTGCCGGTTTTCTGCAAAGATATCATCGCCCACAAAATATGTCAGGTCTGCGCCAAGATTGAACATATTCACTATGGTAGGAAATATATCAATAGTTGAAGTAATTGTATGCACATTGCGTGGTTCAATATCACTGCTGAAAATCATAAAAGGTGTATTGCAAAGTAAATCAGTATTGCTGACACCCTTAATTCTGAGCAGGTACTCTGTATCGGTCATGTACTTTGAGTAGTGATCAGAAAATAGTATCACAACAGTATCCTCTATAAGTCCGCTTTCCTCGAGCTTGTCCATCAACGCTCCGATAAAAGCGTCGGTCTCCATTGCATGCGCTATTGCATGATAATATTCCAATGTGTTCTTATCGTCCCCCACTATTCCGTTCAGTTTAGCTTTTTCCACCGCTCTTTCGTAGTGCGGAGCCGATATGTCTTTCATCTCTTCAGTATAAGGGCCATGCCCCGAGTATGTAATAATAAAACTGAAAAAGGGCTTGTTTTCGACCATCTTGTCAAATCCGTTAATTAGTTGACTGTCTTTCATATAGTTTTCCATGCCCAGGCTATACCAGTAGTAGTAATCCTCAAAGCCAATATTTCTGTGTATATTGCCCCTGTCGTAGATAATGGGATCGGCACTGTGGAATGAATTTGCAGAATACCCCTTTTCCCTGAACAAACTTGGCAGGGACCATGAAAAATCGTTGGACGTGTAAGCTCCTTTCCTAACCCCGGATGTCGGAGTCAGCAAACCGGTCAATGCCGCAAACTCGGTATTAAAAGTACCTGCGTTAATAAACAGCGGGGTGTAGTGACGGGTAAAATTGATACTCTTCTGCTGCAATGAATAAAGTTCGGGCATGTAATCCTCATTTATCATCCATGTATCTATAGACTCCAACATAATCAGCATGAGGTTTTTGCCCTCAAAAACCCCTGTCATTTCATTTTCCTTATTATACCTTCCCATACGTTGCTGAAAGATACTGTCGAGCCTTGCGTGCACTGAAGATGTCTCGATCCACCGCTCCAACCCGGTTGAAACAGCCAGACTGCGCGCCGTGTACTGATATAATCCGGCAATTCCCATGCACTGATTTACATTTGAAAAGTCCTCATATATAACACTTTCGGGTTGTTGCCCAATTGCCATCCCCCAGCTTACCTGCTGTTTTGTACCTTCGTTCATAAGCTTTGTGTGGGCAAGTGTAATAGATGCGACAGACAATATCATCACCGCTATACAGCCGATAAATTCGTATCTTCTGCGTAGCCTGCCGGTTTCCGCTGATAGCCAGGCCGAAACCCCCATTATTGCTATTGCAAACAGTACACTCAGTACCAGCAGTTTTCGGATTTTAAGATAGCTGAAACTGAAAAATCTCACTCCGTCACCGAGATAGGCAAAATCCGCGAAAGAAAAGAAATTGCCAAAGATATTAAAGACCACGGCGTGAGCTATGCTAAATAAACCAAATATCACTATCAACAACATCATAACAATGCGTTTTGCCAAACCGGGCAATATCCCTATAATTGCTGTCAGCAACAGCGACCAGAATATTGTAAATATCATGGGATAGCGGGAAAACAGGTCCACTGTAAACAGATGCTTATATATATAGCGAAGTGAAAGATCCAAAATAAAAAAGCTCAAAAAGCATAAAATCAGATACATTGGTGCCAGTTTGCGGCGCAGTAGCTTTATTCCACTCATCTCAGACTGATTTGTAAGAAGTTCTCTCCTCACACCATCCTCCAATCCCTGATGATTCTAATTTATTGCCAACCATAAACAAATTCACCTTTTTAACGGCATACCATAATCGATCATCTCATTATAACACAACTCATACATAAAATCACTTTAAAGATTTAACCATCAACTGGCTCTTAAGTGTCAAACCGGTATAAGTTCGGGCTTTCTGCAAAGAGGGCGGTAATAAGGCAGCAAAATTTCGCCGCCTTGTTACCGCCCATGCCGAGTATACTATGAAAAAACGCTGATTTTTAACGGGTAATTTCACCATCTACATCCCAAAGATCTTCCCAGCCTTTTGCACCTTCCCAGAGAAACACCTGACCTTTTATGAGACGGCAGTTCTTGTCTACTGTTTCCAGCTCTTTCATTTCTTCCTCTGTTAAAGGATCTTCAATGGTGCATCGTAAATTGCTTGCATATTCATGCCTATGTATTGAAAATGGAATGGGTATTTGTCCGCGTTGAACAGCCCATTTCAAACATATTACCGCTGGATGAACATTATGTGCCTTCGCAATTTTAACAACAACCGGGTCTTCTATGTCAACTACATCGTCGGGTGTTTTATCACGATCGGGTCTGGTGGGTGATCCAATAGGACAGAAGCCGATTGGTTGGATGCCATGTTCCATACAGAAATTAAAAAGTTCAGGTTGCTGGAAACAAGGATGTAGTTCCATCTCGTTGGCCGATGGCATGATTCTTGCATCTCTTAAAAGCAACTTTAACTTTGGTATAGTCATATTGGAAGTACCAATGTGCCTCACAAGGCCTGCCTCAACCAGCCTTTCCATTTGGTACC
>JAAYNA010000004.1 GCA_012521105.1 Clostridiaceae bacterium
AAAAAGATGGAAATTAAACAGGCATTTTTTTCGGGCCTGCTTTTATATGTCATAGGTTTATTTGGTGACAGTTATTACGGTATTTCTGAAAATATCAGGCTTCTTAAAGCTGTTTATCAGGGCATGTTTGTGTTTTTTGATTATACGCGGAACGGTTTGTTTTTTGCACCTGTTTTCTTTTTAATGGGTGCTTTGATTGCACAATATAAAAAAAGTATATCAGTAAAAATTTGCATAACAGGATTTGTATTCTCCATTGTTTTCATGATTATTGAAGGGTTACTGCTTAAAAGCTTTAACCTGCAAAAGCATGACAGTATGTATTTCATGCTTTTACCCTGTATGTTTTTCCTGTTCCAGGTTTTACTTTTGTGGAGAGGAAAAAGGCATAAGTATTTAAGAGATACCTCACTCTTTATTTATATTTTGCATCCGGCAGTAATCGTAGTAGTCCGTGGTTTTGCAAAGGTAACAGGTTTAAAGCAGTTGCTTGTTGACAACAGTATTGTGCATTTTGTTTCTGTGGCACTTATTTCTTCCGTATCCTCGGTTTTTACAGCCATGTTAATGAACATGGAAAGTAAACAACGCAGTATTTGCACACACGATATGGACAGGGCATGGGCCGAAATCGATATGACAAATCTACGCCATAATATAAAAGTACTTAGAGGAGTACTTCCTGCTGAATGCAAAATAATGGCGGTGGTTAAAGCAAACGCTTATGGCCATGGCGCAGTCCCGGTATCGGTTTGCCTCAACCGTAGCGGGATCGATGCTTTTGCTGTTGCAACGATTGATGAAGGAATACATTTACGTAAGGCGGGGGTCAGGGGCGAGATACTGATTCTAGGTTACACTTCCCCCCTAAGGGCCTATGAACTATTTCGCTATAACTTATCGCAAACCATAGCAGATGTGGAGCATGCGAAAGAGTTAAACAGCTTTGGTAAACCAATACAGATACATATTAAAATAAATACAGGAATGAACAGGCTTGGAGAAAGTTATAAACATGTATCTGAAATTGCATCCGTATTTAACTGTAAAAACCTTAAGGTTAATGGTATCTTTACGCACCTTTCCGTGCCAGACAGCCTGAAAGAATTAAATGTAGCTTTTACAAAACAGCAGATACATAATTTCTATGAGCTTTTGAATAAGTTAAGGGATAAGGGCATTACAATTCCCCCGGTACATATTCAGAGCAGTTACGGAGTTTTAAATTATCCCGGATTACAATGCGATTATGTGCGAACAGGAATTGGACTTTATGGTGTTTTAAGTGCGCCCGGGCAAAGTACCAGAATTTCGATGAATTTAAAACCTGTTTTAGCGTTAAAATCCAAAGTTGCGCTGATAAGAACTGTTACAGCAGGTGAGAGCGTTGGATACAGCCGGAATTATACAGTGCAAAAGGAAACCAGAATCGCTGTTGTTCCAATTGGTTATGCAGATGGTATTCCACGAAGTCTTTCAGCAAATGGTTATGTTTTAATTAAGGGATACCGGGCACCAATTGTTGGTCAGATCTGCATGGACCAGCTCATGGTGAATATTTCGGATATCCCTGATGTAAAAAGAGGCGATGTTGTAACTTTAATTGGTAAGGATGGTTTTGAGGAAATCACAGCCGAACAGGTGGCCTTTAATGCAGAAACAATAACAAACGAGCTGCTTAGCAGGTTAAGTGATTTCCGTTTAAAAAGGGTATATTTTTAGTCGTTCCATCTATCAACCAAAAAACCCGATTCATTATACAACTCAGCAGGATCGCTTTTAGAATTATTCCATATGTTGGCCGTTGTCCAAATTATATCTCCATCTGCACCGGCAGATGCAATTCTGATAGATTTTCCGGCCTCCAGCATATATCGGTCAGGGAAATAGAAAATTTGGTTTCCTGCGACAGAAACTATATACCATCCTGTTAAATCAATATTTTTAAGAGATTTGTTTGTTATTTCAACAAACTCGGTCTTTTTATCAAGATTGGAAATTACAATTTCAGGTATTATATCTGAATCTGATTGCCCCACTGCAGATGCATAGGTCTCATCAGATACTGCATCTGTTCTGTCGCCAGTTGCCTTAGCAGCTGTAAAAGAAAGATCGGTACCATTTGATGTAAAAATAATGGTTCCCATCTCATTTGTCTGCATGGTGGCCACATCATGCAAATTCAGTCTGTTGATAATAATTGGGTCAGGGTGTCCGTAACGATTATCGTTACCTACAGAAATAACAGCGTAATCGGGTGATACTTTCCTGAGAAAATTTGCAGTAGTTGACGTTGCAGAACCGTGATGCCCAACTTTTAATACATCTGCCTTTATATCCAGCCCCGACTCCAGTATATCGTGTTCGGCCTCAGCTTCTGCATCCCCTGTAAACAAGAATGCAGTATCCCCATAAACCATTTTTAATACAATTGAATAATTGTTGGTTTCGGTATATCTTTTTGTTTTATCACTTAGAATTATAAGTTTTAAATCTCCAAACTCTATTACTTCACCCTGGTCGGGATTTGTAACCGGAATATTCTTACTGCTTATCGCTTCTTCAAAATCTCTGTTTGTTTTCGTATTTTCAGATAGCGCGGGTTTTATTATTTTTTCAACATCAAAGTTATAAATAACAGTGTCAAGTCCTCCAATATGATCTTCATGAGGATGGGTTGCAACCATCAGTTCCAGGTCATCTGTTCCTAAAGATTTCAAATAATTTACAACAAGTTCTCCGTCATCATTATTGCCACCATCTATCAGTATATCCACATCACCATAATCAATAAAAATACTGTCGGCCTGTCCAACATCAATAAAATGAACAGATATTTCGCTGGTTGTACTTTCGTATATGACATTTTCCTTTATAGCCGGCAGATCTTTTTCAGATAGCTGTTCGTCACCATTTTGTTTTTCCTGTGCTTTTATTTCTGCATCGGATGTGGTTTTGTTTGACAGCAAATTATAAGTATTGGTATTTGTTATCTTATCGGATTCATTAAGTGTTATTCCGGTGGAACTGCATCCCACAAGTAAAGTTAACGTTAAAATAAGAGTAATAAAATAATGCAGCTTAAACTGTCGCTTATTGTTGAGCAAAATATCACCATCCAAAATGTTAACATAATATCCCATGATATAGGTTAACATAAATTCACTAATTTTCAAGAGTTAATTGAATATAGGAACTCAGGATACGAGGTGTTAAACTACTGAGAACAGGTGCCTTTTAATCATTACTTTTTTTCATAGAAATTATAAGCAAATTTTTTATTGACACAATATGTTGTATATGATATTATCTACACAAACAATATATTGTTGTTACAACCGTTTAACGATAGTTTAAAAGGGAAGCAGGTGTAAAGCCTGCACGGTCCCGCACACCATAAACTCAATGTATGATAGAGGGGTGTCGGATAATCTGTGAATATTCGGCTATGGCATTATATAATTTACGATAGCCTCTCGACGTTTATCGAGAGGCTTTATAATACTTGTTTCCCATAACAGGCCGATATCCAAAATTCTCTGCATCGTTTAAGCGATGTGTTGAAATTACTGAGTAATTTCTTCAGTTGTTTAAAAACTCAATTTAAAGAGGGTGAAAGACAAATGATTACAAAAATAAGGAAGAGGGACGGAAGAGAAGTACCTTTCAACATTGAGAAGATAACCAATGCCATATTTAAAGCAACCAGAGCTGCAGGAGAAGAAAATTATGCGCTGGCTTTTACTCTGGCAGAAAAAGTAGTTGAAAAACTGCATAAAGACCCGGATAAAAAGGTTCCGACCGTTGAGGAAATTCAGGATATTGTTGAAAGAGTTTTGATTGAAGAGGGGCATGCCCAAACCGCCAAGGAATACATATTATACCGTGCTGAGCGAACACGGGTAAGGGAAATGAATACCCGGTTAATGAAGATATATGAAGAATTAACTTTCAAAGAATCCAAGGACAATGATTTAAAGCGGGAGAACGCGAATATAGATGGTGATACTGCCATGGGAACCATGCTTAAATATGGTTCTGAAGGAGCAAAGCAGTTTTGCGAGATGTTCATATTAAAGCCCGAACACGCGAAAGCTCATAAAGATGGAGATATACACATACATGATTTGGATTTCCTTACTCTCACCACAACCTGCTGCCAAATTGATATAGTCAAGCTTTTTAGGAATGGTTTCAGCACAGGGCATGGGCATCTGAGAGAGCCAAACGATATTCACAGCTATTCAGCTCTGGCTTGTATAGCTATCCAGTCAAATCAAAACGATCAGCATGGAGGGCAAAGCATACCAAATTTCGACTATGGAATGGCTTTGGGTGTTGCAAAAACCTATTCCAGACTTTACAGGCAAAACCTTATCAAAGCACTGGAATTGTTGTCTGCTCTTGAAGATACAGCAGCATTGGTAAACACCGTATCAAAAAGAATTGCAGATGAGCACAATGTTTATCCAACACTTATTCCCAATGAAGGATATATAAAGCTTGAGAAGGAATACCTTATGGAATTTATATCCGATGCTGCTATTATCGATAAAGCGCAGGCTTTTGCGGCCGAAAAGGCACAGTCGGAAACCGACAGAAATACATACCAGGCTATGGAGGCTTTTGTTCACAATTTGAATACAATGCACAGCAGAGCGGGAGCACAGGTGCCTTTCAGCTCAATAAACTATGGCACCGACACCTCTCCCGAGGGCAGGATGGTTATTAAAAATATCCTTCTGGCTACCGAAGCAGGGCTTGGTAATGGAGAAACACCAATTTTCCCTGTACATATATTCAAGGTTAAAGAGGGAGTAAATTATAATCCCGGAGATCCCAATTACGATATGTTCAAACTTGCCTGCAGAGTAAGCGCCAAGAGACTCTTTCCGAACTTTTCGTTTCTGGATGCTCCTTTCAATCTTAAATATTACAGGCCGGGACATCCTGAAACCGAGATGGCCTACATGGGATGCAGAACAAGGGTGGTGGGCAATGTATACGATCCTTCCAGGGAAATAATAAATGGCAGGGGAAATTTAAGCTTTACCACAATAAATCTGCCAAGAATTGCGTTAAGAAGCAATAAGAGCATAAATATGTTTTTTGATAAACTGGATAAAAAGATAGGCCTGGTAATTGACCAACTTCTGGAGAGGTTTGAAATACAAGCCCGGAAAAAGGTTAAGAATTTCCCTTTCCTGATGGGTCAGGGAGTGTGGATTGATTCAGACAAGCTCGATTGGGAGGATGAAATCAGAGAGGTACTGAAACACGGAACCCTTACAACAGGCTTTATCGGGTTGGCAGAATGCTTAAAGGCTTTAATCGGTAAACACCATGGTGAATCTGAAGAAGCTCAGAAGCTTGGCCTGGAGATAGTCAGACACATGCGAAAACGTATGGACGAAGCCAGTAAAAAATACAATATGAACTTCACCTTGATTGCAACTCCTGCTGAAGGTCTGTCAGGTAGGTTTGTGAAAATGGACAGAAAGATTTTTGGTTCCATTGAGGGTATTACCGACAGGGAGTATTACACAAACAGTTTTCATGTTCCGGTTTATTACAGTATAAACGCTTTTGACAAAATAACGATAGAAGCTCCTTATCATGAGTTGACCAATGCCGGGCATATCACTTACGTTGAGGTGGATGGGGATCCTTCACAAAACCTTAAGGCGTTTGAGAAAATTATCAGAGCTATGAAAGAAGCAGGTATTGGCTACGGTTCTATCAATCACCCGGTAGACAGAGACCCTGTATGTGGATTTACCGGAATCATCGGCAATACATGCCCTTCCTGCGGAAGAGAAGAAGGGGATATCAGGTTTGAAAGAATACGTCGTATTACAGGGTATCTTGTAGGAACGCTTGAAAGATTCAATGATGCAAAGAGGGCCGAGGAACATGACAGGATAAAACATATGTCTTTCCAAAGGCTTTAGGTGATTTAAAATGGCTACTTATATAAGAATTGCAGGAATAATAAAAGAATCAATAGTGGATGGGCCGGGAATACGAATGGTGGTCTTTGCACAAGGTTGTAAACATAAATGCCCCGGCTGCCACAACCCACAAACTCACTCTTTTGAAGGTGGGGAATTAGTAACGGTTGATTCAATAATTGAGCAGGCAAAGAAAAATCCCCTGCTGGACGGTATTACATTCAGCGGAGGTGAACCTTTCGAGCAGGCCGAAGCCTTTACTTCTCTTGCCAGGGAAGCTAAAAAGCTGAACCTTGATATAATGACTTACACCGGCTACACATATGAATATATCATTAAAAATTCATATAAACACAGAGGCTGGGACACATTGCTTAATGAAACAGATATACTTGTGGACGGCAGGTATGAAGAAGATAAAAGAAACCTTCTTTTGAAATTTCGGGGTTCAGAAAACCAGAGAATAATTGATGTTAACAGGTCGAAAACAGAGAACAGAATTGTTATTATTGATTAACGAATTGAATCATACATTTAGTTAAATATCATACTAAAATTATTCTGCCAGGTCTTAGCCTGTTCAAAGTCATCTGTTTCTTGAATACCATCTGCATTCCACCCATTGATGATTCACTTCCTGGCAGTTAACCTTTAAGCAATGGCAACAGTGCCTCCAATTTTCTCATCTTCAGGGCTATCAGGTTAATGCTCGTCAAAACTATATTCTTTTCCTGTCTAAAAGCATGTATCATACCTATAGCAGTCGCCTAAATTCATAAATATCACATCAAATCATATTGCTTTTCCCTTGCAACTCCTAAGAACCTATGGAAAAGATAATAGTAGCTGGAGGATAAGGAGAGCTGTTTTATAGATATTAAAGAAATAAATCGTAAAAATTCTACAGAATTTGGTCGAAATTTGCATAAATTTAAAATAAAGATAAGTATTGACAATTGAATTTATTGAAAGTTATAATAGATCTAATCACATTATACCTAATAATACGCGAAATAAAAGAAATGCTATGAAATTAACTGAATTTTGGATTATAAAGCTACTCTTATAACTAAACCGGAATGTTCCTAATGAATTAAATAAGCATGAAAACAAAGTGACAATTATAAATACTGCCTATTGAATTAGAGTTGATATTTGGCGGAAGATGCTGGGAGAGAAACAGATTTATCGCTATTTTTGCTTACCCTTGCACGTTTCCCTGGTTTATAAATAATTTTATTTCTCTCTTTATGGACTGTAACCATTCAGTGACCGCTTATAGTCTCTGGAAAACTTCAGAGTTTATCAGCGTATTTAATGAAGTTATTAGTCTTGAACCTCTGAATTATGCGGGTAAAAATCTTATTGACTGCATAATCGAGACATTATCAAATGACCAATATGTAATTGTAGGGTGGGACAGGTATTTTGTTCAGAACTCAGATGATTACTTAAAAAATCATGAATATCATGATGCATTAATATACGGTTTTGATAGTACAAAAAAAATATTATATTTTTTTGACAGGGGCATGAATGGTAAGGATTTTGGCACTGGAGTAATTGATTATGAATCCTTCTTAAATGCTTATTTTAATGGGTTGAAAACTATAAACGAAGGACCAATTCCCTATTGGGGCTATCTTGCTGGTATTCCCCTCTCTAAATTTTCTGTGAATTGTAAGGAAGCAAGAGTAAACCTGCAAAAAATATTATATGACTTTCATGTTCAATCTATAGGTTATGAATATTTAGAAGGATATCACCCTAATGGTGAACCTAAAATATATAGGGGTGGAATAAAAATATTCGATGGTTATGCTGATTTGTTAAATAAAATTGAGTCCCGCCCTGAATTATTGATAGAAGATCCATTTAAATTATGGAGCATAAAATATGTCATGGAAAATAAAAAAAGTCATTATTATCGCTTCAAATATATGTTTGATAAAGGGCTTGCTATAGTTGATGAGAAAATTTTTACGGATATAAACGAACTCCATGATATGCTGCTTACATTTTTTAATTTACTTACAAAGTATTCTTATCACCATTCTAAAAAAACGTTATTAAAATGTAGAGAGTTGTTAGACACGATTAGGGAGCAGGACAAAAAAATGTTTTCAAGGGCGACTAAAATTATTCTTGAAAGTATAAAGAAAAAATGGCCACAGGAGCACTTATTGAATTTAAATAATGGTTTACTATAGATGGATATAGCATTATAATCAGTATTTCAATCAGCGATTTTAATCTAAACAAGACACTTGGAGATAAACCAGAAATACTTTAATAAATGTAAACTATAATTTTGATAACACTACAATACATTCAAAAAATTATAGAACAGGAGGGATTTTAATGAATAGTTTAACACCTAACTTAATGGTAGAGGATGTAAACAAAACAATTGAGTATTATGAGAAAGTTCTGGGGTTTGAACTGAGCATGAATGTGCCAAAGACTGGTAAGTTTGACTGGGCAATGATGAAGCACGAAAATGTTGAGATTATGTTTCAGGAGAGGAATAACTTAATAGAAGAATATCCGGTTTTGAATGAAAAGACGCCAGGAGGAGGGTTAACGTTTTATATTAGAGTTAAAGATGTCAAGAAGTTACATGATGAATTAAAAGAAAAAGCAAATATAGTATTAGACTTACAGAAAACTTTTTATGGAACTGAGGAATTTGCGATAATTGACATTAATGGATATATATTGACGTTTTCCGCCTAATACCTTAAAAATCTATAATAATTTATAAAGTTGTTTTAACAAAACCTATTTATAAGGTTTTTACTATGGAGAATTTTATAATAATTTAAAATCAGGCAATTGAAAATGCTTGTGATATGGAAGGAAAAAGGTATCAGTATCGGTTTAAGGTTTAAAACCCCTAATAAAAAGATTCTGCACTGACCTAAAGAGTTGAAACGGTTGGGAGTAAAAGTGAGGTCATTAACAAATTAAAAGAAATTGTAATTAAAGCTATGCAAATCCAAAAGACACTTTCTGATATTGAAGGCAATGATATGATAACAGAACTTGGAATTAAATCAGTGGATGTACTTGAAATCCTTGTGTGGATTGAAAATACTTTTCAGATCCAGATAGCTGATGAAGATCTGAATGTGGACTTACTAAGATCTGTTGATGAATTAGCTGAGTATGTTATGGGAAAAAAATAAGTTCAGTGTGTATAGTGAGTATATGCATAGTAATAGTATAGAGGTAAGTTTAATAATTCCAACATATAACAAAGCCCCAAGGTTAGCCCTTGTATTAGAGTCATTAAAAAAACTTGAATATAAAGAAGGTTTAGAGATAGTTATAGTTAATGGTGGCTCTTCAGATAACACAGAGGAGCTGCTTAAGCAATTCAGCAAAGATTTCAAGAAGCTACACGATGTTGGTCTGGAAATCATTTCAATCAAAAATTAAGGAAGATCATATGCAAGGAATGAAGGTGTACAATCTGCGAAAGGTGAATTATTAGTGTTTTCCGATGATGACCTGATTCTTGAGCCTAAATTCATTTACCACCACAGAATGATGCACAAAGATAGACTTAATCTTGTAGTTCACGGTCAAATTTACAGCTTACCTTATTTAAAATTTTTTAAAGATCCAACTACTGGCGAATTGCATAATAGAGGAAAAGCTAAGAAGCAGCTTTTCAGTAAAACAATTAGACCTGAAATAGTTTCAAGCACTCAATTTAGTGAATATCTAAAAAAGAACTCGAAAGTGAGTAAATTTGAAAAGGATATTAAGCTTCTATACGAAAATACTTCAATTATAGACTCCTATGTTAGATGGATAGGTGTGTTTTGTCAACAAAAACTGCAACAAAATGACAAGAAAAATGCAGCACCCGGACAGTCCAAATTTGTAATAAATAGGTACATTTTCTATGTTGATTTAATCATAGAGTTTTCCAGGCGATTGCTAGTTCCTTCAAAAACAATAAGATGACTATAATGAATAATTCTATCTATTATCGCGCTGGTGAGCTTTTCATCGTAAAATATACCGTTCCATTTGCTAAATTCAAGATTGGTAGTAATAATCAAGCTTCTTTTTTCATAACATTCCGAAATGACCTGGAACAGCAATTGAGATCCTTCTTTTTCAAATGGAATAAACCCCCATTCATCACAAATGAGCAAATCTGTCTTACTTAATTGCCTGAAAAAGCGGTTAAGTGTTCCTTCGGTCTTTGTATCCAGTAGCTGGTCGACAAGCGAGGCGGTTCTGAAAAATTTTACTTTTTTGCCACGATTGCATGCTTCTACTCCTATCGCCGTAGCCAAATGGGTTTTACCCAACCCGACAGAACCGTATAGTATTAAGTCTTCCTTTTTGTCGACAAAGGAAGCCGTTTTTAGTGTTTCTATGTCTATACTATTAGGAATTGTCATCTTTTCAAACCTGAAATTACCGAAAGTTTTCAGTACATCAAATTGTGCCTGCTTTAGTAGCAGGTTTTTACGATTAATTTTCCGCGCTTCAACTTCCATAGCCAACAGTTTAGCCAGAAATTCCTCGTGTGATGCAGCTTCAATCTGTGAATAGTTCTTCGCTATTCTGTTACCCAACTTAAGTATCTTGCAATAGTCAGCTATAAGCTCATACATTTGTCCACTTTCTTTCCAAGAGGTTATCATAGATGGAATTATCTACTTTGCAGGGTGTTAAAAAAGGAACATCATCACCTGTCTTAATATCCGGAAGTGGAGTGTGTGAATGAACTGAGCTGTAGTAACTTGCCCATATACTGTCTAAATTATTTATTGCATAATAAAAATGGACAAAGTTGCAAACAAAAATTCCCCACTTTTGCAACAGTAAATTCCCCATAATTGCAAAAGGCCATTGAAGGCACCACACCAAAATAATATCCTTGTACATGAGAGAAAAACGTGTATGCGGAGTTTCGTAATCTCGGTGATAGAGATAAGTATAGAAAAGTGTTTTATGAAAGGAGAAAAAACAATGGCACTGCTGAGAAAATATGAGGATTTTGTGAACAGAGTTGACGAACTTGGGTTTATGGCGTTATCAGACATTCTTACTGGCTTTCCATCCCTGTCAAGTGAGACACCAAAAGAAAACTGGCATACAGGCAACCCTGAAATTGCCCCCTGGCGTTGGAAGGATAGGGCTGCAGAGGAAAAACGACTGGCATATGGATGCATACTTGGAGGGCATAAGGGGTTCGTATCACCGCGCATGTATTCAGTTTTTTATACTGCATTTCATCCGAAAGAACCCATGGAAGAAAGAAGAGCAGCGGGACTTGTAAGCCAGACTGTCTGGCAGTTATGGCAGCTTTTTGAAGAAAAGACCATGTTGAATACCAGTGAAATAAGAAGCGAGATGGGAGTTACTTTGAAAAAGGATGGCACCAAAGTTGATAAAGCAATCCTGGAAATGCAGCAGTATTATTACATTACAGTTGCAGGAAGCAGGCAGAAAATTGACAAATATGGCAAATCTTACGGATGGCCGGCAAACGTATATGATAAAGTCGAGAACTGGGTCCCGCAGGAATGGATGAAGCTTAATTCCGGATTGAGCCCGGAGGAGGCAAGGGAGAGAATACTTGATGCTGGAATTGCTATAAGTAAAAATATCAATCGTAAGGAATTGACTAAGACATTAGGTATATAATAATGTATAATATATGGTAAATTGAAAGTTTCACCATGTGTTACTTTCTTATGGAGGAGATATATTTGATACTTTCAGGTCTTGAGATAAAAAAGCATATTGGTAAGGAGATAATAATAGATCCTTTTGATGAGAAACGTCTTAACCCTAATAGCTATAACCTTCGGTTGCATAATGAGCTTCTGGTTTATGATGAAAAAGTATTGGATATGAAAAAACCCAATAAAACCAAAAGAATAATTATTCCTGAAGATGGGCTTGTCTTGGAAGCCGGAAGGCTATACCTGGGAAGGACAATGGAATATACAAAAACCGAAGGATTTGTTCCAATGCTTGAAGGGCGTTCCTCTATAGGAAGGTTGGGCCTTTTTATTCATGTGACTGCAGGGTTTGGAGATGTTGGCTTCGGTGGCTATTGGACACTTGAGATACACTGTATTCAACCTGTAAGGATTTATCCCGGAGTTGAAATCTGTCAGATCTATTACCATTCTATAGAAGGTGATTATGAAAAATACTATACCGGAAAGTATCAAAACAATACTGATATACAGGCAAGTATGCTGTACAAAGACTTTGAGAAGTGAGGGTCAGGTCATGCTAATCCGGGAAGTTAATAAATCAGATCTCGATGGATTACAGGAGTTGTATTTACACTTGCACGAAAGTCAAAAGCTACCCGAAACACCCGGCCTTAAATCTCTCTGGGATGAAATTATTGCCAATAAAGATTATCATATTCTTGTTGTAGAAATAGAAGGTAGAATTATATCCAGTGTAACAATCGTGGTCATAAAAAATCTTACACGGGGCATGAGGCCTTATGCTTTAATTGAAAATGTTGTAACACATAGGGACTACAGAGGCAAAGGCTATGCTAAGGCTCTCATGCATAAAGCTGCTGATATTGCTAAAAACAAGGGGTGCTATAAAATCATGCTGCTTACCGGGGCTAAAGATGAGAACACATTAAAGTTTTATGAAAAATGCGGGTTTAACAGCAGGGATAAAACAGCATTTATCAAATGGATTGACGATTTATTTTAACAATCCGATTTTTTTATTTTACTCTAAACCCAGTTCCCAGTATCAAGAATATCAAAGACAATATACAGGAGGAATCCTGGATTGAAGCAAGCAATTTAATTGATCAGCAAAGACATACAGAATATAATTTAGAAGTCGAAAGGACAGGAGCTGTTAATATTAATACTAACAGCTCCATAATGGCCAGACTGTCCGAAAAGGTTAGGCAAAATCAGCTTTTTAAGGTGCAATTATGTAAATTTATGATATAATGGATACATAATACCAATAATTGTGAGGCGCATCATGAAATATATAGAGGGTCA
>JAAYNA010000091.1 GCA_012521105.1 Clostridiaceae bacterium
CACAAATGGTTGCAAGGAATGGTCAGTTCTACTTTATAACAACCATTTTCCTCGAGTAGTTTTGCATCTGTTTGAAGTGGCTCTGCCGATGACAGCAGTATTTTCGTTTGCTCCTTATTAAGACTGCGCGGTTTTCCCAGGTTGCTCCATGTCTGAAGTGGGTTTGCATTATCTCCTCCTACTTGCTTTTTAATAAGAATGGCTTGCTGACCCATTGAAGGAAGCGAAAGAACATAAGATTGTGGCTCAGAATTATTCTCACTCTCATCATGCCAGTTCCAGCCGATAATAACATATCTTCCATCATCTTTTGTAACAATCAGATTCTCGTCGCGGTAAAGCAACTCTTTTCCGGCATTAGCGAAAAATTCAAATGTATAGAATACGGGTTTTTTTATTGAATTAAAGGCAACCATACCAAATCCGCCGTGAAATACAGATCTTGGGACATCAAACTCCTCAAAAACATCGCTGAAAGTCCAATATGAGTATGAATCTGCATATTCACCCGCCTCGCTGAGAATGCGTGCAATATAGGCTGCATGGAAGGTTGTGTCATGCACCGGACAAACAGGAACATAAGAACTATTGAACTCTGTAATGTGAAGCGGCATATTTGCAATTTGGGGGTAATCGGCCATTATTTCTCTTGTTTCTTTCAATTCCTCAATCATATATGTTGGATGGTAAATTTCATGATACATAAACTGACCCTTACGGGTTGGCTGGCCTACTGTATAACAATGGCGGGTAATAAAATCCAGAGGTAGATTATTATTGATACAATGCTCAAAGAACGAACGTAACCATTTTTCTGTTTCAACACCGCATATCGCAGGCCCACCAACTTTAATACGCGGGTCAACCTTCTTCACAGCTTTTGCTGAGTATTCATACAGTTTAAAATACTCTTCCATGGTTCCTGCCCAAAAGGCAATATTGGGCTCATTCCATACTTCTATAGGCCATGTAATGACCTCTTCCCGGCCATACCTTTCAATAAGGTGGGTTAATGTAGCCTCGATAAGTTCAGCCCATTTTTCATACGAAGAAGGTGGAGTGACATTTCCCTTCCAATAAAATATAGTCTGTTCACCTGTTTTCAATTTTTCGGGCATAAATCCCAGTTCCAAAAAGGGTTTAATGTTATTTTCAAGATAAGAGTCAATGATTCGGTCAAGATATGTAAAATTATAAAATGTACGTGATTCTCCATCCACAGTTTCTTCGCGATAGATTCCCACATCATCACTAAACAACCCGTGGCCACGGATATATTTAAAATTAATGGACTGTTGAACAACTTTCAAATGATCAATGTACTCTTTTTGAAGTGCTAGTCCCATTCTTCCTGTACCTACACAATAAGTTGCATTATTTTTATAAGGTTTTCCGGTAACAGGGATTTTAAGCTCTCTTAACATAACTATCCTCCTCTGTTATTGTCTTCGCTGTACCTTAAGTACTGCTGAACACAAAAGCTACTACTTTTTCCAGATTAACCAGGGTGAATGCTCAACAATAGAAATGATCCATTACTACAATGCACCTTAAACTTATTTATGTAGTTTTCTAGTAAAAGCCGTCTGTAAAAACTAATTAACACATCAACTTAAAATTTAATACCTCCTTTTAAGATATGTAATTTTAAAAGTATGAAAGTCGCAACGAAAGTGTGTAGTGTTGAACAGAAACAAACTATATATTCATTATAGCATATTAACAGTTTTTCGAACATGCCTTTTTGCTACAAATTTCTATCATTTGCTATTTAAAATCAATTATTGTATTATGTAGGTAAATATACTAATAATCTTATTTAGGGTTATACATAACATGTTTTACGAAAACAACTATCAAAACAGAGAAGAACTTAGAGCGGTAAATGTAAGCGTTTGCCATTACAAGGCAGAGAAAGCCCGCGGCTTTCCTCTACATTGCCATTCATTTTTTGAATTGGATTATTCAATAGTTGGCGAACGTATTGCGTTTTTGAGGGGCAAGAAAATTAAGTTACCGGAAGGCAGCCTGTTCTTTGTACCATTACTAAGTTCGCATGCAACAAATAATATCGCGCCGTATACTGAAAATATTATTATACAATTCAGTTGGAATTTTCTATATGCCAACGCAAAAACAATGACTCGTAAAACAAGCATTATACCTGCAGGTGAACTTCTTGAGAATGGATATATCATTCCTGAAGATGGTGATCCGTTAAAAGATTGCCTGAAAAGGCTGTCCCAGGCATCTCCGGTTAATTGCGTAAATGATTTGGATGTTGAAGAACGTATTACCGAATCCAGGAACAAGCATATAAAAAAGTCAAAATTGGACTTCAAGTTTATGTTAAATTACACTCCATATATTGAGTGGAAAATCAATGGCTTGACAATGGAATTGATTACACTTCTTATAGAATACGGGTATTTGAAAATTGTTGACAATATAGGAGACACCATGGATGTAACAAATATTCAGCCTGTACTTGAAATACTTATTACTCAGCCAGAAATAAGGCTAAGCCTGCAAGATGCTGCAAAAATTGCCTGTATGAGTTACAGTAACTTCAGTCGAACATTTAAAGAGTTAATAGGATATAGCTACGTTGATTATTGTAATATTATGCGGGTTCAACATGCAGAGGAGTTGCTGATCGGTTCAGAGCTTTCAGTTACCGAAATTGCACAGCGCCTAAATTTTGGTTGTATAAACTATTTTAACAGGGTGTTTAAAAAGTTTAATGGAGACACCCCCATGCAGTACAGAAAAAAGCACGGGCGTGATAATGATCTGGAATTACCTTCAATTCAGCAAAAAGGTATAGTAAGCAAAATAAGATAATTTCCTGAAAAAAAAGTCAATAGAAGAATTATATAACATGATATATAATTCAAGCTGTAAAGTCTTAAAGTGTTCATAGATTTTAAGCTCTATTTAGTTGTACCCAAAAGATATAAATTAAATTGAATTATATAGTTAAATAGTTTTAAGTTCAGAAAACCGATAAAGGATAAACTGCAGTATTGAAAGTAAGTTTCAGGAAAAGTGATGTCCGATGATTATGAATATATCACATATTATAAGTGGTTCTGTTTTGTAATACCAACTGCCATAGTTAAATACTCACATAATTATTTATTTTTAAGCTGTATGTAGTAACTGGTATAACAGTTAAATAAATTATGTAAAAGCTTACTTTGAACTATGACAATACAGAAAGAATAAAAGACCAGCTAATTAAAGTCAAGTAATTTTAGAAAAAAATTTTGAAAGTTTCGTTGTTGTTATCTTTCATTAGAAAATTAAAAAATGGCAACACAATAAAACCACCTAATAAAAATGAACATAAAA
>JAAYNA010000092.1 GCA_012521105.1 Clostridiaceae bacterium
CACTTCAAAGAAGGTAACGGCGACGTTGTAGTGATATGTAAACATATCGTAGTATGGACATGAGTGCTTGCGACTACTCTTTAACGCTGCCGATATTAACAGTTACAAAATACTTTTGTAGGAAAGGATACACCACGAGAATAGGTACAGTCGCTACCATAGTCATAGCTGCACGCAATGAATTTGGAGTAACCATGTTGCGTGACTGTTGTGACGCCTCGGCCAGGTAATCTGGTTGTTTTACCCCCGATTGCATGGATGAAGATAATATTTTCATCATTTCATATTGGAGAGTACTCAATTCCTGCTTTGGTGCGAAGATGAATGAGTCGAACCATGAGTTCCACGAACCCACAGCAACCCACAGGGCTACGGTGGCTAAAACTGGTAAGCATAACGGAATTATAATGTTGAAGTATATTCTCATATCGCTGGCACCGTCAATTTTTGCGGATTCCACAAGAGATGCCGGTAACGAATTTATATATGTACGTATTACAATTACATTGAATGCTCCTACCAGCGAAGGAAGTATATATACCCAAAAAGTGTTGATAAGACCTAAGCTTCGATACAGGAAATACTGCGGGATTAGTCCTGCGTTTATGTACATGGTCATTACCATAAATACTGTCAAAAACCTTCGGAAAACAAATTCTTTGCGGCTCAAAACGTATGCGAGCAAACCTGAGAAAAACACGTTTAGTACAGTAGTGATCACTGTGCGTGCAACCGAAACTAAAAAGGCTTTAAATATTTTGTCTGTTTTAAATACGCTTTGATAGTTAAAAAGCGTCCATTTTCTAGGCCACAGATAAAGGGAGCCTTTTATGGAATCCCTTGCATCGTTAAAAGAAGTGATCAGCGTGTTCCAAAGCGGATACAACATAACAACAATGACTATGCACATAAAGAACGCAATAAACGCATCAATAATCTTATCACCAATTGATTTTCTCATTTCTATATACCTCCAAGCCGAATTAAGCACAACACAAAGGTTTTACTAAACCAGTCTTTCCTCGTCTACCCAACCGGCAATTTTATTACACAGTATTAGTATTACAGCACTAACCACTGTTTTGAACATTCCGGCTGCAGTTCCGAAGGCAAAACCACCAGATCTTCCGAAGCCTCGTTTAAGCACGAAAATATCAATAGTTTCCGAAACATCAAGTACAAGACCGTTTGTACCCAGAATATACTGAATTTCAAAGCCCGCGTTGAGGATCCAGCCTGCGTTTAAAATAAGTAGGACGATTATGGTGGATTTTATACCAGGCAGAGTAACATGCCACATTCTGCCGAAACGTCCGTATCCGTCTATTGCTGCAGCTTCATACAATGCTGGGTCTATAGAAGTGATTGCTGCCAAATAGATTATACTATTCCAGCCCATTGACTTCCATACATTTGTAAACCCAACAATCCACCAGAACAATTCCGGTTTCCCCATGAAATGTATTTTTTCTTTAATAAGTCCTAATGCCAGCAGTATTTCATTGAGTATTCCTCCGTCCATGGCGAGAATATTTGAAACCAGACCGCAGACGATAATCCATGATAAGAAATGGGGCATATATGAAATTGTCTGCACAATTCGCTTAAAGTTATATAATTTTCCGGTAAGTTCGTTTAAAAGCAGTGCAAACGCAATTGCTGTGACAAACCCCAACACAAGGTTGATTATGCTCATACCCAGGGTATTTCGCATCACACGGTAAAAATCAGGGTCAGTAAACAGGTTTTTGAAATGCAATAAACCAACCCACTCCTGCTCAAAAAAGGATAAATGGGGTTTATAGTTCTGAAATGCCATGGTAAGCCCCCATAGCGGTAAATATGAAAAAACAAAAAAGTAGATAAAAAAGGGTGCTGCAATTAGGATTAACCCTTTTTGCTTACGTACTTGATTAATAAACTCTTTCTTAGAATTTGAATTTTTGGTTTTCATATTGCTATCCCCCTAGCCCTGATTTCCAACCGGTTCATGATTATGTAGAAGAGTCGGCCGGATTTTCGGTCGACTCTTCTACATAATCATATTGAAAGAAGAGTAAGTTACTTATTAACGCATACGTGCACGTATTTGCTTTTCTATCTCTTCTTCCAGAGCCTTATAATCGACATTCTCATATCTCTTCGCGTATTCCTCCCAGGCGGAATCGAAATCATCAGCCATGATCACGCCGGGCAGGTAACGGTTTTGAAGATCTGTTATTTCGTCAAATATCGGCTTGGCTATATTGTCATCTTCCATTGTTGAGAAGATTGACCATACTTCAGGATAGCCAGGATGATCCATTAGAGGCAGGAAGTCAGACCTGCTGTAGAAACCGTATTTTTGATAGAATTCCTTGTCATAGGGGAATTGGTTTTCCAGTCTTTCCTCGGGCTGTGTTGCTGCGCTGCAGGAGTTACCGTCGGAATAACGACCTTCCAGTTTCGGGAATTGGTCACCAATCACAACTCCAGCATTTGCGAGACGCCAATCAGGATTGTCGAAGTTAGCTTTCTGTTCTGGAGTACGTCTGTAACGTCCGTTTGCGTCAACATAATAGTCTTCGCCTTCGATACCCCAGTACATCAGACGGTGTACATCTTCTTCCAGCAGTGTATCCATAAACTGTAAAGCGCGTTCGACATCTTTACATTTTACACTGATACCCATACCGTTACCGCCTATGATCCCTTCGCTTCTAACTCTGTTATATGAAACGTCGGAACCGTCATAACTCAGACCAAGGGGTACATAAGTTCTCTCGATTTTACCTTCAGAAACCAATACGAATTCCCCATCCTGGAAGTTCCAATGCTGGTCGAACATAGCCAGTACACGACCAGTGGAAATAACAGACAGGTAATTATCATAGTTTCTGGTGAAGGTTTCGGGATGTATTAGACCTTTCTTATATACTTCGTTGAGTTTTTTGTAATAGTCTCTGGCATACCATTTGTTCTGATATATTTCGACTTCAAGGGTTTCGGGATTAACAACTACGTCACCTTCGTTACGCCCGCCAATCAGGTGCTGTGGCGCATTTTTCAGACAGAAGGAGCGCCAGTCTTGTGAATGTATTTCAAAGGGTAGGGTGGGCTGTCCATCGATGGTGGGATGCGCTTTGTAATAACGCTCCAACAAGTCAAAGAATTCATCTAATGTCTTGGGATGTGAATATCCGTCCCAAGCAAGTACGTCTTTTTGAATCCAGAAAGCAGGACCATTGTAATCTCCTTCGTAGAAATCGTCCTCACCGTCTTCTAGCCTGTATTGACGGCCCCAAATGTCCAGTATGTAAACTTTTCTGTCTTGTGATACATCGCGAAGCCTTTCTATATAAGGCTCATAATGCTTCCAAAGGTTGGGATAATTGGGGAGATAATCGTCAAGTGCTACAAAAGAGCCGGCATTTAAAAACCTTCCACGCGCTTGCCCTGCGCCGATCAAATCTGGATAATCGCCACTGGCGATCATGATTCCTACTTTTTGTTCCATGTCACCTACGAGAAATTCAAAATCGATGGTGACGCCTGTGATTTCTTGAAGTTTTTTGACTACTTTATTGTCCTTCGGTGGAGCTTCTCCAGGACCAGCGACAAACATTGTAAATGTTATTGGTTCAAGCTTTTTGTCACTTGGCTTAGCATCGGCCGGTGCGGTTTGTCCTGGAGTAGGAGTTGAGGTGCCTGATGAACTGTCAATTACTGGAGCAGTACATGCAGATAAACTGGCGACAATTATGACAACAGCCATCAGCAGTGTGAGAAGTTTTGTGGTTTTCATTATTGAATCCCATTTCTTAGATTTTTTTTTAATAATTTTCTGTCTCTCTACACTTGCTATAACCGGTTGTTGAACTTTTGCGCATCCATATATTGCTACTTTTTACTATATTTTATAATGTTAATACTTGTCAAGCAATTTCAAAAAACGTTTTTGTTTGTGCAGTTCTACAGAGCTTACCGGATTTTCATAAACATTTTCGCCTTTTGGAAAGAGCGGATAATCCCCAGACCATTACATAATACATATTTATAAATTTTTTATTGTTATCAGGGACGATTGAGTATATACTGTTTTTAATAACTCATTATCCAGTGAAATATATAAAAACGTTTTTATTTTGTGATTTTATTAAATATTTTGCAACCGCTAGAGCCGTCTGGATAAAAATAAATATCAATGAGGGTTGTATGGTAAAAGGAATTATTATATATTAAAAGCGTACCGAAGAATATTTATATAAAGTACAAGGCAATTAAAACGTAAGAAAATTGGGGGTAAAAAATAATGAAAAAGCAAAGATTCAATCCGTATCTTCCATCATGGGAGTATATTCCCGACGGAGAACCCTATGTATTTAACGGCAGAGTGTACGTCTATGGTTCTCATGATCGCTTTAATGGGTATGTTTACTGTTTAAATGATTATGTATGCTGGTCAGCACCTGTTGATGATCTTTCTGACTGGCGGTATGAGGGTGTAATATACAAAAAGACCGATGACCCTCTTAATCCAGATGGTAGTATGTGTCTGTATGCACCTGACGTTACTGTTGGACCTGATGGAAGATATTATTTATACTATGTTTTGGACAAGGTTTCAATTGTATCGGTTGCAGTTTGTGATACACCAGCAGGTAAGTATGAGTTTTACGGATATGTCCGTTATTCTGACGGTACACGACTGGGAGAAAGAGAGGGAGATCAGCCTCAGTTTGATCCCGGGGTACTTACAGAAGGGGATAGAACTTATTTGTATACTGGTTTTTGCGCTAGAGGCGACAAATCAAGAAAAGGTGCAATGGCAACGGTTTTAGGACCAGATATGCTTACAATTATTGAAGAACCGGTATTCGTAGCACCTAGCGAACCTTACAGTAAGGGAAGCGGGTTTGAAGGACATGAATTTTTTGAAGCGCCCTCCATTAGAAAAAAGGGAGATACATATTACTTTATATATTCTTCAATTTTAATGCATGAACTGTGTTATGCCACAAGCAAACATCCAACCAAGGGTTTCCAATACCGGGGCGTAATAGTCAGTAACTGCGACCTTCATATAGATTCGTACAAACCTGCACAAAAGCCCATGTTCTATGGTGGAAATAATCATGGAAGCATTGTTGAAATTAATGGCCAGTGGTATATCTTTTATCATAGGCATACAAACGGAACAAATTTCAGCAGACAGGCATGTATGGAAAAAATCGAAATTCTTGATGACGGTTCAATCCCTCAGGTTGAGATGACCTCCTGCGGTTCCATAGATGAGCCGTTAATTGGTTATGGAGAATACCATGCATATCTGGCATGTAATTTATTTTGTAAGGAAGAATCTATTTACACCGATTTCACAGGGTCATGGATGAACAACCAATTTCCTAAGATTACCCAGGACGGTAAAGACGGTGACGAAGAAATTGGTTATATAGCAAATATGAAGGATTCTGCAACAGCAGGGTTTAAGTATTTTGACTGCAAGGGCATTAAAACTGTTAAGATTAAAGTTCGTGGATACTGCCGTGGTGCTTTTGAGGTAAAAACATCATGGAACGGAGAAGTGCTTGGAAGAATTCCAGTTGAGTTCTCGAATATATGGAAAGAATATTCAGCAGATATTACCATTCCAGATGGAGTACAAGCATTGTATTTTACCTATACAGGCCAGGGAAGTGCAAGTTTAGCATCCTTTACTTTGTGCTGAGTTGCCTGTATAAATTAAAGGCATAATTTTTCACACTATTTTGTAAACCGGGTAGGTATAAAACTTATCCAGCAAGTTGTCTACCGCCCGGTTGCTTTCATTAAGTTATTAACTTGAACAGCGAAAAGTTTAAGAAGTATCAGCATACCTTTTCAATTAGGAAGAAACATGCAAGTCACTAAGCTTTGGGTGCATCCTGGATCGCTATATCAGATTGAAAGACAAAAAGATATTTTTTACGATAAAAGCTATAGCCAAAATGGTTTAGTCTGCTTAGAAAGGCGGATATTAATGAAGGAAAAATGCAGATCTCTGGATATTAAAATACCCGAGGATATGGAGATTTCAGCATGCGGAATGAATGAATCTTTTAATTATTCTATGCCAGCAATATCCTATATCTGTCAACCAATTGCTAAGTATGCAGAAGTCTCATTGGATATGATCATATCACTAATTAACAGCAAAATTGAGGTTCCTATGATTAAAGAACTGAAACCTATCTTTCACTTTCGGGAAAGCTGTGGAAAATTTATAGAAGAAACTTGTAAATCCAATAAACTTGCAGGCTGTTTGTCTTAGTATTGCATTTATTTTACTATAATGTATAATATTAG
>JAAYNA010000093.1 GCA_012521105.1 Clostridiaceae bacterium
ATGTGCCAGGGGTTTTTAGAAGAATTTCAGTATGGCTGGAAGCAATCCGCTTGCTTCCAGCCAATGCAATCTATTCTTGAAGATTTCGTTTAATTAAAAATATGCTGTTGAATAAAAACCAAGCGATGGTAGCATTATTTAATGTATAATAATGAATGTGGAAAGGAACGGGTTCAGGTGCCATGAAAGTCAGAAGAAGGTTGAATAAATCCGGCAATTCAATTAATATTTTTGTCATACTGGCTATAATTATTGTTGTTGGAATAAGTATAATAATACTGGTTAGAAATCTTCCCGGCACGTCTAATCCGACTCCTGTTTTGGAAGAAGGAAAAGACTATGATATCAACCATTCCAGACAAAGCATATACACAATTGTGGATGAAGCGGGAAATACTATTGAACTGGAAAGAATTAGTGCCGATGTATTTCAGGATCGTAAAGGCAAGCGTTATAAATTTGTGTCTGGTTCACCCTTTAAATATATTGGTGAAGACAAAGATTAGAGGGTAGGTTACTACCCTTTACAAATGTTTTAAGTCTATAATAGAAATATAAATAGAAGTAAATTACTATGTTTAACACAATTAAGAAATATTTTAACAGCAAAGAAACCAGTAAACCGGATTTATTGTATGTTCCGTTCTTTATTGTTGCATTTGTTATTCCTGTCATTATGTTTCCGGTTAGCACCTCATATAATACTGAAATGAGGGATTTTCTTTTATCACATGGCTTACATACCGACTATTATCATTTAATTAAAGTGATTGTACTATATTTATCGGCGCTGTTACTATTAGTTCTTCTTATCTTTAATAACAGAAAAAAATTGCCTTTGATGTTTGTCATTCTGGTTCCTGTTTATTTTAGTTACTTTATCTCAACATACCTTTCGCATTACAAGATATCCGCACTATTTGGTATTTTTGATCATTATGAAGGCTTTATTACACAAACATGTTATTTGCTGATTCTTATATGCTCATTTGCTATATGCACAGACATAAAATTTATTTACAATATAATAAAGATTATTCTATGGGCGGGGGTCTTTGCAGCTGTTATTGGCATTTTTCAGTATACAGGAGGGTGGCCGTTTGCAACCCAAGAGCCATATAGTATTACTTCCACAATTGGAAATTCAAATTATGTGGGTACTTTTTCAGCAATGCTGTTTCCGCTGTCAGCATCCATGCTTTTAACAGATGAAAAGCTTAAATCAAAGATCATATATCTTTTTCTGTTCTTTGGATCATCTTTTTTTCTTCTTTTAGGCTCGATGTCAAGAGCAGCTTTTATAGCTTTTATTGCTATTGTACCTTTATTTTTAATTCTTCTGAGAAAAGAGATTAGAAAAAATTACATTTGGGTTCTATCAGCATTTATGTACTGTATTGCCTTATTTTTTGCTATGAATGTGTATTCGGAAAATATGCTGGTAAATGAACTCAAGAGCATGAATCCATTTAATTCAGAAACCCAACAGAAGCTAGTTTTCTCCGATATAGCAATAAATGAAAATGTTGCAACGATAAGTACAAATAAATGGCATATGGATATAGAAGTGAATGATAATGGGTATATATTTAAAGACGGCACAGGCGAAAACATACCCATTGAGTTTGACGAGCAAAAGGCAATTATAAATATTGGACAACCATATCATATACAAGCCTATGTTCAGCAAAAGCAAGAATTAAAGTGGATGCTGCTTAAAATTGACGGTAAAGATATAGAGTTTATATATATTGATGATAGTTTGAAGGTTGTAGGCTTCAACGGCATGTTGACAGATGTTAATACTGTTGAATTTGTAAGGTTGCCCTTTGGTGACTCCTTTGCTTCAGGGAGAGGGTATATTTGGTCCAGAACAATTCCTCTGTTAAAAAAAGCGGTATTTATTGGTTATGGCCCGGATACATTCCCATATTTTTTCCCGCAAAACGATATTATTGGCAAACTAAACTATGGTGCCATATGGACTGTAATAAGCAAACCCCATAACTGGTATTTTCAGATTGCCTTTGGCTCAGGAGTAATTTCGATGATATGCTTGTTGATATTTTTTATGTGGTATGGTATCAATGTAATAAAAGAAAACAGGTTTCATGACAATAAAACACGGATATTGTCCTATGGCATTTTATTGTCAGTTGTTGGGTATTTAATCACGGGAATTTTCAATGACAGTGTTGTTTCTGTATCACCAATATTTTGGATGCTGCTGGGGTTTGGAATAAGCGTTAATAGCCATCTGGCAATTACAAGTGAATGATTTAAACTGGAGGTATATGATGAAATTTGTATCATGGAACGTTAATGGAATAAGGGC
>JAAYNA010000094.1 GCA_012521105.1 Clostridiaceae bacterium
GTTTAGAGTCTACCTATAAGGAATTGAAACTTGTTCTGATAAACCCGGCAACCCCGGGACTATTCGTTTAGAGTCTACCTATAAGGAAAAACAGTATATAATAAGCGGCATGCAAGAAGGCAGGCTGTAGGAGATTTTTGAGCTCATACATGGAAGAATTTGGGTTAGCGATTTAATATTCCAGTCTGCAGGGGTATATACACCTCAATCAAGCCCATGCTTTTTGCTTTCTTTATGTTTTTTGCGTTGCTTTACGCACTCGGTCAGCAAATACTCAATTTGTCCATTTAATGAACGAAAATCGTCCTGAGCCCAGGCAACCAACTCCTCCCAAAGGGAAGAAGATATCCGTAAAATCAATTGTTTCCTTGACTTCTTATTATCTTCCATCATCATCCCGTCTTCTGACAATGCTAGTATAAAGAGCCACTGTTAACGATTGGCTGAGCATCCCTGTTTCCACAGAGAACAACCAATAAATTACTGACCATTGCTGCTTTTCTTTCTTCATCAAGGTCTACAACATTGTTTTCACTTAGTTTGGCAAGAGCCATTTCCACCATTCCAACTGCTCCCTCAACAATCATCTGTCTTGCGTCAATTATAGCTGAGGCCTGCTGTCTCTGAAGCATTGCAGAAGCAATCTCAGGAGCGTATGCAAGATGGGTAATTCGGGCTTCTATAATTTCAAGACCTGCAATATCTACTCTTGCTTGAAGTTCATCTTTTATCTTTTCTGCAACTTCATTGCTGCTACCGCGTAGAGATTTTTCATTTTGGTCTTCAGACGATGTATCGTAAGGGTAAAGTCGGACAATATTTCTCAATGCGGCGTCGCACTGAATGGACAGGTATTCCTTATAGTTGTCCACGTTAAAGACTGCTTTTACTGTGTTAACAACCCTCCAGATAACAACAACTCCGACAATTACAGGATTCCCTAACCGATCATTGATCTTCTGCTTCTCGTTGTTTAGTGTCATAGTTTTAAGTGATATTTTTTTAGATAATGTGGGTATAGTGATTGACTGAGACATTATGTTAGAAGCTACTGCTGCCTTTTCATCAACAATAGTACCTGAAGATAAATTAGTACCTGCTGCAGGATTTACAGCAGTTACAAAGGGGTTTACAAAGAAAAATCCTTCATCCTTAAGAGTACCATAGTATTTGCCAAAAAGAGTTAACACAAGAGCCTCATTGGGCTTAAGTACCTTAAGTCCTGCAAACATGATCGGACCCATGAGAAAACCATATAGAGCTCCTGCTATAATTAGTACTACGCCCAAAGCAATATTTGAGTTATTATTGGTGATTATAATGCCACAGATAAAAATTGCTATGGACGCAAATATCAAAACAGTATTCAATAAAAGCATTGCCATGCCATTTCTGCTTTTTGCAGGAATTTCTTCATATTGCATATTATTATCATTCGGTATATTTTTTGGCATACAAAGACCTCCTTTTATTGGTTAATATATTTATGATATCAATTAGATACTACTATAGTATCATTTATATAATAATCAATTCACCAAAATATGTCAACATATGTTAATAAAAAACTAATTTGAAGCATTCTTCTAAGATTTCCAGTGGCTATCATTAATTGCTTTTATGTCTTACCTGGGAGTAATTGAATAATTTTTTAATATATCCTGCGAAGAAATTATTTTATCTCTTCTTTTAGAGAAGCTTACCTTAAAGGAATTGAAACTGTTTATTGACTTCCTGAATTTTTCAGGAATAGAAAAACAGGTTATCCCGAAAAATAAGTATGAAACATGAGTTTTGCACAAAAAAATGTGCTTATTTACCTGAAAGATTGTAAAAAAAACAAAATAAAATTTTATTGATAAATATTTAACAATGTGGTAATATTAAAATAACATAAAGTGTTAATAATTTAACAAACTTAGGGGGGCTATAAATATGGCAAATATAAATATTTTTGATTTAACAGGCAGGGTAGCAGTAGTTACAGGAGCATCATCGGGTCTTGGGGCTCAAATGGCTAAAGCTTTTGCTAGACAGGGAGCAGACGTAGTTATTATGGCAAGACGCCTTGAAAGATTAGAAAAACTTGCCGAAGAAATTAGGGCGTTAGGTGTAAAATGTCTGCCTGTTCGTTGCGATGTAACAGACACAGAAGCTATTAAGAAGGCTGCTGAAACTGTAGAAAAAGAATTTGGTAAAGTAGACATATTGGTAAACAATGCCGGCGGCGGACATGTAGGTCCTGCAGAAGAAACCACAGATGAGCAATGGGCCGGTGTTGTAGAACTTGATTTGAACGGTGTGTTTAAAGTTGCTCGTGAATTTGGAAAAATTATGATTAAAAATAAATATGGACGCATTATTAACATTTCTTCGATGTATGGGCTTGTTGGAAATACTGCTCTTCCAAGCGCAGGCTATCATGCAGCAAAGGGCGGGGTTGTAAACTTTACCAGGGCTCTTGCAGCAGAGTGGGCAAAGTATGGAATTAACGTTAACTGCATTTGTCCCGGATATTTTGCAACCGAGTTAACAATTGATACTCTTAACACCGAATCTTTTACAAATTATATGAAAGCCACCGTGCCACTTGGACGTTACGGTAAGGAAGGGGAATTGGATTCAACTGCAATATATCTTGCATCCGATGCTTCAAGTTATGTAACCGGAGTTATTATTCCCGTTGATGGAGGATATACCTGCGTATAAAACAAATAGTATAAAGGTTTTTAACTTTATACTATATTATGTTCATATATTTCTGCTTTTACTAAGAGCAAAAAGCTCACCGTCAGGTGAGCTTTTTGCTTGGATTTTACAGAATGGAAGACATCATCTTAAAATCTTCGATGACTCCACCGGTGATTGGAGACAGGCCGGAATTAATAAAAACAGATCTGATTACCGACTTTGGGCCATATTTCATTCGTATTTCATCTATAGATTGATCCAAACGTCTTCTTCGCTCGTTCATAACATCAAACATCGACATTTGAAGCAAGTTATTCGGAACCAGCTCTGAAACGTGAACACCCATTCCACGTAGTGCTTCTCCTGCCCACATTTCTTCCATCAATTGCAAAGCACGGTTAAAAATTTGATATGTGTCGTCGGTAGCCACAGTATATTTTCTTTGGTGGGATCTTCCGCTTAAATTTGTATTTCTGAGATATACCGAGACCAGTTTTGCACAGTAACCTGCCTGGCGAAGCCTCATACCAACCATTTCACATAATGATAGAAGCACTTTCCTGGCCTCGTCCATTGAATCCACATCAAAGGGGATTGTGGTTGAATTTCCAATGCCTTTAATTGGGGGACGGGCATCCTCGGAAACAGGACTGCTTTCCATACCGTTTGCATAATCCTGGATTAGCTTACCCCAACTTTTAAGATGGTATTTTAATAAATCGGGATTAGCCCGTGCCAAATCACCAATCGTGAAAATATTAAGGCGGTATAACTTCGGCGCAGTAGCAGGGCCTACCATAAAAAGCTCACGAACAGGTAAGGGCCACATTTTTTCTTTTATTTCATCGGGGAAAAGAGTATGGACCAGATCAGGCTTTTTCAACTCACTTGCCATTTTAGCCAGAAGCTTGTTGCTGGATATGCCTACATTAACGGTAAACCCCAGTTCCTTTTTTATTTTGTTTTTCAGCTTATGGGCTGCTTCTACAGGCTCACCGTGAACGGCCTCCATGCCTGTATAGTCGAGGAAGGCCTCATCGATACTATATACCTGTATTTTGGGCGAGAAATCACGCATAATGTTTATCATAGCGTTATGACACATCATGTAAAGCTCGTACCGTACAGGAACCACAACCAGGTTAGGACATTTCTTGCGGGCAGTATACAAGGCTTCTCCGGTTTTTATTGAATATTTTTTTGCGGGAATACTTCTGGCCAGTACAATGCCATGACGGCTTTGTTCGTCTCCGCCAACAACCGATGGTATATTACGTAAGTCAACAGTATCGCCTTTTTGAAGGCGATACGCAGCTTCCCAGCTTAAATAGGCACTATTGGCATCAATATGCATTATAATTCTATTCATATTTTGGTCTCCCCCCAATATTATTTTAAAACAGAACATATGTTCTTTCAAATATTATTATATGGTAAAGCGGGTATTTCTATTCCAATTCTGCTGATAGGCTTAAAATATCATGTTAAAAGACGTGTAAGTCTTGAAATATACCGAAATGGTATTATATAATTACATAAATATCTGCAGGTTTAAATCATTATGTAAATAGACAATGCTACCAAAACTGTTACATAATTATGATATAATAAAGCTGATTTGTATGATTATGGAGGCATGAAAAATAATGAAAAAAGTAATTTTAACGGGTGATAGACCAACCGGAAAACTGCATCTTGGTCATTATGTAGGTTCACTGAGGCAAAGGGTTGAACTGCAGAATTCCGGAGAATATGATGAAATCTTTATTATGATAGCTGACGCCCAGGCACTTACCGACAATGCCGAAAATCCCGAAAAGATACGTCAAAATATTGTGGAAGTGGCATTGGATTATTTGTCCTGCGGGCTGGATCCTGAAAAATCTGTTATTCACATTCAGTCTCAGATACCCGAGCTGTTTGAATTGACTGTTTATTATATGAATCTGGTCACAGTTTCAAGGCTTCAGCGAAATCCTACAGTTAAGTCGGAAATCCAGCTAAGAAATTTTGAAGCAAGTATTCCTGTTGGTTTCTTAGCATATCCAATCAGCCAGGCTGCAGATATAACTGCTTTTAAAGCCACCGCAGTACCTTGTGGTGAGGATCAGCAGCCAATGCTGGAGCAAACAAGGGAAATTGTGAGAAAGTTCAATTCAATATACGGCGAAACATTGATTGAGCCTGAAATTCTTTTACCCGATAACAAGGCTTGCCTGAGACTGCCGGGTACCGATGGTAAGGCCAAAATGAGCAAGTCATTGAATAACTGTATTTATTTATCAGATACGGCAGATGAAGTAAGGAAAAAGGTTATGGGGATGTATACCGATCCTAATCACCTGAGGGTATCGGATCCGGGCCAGGTTGAAGGTAATCCGGTATTCACTTATCTTGATGCTTTTTGCAGGGACGAGCAGTTTGAAAGGTACCTTCCCGAATATCAAAACCTGGACGAAATGAAGGCACATTATAGAAGGGGAGGCCTTGGCGATGTTAAAGTTAAGAAGTTCCTGAATTCCGTTTTGCAGGAAGAGCTGGAACCTATACGAAACAGAAGAAAGGAATTTGAGAAAGACATACCATATGTCTATGAAGTTCTCAAAAAGGGCACCGAGGCAGCCAGGGAAGTTGCGGCAGGTACACTAGCCGATGTAAAGAAGGCAATGAAAATTAACTATTTTGATGATTTAGAGTTGATTAATGAACATATAAGGAAATTTTCCAAATAGTATATATCTTCGGGAAAAGAAAACAAAAGATATTTTTATCTTTTATATTATTTGTTAAAATGTTAACATAATATAATCTACGGTGCCTTTGAAAATATAGGGCAAAAGTGCATAAATAAAAGGAAATGGTCATTATGCACTATTGATTAACTGTAACAATTGTCCTATAATGTTATTTAAATTGTAGTATTGAAGCACGGTAGAAAGAACAAATCATAAACGGGTAGAACGGGAGGATGGTAGAATGCCTATTACTGAATTTTTAGAGCGCAATGCCAGGCTTTATGGTAATGAAAAATGCCTGACCGAAATAAATATGGACCTTCAGGAAAGGGATAATGTTACCTGGCTTGATTATGAGCTTATAGAGAACAATCCTGCCGGTGAATACCGCAGAGACATGACGTGGCGTGTATTTGATGAAAAGGCTAACAGGCTTGCCAATTTATTAATAAAAAGAGGAATAAAAAAAGGAGATAAGGTGGCCATCCTGTTAATGAATTGTCTTGAATGGCTCCCTATCTATTTCGGTATATTAAAAGCCGGTGCAATAGCGGTGCCATTAAATTTCAGGTATACAGCTGAGGAAATAAAATATTGTCTTAATTTATCAGATACTGTTGCATTAATTTTTGGTCCTGAATTTATTGGACGTATGGAAGCAATTTATCATGATATACCGAACGTAAAAATGCTTTTTTATGCGGGGGAAAACAGGCCATCCTTCGCTGAAAGTTATGACAGGCTTACAGCTAATTGCCCGTCAGAAGCCCCGGGTGTGGAAATTACAGATGATGACGATGCTGTTATTTATTATTCTTCGGGTACAACAGGGTTTCCAAAAGCAATATTACATACGCACAGAAGCCTTATGTCGGCATGTTACACCGAGCAAAAACATCATGGCCAAACACGTGAAGATAATTTCCTTTGTATACCTCCGCTTTACCATACCGGCGCAAAAATGCACTGGTTTGGCAGCCTTATATCGGGAAGTAAGGCGGTGCTGCTTCGCGGTGTAAAGCCCGAATGGATCCTGAAAACTGTGTCTGAAGAGAAAATCACTATTGTGTGGCTTTTGGTTCCATGGGCTCAGGACATACTTGACGCCATTGAGCGGGGGGATGTAAACTTAAAGGATTACGACCTGTCTCATTGGCGGCTTATGCATATTGGTGCTCAGCCCGTACCACCCAGTTTAATTCATCGATGGAAGGAGCATTTTCCCAACCACCTTTATGACACAAACTACGGGCTTAGTGAATCAATTGGCCCGGGATGTGTGCATTTGGGTGTTGAAAATATACATAAAGTTGGTGCCATAGGAAAGCCTGGATACAATTGGGAAGTGAAAATAATTAATGAAGCCGGGCAACCGGTGCCTAAGGGTGAAATAGGTGAACTGGCTGTTAAAGGTCCCGGTGTTATGAAATGCTATTACAAGGATCAGAGAGCCACTGAGGCAGTTCTAAAAGATGGCTGGCTATTAACCGGTGATATGGCGCGAATGGATGAAGATGGTTTCATTTACCTTGTTGACAGGAAAAAGGATGTTATTATTAGCGGTGGCGAAAATATATACCCTGTTCAGGTTGAAGACTATTTACGTTCTCATGAAGGAATTAAGGATGTTGCGGTTATAGGGCTGCCCGATCGAAGGTTGGGAGAAATAGCAGCTGCGGTAATAGAAGCAAAGCCGGGCGTAACGCTAACCGAGAAGGATATAATAGAGTTTTGCCGGTCACTACCACGTTATAAACGCCCAAGAAAAATAATTTTTGACAAGGTTCCAAGAAATCCAACAGGTAAGATTGAAAAGCCACGGCTTAGAGAGAAGTATGGGGCAGCATGTTTAGTTGCTACCCAGACTCGAATGTAGTTAAAATAGAAAACGGGGTTCTTGCATTCTCCCCCCCCTGTCCAAAAGGACAAGCTGAGAGCCCCGTTATCTATTATAGATTTTTATGTAATGCTGACTTAGGTTGTTATTTATCAATAACAACCTAAGTTTTTTATTTTCAGATTATAAAGGCGCTTAAAAAGAGATATGCTTATGATAAATGAAACGACTTCAGCTATTGGGAATGAATACCATACGTAAATCAGTCCGGCTTTACTAAGTACATATGCAACAGGAAGAATTATAACCAGTTGTCTTAGTGCTGATACAATCAAACTGTATATACCGGCACCCAATGCCTGGAATAAAGTTGAAAACATAATTCCTAATGCAGCTCCCATGAAACACAGGCTGATTATACGGAGAGCCGGTATTCCAATTTCTATTAATTCATCGGAGGCATTAAAAATCATCAGGAGATTTTCAGGGAACAGCATAAGAACTGCAGTTCCAATTGCCATGATAATTGATGCAATAATGCAGCCAAATTTTAGGGCGTCCAGCAGTCTCTTTTTATTTCTTGCTCCGAAATTATATCCCATAATGGGCATTACACCCTGGGTTAGCCCGAACACCGGCATAAACACGAAAGACTGAAGCTTGTAATAAACGCCCAGTACCGATACTGCGGCTTCTGAAAAAGTGGCCAGTATTGCGTTCAGAGAACCAACAAGCAGTGAGCCTATGGACTGCATTATTATGGATGGCAATCCTACAGTATATATTTCTTTTATTGTCCTGCCATTAAACCTAAAGCCTTTTAAAGAGATTTTTACACTGTGTTTTTTTGTAACAACGACTATAATACTAAATATCAACGCAAAAATCTGACCAATCACCGTTGCTATAGCTGCACCTTTTACGCCAAGCTCAGGAACCCCATATAGACCAAATATTAAAATCGGATCAAGTATAATGTTCGTAATAGCCCCCGTTAACTGAAAGAACATAGGGTAAATCATATTACCGGTAGCCTGCAGCGTTTTTTCCAAAACAATCTGAATGAAAACGCCAAAAGAGAAAATCATTACTATATAAACGTAGTCGCACCCCATACTTATAACAATAGGTTTATCAGAAAACATTTCAAAAAACGGTCTTGTCAGGAAAACGCCTAAAATTGCAAAAATGATCCAGCTGAAAAAGGCCAGAACTACACCATGGGTAGCGGCACTGCTGGCTTCGTCATACCTGCCTTCACCCAGCCTACGTGAAACCAGTGAGTTTACACCAACACCTGTTCCCACAGCAACTGCTATCATTAATGTTTGCAGTGGAAAAGCAAGTGATATGGCTGTAAGCGCTTCCATACCTATTTGTGATACATAAATGCTGTCTACTATGTTATACATGGATTGTATAAACATAGAAAACATTGCCGGCAACGACATTGAAAAAATCAGGCGTAAAACCGGAGTGGTACCCATCTTAACGGTTTTATCATAATGAGCATGATCAGCAGTATCAGAGTCTGTCAGTTTCTGAATATGTTCCAAATGTAATTCCTCCTGTAAGTATATTTTTAAATGTCGGCATAAGAAAACTAATGATTTTCAGATGAGCATATATTCTCTGCAACAGCGGGCGAGCCTGAATCTTTCGCCTTGCTGAAAAGGTGTGCTGTTTTTATCATATACGGTTAATGAGTATAGCATAAACATATATGCTAATCAATAACATTAACTCTCATGATAATACCCGCCCTGAAACATTTTGATAAAATATGCTATGGAGACATGGTGTATATGAAAACTTTCCTGTCAGATATGATATACTAAACTCTGAAAAAGAGAAATTGGGGGGATTATTATGGCAGATAATAAGGTTATAGTTGTTGGTGGCGGAGCAGCGGGAATGATTGCAGCAATCTCGGCACAAAGGGCAGGAGCCAATGTTACAATACTTGAAAGAAATCCCCGGGTAGGCAAGAAAATACTTGCCACAGGTAATGGCCGCTGTAACTTTACCAATATTAACACTGATATAAATTGTTATAATGGAAATAACCCTGAATTTGTGCGAGGAGCATTGTCGGCTTTTACCGTTAACGATACCATCCGTTTTTTTGAGCGGTTGGGGATAGAGCATAAAGTTGAGGATATGGGAAAGGTTTTTCCAATGTCCGACCAGGCTTCCAGTATCCTGGATGTACTTTTATACGAGATAAATGACAAAAAAATTAATGTGGTTTGCAACTGCCATGTAACCGACATAGCGAAAAAAGGTAATAAATTTTCAGTCAGCGCTGAAAAAGGTGAAAATTACACTGCCAACAGTGTTATAATAGCAGCCGGCGGTAAAGCTATGCCGTCCACAGGCTCGGACGGAAATGGCTATGATTTGGCAAAAAAACTTGGGCACAGAATCACAAATATATTCCCTGCACTGGTCCAGATTATGCTTGAAGGCTCGTTCTTTAAGCGCATAGAGGGGGTTAAGTTTGTTGGTACTGCCGAGATAATACACAATAATAAATCAGTTGCAAAAGACAGAGGGGATATCCTATTTGGGAATTATGGAGTATCGGGGCCACCAATACTGCAGATAAGCAGAAAAGCGGGGGAGCTTCATCAAGCCGGAAAAGAAGCGTATATAAAAATTACCATAATGGATATGCCTGAAGAAGGGCTTAGAAATATTTTAAACAGGCGGTTTGAAGAACTGCAAAGCAAACCTTTAGATTTCAGCTTTGTAGGGTTTATTAATAAAAGGCTTATCCCTGTTATATTGCTTGAGGCCGGAATAGAAAATATTAAAAAACTCGTTTCTGAACTGTCTGAAAAAGAAAAGGAAAATATAATAAGAATTTTAACCGACTGGAGAATGAAAATACGGGGGACAAAGAGTTGGCCAAGTGCACAGGTAACTGCCGGCGGGGTTGACACAAAAGATATTGATGAAAACTCAATGGAATCTAAATTAGTTAAAGGCCTGTTTTTTGCGGGTGAAATAATAGATATTGACGGCCAGTGCGGAGGGTTTAACCTTCAGTGGGCATGGTCGTCGGGGTATATTGCAGGTAAAAATGCAGCATTAAGGAGAATTTCATGATAAGGGTTTCAAATATAAAGATTAAATTAAGTGAAATTGCCGATCCAAGGGATGAAATACAGGTTTTGAAGCAGAAGCTTTTGTTAAGGTTAAAAATTTCCGAAAAGGAACTGAAACATTTCAAAATATCGAAAAAATCGGTTGATGCAAGGAAAAAAGATGATATCTTCCTGGTATACTCTGTGGATGCAGATGTCAATAATGAGTTAAGACTTCTTCGCAGAAGCGATACTAAAAATATAGTACCGGCTCCTGACATGGTATATAAAATGGTTCGGCATGGCAGCGAGAAGTTAACAGAACGTCCCGTTATTGTTGGTATGGGTCCGGCAGGGCTTTTTGCCGGGCTGACGCTTTCAAGGTATGGATACAGACCAATCCTTGTTGACAGAGGAGAGGATGTTGATTCAAGAGTTAAGAAAATCAACAAATTCTGGAACGAAGGTGTCCTCGATACAGAAAGCAATGTTCAGTTTGGTGAAGGGGGCGCTGGTACTTTTTCCGACGGGAAACTTACCACTTTAATTAATGACAAAAGGTGCGCTGTTGTATTGGAAGAGTTTGTAAAAGCAGGTGCCCCAAAAGAAATACTATATTATTACAGGCCTCATATTGGAACCGATCTGCTAAGAACCATCGTCAAAAATATAAGGCAGGAGATCATAGCGAATGGTGGGGAAGTCAGGTTCAAAACAAAAGTTACTGATATTATAGTGAAAGATGGAAATATTCATGCATTAAAGCTGAATAATACCGAAACCCTTTACTGTAATATTGTTTTACTGGCATTGGGGCACAGTGCAAGGGATACCTATGAAATGCTTGACAGGCATGGTGTTAAAATGAGCCCGAAATCTTTCTCTGTTGGTGTACGCATTGAACATCCGCAGAATTTAATTAACATAGCCCAGTACGGTGATGCTGCCGGGCATCCAATGCTGGGGGCAGCAGATTATAAGCTTTCATATCATTCAAAAAGAGGAAGATCGGCTTATACATTTTGTATGTGCCCGGGGGGATATGTTGTTGCAGCTGCTTCAGAATATAACAGTGTTGTGACAAACGGCATGAGCGAGTATAGAAGGGACGGCAGGAATGCAAATGCAGCACTGCTTGTAGGCGTTACACCATCAGATTTTATGAGCGATGACCCTCTTGCAGGGGTTGAATTTCAAAGAAAGTGGGAAAACCTTGCATTTAAACTGGGCGGTGAAAACTACATGGCTCCGGCCCAGCTTACCGAAGACTTCCTACATGACCGTAAAAGCACAGGTTTTGGCAGTGTCACTCCAACATATAAACCCGGTGTGGTGTTTTCCGGAATCAAAAACTGCCTGCCAGATTATGTTATTGAAACTATGAAGGAGGCCATTGTGTATTTTGATAGCAAACTTAAAGGTTTTGCACTGCCCGACAGCGTTTTAACGGGTGTTGAAACCAGAAGTTCGTCTCCGTTAAGGATAAACAGGGACGAGAAATTTACAGCCAACATAGAAGGGTTATATCCTGTTGGTGAAGGGGCAGGCTATGCAGGAGGCATTATGTCATCTGCAGTTGACGGAATAAAAACCGCAGAGAAGGTAATAGAAAGGTATTCCCCTCTCTAAGCGGTGCAGAAATTAGAAGTATACTTCGGGATGAAATGTTATGATTGATGTATGCCTGTTAGGTACCGGAGGTGTAATGCCGCTTCCGGGCAGATGGCTGTCATCTGCGTTAATCAGATATAACGGAGGAATGATATTGATAGATTGCGGTGAAGGTACTCAAATTCCCATAAAAATAGCGGGTTGGGGCTTCAAAGCAATTGATGCCATTTTGTTTACACACTACCATGGTGATCATATTGCAGGATTGCCGGGGTTACTTCTTACCATAGGGAATGCAGGGCGTGTTGAACCGTTAACTTTAATGGGCCCACCTGGTATAAGGAAAGTGGTAGAAGGTTTGACAGTTATAGCTCCTGAACTGCCTTATAAGCTTCAATTAATTGAGCTGCCGGATAAAGAGGAGGCTGAAACCCATTTAAATGGTTTGATAATTAAAAGTATCCCTGTGGATCATACCGTTACATGCCTTGGTTACTGTCTGATTCTTAAAAGGCAGGGCAAATTTGATATAGAACGGGCAAGCAAGCTGAACATTCCGGTTTGGTACTATAAACAATTGCAGAAAGGCTATGAGGTAAAAGTGGGCAGCCAGGTTATAAAACCCGATATGGTTCTTGGACCTGAAAGAAGAGGATTAAAAATCTGCTATTGTACAGATACGAGGCCAACTTATGAGCTTATTGATTTTGTCCGGGAAGCAGACCTTTTCATATGTGAAGGCATGTATGTCAATAATGAGGAAAAAGAAAAGGCGGTTAAGAAAAAACACATGACTTTTACAGAAGCTGCTGAAGTGGCAAGGAAGGCAAAGGTTAAAGCCATGTGGTTAACTCATTACAGCCCGTCTTTAACCGAACCTGGGAAATATATTAAAGAAGCGTCGGAGATTTTTCCGAACACCGAAGCTGGTACCGATTTACTTATGAAGACATTAAAATTTACTCCTGAATGACAGGTTTGTAATATAAATATGGAACAACAGCGGTATTTATGGTATCATATCAACGGTGAAATTGAGCTGTAGGGTAAAATATTACAAGCAGCTTTAAAGAAGGTGCAATACCAAATGTCATCTGTTATATTGGAGGAGAATTTACGTGAGTGAAAATAGAAAAAAATATCCTGGTATTATACTTGTTATTCTGATTGTATGTATCTTTATTGGTGTATCAATTTTTATAATGAATTATGTAAGAGAAAGCCGGGTTGCCGATGTAATAACAGTTGAAGCAGGTACAATTATGCCTGAGGCTGGTTTTTTTTATAACGGTAAGGCGAAATACGTTACATACGTTACCGATATTTCAACAATCCCACTGGATGTTCCCGGTATTTACGATATAGAAATTAATGTTGACGGTAGGGTATACAAATCCAAAGTTGAGGTTAAAGATAGCATTCCTCCTACCGGGGTAGTTAAAGCTTTGGATTTATTAGAAGGAGAAACCGTTACAGCTGAGGAGTTTTTTGAAAGCATTAGCGATGTTACAGATGTTACTGTGGCTTTCAAGGAAGAACCTGACTTTACCAGAAGGAATTCACAGGTTGTTTCGTTAATCCTTACAGATACATCCGGCAATACATCGGAATATGAGACAACTCTATGGATTTCCAGGCTGAAAGAAGTAGTGCAGGTTGAAGCAACGCTTGAGCTGCTGGATGTCAGCAAATTTCTAAAACCAAATGTAACAGCTCGGAAAATAACCCTTATCAGCGGTCCAACATCGCTTAATAAAGTTGGTAAGTACCCCGTTCAGATAAGTGTTGATGGCGAAATATATGAATCCACCGTTGAAGTAATAGATACAATTCCTCCAAAAGGTGTGGCTGAACCTCAGACTGCCTGGGTAGGTGATAAGGTTGAACCTGAAAGCTTCATAACTGAAATTGATGATATCACATCGGTTACTGTAAGGTATAAGGAAGAGCCTGATTTTAGCTTTGCCGGAGAACAAACGGTAAGCCTTGTTTTGACCGATGAAGGAGGAAATGAGACCATTGTTCAAACTACACTTATTACCGAAAATGATACCGAACCGCCGAAAATATATGGTGCTAAAAAAGCAACTGCTTACATTGGAATACCTTTCTCCTATAAAAAAGATGTTTATGCTGAAGACAACAGAGACGGCGAAGTTCCCGTTACAGTTGACAGCAGCCAGGTAAACTTAAAAGTAGAGGGGGAATATACAGCAATTTACTCTGCCACCGATTCATCGGGAAATACCACTACAGAAGAAGTTACCATAACAGTGAAGAAGCAGACTGTTACAATGGAAGAATTGGAAAAACTTGCAGATGAAGTGCTGGCTCAGATAACCACCGAGGACATGACACTGAGGGAGAAGGCATGGGAAATTTATCAATATGTAAATACTCATTTGACATACACCGGATACTCTGACAAAACCGACTGGATGAAAGAGGCTTACAACGGCATTGTGAACGGTGTGGGAGACTGCTTTACGTACTACTCCATGTCGCAGCTTTTATTAAACAGAATTGGGATACAAACCCTTAGTGTTGAAAGGGCTACAAAGCCAGGTGAAGCAAAGCATTATTGGCATATGGTAAACTATGGCGAAGGATGGTACCATTTTGATGCCTGCATACATAGACCTCCTTTTGTATCGTTCATGGTAACCGATGCCGAACTGGATGCATATTCAAGAAGACACAAAGACAGTTACTATTACAGGTACGACAGAGAGAACTATCCTGCAACACCTGAGAAGTAAACGGTAAAATAGCGGAAATATCTGACATCATTATCATATAGGAAAGTTAAAATATAGCGTTATGAGCTTAAGAGAAGGAGGAAAAATTACGAAAGAGTTAGGAGTAATCGGGGGACTGGGGCCATTAGCAACCGCCTGTTTTATAGAAATGGTGGTCAAAATGACAGATGCTCGGGTTGATAGAGAGCATATACCAATGATAATATACAATAAACCCTGTATACCCGACAGAACGAATTTTATTCTAGGAAAAAGTAAGGACAACCCGTTTATTGAGATAGCTGAAATTGGAAAGGCTTTAGCGGGGCAGGGGGTAGGTTACATAGCTATTCCCTGTGTAACAGCGTATTTTTTTTATGAACAGCTCTGCAAAGAGATTGAAGCACCCATTATTGACATGATTGGCGAGACAGCAAGGTATTTAAGGGAAAGCGGGATCGGCAGGGTGGGCATAATGGCCACCGATGGCACTATCGCAGGAGGTTTTTTTAAAAAAGGCCTTGAAGAACAGGGGATAGAGGTAGTTCTACCATCGGTTAGCCGGCAAAAACTTCTGATGAATATAATATATAACGGTATAAAAGCCAATATGCCCTTTGCAATGGAAGATTTCAAGGCTGTTAAGAATGAACTTCTTGATGCAAAGGCTGAAGTTATAATACTGGGATGCACTGAGCTGTCAATAATCCACCGGGACTATGACATTGGTCCGGGCTTTTTGGATGCAATGGAGGTATTAGCGCAAAAATCTGTATTATTATGCGGCGGGCGTCTTAAAAAGGAGTTTTTAAGCCTTATAACCTGACGAGCCAATTATTAAAGATATTCCTGTAATTTACTGGAGACGTTCTCTTGGGTATAGATTTATCGAAGCATACAATGTATAATTAGACACGAGGTGCTTAAGATGTCAAGACAAACCAATATTCTTGAATATTTGGAGAACATTGTTAATATATATCCCGACAAAGTTTGCTATGCAAACGAGTCGGAAGGGTTTACTTTCAAACAAGTGTATAACAGTGCAAGGGCAATAGGAACATTTTTATACAGCCAGGGGCACTATAAGAAACCTGTGGTTGTTTTCATGAAAAAACACCCTAAAATGATTATTACTTTTTTAGGAGTTGTTTATGCAGGGGACTATTATGTTCCTATCGACGAAGAAATGCCTGCTCACAGAATAGAATTAATATTTAAGAATTTATCACCCGAAGCTGTTATCTGTGATGAATCTACAAAGGATAAAGTTAAAACCTTTAATTATGATAAAAATGTATACCTGTATGATGACATAGTAAAAACAACTCCTGATGATACAGTTTTACAGGGTGTTTTTGAAAGGGCCATAGATACCGACCCCATATATGTAGTTTTTACATCGGGGTCAACGGGTGTGCCCAAAGGTGTTGTTGCATGCCACCGTTCTGTTATTGATTATATTGAAAGTTTCTCCGAAGTTTTAGGAGTTAACGAGAATACAATTTTCGGAAACCAGACTCCGCTTTATGTGGATGCGTCACTGAAGGAAATTTATCCAACGCTGAAATTTGGAGCAACGGCGTATATAATTCCAAAGGAACTGTTCATGTTTCCAATGAAACTGGTGGAGTTTCTGAACGAAAAGAAAATAAATACAGTATGCTGGGTTGTTCCGGCCTTTACAATGATATCGGGTCTTGGGGTGCTTGATAAAATAAAACCCGAGTACCTTCACACCATTGCTTTTGGAAGTGAGGTTTTCCCAATGAAGCAGTTTCTGATTTGGAGAAAAGCTCTGCCCGAGGCAAAGTTTATAAACCTTTACGGACCTACCGAGGCTACCGGAATGTCGTGTTATTATATAGTTGATCGGGAATTTTCTGAAGATGATGTTATACCTATAGGCAGGCCATTTAGAAACACCGATATTATTCTTTTAAATGAGGAAAACAGGCTTGCAGACCCAGGAGAACCCGGAGAAATCTGCATACGCGGAACTTCATTAACGCTCGGCTACTACAGGGACTTTGAAAGAACAGGAGAAGCATTCGTGCAGAACCCGTTGAATGACCTTTACCCTGAACTTATATATCGTACCGGGGATATTGGAAAGTACAATGAAAGAGGGGAACTGGTTTTTATCTCCAGAAAGGATCATCAGATAAAGCATATGGGGCACAGAATTGAGCTGGGAGAAATAGAGGCTGCCATTGGCAGGATGAGCGGGATAGTGAACGCTTGCTGTATCTTTGATAATGAAAAGAAAAAAATTGTACTTTATTATGTTGGTGACTGTTCGAAAGCTGAAGTAGTTAACTTCGCCAGGGAAAAGCTTCCCAGATATATGATCCCGCATGTTGTGGAAAAACTCGATGTCATGCCCTTAACAACAAACGGGAAAATAAACAGATTACTTTTAAAAGAGAAATATATGAACAGAAAAAAGGAGTCAAAATAAATGGAAGCATTATTGAAAATTCTTGAAGAATTACATCCGGATGTGGATTTTGAAGCAAATAAATCTTTAATAGACGACAAAATACTGGATTCATTCGATATTATTACATTAATTGCAGAGATAAACGAAGAATATGATGTCAGGATACCTGTGGAAGAGATAGTACCTGAAAACTTTAATTCGGCAGAGTCTTTGTATAAACTTATTCAGAGATTACAGGATGAGGATTAAGTACTATGCTTTTTACATCATATAACTTTATTCTTTTTTTACTGGCACTGTTTATTCTTTACTATTTAATACCAAAAAAATATCAGTGGCTGCTTTTGCTTGTGGCAAGTTTTTTCTTTTATAGCTTTTCAGGGTGGGACAATGTTGCATATATCACCATAACCATTATTGCCACATATTTTGCTGCCGTTAAGATCGGACAACTGCACGAGACGCAACAATCCTATCTTAAGGAAAACAAAGGCAGCCTCACCAGAGAAGACAAAAAGGCGTATAAGGAGAAGGTGAAATCAAAACAGAAAAAATACCTGCTTATTTGCCTTCTTTTCGACCTTGGTATTTTGGCTGTGCTGAAATATACCAACTTTGTTATATCGAATGTTAATTCAATATCAAGATTTTTTAATGCAGGTGAATTATCCTTTTTGGATATTGCCTTTCCAATGGGTATTTCTTTCTATACCTTTCAGTCAGTGGGTTATCTGGTAGATGTATATCGCGGTAAATACTTACCGGAGAAAAATATAGGGAAGTTTGCCCTTTTCGTATCCTTTTTCCCACAGCTGATACAGGGGCCTATAAGCCGTTTTGATGATTTGGGCAGTCAGTTATACTCAGGTCACAGCTTTAATTTCAGAAATGTTTCCTTTGGCATTCAGAGGATACTGTGGGGTTTTTTCAAAAAGCTGGTGATAGCCGATCGTATCCTGCCCGGAGTCAGAACTATAACGCAAAACCCCGAAACATACCAGGGTATTTATGTATTAATTGGGATGGTTTTTTACGCCATTCAGCTTTATGCCGACTTTACCGGCGGTATTGATATTACCATAGGTATTGCCGAGGTATTAGGCATTAAACTGAAAGAGAATTTTCAAAGGCCCTTCTTCTCAAAATCTACTGCAGAATACTGGAGAAGATGGCATATTACTATGGGAACATGGTTCAGGGACTATGTGTTCTATCCTGTTTCTATAAGCGGACCAATGCTCAAGCTTTCAAAATTCTCAAGAGAGAAATTTGGAGAAAAGATCGGCAAAAGAGTTCCGGTATATATGTCAACCATAATTGTTTGGTTTGCAACGGGTATTTGGCATGGAGCAAGCTGGAACTTCATCGTCTGGGGACTTTTAAACTGCCTTGTTATTGTCGTGTCCCAGGAATTCGAACCTTTTTATGCCTGGTTTCACAACAAATTTAATATTCGCGAAAAATTTTTGTTTAAATTATTCCAGGTTGGCAGAACATTTATGCTGATGTCGGCAATAAGAATACTTGACTGTTACAGAAATGTTCGTGTAACCTTCCGGATGTATGGCTCGATGTTTACGAAATGGAATGTTGATGAAGTGTTTAACGGTGCATTGTTGGAACTGGGGATTGATAAGGCCGACTACATTGTCCTTATTTTTGGTATAATTATAATGATTGCTGTAAGTCTTGCTCAAAGAAGCGGAAGCATAAGAGAAAAGCTATCAGCAAGATCGGATATTCTCCGTTATGCAGCCTATGTTGGTTTGTTTGTCTCAATTATTGTATTTGGAGCTTATGGTATTGGATACGACAGCAACCAGTTTATTTACAATCAATTTTAACGGAAAGTGGTTGTGCTATGATTAAGTGGAAAAAAGCTTTAAAATTGGCTGTTGTAGCCATAATTACAATTGCAATACTGGCACTGCTTCAGAATTTACTGATGCCCAAGTATATGACCGAAATACTTGAAGGGGCATTGATATCCGAATATTATCTTGAAGAAAACAAAGATCACGATGTTATTTTCATTGGTGATTGCGAAGTATATGAAAACTTCTCACCGGTTACTCTCTGGCAGGAATATGGTATAACCAGCTTTATCCGCGGCAGTGCACAACAGTTAATATGGCACTCCTATTACCTGCTTGAGGAAACACTTAGGTATGAGAAACCAAAAGTAGTGGTTTTTAATGTGCTGTCCATGAAATATGATAAGCCACAGAAAGAGGCGTATAACCGTATGGCACTGGATGGCATGCCACTGTCGCTTTCAAAGCTTAAATCAATAAAGGCTTCAATGCTTGAAGAAGAGAAGTTTATTACTTACCTCTTTCCAATTTTAAGGTACCACTCAAGATGGAGTGAACTTTCAGCCGAGGATTTCAAATATTTGTTTAAAAAGGATAAGGTTACACATAACGGATATTTAATGAGAGTTGATGTAAAGCCGGTTACAACAATACCACAGGCGAGAAAACTTGCTAACTACAAGTTAAGTGACATCTGTTATGAATACCTTGATAAAATAACCGCACTTTGTAAGAAAAATGGCATTGAGCTTGTTTTAATTAAGGCTCCGACTATTTATCCGCACTGGTACGATGAGTGGGATAAACAAATAGAGGAATATGCCAGGGAAAATGATCTTTTATATATAAACTTTTTGAAGTATACTGATGAGATAGGAATAGATTATCAAACAGATACCTATGATGCAGGGTTGCATCTGAACCTGGCAGGAGCTGAAAAGCTGTCCAGATACTTTGGGAAGATAATACAGGAGAAATTCAGCCTTTCCGACCGCAGAAATGATGAGGAGTTAAGCAGGGTTTGGGCTGTGAAAGAAGCTCTTTACCTTGAGGAGATGGAAAAGCAGCATGCGGAGCTGGAGGAATTAGGTTATCTAAAAGCTTACAACAGCAGAAGGGGCGAGGACTAGGTTTATATTTTAAACGGGTTTAAGAAACATCGCAGATTAACAGCAAACAAAGCAAAAATACATGAAATGAGGGTTTTAATATGAAAAACAGTAAAACCATAATTATAATAGCAGCGGTACTCATAATAGCTGTGGGTGTTGCAGCAGTAGTACTCAGCCGTGACAACAAAAATTTATCTGATGATATTGATAATGCGAATGTCAGTAACAGCGATAATGTGAACAACAATAACGAAACCGGCGGAAGTGAAAAGCAAGAGGATACTCCCCGGGAAAAGGAAGGGTACTTCTTTGAATACAATGGTGTTCAGATAGGTATAAATGATGAAGCAGCTCCGATTCTGGAGGTACTTGGTGAACCAATGCACTATTTTGAAGCACCAAGCTGTGCTTTTGAAGGTATGGATAAAATATACTCATACAGTGGTTTTGAATTTACAACATACACTAAGGATAACGTAGATTACATTGCATCCATTGTTTTTCTTGACGATACTGTAACCACCAGAGAGGGTATAACATTAAATGCTACCCTGGAAGATATTGTGGCTGCGTATGGAAGTGAATACGAGAACTCCTTTAACCAGTATTCTTACAGAGATGGTAACTGTGTTCTTTCCTTTATTATTGAAAATGATGAAGTTGTATCTGTTGAGTATGCACTGCCTGAAGATGACCTGGAAGGATAGTTTAATTACTATCCTCCAGCTTTGCCCTTACATCGTTGATCTTCTTTATGTTTTCCAGGTAATCCTCTTTCATTATAAATTTATTTTTATAGAACTCTTCAATTTCATATTCAAAGGCATTTAATGCCTTTGTTACAGTATCGAATTTTTCGGAATACTCATTGTTAATTCTTTCGACTTGATTCTCATAATCAGCTTTTATCTCGTTAATTTCCTTTCTGTGTTCCGCTTTAAGTTGATTTATTGTGTCTTCAAGCTCATATATTCTTGTTAATTGTTCATTAAGCTCGAAGGTTTTCCTAACAAAAAACAGATTGGATAAAATCAGGCCAAGAAAAATAATACTAAATGTTAAAATAGCAAAAAAGTTTTTGTTCATATATAAAACTCCTTTGAAGCTGTTTATTATTTTTAGATGTACATTATATTTTATCGGTAAAATTGGGGAATTTCTATATTTAGAAAGAAAAAATTAAGACTTTTATTTAATAAAATCGTATTATATTTCAGCATGGTTGATTTACCCGGTTTTTTTAAGTATCATTTATTCCGGGTAAATTAAGGTTGAAGGCTTTACAGCCGCAATTTTCAACATGCTGATAAAAACAATAGTATATTAGAACAGGAGTATGGAAATATGAAAAAAGGAACAATTGCAATAATCGTACTGGTAGCGGTATTGGCTATTATTGTTTTTCCTGCCATAAGCGCTTATAATAATCTTGTGGCGCTTAGCGAGGAAGTTGAAACGGCTCTTAGCCAGATTGACAATCAGCTTCAAAGAAGAAACGACCTTATCCCAAATCTGGTTGAAACTGTTAAGGGATATGCGGCTCACGAGGAGGAAATTTTTATAAGTATAGCTGATGCACGTTCAAGGCTTATTGGGGCAGGTTCTATGGAAGAAAGAGCTGCGGCCAGTGACGAATTATCAGGTGCTTTAAGCAGGCTTCTTGCAATAGCAGAGAGCTATCCAGAGCTTAAGGCAAACGAGAATTTTACTCAGTTGTCCGATGAACTGGCAGGAACCGAAAACAGAATAGCCCGTGCAAGAATGGATTACAATGATGCAGCAAGAAAGTACAATACATCAATAAGAAGGTTTCCCACTGTTATAATTGCTAATATCTTTGGTTTTGAAAGATATGATTATTTTGAAGCTGATGAGAGTGCCAGACAGGCCCCGGAAGTAAAGTTCTAAAGGGGATTTATAATTTCCCTGTAAACATGAAGTGGCTATTTGCATATTAATATCTTTACCGCAGTGTATTTACAATATTTGAACGGGTAAAGGAAGGTTTGGATGAAGAATAGATTATTAAAAATCATGTATATAATAACAACTGTCATGATATTAATTATTATGACCTCTCATGTCATGGCCGTTTCCAGTGATTTGCCCAAACCAACCAGTGAGTTTTTTGTAAACGATTTTGCCGGTGTTATTGATTCAGAATATGAACAGTTAATTCAGAATGAAGCGGTTTCGCTGTATAAGCAGACAGGTGCCCAGATTGTGGTTGTAACTATTAATAACCTTGACGGTGAATCCCTTGAAGAATATGCCAATGACCTGTTCCGGGAATGGGGAATAGGCTCGGCCGAAGAAGACAACGGTGTTTTGATTCTTGTATCCGTTGGTGACAGAATGTCCAGGATTGAAGTGGGTTATGGCCTTGAAGGCGCCCTGCCCGACGGCAAAACCGGAAGAATACAGGATAATTATATGATTCCCTATTTCAGGGACGGGGAATATGGATTAGGGATTGCAAATGGTTTCCTTGCAATTGTAAAAGAGGTATATAACGAATACGGTATTGAGTACGAACCGGCAGAGCATCAATATATTAGTGATTACTCCCGGGAAAAGGATGTTGATACAGGCAATATTATACCTGTAATGTTTGTTATTAGTTTAGTTATTATAGACCTTATATTCTTTAGAGGAAGGATAACAAGGTTTTTATTATTAACAGCTTCTTCAGGCCGACGCAGTGGCGGTGGTATGTACAGAGGTGGCCGTGGTGGAGGCGGATTTTCCGGCGGCGGCGGAAGTAGCGGTGGAGGCGGAAGCTCAAGAAAATGGTAGCTTATAAGCTATTTAATAAAATATTGTTTTTTTAACATTATCAATTGAAAATTACATATATTTAATTTAGAATATATTATATAAAAATATTCGGAGAGGTGGAGTCACATTTCATTTGGGCTTTAAGTGCAGTCATACAGGGATGTGACTTTTTTATATTAAACATTATTAAGCGGAAGGAGGTAAGCTGTTTTGTCTTTTGGTGTTGTTGCATTACGTTTACTTGTGGCAGCCTTGCTTGGTGGAATTGTTGGAATTGAGAGAGAAAACAAAAAGCGGGCCGCAGGTCTTAGAACGCACGTGCTTGTGTCTTTAGGTTCTTCTCTTGTTATGGTGTTGTCAGAATATTTATTCCACCAATATCATGGTTTAACAAACATTGATCCTGCAAGGCTTGGAGCCCAGGTAATAAGTGGTATTGGTTTTCTTGGTGCCGGTACTATAATTAAACAAGGTGTTAGTGTAAAAGGGCTAACTACTGCGGCCAGCCTGTGGGCAGTAGCATGTATAGGGCTTGCGGCAGGTTCGGGATTTTACCTTGCTGCTATAATTGCTTCAGCTATTGTATTTATAACGCTTAGAACTCTTAGTAAGTTTGAAAATGTTTTAATTTACAGGGAGGAAACTTTCACTGAAATATGTGTAAGGATTGAAAACAGGCCGGGAAAGCTTGGTGAGGTAGCATCATTTATTGGTAGAATGGGTGCTAACATTAACAATGTGGATATTGATGATGATGAGGAAGACTTCATGACCGTACGTTTCGCTGTGAAACTTCCGAAGGGTCAGACTCAAAATGATCTCATCTTTCAATTGAGAACACTGAGTGGTGTTACTGTTATAGAATAGGAAAACAAGGGGTTTGCATGCTTCTGCAAATTTTTAATAATATTTGTCTTTCCGAATATTCAAGAGGTTACTTAAATATTGAATGGACGAGGTTATAAGATGGAAAAGAAAGCCTTATCATTAATTATAGATAGTATACTAAACTGAACAGGCGGGTGGTTTTACCATGGAAAAAAAAGTACTGATTGTTGGAGGTGTAGCAGGAGGTGCTTCTGCTGCTACAAGGCTCAGAAGGCTGGATGAACATGCAGAGATAATAATATTTGAAAGAGATCAATATATTTCTTATGCCAATTGCGGACTGCCGTATTACATAGGGGAAGTAATAAAAGACAGAGACGACCTTATAGTTCAAACTGCAGAAGATATGAAAATACGGTTCAATATTGATGTACGAACAGAAAGTGAAGTTATGAACATAGCTCCCAAAGAGAAAAGGGTAACTGTAAAAAGTAAATCAAAAGGCGTTTATGAAGAAAATTATGATTATCTTATTTTATCGCCGGGTGCAAAGGCGTTTAAGCCTGATATTCCTGGAATAAACAGTGATAAGGTTCTATGTTTAAGGAATATTCCCGATACAGATGCAATTAAATCTCTAATAGACGAAAAGAACGCGAAAAGTGCAGTTGTTATAGGCGGAGGATTTATTGGCATTGAAATTGCTGAAAACCTTATACAAAGGGGAGTGGCTGTATCGCTTGTTGAACTTGCTCCCCATATACTTGCTCAATTTGACGAAGACATGGCAGTGATACTGGAAAATGAGCTGATCCGGAACGGTGTAAGCCTTGTATTAAATACCTCAGTTACAGCTATTGATGAAAAGGGAGATAAACTTGAGGTTTTATTATCATCCGGCCGAAAGATCAACACCGATTTTGTTATATCAGCAGCAGGTGTAATTCCTGATACAGATTTTATTAAGGACAGCGGAATTGAGCTTGGGCCAAGGGGACATATAATTGTAAACGAAAGAATGGAGACAAATATAAAAGATATTTACGCCGTTGGTGATGCTGTTGAAGTGGTTGATTTCGTGAACGGTAAAAAAACAGCAATACCTTTGGCAGGTCCTGCGAATAAACAGGGCAGAATAGTGGCCGATAATATTGCAGGGTTATATTCAGTATATAAAGGAACTCAGGGTACCTCTATAATTAAAGTGTTTGAACTTACTGCTGCGTGCACAGGCAATAATGAAAAAACCTTAAAACGCTTTGATGTACCATATGAAACAATTTACGTTCATCCCATGTCCCATGCTACTTATTACCCCGGTGCAACACCTATGACTTTAAAGCTGTTGTTTGATAAACGTGGGAAAATCTTAGGTGCTCAGGGAATAGGCTACGATGGGGTGGATAAAAGAATTGATATTATTGCTGCAGTAATACGGCTTAATGGAACGGTTAACGACCTGGCAGAGCTGGAACTTTCATATGCGCCTCCATATTCTTCTGCGAAAGACCCCGTTAACATGGCAGGATTTGTTGCGCAGAACTATTTGGCAGGGTTGTCGCATCTTATAACCTGGAGTGACCTGGAAAAACTTAACAAAGAAGATTACATCCTGGTTGATGTAAGAACTAAGTCAGAATACAAAAGAGGCCATATAGAAGGGGCTGTTAATATACCCTTGGATGATTTAAGAGGAAGGCTTACAGAACTTGATAAAGAAAAAACAATTGTTGTATACTGCCGGGTTGGTGTACGCGGATACATTGCCGACAGAATACTAAGCCAAAACGGCTTTAAAGTATTAAACATAACTGGAGGATACGTATCTGAACAGGCAATGCATAATATTAAAGAAAAAGGCTGAATTTAGAATATATAAGTCGGAGAATAATCTAATCATTAATGGAATGTAAAGATAATAGTTTTTTATAATCTGCAATTTTGAATCTCTCCAATATGGAAAGCAAATACATTATATTTAGTTGTATTTGCTTTTTTTTTATTTATAGCTGGACATGATTTGTCCAGCTATTATGTTAAAATTTTAGTATAAAATTACATAGAAAATATTGACAAGACATTAAGGAATTTATATAATAATGTCGAGCAGTATATAAAACTATTATTGGACTTCACGAAAGGAGGTGAAAGAAAGAATGAGATTAAAACTTAAATTCGAACTGAAAAAAAACGAAATTCCCAGTGACTACAGACCTTTTATTTTATCTTTTATGAAGAATTCTGTATACCTCTATGACCAGAAATTATACCGGGATCTTTATGAAAGCGGTGCTATTCCCAAAAAATATACTTTTTCTGTTTGGCTGGATACACCCAGTTTTTATCCCAAGACTATAAAGCTGGGCAGTAATCGGATGGATGTCCAGTTTTCAACTGGTGATACAGCCCTTGGCATACATATGTACAATGCTTTTTTGCAAATGAGAATGAAAGACTTCAGCATACCGCTTGACAACTCAATTCTGCTGAAAGAAATCCAGCTCGTACCTGAAAAAATCATTACCGACAGAAAAATTCTTGCCCGGTTTATTTCGCCTCTTGTTGTTCGCTCTCATACAAAACACAGGGATTTTTATTACAGCATTGCCCATCCAGAGTTTAATGAAGAACTGATGAGAATACTTCATTACCAGCTTGAAATTCTTAACGATATGCCGTTGTCCTTACTGGAAGACTTCTGCATAGAACCTGTTAAGCCGCAAAAGACAGTAGTGCAATTTTATGGACAGCACGTTGAAGCCACTTTGGGTACTTTTCGAATGGAAGGTAACCCCGTCTTACTGGATTATTTCTATAAGCAGGGACTAGGCTCCAGGCGAAGTAGTGGCTTCGGAATGATATCTGTTTGAGAAGGAGGTGATATTTTTGACCGGTGAATATGTAACCATTACATTGAAAGATTTTTTGTTCAATTCAGGTATATGCGGATTTGTAAAGGTTCTTCAGTTGGAAGATTTTGATCTCGAAGAACAGGACGCGGGTAATACCATAAAGGTTCCGATATCATTACTTGAGAACTTCCACGATAATTACATAAAAGCAATGCTGAATACTTTCCAGGATGAAACATTATATCAAAGTCTTATTAACCAGTATGAGCAATTCGCCGGAAGTAAAGCTGAGAATATATCAGAAAAAGATTACGAGAACTATATTGATAAACTAATAAATAAGCTTAGTAGCGCAAGTTATAAATCCGGATATCACATAATTTCAGAGAAAGGTGACAAATTTGATGTCCTCTCACGCGTAAAGGAGTTGAAAAAGGAAAAAGACATCATAAAATCGCTAGATATTTGCCACGACTTAATTCAATACATGAAAAAGCATTGTGAAACCCTTTGCATGAAAGATATAATCTACACAAAGATAAATATGTTTTGGCAGGGAATTGCTTTTTTAAACAGCTCAAATTCAAAAAAGGATATAAAAGAGTGCTATTATAAAGATTTTGTCAAACCTGCCTTGGAGTATCTGGATAAAAAAAGAAAAGGCACAATGCAATGCATTCAGTGTGGAAATCCAATAAATACATCTATAGGCAGGGGTATGTCATGGCTTAACGATGTAGGTATTGACATGGCCAGAAAACGGTCTCATTACTGGAATTTCAATCCTGATACCTACATATGTCCTATCTGCGCATTGGTATATTCCTGCGTTCCACTGGGGTTTACCATAATTGGTCAAGAAGCAATCTTCATTAACAATAATGATAGTATTCGTAGTCTGGTTGCAGTAAAAGATATTTTTGAACGAGGCGGGGATAAATACAATACAGTGAACCAACCTTACTATAAAGTGCTGTATTCTTTTGTTGATGATGCAGCTCAGGAACAAACAAAAGAAATACAAAACATACAGATTATCAGGAGAGTTTCACTTGACAGGGATAGCGGGAGGTATGTTTTCAACACTCTTTCCAAACCGCTTTTGGAAATACTTCATGCATGCAGACATAATTTCAGGCATTTGTTGAATTGGTCGTTTAAAAAAGACAAAGATACTTATATTAATGTTTACCAGGAAGTTGCGGATAATTTCTTTTCAGGCAAAAATCAGTATCCACTGGTACATGCAATTTTGCAAAAAGTTTTCAGCGAGAATGTTAAAGCCCTATATATTAAGGACATTCTGGAAATTCAAAGACTCAGAATGAGAAGATTTAATTCAGATGAAGGAGGTAGTGAGGCAATGTATATAAGTCAAAAGGAATTCAATGCTGCCTATAATGAGGGTAAAAAAATTCGAGAACAGCATGTCAGGAACATTGCTGAATTGAATGACAAAAACACAAAAGTCAATGAAAGTTTACGTTCCTTTGTTTATCCTCTGTTGCTCTCATTAAAAACCAAAGATAAAGCCAGGTTCAACGACACAATGTTCCGCTTCTATGTGGGCAGAAATGAATCAATTCCCAGGATTCTCATTGATATGCAGCAAAACGACGAGAAATTTCAGATGCTGGGTTATACATTTATAGCAGGGCTCTATGGTGAAAGCCTGGATTCTAAAAAAAGCACTGAAAATACAATAAATGAGGAGGTTAAATAATATGAGAAAAGGATTAACCATGTCTTTGATTATTGAATGCGGAAGCGCAAATTACGGCGAAGGTTTTGGCAATATTTCTCCCCTTAAAAAGCTTACAAGGGGAAGCGGTGAGAGCTATTCTTATATTTCAAGACAGGCATTGAGGTACAACATTATTCAGCAAATGGGTTGTGATAATACACCTGTTGAGGAAAAAGGATCCGGAACCAAAAAAGTACTGCAATTTCATACCGATGCTGACATTATTAATTATGCTGAAATTGATCTGTTCGGGTATATGAAAACCGATTCCGGTGAAAAAGCGACAACGAGAAGTGCGGTTGTCCGGTTAAGTAACGCCATTGCCCTCGAACCATATGCGGGAGATACAGATTACCTGACCAATATGGGGCTTGCAGCGAGATTAAAAGGAGCAGGTAATTCTATAGCTCAAAGTGAAATACACCAATCCTTCTATGCCTATACTATTGCCATAGACTTAGACAGAGTCGGTGTAGATGAAGATAACGGAGAAATAATTTATGTTGAAAACAGTGAAAAAATAAATCGCTTAAAGAATTTCCTTGATACTGTTATGTTTTTATACAGGGATATAAAAGGAAGAAGAGAAAATCTGTCACCAGTTTTCGTTATCGGAGGAATATATGACAGGAAAAACCCCTTCTTTGAAAACAGGCTGCAATTGTTCAAGGGCAATTTAAAAATTGACATCATTAAGCAGGTTATTGATTCTGCGGACTCAATAAAAGAGAATACTGAAATAGGTTACCTTAGGGGAACTTTCAGAAATGACAGAGATATAATCGAACAATTGAAACCTGTTTCAATAAAGGAATTTTTTGAAAATCTGAAAAAGAAAGTGGAGGAGGTATATCAATGAAAGCTGTCCGAATAGAGGCGTACCAAAACATGCCTTGCTATCGGAAAGCATCCAGCTTCAGATTGCGTGAAACATATCCATTGCCTCCTTACAGCACGGTTATTGGAATGATTCACAAAGTCTGTGGATTTAAAGAATATCATGATATGCGAGTAAGTGTGCAGGGTGAATACTGTTCGGTTGTAAATGATACATATTCGCATTATGAATTTAATCCTGTTCCTGAAGGAAAGGAAGCAACAAAGGATTATGTGGAACGCTATAATATAGGGTATTACTCTAAAGATAATACACACCACCGTATTAACAGAGGGGTTGGAAACCACGAGCTTTTAACGGATGTCCGGCTGTTAATACATGTGTGCCCAAAGGATGAATCGCTTGTAGATGTTATATATAACGGTTTGCTAAATCCTGATTACTACCCTTCGCTTGGCAGATGGGAGGATTTACTTAGAATAGATGCAGTAGAGGTATGTGACATATTGGAAAACATAACCAATGATGCTACGTTTACTCTGGACAGAAATGCCTACGTTCCTGTTGAGTTCTACGAAAGAGACAACTTTAATTATAAAATTACCGGAACCCGCTACAGAATCAATAAGAGTTATACCATAAACCCCAAAACGAAATTCAGGCAGTGGAAAGAGCAAATAGATGTCATTTATGCGTCTCCACAGTCAAAAATTGTGAAGGGTGCAAGATGTTCGAAGGATTCCAAGGGTGATGCGGTATTTCTGGCATAAAGGAGAGGTGATAGTATATGGATAATATGTTCCTGGCTAAATCATATCCCAGCCCGATAACCATTTCGCAGCATACCGAAGAAATGCTGAAGCTTGTAAAGGAATTAAAGCAAGCTTTACCTGAAATCCTTACTGGAAAGGAATGGAACATACTGGAACTTGCAATAATTCATCACGACATTGGAAAGATAAATACTACATTTCAGAATAAGATTTATGCGAAATTAAAGAAAAGTCTTTCATTGCCTGATGTATTTGGTGGTGCATATGAAATACCACACGGGTATTTAAGCACATGCATGATCGATTATGAAAGGGTTCAAAGGGAATATGGTTTCTCGCAGGATGAAATCATACTCCTTGCCATGTCCATATACTATCACCATCACAGGAAAATTAAATATGACGACAATCAGTTAAAAAGAACATTGGAGGATAATGTAAAACCATATATCACTAAATTTAAAAAAGATTTTGCTTTTGGATTTATTACTGATGCTCCTGACTTTGAACATGTAAATACAAAGGTAAATTTAGACTGTTTGACCAAAAATAAGAAATTATATACTGCATACATAAAAATAAAAGGACTATTGAACCGTATTGATTACACAGCCAGTGCCGGAATAACCGCAATTGAGAAGAAACCATTTGACAGTGACAACGAATCTGTAGATCAGAAAGTGATTAAAAAATATACAACCGGCGGCAATTCACTGGCAGATGTACAGAAATATTTATACGAAAACAGCGATAAAAATATTATCCTTACAGCTTCTACAGGAATTGGAAAGACTGAAGGGGCTCTGCTTTGGTTAAGAGCAAATAAAGGGTTTTATACTTTACCATTAAGAGTAACCATTAACGCGATATATAACCGGATAAAGGGAAGCTCCGGGGAAAATTCACTGAATTATTCACCGGTTGCTTTACTGCATTCAGATTCTATAAGCGTATATCTTAAAGAAACAGAATCTTATGAAGCGTCAATATATATGGACAGCGAGGCAAGGCTGTTTACCGCGCCATTGACTATTACTACGGTAGATCAGTTATTCCGCTTTGTATTCCGATACCATGGATATGAAATGATACCGGCTACGCTAATGTATTCAAAGGTAGTTATTGATGAAATTCAGATGTATTCACCGTCCATAATAGCCTGTATCTTATATGGGCTGAGAGAGATTCACAAACTGGGTGGAAAGTTTCTTATCATGACAGCAACCATGCCAAAAATATTTATTAAAATTCTTGAGGAAAAGTTAAAAATGAAAGCAAACGTGGCATATGAACTGCCGGAGCCTTTTTTAAGGGACAGCAACAGAACAGATAAATCCAAGCACTTCGTAAAATTGCATGAATCAGAATTTGATATTCAGCAGATTGAAAATGACAGTTTTAATCATAAGGTTCTGGTGATAGCAAATACTGTGGCAAGGGCACAGGAGATTTATAATAAACTCAATGTAAAGAATAAATGGCTGTTACACAGTTTATTTACAAGAGAGCACAGAAGTATTCTTGAAAACAAGATTCTGAATTTTTCAAAAGACAAAAATGCAAAGGGAGTTTGGGTGGCTACACAGATTGTTGAAGCAAGCCTTGATATTGACTTCGATATTTTACATACTGAAATGTGTACTATCGATAGCCTTTTTCAGCGTATGGGAAGAATATTAAGAGGGAAAAACAGTTTCCTTATAGAAAAAACTCCTAATATTCATATATATACTGAGGATGTATCAGGGTATGGCCGCGTAATAAATAAAGAGATATATGAATTCTCTTTGAATGCTTTGAAAAAATTTTTAAACTCGGATAACCAACAGACACTGACAGAAGAGGATAAGCAGAATATAATTCAGAATGTTTATGATCCTGAACTAAATCCCCAAATATTAGAGTCAGACTATTATAAAGAGATTTTAAATTATATTAGTTATTTACAAAGCATTCAGGAAAAACCCTATCAATTAGAAAAAAATGAAACCAAATTCCGTGATATTTTAAGCGTTTTAGTTATACCCAGATCCATATATGATGATTTGGACGTTAAAGGCATACTACAGCAGATGGAAGAACAGTTTGAAAAATCCGATTCAGCCGAGAAAAGACAAATACTTGACAATATTTTAAAATATACCATTTCGGTTTCTTACTTTTATGACGATGAACTGTTATTCAACATTGATAATGCCTTGTTGAAAGAAGCCGGGAAACGGGCATTTGCAGAAACAGGCATAAAAATATGTGACTGTCCTTATGATTTTAATGAAGAAGAGGAAAGAGGTTTGGGTCTCCAAAGGAAAATAACCAGAGGAGAAAGAGACAGAATACAGACACGAAATTCCATGCTATAAAAATCCTTAATTAAGGAATGAGGATAATGAAGATTACAGGAGTTATGGTAGAGTACTATTTTGTTTGCAAAAAGAAATTATGGTATTTTACAAATCAGATTCAAATGGAGAATGAGCACGAAAATGTATTGATAGGTAGAATGATAGATGAAAATTCTTATGCACAAGAAAGAAAAAATATTCTTATTGACGGAACCATAAATATTGATTTTATACGAAAAAACAAACAGATTCACGAAGTTAAAAAGTCAAAAAGTATTGAAGAGGCGACTATCTGGCAAGTTAAGTATTATTTATATTACCTCAAAAAGCTTGGATTGGACGGAGTCACGGGCGTAATCGATTATCCACTTTTGCGACAGAATCTTGTTGTGGAATTAGATGAAAGTGATGAAGAAAAGATTGAAGAGATAATCCGAGATATTGAAAGTATTGTTACTACGCCTTCACCTCCTACTTCAAAAAAAATGAGGATATGCAGTAAATGTGCTTATTATGAGCTATGTTTTATTTAGGCTACACCTGCTGAAGTATTGGCTTTTAAAGGAGGAATTACTTTTGAAACGAACCTATTACATATTTAACAATGGTGAGTTGAAAAGAAAGGATAACACAATCGAGTTTTATCTTGAAGATGGAGGGAGAAGAACAATTCCCATTGAACAGGTAAGGGACATATATTGTTTTGGACAGATAAATATAAATTCTGCATTGATCAGTTTTTTAGCATCCCGCCATATTGCTTTGCATTGGTTTAATTATTACGGCTATTATTCAGGTACGTTTTATCCAAGGGAGTATCTTGTATCAGGAAAACTATTGGTTAAGCAAGTTGAACATTATACTAATCCTGATAAACGCATTATATTGGCAAAAGCATTTGTTGATGGAGCTTCAGCAAATATTTATCGCAATTTAAGATACTATAAAAACAGAGGTAAGGACCTTTCAGATGTAATGGATGAAATAGATTATTTTAGAAATCAAATAAATGTGGCTGATAAGGTAGAATCTCTGATGGGATTAGAGGGTAACATAAGGAAGGTTTACTATTCTGCCTGGAACGAAATTATAAATCAGGATATTCAGTTTGAGAAACGGGTAAAAAGACCACCGGATAATATGATCAACTCTCTAATATCTTTTCTAAACACCATGCTTTACACAAAGACGCTGAGCGAAATTTATAATACACAGTTAAATCCTACCATAAGTTATTTGCATGAACCGGGAACCAGTAGATTTTCGCTTAGTCTTGATATATCAGAAATATTCAAGCCATTAATTGTTGACAGGTTGATTTTCTCGCTTCTCAATAAAAATCAAATAAATGAGTACAGCTTCCACAAAGAGACAGAATTTTTACAGCTTAAGGAATCAGCTATTAAAACAATCATTGCTGAACTGGATCTTCGTTTAAAACAGACAATAGGGCATAGAGAGTTAAAACGGTCTGTTTCGTATTTAAGGCTTATTAGACTTGAAGCATATAAACTTGTGAAACATCTGCTGGGAGAAAAAATGTATGAGCCATTTAAGATCTGGTGGTGATAAAATAGATGTATATTATACTTGTATACGATATTGTGATGGACGAAGCGGGTCCTAAAGTTTTAAGAAAAGTTTTCAAGGAATGTAAAAAGTACCTTGTCCACATTCAAAACTCAGTATTTGAAGGAGAATTGTCGGACGCTCAGCTTTTCAAACTGGAAATGACATTAAAAAAGTTTTTAAGAAAAGACAGGGATTCATTGATTGTATTTAAAACCAGAAATGAAAAATGGCTTGATAAAGAATTTTGGGGCAAAGAAGACGATGCTACTTCAAACTTCATTTAGCAACTGTCGACCATCGGTAACAGTAAAAAGATGGGGTACAGACAGATCAGGCGAACCTTGAAAAATGAATACTTTTTGTTTTATCCGTCTGGTTTTATATATATGTTTTATTATAAATGTCAGTCAAAGACAGATATATTGCTTGTATGCTACAAAATTCAAATACTAAATAGAATCGCGTTGAAATCTAACCAGAATGGAATGTAAATGATATAAAAGCATGGCAGCCGACAAATGCATTAGAAAGTTGAAATCTAACCAGAATGGAATGTAAATGTTTTTGAAACCTATCTTTCAAACTCTCGGGAAGCCGTTGAAATCTAACCAGAATGGAATGTAAATCTATGAAGGAGTATGTAA
>JAAYNA010000014.1 GCA_012521105.1 Clostridiaceae bacterium
AACAAGTAATTTTACATCTCCGAAACTATTCTTGAATGCATTATATTTTTCTATATAAGATTCATAAATAACGCTATCAACACCGTTCTCCCACTTTCGTGTCTCTCCAAGTATATCTATTATAACTTCTTTATTTACTTGATTTGAGATGCAGTCTATTAAAGAACACATTTTCTTGATGCTCTCACTAAAACATGAAAGACAACCAGTAAGGATAATATATGCAGAACATTCTCTATTCCTTACAATTTGCATCTCTATACAATCATCCAGAATTAAGAATGACCCTTTCTTGCAGATTTTAAAATTTCTGTTACTCAAAACTGCTTCCCAATCAACTTCAAAAATATCACTATTACCGACTACAATTCTTATACCATCCTGCAAACAAAATTCCATACTCTCAGGCAGCAAAGTTACATAAAAACTTTCCATTCCCATTATTTCATCACCTCCACAGGTATGTCCTTTAGCCCCATCATTTTCGCCGCTAACCATCTATGATGGCCATTCTGTATTTCATAGGTTCCATCCATTAGTTTTTTTACAAGAATCGGCTCATCAATTGTACCATATTGTTTAATATAATTTATATGCTTAGATAATGCTGTTTCAGATGGTCCTATTTTGGGATTCATAAACTCATCTTTAACATTACCAACAAGTTTGCCAACAGACACCTTTTTGTTGTTAGCCTTTCCCAAAAACTTGTTTTTGCATATTGGTTTTGTACAGTACTACTCGTTCCCTTAACAGCCTCATCTCCAATGCCAGCTGCTTTTTTGCCAGTCTTTGCGACATCATCTACCTTTGTTAAGCCTTTGACTGTAAATAAACCTACAAAAACATTTAAACCTCTTTCGCCCCAGCCTATATTCCTTTGCGTGATGTAGTCTTTTCCTGTTATTGTTTCTATCCCCATTTTAATATCGTCAACTACCGGAATGAAATCTAATAATGTTGATGTATATTCTTTTACCCTTTTAGTTTCTTCCTTTTGCCATACTCTGCTGAAATATTCGTTGCTTCCTAATACGTTTCTCAGATAATCCGCATATCCATATTCTGCAGGAATACCACTGACAAGTGTATTACACAATACTTGAGATAAATAATCATTTGATTGTACTGCAGCATTTTCAGTTAACAGATACGCCTGTATGTTTGCCATTGAGCTGTAGGCTTCGGCAATTCCAAAATCATAAATTTTTGTATCCATTAACGTAAGTAGTGATTGAGACTCTATTTGGCCTTGCATTGTACGCATGCTTAAAGCACTATGTCCTATTGTACTAATTAAATCATTCGCTTCAATAATATCGTCATCACTGACACCAACTACTGCTGTACTTACGTTATATACCTTTTCTATACTGCTCCAATCATCCGGTGAAAAATACTTTTTCTCGCCTAAAACACTGCTCACGCTTTCATAAAACTTTTTGTTATCCTCATAGTGAACAGGGTTGCTAACTTTGCTATAGCTATCTTTTCTTATTAGATTAGCTATAGCATGTATACGTTCACGAGATTTTGGATCTGAAACTTTATAATATGCATTAGTTAATTCCACTAATAAGTTTTGTGCTGCTCCTGAAAGATTCTCATCACCCTGCTGCCAGTGGCCAGTGGGGTCCCAATATTTAACCGGATTATTTGAACAGTACGTATACAAGTTTAGTGACAATGGGTCATCCAGTTCGCCTCTGTATGTGTCTTCCTGCAAGAAGCGGGCTATTTTCGGATCGTACATTCTTGCGTTCAGGTAGTAAAGGCCTGTTTCTGTATCATACTGGTATCCTGCATAGGTGATGTTGTTGTCCACGTTTCCTGTTTGCTCAAGGATGTTTCCGAAGGCATCATAATAGTAGGCTGCGGTTATGTTTCCGCCTTTGTCGATAAGGGCGGTTACATCGGCATGGCCGTTGTAGATATAGTAATAGGATTCATTATCCACGGTGCGCATCAGCAGGTTGGTTCCATAGAGGTTTCTGGCCTTTTCTGTGCCATCGGCATATACCTCAAGAACAACCTTGTCATACTCATACAGGAAGCATGTGGTCTGACCGTTTGTTGTTTTTGATATCCTCAAGCCTTCACCGTTGTATACGTTGGTTAATATTGAACCACCAGCTGTTTCTGTTTCGATAAGCTGGTTTCTCCTATCGTAGGTATGGGTGACTGTAATTACAGGTTCCTGGGCTACACCGTCGATGTATTCGGTTACTTCTGTCTTAAGCTGGTTACCGTTATTATCATAGGTGAATACTATAACTTCGGTTAAAGCTCCGTCGGTTTTGGTGGTTATGGTCAACAGCCTGTTCTGTTCGTTGTATTCGTACGCATTAACTATTGTTTGCCCGTTATCTGTAATCGTCTCGGTTTCACGGTTCCCTGCCCTGTCATATGTATAGCTGGTCGTCTTTTCCTCCGGGTTCGGTTACCTTTTTGAGTCTGTCGAGAGCATCATATTCGTAACGGGTGGTTCCTTTCTCAACCCCGTTTATTATTTCATGCTTGCTTGTCTGGTTATTGGTTCCATCATAGGTATAAGTATACACATCCATAACAGTTCCGTCGGGATATTTATTTGTCAAGGTCCATAGGGTATTGTCGGGATAATAGGTATACTCTTCTGTTATTCCGTTCGGATAGGTAACACTCTTTCTTGAGCCGTTGGGATAGTATTCATAGGTTGTCCTGTCTTCAGATGTGATATCACCTTCAATTACCACCCTAAGCCTGCCTATACGGTCATAGATCCTGGTGGTGATATTTCCTTTCGGATCGATTATTCTCTCGCCTGTTTCGCCCGTTTCTGTACCCGTAATTATATCATACCAATATTCCACTGTTCCTATATTCGGCACTGTCTTTGCTGTTACACGGTTCAGCTCATCATAGGTCCTTATTGTTACTCCCATATCATCGGTAATGACAAGCAAGTTCCCGTTGCTGTCGTAGGTGTAGCTTATTATGCTTCCGCCTGTGGTTTCTTCCTTCACACGCCCATGGCAGTCATAGGTATATGTTGTGATTTCACCGTTCCTGTCGATTTTTGTTCTAAGGCTTCCGTCGGGGTAATAGGTATAGCTTTCGGTTTTTGCAGGATCATAGACATATTCTCCGGAAGAGCCTGTCCTTCCTCCATGGTCAATTCTTCTTGTTACAAGGTTCATGCAGTTGTACTCATAGGTGATTTTGTTTCCTTTGCCGTCTGTCTGCATCAGCATGTTTCCGTTCAGATCATAGGTATATGTGGTCTCTTCGTTATTGGCGTTAATTACCTTAACAAGCCGGTTAAGTTCATCGTATTCAAAGATGGTTGTGTTGTTTTTGCTGTCTTTTTGAATTTCAATGTTCCCTATGGCATCATAGGATTGTGCTGTTTCGTCCAGCTCAGGGTCGATGGTTTTGATCAGACGGTTGTTTCTGTCGTATTCGTATTGGGTAAGATTGTTAAGCGCATCATAGGATTTAACCTGCACATGGTTATTGTTGTATTCCAGCTTCTGGATACAGTTGTTGTATGGATCCCGCTTTTCTATCAGCCGGTTCAGCGGATCATATACATTGAGCCAGGTATTGCTGCGCCAGTCGGTCTCATGGGTAAGGTTACCATTCTTGTCATAGCGGTATGTTGTGGTTTGCACAATTCCCGATACGGTTAACGTCACCATTTTAAGCCTGTTCATTGTATCATAGGTCTTTTCTGTGGTGACATTGTTGCCGTCGGTTTCAAACCGTATATTTCCGTTAACGTCATATCTGACCAATGTTGTTATGCGATCTGTACCGTCATTCCTTTGACGGGTGTGCTGAGTCTGTCTGTTCTGGTTATCGTAACTGAAGATGTCCTGAGTTCCCATGCTGTCTTCTTTAAGCTTAAGGTTACCCATTATTTGCACCAAGTTTCAGAAAGGGCCGGTTGCAAACATCAACTATACAAAAAGCATAAAAAAAGCGGGGATACATCCCCGCTTTCAAAACCTTATTTCAAAAGGCTTTTTCTGTATTTCTCACTTTCCCAGTTCCGTATGAAATCTGTTTGCTCGCTGCCCATGGTTTTTATTTTAAGGTTATTCCTTTTAATGCTTTCCACCACGTATACAAATCCCATTAATGTTTCTTCCATTGTAAGTGCTTCTTTCTCGTTGGTTTTGTATATGATTTCGCCGGTTTCGGTATTTATATTCATTTTGTTGTCTGAACCATTTACCGAAATATTTCCGCCAAGGTAAACCATCTGGTCGGGATATAAAACAGTGTCTTCAAAAAACGAAATGCTCAAATCCCTTCCCTTAAAGAATTCTTTCAGGTATTGGGTTTTGCTTCTGAAGGTACCGTCCTGAAACGGTTCTATGGCAACCTCAGGGAATGGCTCGGTGATATTGAAATAATCGCGTATGGTCTGCAATACTTCTTCATGCAGTTCAATACATTCCGAAGCAGTGTCGGCAGTTACAACAAGCCCGTGGTTTTCCATGAAAATAACCTGCGGAAAACTTCCTTTTTCCGAAACATATTTTGAAATCTCCTTCATCATCGCAAGGGTCAGCATAAATCCGGGATTAATATACGGAATCCATATAAAACCGTATTCTTTGCTATTAAAGATCTTTTCAACAAGTTCACGGCCATTTTCACAGCAGCAAATTATATTAGAGTATACAGGATGAGTGTGAATAACATGCTTTAAAAGGACAGAATGAAAGCCTGCTTCCACAGAGGGTCTAAGTGGCTTTAGCCCCTCCATTGGCACAACATTTGAACGGACAAACTCTCCGCTTTCCTTTTCGTAATCTATGTCCTTCGACAAATCAACCTGTTCATGATAGTTTTTTATGTTTTTGTAATTTACTACAACATAACCATCGGTTGTTGTTATATCGGTAAGTTTGTAACCTGAAGCCTTAACTGCCATGAGGTTATCATCAAGTTTAACCGATGTATTTCCTCCACCACCCTGTACAAGGTCGGGACTTTTTCCCGCAGCCTGTGATATTCTTTCCAGATCTTTTAGCTGTTCTGTATACATATTATCCTCACTTTCTTAAAGATAACACTTCTTCTTCGTATTTTTTAACCTCTTGTATCCATTCGGTTCCAACGGGTACATTATTATCGGCGCAGTATTTATTCCAGACCGCACCAAAAGGCAATGATTTGAATTCTTCCATCAAAGCAAGCCTGTTACCTAAATTACCTCCTTCCTCTGCTTCAACCAGAAGGTGTGTAGGCTCAAGCAGAGAATACATAATAGCCTTTAACGCAGCCCTGGTTCCTGTTACCCATGCGGTAATTCTGTTTATTGATGCATCAAAGAAATCAAGGCCGAAGTGAACCTTGCCGTATGCATTGCAGCGTTTGATCTCCTGAGCTATTGCCAAGGTGTCGTCATTGAATATAACAACGTGGTCACTGTCCCAGCGCACACCACGGCTTACATGCAGAAGCAACTCGTCTTTATAGGTTAAAATCGAAGAAATTTTATCGGCTATTGTCTCGGTTGGATGGAAGTGACCGGCATCAAGACAAAGAATTACATCGTCCCTGCTCATCACATACCCCATATAGAATTCGTGGGAGCCCACAACATAGCTTTCGGATCCTATACCAAAGAGTTTTGACTCTACTGCATCAACCAGGTAGTCACTTTCGAATTTCTGTTCTAATATTTCATCAAGGGACTCTTTTAAAATACGGCGTTTGTTTAATCTATCGGCAGGTAAATCCTTTGAACCGTCAGGAATCCATATATTGTTTACACAAGGATTGTTTAAAGCCTTACCTATGGCTGCTGCAATCTCTCTTGAACGCTTGCCATGCTCAATCCAGAATTTCCGTACATTATTGTCAGGGCTTGATAATGTATAGCCCGAATCAGCAAGCGGATGAGCAAAAAATGTAGGGTTAAAATCTATTCCAATACCTTTCTCCTTTGCCCAGTCCACCCAACTTTGAAAGTGTTCGAAGGACAGTTCATCACGATCTACTTTTTTTCCATTAGTCTCTGCATACATTGCGTGCAGGTTGACCCTGTTTTTCCCCGGGATCAGGCTTAACGCCTTATCCATGTCCTGCCTTAATTCATCACCATTGCGTGCTCTGCCCGGGTAATTTCCGGTGGCCATAATTCCACCGCCCGATGCTCCGCCTACATTTTCAAATCCCACAACATCATCACCCTGCCAGCAGTGGATGGAAACCGGGATTTTCTTCATATCTTCCATAACTTTGTCTGTGTCAACACCATATGCTGCATATATTTCCTTTGCAGCTTCATAAGCCTTATTAACTTTATCATTACTGTAGGTAAACATAATAAACCTCCTCCATACTCTATTAATTTTATTATGGCCATTACTTAAGAAGTGAAACAAGTATCGGCTACCAAAGCAAATATTTTGGAACTAAATAATTAGTTTATGTACAAAACAAAGAAGTTTACCTTTATAACGGATAGGCCATAGTGGTCATAAGTGCCATTTCTGCCTGAGTTGTATCCATCCGGCTGTACTGCACAATAATTTCCACATCACTTTCCACCATCATTGCGTATGGTACATCTATTGGTACACCATTTCCTTCTTTATCCTTTAACTGGTCCATCCTTATATGATTTGTCCTTTCGGCACCGCAAAAAGCATTAAAACCCGACATTTTTTCCCGGTCTTCAAAATACAAGGTAATCGAGATGTTCGCATCTTTCTTATTTGGATTTAAAACACAGATAGCTTCATGACTCTTTTGTTTTCCGGAACTTGTTGACGGATAGAAGCCATCGGGAATAAACCATACCTTTGAACCAAACTTACCGCCCATAAACAACACCTCTTTCTTTTTAACATAGTTTTACCACTATAATCATATCATAATTAAAATCCTTTTAATAATCATTGGTATATGTTATTATTTTTTTAGGCAATAACCATTTAAACAGCTGAAGAGATTGCCCGGCAAATTCAACACAGCTTTGTTACTTTCTTTTATTTATAACAAATAGAATTTATATTATTGCAGGCAGGTTAAAATGTGTTCTGATTTATATCCAACGCTGACTGGGAAACGGTTATTCCGTGATAACGAACTTGTATATGTTAATCGTTCGGACGAGCTTAAAGAATACAACGGAATCATGCATAAACATGATTTCATTGAGGTTGCCTATGTAATTTCAGGGAAAGGCCTGCATATTGTAGGAGAGCGAAAATACAATACCCGTAAAGGCGACCTTTTTATTGTTAATTATGATATTCCCCACGGTTTTTTTCCCGATCCGGTGGATAGCACCGAACCTGTTGTTTATAACTGTGTCTTTATGCCCAATTTCCTCGACGCTTCGCTTATAGGAAGCATGTACTTCCAGGATATTTTTTCATCCTTTCTTTTCAAATCCTTTTTCCCGGAAGAAAGCCCAAAAAATGCAGATCTTAGCCTGAAAGGCACCGAATATCAGGATATTGGAGATCTGTTCCATAAAATGTATGAGGAATATAAAAACAGGAACAAGGGTTACCTTGAAATTATCCGTGCTTATTTGATTGAGCTGATTGTAAAAATATTGAGGCTTATGGATAATAACAAGCAAAGTAATATCTCGTTACAGAACCAGCGCCTGGTTTACCGGGCAGTTGAATATCTCAGAAATAATTACAATACCGACATCCGCCTTGAAGAGCTTGCTGCCAAATCCTTTATCAGTAAAAACTATTTCAGCAGGCTTTTTAAAGAAGTAACCGGCATCAATTTCACCGATTATGTTCAAAACTTAAGAATTGATGAAGCATGCAGTCTTTTGAAAAATACAGAAATGAAGGTTATTGATATAGCGCATCAGGTTGGTTTTAAGGACATGAAATTCTTTTATGAAGTATTTAAAAAACTCACCGGGAAAACCCCAGGTGAGTTCAGGAGAAGTTGATTCTATCAATAGCCTGCTCAGCCATATACGAACTTCTCACCAAAGGCCCCGAAGCAACATATAAAAAACCCAACTCGTAAGCCTTTTCCTCGTATGCTTTAAACTGATCGGGATGAATATATTCAACCACAGGATGATGCTTTGCAGAGGGTGCCAGATATTGACCTATTGTTAGAAAGTCGCAGTTAATCTTTCGCAGGTCTTGCATCACCGATATAACCTGCTCCTCTGTTTCACCAAGACCCACCATAATACCAGATTTGGTGTAAATTGAACCCTCCATGTCTTTTACATTTTTAAGCACATTCAAAGACCGCCTGTAATCAGCCTGTGGGCGAACTTCAGAGTAAAGGCTGGGAACTGTTTCTACGTTGTGGTTTATTATTTCAGGACAAGCTGTCACTACTTTTTTCAAAGCTTCAACACTTCCCTTAAAATCAGGAATTAAAACCTCTATCGTTACCCCTGCTGCTATGCGTCTTATGGATTCTATCACCTTTGCAAAATGCCCGGCTCCGCCGTCGGGCAGGTCGTCGCGGGTTACAGATGTAATAACTGCATGCTTAAGACCCAGTGCCTTAACAGCCTGGGCAACACGCTTGGGCTCGTTTTCATCCACCTGCTGTACTTCACCCTTGGATACATTGCAAAAAGTGCACCCTCTTGTACAAACGCTTCCTAAAATCATAAATGTGGCTGTTTTTCTTCCGAAGCATTCACCGCGGTTAGGGCATGCTGCTTCATCGCAAACGGTATTAAGATGAAGATTTTTCATCATTTCTTCAACATATTCAAGACCTTTCATTGAGTGTGCTTTAACACGCAGCCATTCGGGTTTTCGTACTCTGTTCATTATGCGCCTCCCATATCATTCGCGAAACTCCATAAAGTTAGGAGTAACACCAAAACTTTCACAAAATACTTCAGCAGTTCTTCTAAAAAGCTTTTCCATATCCTGCTTCTTGTTTGTAAGCTTTTCAAGGGATGTTACACCCCTGTCGGTAAGACCGCAGGGTACTATCCAGTTGAAATGCGAAAGGTTGGTGTTTACATTAAAAGCAAAACCGTGCATTGTGGTCCAACGTTTTACCTGAATTCCTATAGCAGTTATCTTATTGTTGCCCACCCATACACCGGTATAGGTTTTATCTCCCCGATCGGCAGTAATGCCATAGTCGTCCTTTAAAAGCTTTATAAAAGTATTTTCAATTCTTTCAACATAATAATGGATATCCCTGCCAAAGTGTTTCAAGTTCATAACCGGGTATCCCACAATCTGACCCGGGCCGTGATAGGTAACATCCCCACCCCGGCTGACCTGTTGAATGGAAACACCCAATTTTATAAGTTCATCCTCAGGGATAAGAATGTTTTCCTTTTTTCCCCTTACGCCCAGTGTTAAAACAGGAGGATGTTCAACTAAAAATAAAGTGTCTCTCTCTTCTTCCTTGGACACCTTTTCCCATTTCTCCTGCTGGACTTCAAGTGCTTTTGCGTATTCCATTCTTCCTAAGTTTATAACATCTATTTTCAACAAAAATGCCTCCGGTTTCTTAAAAAGTTTAAAAATGCTCAACCATAAGTATTATATTAAGCTATTTCAGATGCTAATTCAATAAGTATTGAACTTAACCAAATAATAAGGTTTTACAAAAAAGTAGTACAGTACACTAAAAAAGTTCAGGGAGTGATTACCTGTGAGTAAGTCTTTTAGAAAAGTGCTGATTGCTTTAATTATTTTAATACCGGTGATACTCATCGGTACAGGAATTTATATCCGTACCTTAAAACCAGGCAATACCGAAGAAACAAGAACCCCAGGAACTTCCTCTTCCATGGCTGTCTGCCGCACTCAGATTGGAAGAGCAAACTGCGGTCAAAGAGACCGGACATCAACATTATGAAATACTTGATTCTTTTAATAAACATGGTAAAATATACTTGTAAGACATTGTTTACGATGGAAGTAATAAGACTTGATGATTCTGAAGTTCATAAAAATTGCTTTATTAGAAAAACTGTCTTAAAAAAGGTGACGATTAACGAGCTTCTGGACTACTTCGTTTCATCTTTTCCAGACTATTCCAAGGCAAAGATTCAGTTGCTTTCTGCGAAAGTTGTTTAAACTTATAATGTATTTGAAAGTACACCAGTTAATGCTTTTATTGTTTTAATAGATAATAATCCTACTTGTTAAAAGGAGAATTCTCTATGAGTGAAAAACTGTTACCAATTACAGAGCCACCGATTAGGCTATTTGTTAACCATGCATACATATTATCCGTATTATTGAATTATGAAAAATGTTTGCCTTGGATTTATAGTAATTACATTCAAATCTATTTTTTAAAAAAAAGTCAAAACTTTAGTATCAATTTTTTTCTCGGAAATGCCACCAAATATTTTTATAATATACCTTTTCTTGAAGTAAGAACTATAGATAAGAAGTTTTTTATTGACAAATTAGATGATATTATTAAATATATTATTGATAACATTGATTTTGGATATTATTTAAATACAATCGTTGACGAGTATTATATACCGAATAGTAGAGCGTATAGTAAGTATCATTATATGCATTTAATAATGGTATATGGTTACAATTCAGATAGAAAACATTTTAATATTTTTGGTTTTGATAATAATCATAACTTTACAAAAAATCATGTAGATTTTTTAGCATTTAAAAAAGCATTTAATTCAATGAAAGGCAATAACAAAAATGTTAGAGATCACTATATAATGTCATATAAAGTAAAGGACGTCAACGAAATAGAGTATCCCCAGAAAAATTTTAACTACTTTGATTATCAATTAGATTTAAAGCTGATTAAAGAATCAATTAGGGAATACCTTACATCGCAAAACTCATCTGAAAAATTCAGTATGTTTTATACCCCAATGGCAAATGACGAATTTGGATTTGGTATTGGAGTATATGATCATCTAACAAAATACTTTGAGAAAATTCTTAATCAAGACGATTGTAATAATATAGACTTCAGAAGTATACATGGTTTATTGGAACATAAACAGTTAATGCTAAGCAGGGTAAAGTATATGCAAAAAAATAGCTACGTTGATAATTGTGATATGCTAATAGTTATGCTTAGAGATATTATGAACCAAGCTATTATTTTACGTAATTTGGTTTTTAAATTTAATATAACAAAAGACAAAAGACTAATAGAACGAGGAGCTTACATAGCAGACAAAATAAAAAAAGCTGAGTATGATGCGCTTTCTCTCATGCTGACAAAAATAAATTAGGGTATGCTAATTAGATCAAGCATTATTGAGGACATACCAGTACGAAACAGGTCTGTCCTTTTCATCAGTGCTCTAAAAACTGAGAAAAATGACCCGTATAGTATAATTTTCCGGGAATTTAGGATTCAATACAGATTCAACTTTTTTGTCAATCATTGGTTCATATAGAAAAACGAAAAGTCCTTGAAAACCATGAGTTCTCAAGGACTTTTCCTGGTGACCCACCGGAGATTCGAACTCCGGACTCCTTGATTAAAAGTCAAGTGCTCTACCGCCTGAGCTAGTGGGTCATATATTGGCTGGGATGGCAG
>JAAYNA010000095.1 GCA_012521105.1 Clostridiaceae bacterium
GATATATACCCCAAGCTGCGACAACAGCAACTATTACAATAAAAACACTATACATGTGTCTGTCTGAAAGTCTTTTTTTCCAGTCCAAAAGCTTCTCACGGAATTTTCCCAATAGAAACACCTCCTTCTACATAATTTTTGATTATTACTACTTTCCAAAGTTATGCTTGCCTATTACCTTAATTATCTGCCTGCTCCATATCCATTTACTTGTAGCTGTTTGAGGGTTCCAGTAGTAAAGTGAGCCACCGGTAGGATCCCATCCGTTAATGGCATCCCGGGCAGCCTTTACAACGGTAGAGTCGGGATCAATCGGTACGTTGATTTGTCCATCGCTCACAGCAGTGAAAGCCCCGGGCTGATAAATAACACCTGCAACTGTATTCGGAAAATCAGGAGATGCAACCCGGTTTAATATTACCGCACCAACTGCCACCTGGCCCTCGTATGGCTCACCTCTTGCTTCACCATTTATAGCCCGTGCAATAAGTTGTTCATCCGACACCCTTGTTGCCTGGGCATATGAAATTGTGTAATAAACATTGGGTATTAACAAACTCGTTATAATGGATAGAATGGATATAAACAGAACAATTTTTTGCTTTTTCATGTTTCAGGTATTTAATCCTCCTTTTTTAGAAAAAATTTAGATATTGCACCTTTAACCCGGTTTTAGTTTTTCAAATCAGCAGCATAATTATACTTACGTCCGGTCACGATAAAAAAACCCCTCTCTTAAGTTGAAGTAAGAGAGGGGATAATTAAAGCTGTATAATGTTCCTTACAGGTTTACTATATTAACATCCTTGCCATCAAATATTTGCCTGACAAGTTCCACTTCCCGTTTCTTGCATGTGAAAAGAATTATTTGTCTTTTATCACTTTCTTTATTTAACAGGAACAGTGCGTTTTTTGTCCTTTCCTCATCGTACTGCACAAAGGGCTCGTCCAAAAAGAGCGGCATTGTTTCACCGTCTTTTTCTACAAGCGTTACAGTGGCTAGACGAAGAGCAAAATATACCTGATCTGCCGTACCCGAAGACAACTGTTCGGGAATTACCTTCTCTGCCATATCCGGTGGCTGTATATTAAGCCGCAGGTTATCGTCGGCCATTACATCATTATATTTACCTCCGGTGATTGCACCTACAAAGTTTCCGATAGCCTCGTTAAGATAAGGTGAATAATTCCGTTGTATATCCACACTGGCCTCAGTAAGCACTTCCATAGCAGTCTCCAGCGCCTTTCCAAGAAAGAGCTTCTCTTCCTTCTCACGGGTTAAAATCTGAACTCTCTCATGGGCCTTTTGTATCATTTCACCGTCAGGGGTATTTTCAAGACGGGTTGTAAGGGTATTAATTTTTAATGTAATCCGGGCTAATTCTTCGTTAAGTTCCTTTAATTTTAAGTCTGTTTCTTTAAGTGTCAAATTACTTGAAACAAGTACCGTATCACCCGATTCTTCTTTAAGACTTTCAAGTTCGGTGGTTCTGCTTTGTATTTCTCTTTCCAGTTCGGTTAACAAATTAACGTCCCTGCCCGCTATAACCGTAGCTTCCCTGTACAGGCTTTCCTTTTTCTGATCCAATGAAAATATTGCCGTCTCTATATCTTTCACCGTTTGTGAGAGAGTGTTATAGGTTTCTAAACCCGTTCGCCACTTTTGAATATCTTCATCCTTAAAGCCCCGGCCTATAACTATATTCGCAGAGGCAAGTTTATTTAGAATCCTTTCTTCAAATTCCTTAATACCGGCTAATTTATCATTCCTGCTGTTGGTAAGCTTTTGCCTTCTAACCGTTAAGTCATTAAGCAGCCTGGTTTTATCCTCAAACATACTCTTAAACCTTATAAAATCATGAATATTATCAACCTTTACCTGTTCCATCCAGCAGCTTAACAGACGTGCGTTTTCCTCATATTTCTGCTTCTGAATGTTTCTTTGTGCTTTTTTGGGGCTTTGTTGCCTGATTGATAATATGAAAAAGGCTCCCGACAGAACTGAGATTATTAATCCAGCAACAGAAACAATGGTATTGGGTGGTTTTACCAGCAAGGACAATAACAAAACTATTATCCCCGTTAAAAGTCCTGCCAATGACACATGTTTTTTCAATCCCGAATGCGGGATATCCCTTTTATCGAAACTGCCATTTTGCCCGCGATTATATTGCAGTACATCCTGAATTACTTCATCCATCCTTAATGTATCATCTTCAAAAAGGTCGTATAGCTTAAGTTCATTCTGTAATTTCTCAATTTTCTCATCATTTTCCTGGTACTCTAACTCATATTCATGCAAATCTTTGCACAAAAGCTTATAATTTGTATAATCCGAAACCATCTCATCCGAGTCGTTTCGGGAACAGTTTTTAAAAGCTTCATATTCTTTTAGTTTAACTAAGGTATCGTTCAATTCTTCCCTTTTATCATTAATTTCCTTTTCAATATCTGAAAGTTCCTTATAGCATCTTTTCAAGGAGCTACAAATGTCTTCCAACTCTTCTTTTTTCAGTTTCTGAACAAGTTCAGCCTTTAACCGGTTCAATTCATTGAGTTGGTTTCTTAGATTCTCTTCCCTCTTCTGTAATTGATCCAATTCGAGAAACATATCCATACAGCTTTCATGCAGCAAAATATATTCTTTTTCTTCCTCGATGGCTTCCTGCAAACGCGAGTTGATTATATTCAAAGGCCTGGTTGTTGTTCTTTCACTTCCTACATATGATAGCTGTGCTTCTTTCAAAGCATTTATTGCTTTTCTGAACGACACTTCTTCATCCCCGGTTTGCTTTATATTTGTGAGTCTTTCGGCTATAACCTTTTTACCTTCATTGTTTATTACGCTCTGCAACTGGCCAATAAAAACAGTACGCTCAAAACAGCTTTCAGACAAGCCCAGGTGTTGTTCTGCAAATTTTACGCCTTCTTCCTTGCCTGCCGGAAAATTGCCAGTAATATTATTTGAATACTCATCGTAAACTGTTATGGTATTTTTATCAAAATTTCTTGCAATTGTATATCTCTCGCCGTTATCCAGCTCATACTCAAGGGTACCTCCATATGCTTTCGCAGACCAGGGTTTATATTGCTTTACGGGTGGAAGAGTGCCGTCTTTTGCTTTTCTGCCTCCTTTAAGCCCAAAAAGCATCCCCTTAATAAAAGACTGAAGAGTGGATTTACCCGATTCATTACAGCCATAAAATACATTCATACCTGGCTTTAGCATAAACAGGCGATCTTCAAATTTACCGAATCCATTTATATTTATTTTTTTTATTTTCATAAACTTCTACCGCCTTTATTCAGAGATATGAACAGTGCCCTCAAACAATGCTTCAAGTCCGAGGTAAAGAGCTTTCTCAAGTATCTGTTTTTCTTCCCCCTCTGCATTTTCCATTCTTTCTTTCATTTTTCGTACAAAGACGCCTGTTAGTGTTTTTTCTTTCGCCAACTCTTCCAGATCATACATTGGCCTGGTATAATCATTAAACTGTATTGAAAAACAAGTATTCTCAAATTGCTGTGTCAAGGTTTTCACGTCAATATGAAGGTCAGAATTAAGCCATCCTGTTAAGTTAATTTTGAAAATGTCTCTTTGACAATCATATAAGCTTAAAGTTTCGGTAAGTTTTTCTGATAACTCATGATAATCTTCAATATTGTCAATATTAAAGTCTATCTCGTAATAAGCTCTATATTGGGTTTTAATAAAGGTACATTCTCTTTTTAAGCCTTCATCCTTAGCCAATTCCACCAGGTATACACCATGTTCACCCTGTTCATCAAACCCGAAGGGTTCCGGACTTCCAGGGTTTATTATGCCTTTTTCGAAAAGCTCTTCATTTCTTGAATGGAAATGTCCGAGGGCATAATAATCAAAGCCTAAACCTGTCAGATAGTTTAAAGTTACAGGGTTATATGGGCTTTGTGTAAACTGCATGTCCAGAGTGCCATGGAAAAGGCATATGTTAAATCTTTGGGGTAATATTTGCGGGGGCTTTTGTACAGGAAGGCTGTCCTGATGAAATGAGTCAAAACCAATACCGTAGAAATACACATCTAAATTTTCATCTAAGTATTCCGGGTTTTCAGTTGTAAGAATATGTACGTTATCATTCCACCTGTAGCTTCTGTACCAGGAGTTTTTCACATATGGATCATGATTTCCCGGTACTATTATTACTGAAGTGTTGCCAAGTCTTTTAAACTGATCATTAAGCCATCTTATTGTGCCTCTTGCAACATATTCATGCTCATAGAGGTCACCGGCTATTAAAAGAAAATCAACATTTTCCTCCAGTGCCAAATCTATAATTTTTTCAAAAGTCTTTTTCAAATCTTTTCGCCGTTCATCCGATAAGTTCCCCTTCCCGAAAATGGTAAAGGGAGCGTCAAGATGAATATCGGCGCAGTGAATAAATGAAACCCGTTTTTTCATAACTTATTACCCCTTTAAAGTCTTCATTGATTAAAACAAACCAGGCTTATTACCTGCAAAGCAGTACTGCAAAAGCGGTTGCGTAATCTTTCGTATGAGTTAAACTTATATCCAGTGAAACTCCTCCCATTTTGTCAAAAAACTCCCTGGTTTCGCCATGGAGTACTATATGGGGCTTTCCGGTTTCAGATACCTTAACCTCTATGCCCTTTAGCGTAACCCCTTTGGAAAAACCCGTCCCCAATGCCTTCGATACAGCTTCTTTTGCAGAAAACCTTGCTGCATAGCTTTGAAATTTTTGTTCTTTCCTGCTTTCACAATAATTAATCTCTTCCGGGGTAAATATCTTTTCTAAAAAAGGTTTTCCGAACTTATCTATGGAATCTTTAATGCGCTTTATTTCTATCATATCCACACCGCAAAAAACATGCATTGAGATCATCCCCAAAATGAATTAAAATAAATTAAAACACAGGCTGTTTGTCACGCCTGTGCTTGTGTTTTGGTGTCCCGAGTAGGAATCGAACCCACATTAGTAGAACCGGAATCTACTGTCTTATCCATTGGACCATCGGGACAGAATATCTTTGAATATATATTATACCCCGATTGAGCTGATTTTTCAAATTATTTTTCAGATAAAATCGTACATCGAACCGAACATTTTATATGCCAGGTCTATAACATATCTGATTACCTGGCCTTCAAGATTCATCCAAATAAATATGGCTAAAGCCACCAGAAGCTTTTCGGAAAAATTGAGTTTGCTTTTTATACTGATTGTTCTAAGCAAAATACCCGGTTGTATTAAAATCTGTAATAACGCCCACACATATAGTGCAATAATAACAATCTGGGTTATTGAGTTAGTCTCCTGACCTAATTTCTCCAATTCAAGCCCGGTAGGATTCACTATCAATAGAACAGGATAAAATAATAAGTGCGAATAGGCATAAGACTTCATAAAAATAACATTGAAGCCCTGCTTAATAAATTTATTGCTTCGTTTAGCAATATACTTACATAAATCTGCAATTGGCCACGCAAAGCAAAAAACATCCAAAAAGCCAATTATTATAAAGGTAATAACAAATAAAAGTGTCTTTTGGACAACTCCTGAAGCAGTGCCTAATATAAAATCATTAAGTATGGATCTCGAATGGGAAAGTACATTAAAAAAGCCCACCAATACAAACCCAGGCACAAGGGATATTAACGATGCATTCAGGCGTTTGTGCCATGCTCTGGGTAAAAGAAACAAATCCCATCCGCTTTTTAACTGTTCCATTTATACTCTCCAGTTTTAAACCTATTAGAGTTTCCCATATTATAGCATATGCAAATACTTGTCTGCAAGAAATTAAAACTTATCATTGAACAGGTACAAATTCAGCCATCCCCGATTCAGCAAGAGAAGCAAACTGATTTTTCCACTCCTCATAATGATTAGTATTTTTTAAATTCTGAGCAAAAACAGCCCAGACCATATCATTTGCGAAATTATGGCTCCATGTTGCCGTACCTGCAAGATTATATTTATGAACCAAAGCAGATTTCAGGTTCACCGAATATTCATTCTCAAGCCACATTTTATATGTTACATTGTCTTTTTCAAAAGAAACTACATATTGGCCACTTTCAGCATCCCAGACAGGTGTGGCCTGATTTTCCTGAATCAGGAGTTCTGCAGCATTAATTGACAATGCCTTACCGGTTTTCGCAGTTATTTTGCCCTTTTCATCAATGGTCTCCTCCCAAAGCCGTGTATATAACGGGATACCCAGTAATAACTTTTCAGCCGGAACTTCCCTTAATGTCTTTTTCAGGTTCTCCTCAACCCAAACAATCTGAGCTGTGGAACCTGCAACCCTGCTCCCTGCCCATGTCTGATCGTAAGTCATAAGACAGACATAATCCACTGTCTCGGCAAGAGCTTTCCTGTCATAGCACTTTGACCAGGTATCACTTCCGTCCGGAATGGTGACATCAACAGACACAACAAGCCCCTGTTCTCTTAACAAAGGCGTAATTTCACGAACAAACTGCGTAAAGGCATCTTTGTCGCTTTTATAAATATTCTCAAAATCAATATTAATTCCGTCAAGCTCATACAATGCAGCAAAAGCAAGAAGCTGTTTTATGATATATTCCCTTTTTAATCCATTGTTCAATATTTCACTGGTATCATCAATATTCGAAAAGTCGTTAGCTACCAATGCCCAAACCTGGTATCCGTTTTTATGAGCCCATTCCACATATTGGGGATCAACCCGGTTAATCAGTTCGCCGTCTCTGTTCGCAACCTGGAACCATGTTGGTGACATAACATCTATGCCCTCTTCCTTCTTTCTTTCAAGATATGACTTTGTAGGGCTGTACATTTGATCCCAGACCAGACTAATCTTTCCCCTGGGGAGGTTGGGCCTTTTGCTGATTTGATCAGGCATTATTCCTATTTCATAGGATTTTATTACGATATCTTCTTTTTTAATATATCCTAAAAATCCTTCATGTGTTCTTACTTTATACCATTTGTCATATTCTTCAAAAATATAAACCTTTGAATTTTCTGAATTTAAATCGGGATCGTCAAATTTTTTAATAATGGGGTAACTGATATGCCTTCCCTTTCTTACAACAGCATTTGAACTTGCCGGGTACCCAATCCTGTGTATTACATCCTGCCTGTCAATTATTACTACATTAGAATTGCTGTTATATCTTATATTTATTTTGTAAAAGGATGATAAAAACTCAACAGGAAGGTACAGAACACCATCAATTTTTGTGGCGGGAAACTTCAGCTCCATAGGCTCATCGTTGATAAAGGCATCAAGTTTATCTGTTTCCATTTTTATAACTTTATCATTTGTGGTTACAGTAACTTTCTGAAGGGTTTCATCCCACCAGATATAGGGGTCAAGATGTGCTTTTATTGTATCAAAGGGTAGAAGAATCTGCCCATCCTGGACTTTGGGTGGGTTATCATCTAAAATTTCGTTACCTTCAATAACAAGTATCGTATCATTACTGTCATAACAGCTTACAAAGGCCTCATTCGGCTTAAAATATCTATTGTAAATCAATGCGGCACCAGATGCGCATCCCGTTACAAATATTAATATTATTAAAAATATAATTATATCCTTTTTCATTTTGACCCTCCGGATACAAGCCTTAGTAAAAGATATGCCAAAACTTCCAAATTAATAAACCGAACTGTAATTAACTTTAATCTAATTATACATTCTTTTTCGTCAAATGTCTCCAAAAAATTTAAGTTGTAAAAACAGGAACAAATAAAAAATGACGCAAAAGCGTCTTTAAAGCAGTATCATGTAAAATTACTCCGGTTATTGTCATTTTATAACATATAATGGTCATATATAATTAATCAATGAATACTTTTCGTGGTATAAAGGTTTTGAAACTTTTCAGCATTTTTTCACTGGGTTCAAAATAAACAACTGTTTGCTCGTTGTTATAGTTCAAAACTATAAAATAAACATTGTCGTTGTTAAGAGAACTGGCACAATTCATCTGGTTCTTAAAACTTTTATAATGGTTGGAAAAGTGATGGCTTTTTACCTTTGCAACTATCTCAAAATTTTTGCAGTTCGCACTGAAAATTCTCTTTCTTTTTCTCTGGGCTATAATTTTATCAATATCCAAATCACCATTAGTAACAGCATATTCATATTCAATATTCCTGGTTGTTATAAGAAGGTATGCAATATATCCAAGACCTACCAGGAAAAACAGGCTCATCCCGGGTATAAAATTAAGAACAAGTAACATCAGGAATAAAGTAGCCACAATTACTCCGAAAATAATTAAATAATCCTTTGCATCTTTTCGTTTTTGTACAATTTTTTCTATAAAAATATCCATGTAAAAACCTCCTGTCATCTTAAATGATTCTACCATAAATATTGTGCCCTTTGCAATAAAACCGGCAAATTGCAGCATATTTAAAATAAAAATACCATTAAGCTGGAGTTGAGTGAAATTAAGTTCATCATAACTGTACTTGACTGAACTTAATACTTATAGTACTATAACTAATAAAATACCATATTTCAATATAACTGCAGTATATAATATAGAAAATGTTATTATATGCAAAATCCAGAGGTTATAAAAATGAAGATTATTGATTTATTTAACAGCAATAAGCAAACAGTTTCCTTTGAAATATTTCCTCCTAAGCTTAACACGCCAATTGAAACCATTTTTAATAAGCTTGGAGACTTTGCCGCAATGAAGCCGGATTTTTTCAGCGTAACATATGGAGCGGGGGGTTCAAAAAAAGGACGAACCCTTGAGATAGCTTCAAAAATAAAGGAAGAGTACCGAATTGAAAGTCTTGCTCATTTTACCTGTGTAGGTCATTCTATAGAAGAAATAAACACTATGATTAAGCAAATGAAGGAAAGAAACATTGATAACCTGTTAGCATTACGCGGAGATCCTCCAATTGACATGCCAGATTTTGATTTCTCGAAAAATGTATTTTCATATGCGTCAGAGCTTATAAGACATATAAGAAAACAGGATAATTTTTGTATAGGTGCTGCCTGTTACCCTGAAGGACATGCAGATTCCCCAAGAATCAAGCATGATATGCATTACCTTAAGCTGAAAGTTGACGAGGGTGTTGACTTCCTTATAACCCAGCTCTTTTTTGATAACAGGGTTTTTTACGATTTTCTGGACAAATTATCAGCATACAATATAACCTGCCCTGTGCTACCTGGCATCATGCCAATTTTTAAGGCCGATCAGATTAAAAGAATAGCTTCAATGTGCGGAGCATCCATGCCTGCGAAGCTGGTTTTGCTGCTTGATAAATACGGAAACACACCGGATATGCAAAAAGCAGGAATTGAGTACGCATCAAATCAGCTTCGGGATCTTTTGGATAATGGCGTTGCAGGAATTCATATCAATACAATGAACAATGTAGAGGCAACCCGAACAATACTTAAAAATATAGGTATCCTATAACTGCAATGTAATGATCCGGGATCTTTGTGCCATTACTGTTGAATAGGAAATCATTTCTTCACCCCTGCCCCTGATTGGCAGGGCATTACTGCTTTTTTATAAAAACCTCTTCAAGAGTTTTCCCAACATTATGCTGTAAGATTGCGTCAATTATCTGCTGTTCTGTTACCGCGCCCAAAATTTTCAGGTTTTCATCTGCTATATGTATAATGTGATATTTATCATAATCCAAAAGTAGCAGCGCTTCACCAAGGCTTACATCTTTAATAAGCAAAATATCCCGCATTTGATATGATCTTTTTTTCAAAATTCTCTCCTTTCGGCGTATTAGCGAATTTAAATTCAAACGTTTCACCGTCCCTTTTATAGTTCCAAGTCCGGGCAATAATATAATAGCCAAAAACAAACTGGGGTTCTTATAAAAAACTAGGATATATAATCCTGCTGTCAATAATAGAATTCTTATCCCAAGCCCCAGTTTTCTCATAATGCCGTAGGTTTTATCCGTTCCAACTTTATTGTATAAAAACACCAGTAAAATGCTGCCTCCATCCATTGGATAGAGAGGTATTAAATTAAAAATGCCAATAAAAAGGTTGGCTTTAATGAATTCAGCCTTCGTGTACGATTCAAACAGAAAAATTTTGGCAGCTGCAGCAGTAAGAATATTTCCAAGGGGTCCAAAAGCACATACAGCACACTGTACCCATTTTTCAGGCTGGAAGCTTTTCCATCTTCCCGAAAAACCTGAGGGTAGTAAAATAATACCGATTTTTTCTCTGAATAGAACCTGTGCTGCAAAAACATGGAATAATTCATGAATCAAAATTGCTGCAAAATATATCAGCACTTGCCTCATCAATCATTACCTTTTATGTAGTCCATACATTCGGTGTATGCATCTGCTATCGTTTGATATATGTCTTCTGTTGACATATGTCTTTCTACCAGTAATAAACGTACGGTAGATATTATGTTTTTTGGCAGTTCTTCAGTCCTGTTTTGCAAAAACGCTACAGAAAAAATAATAGCTATGCAAATCAATGATTGGATAATGATTTTTTTTGCAAGCACTGAGCTTCCATTATTATTCCTTTTAACTCTGGTATATGAAGAATAGTGCGGAATATCCCTTCGGTATCGGCTTGTTCTTATCGCATGACTCAATTTAATCATCCCGATAGCATGTTCTAAAATAATTATATGGTCTTTGCAAATTAATATGATAAAAAGATGCAGGGGCAGACCACCCTGTCTGCCCAAAAAGAAAAACCCCAGCCGGTAAGGCTTGGGGTGATTATTCAATGTCAGACTACCCGGTAAGGGCAATTAACCATCCATGCCCCAAAATGCCGTTCCCCTAAATTTTGACACCTAGCCGCAAGCTAGGTGGGTGCCCTGCTTTATTATTCACGCTTCCTCTGCCGTTGCATCAGTTTATTTACTGATGTCGGAATTAGCTTGAGGCCTGTGTTCCTAATAAAAACAGTCGGGCTCCCGTATGTCATCTGTAGGTTCAAAATTATAGGTTATTCGAACATTTCAGGAACATGAACCGTTTTCTGATTTTATTATAACACCTGATCGATTATTTCTCAACCGATTTTACTCAAAAAATCCGAGATTAGAGCTTGTAATACTTGTAAATAAAGTTTACAATCAAAATAACATTTTTTACTGTTGTTTTATGTAGCTGCTCACTGCCCAATTACTGTTACCTGATATGAAATTTGTAAGGCATGATTATTAAGATAGCGGGGTAAAAGAGATTAACCACCTGTTAATCATTAACCTCGTTTATCTGCAAAAATATATGGATTAGAGGTGTTTGATGTGTCGGAACAAATTAAAATGATCGCAGCGCGCATGAGGGAACTTCGTGAGATTGCCGGATACTCGTATGATGACGTGGCTTCCATGTTAAATATTTCAAAAGAAGTTTACATTGCATACGAAAATGCTGCCCAGGACATACCCATTGGTTTTCTGAATGAATTTGCCAACCGGTTTAATGTTGATTTAACAGAACTTCTTACAGGAAAATCCCCAAAGCTTACCCGTTATTCTCTGGTAAGAAGCGGGAAAGGTGTTAATGTGGATAGAAGGGCCCCGTATAAATACCAAAGCCTTGCTTACAATTTTATAAATAAAAAGGCTGAGCCTTTTCTGGTAACTGTTCTCCCTAATAATCATGCAGAGGTTTCAATGAATTCTCATCCCGGCCAGGAGTTCAATTATGTGGTAGAGGGAACCCTTATGATCGTTATTGATGGTAAGGAATTTATATTAAATAAGGGTGATTCCATTTATTTCGACTCAAGTCTGCCCCATGGTATGAAAGCTCTTGATAATCAGGCCGCTGAATTTTTAGCAATAATTCTATAATATAAAAATTACTATCCAAAGGAGATTGTCAAATGATAGAAAAATTTCTTGAAAAAACAGAATTTACTTCTTATGAAGATTTTATTGAAAATTACTCTGTTAAGGTACCCGAAAACTTTAATTTTGCTTACGATATTGTAGACGAATATGCAAAAAATGAACCCGAAAAAAAAGCAATGGTCTGGTGTAATGAATTTGGAGAGGAAAGAATTTTTACCTTTACTCAGATGAAGCGGTACAGCAGCCAGGCAGCAAATTACTTTAAATCCCTTGGTATAGGAAAAGGGGATCCTGTTATGCTGATATTAAAACGCCGTTACGAATTCTGGTTCTGTATACTTGCCTTACACAGGCTGGGCGCAATAGTAATACCTGCAACCCACCTTCTGACAAAGAAGGATATTGAATACCGCAATAATGCCGCAAGCATAAAAATGGTGGTCACCGTTGATGATGAAGAGGTTTTGAATAATATTGATGAGGCAGCTCCAAACTCACCCACTTTAAAAACAAAGGTATGTTTGTCTGCAAAGCGTGAAGGATGGCACACTTTTCATGATGAATTTGGAAACTTCCCGGATACATTTGAAAGACCAACGGGTAGCGAAGACACTACCATAAATGATATAATGCTTATTTATTTCACTTCGGGAACAACAGGAATGCCGAAAATGGTTCAGCATAATTTCGCCTACCCATTGGGCCATATAGTTACAGCTAAATACTGGCAAAACGTTGAAGACAATGGACTACACTTTACATTTTCTGAGACCGGGTGGGCAAAAGCCGTGTGGGGTAAGCTATATGGTCAATGGATCTGTGGAAGTGCTGTTTTTGTGTATGATTATAATCACAAGTTTGAACCAACCGAGCTTATGCACATGATTGAAAAATACAAAATAACTACATTTTGTGCACCGCCAACAATATACCGCTTTTTTATAAAAGCCAATCTGAAATCTTTCGATTTTAGCAGCCTTAAATATTGCGTTGTTGCCGGCGAACCTTTAAATCCCGAAGTTTATAAACAGTTTTATGAAGCTACCGGAATTAAGTTAATGGAAGGTTTCGGGCAAACCGAAATGACAGTTGCCATTGCAACATTGCCATGGATAAAACCCAAACCCGGATCAATGGGAAAACCCGTTGCAGGGTATGAAATTGAACTTCACGATGCTAACGGGAATATATGCGAAACGGGTGAAGAAGGGGAAATAGTGATCCGTACCGACAGGAAAAAGCCCGTTGGCCTTTTTAACGGATATTATCGTGATGAAGAACTAACCAAATCGGTCTGGCGCGATGACGTTTATCACACAGGCGATATGGCGTGGCAGGACGAGGACGGGTATTTCTGGTTTGTAGGACGGGCAGATGATGTTATCAAAAGCTCCGGGTACAGAATTGGCCCCTTCGAAGTGGAAAGTGCGCTGTTGGAACACCCTGCAGTTTTAGAATGCGCCATTACTGCCGTTCCGGACGAGATCCGCGGTCAGATTGTAAAAGCCACCGTTGTTCTGACAAAGGGGTATACCCCTTCTGATGAACTGGTTATTGAACTGCAGGAACACGTAAAAAAAGTAACAGCACCATATAAATATCCAAGAGTAATCGAATTTGTTGATGAATTGCCAAAAACCATCAGCGGAAAAATCCGCAGGGTGGAAATAAGGAACAAAGACAGCAAATAGAAAGCAAGGGACGGTTCCTTTTCATTAGTTACCTATCCGCGGGGCCTGCTTCGGGTGTTTTATCATCTTGAGCAACAAAGCACCTGCTGAACACCCGCTCTAAGACATGAAAATGTTTCGACATTGGGATCCAATATGCCAAGTCGTTAAGTTTCACGCTCTTAACTGACTGTTGTCCAGCAGGGCTTCGAAGTGTGTAGCTCGCTGACAAAATCACCCGAATCACCCGCTTTTAAACTCTCGAACCGTCCCCGCTATAGTTTAAGAGCTTCGGCGAGATCTATTGCCCCGGTGTAAATAGCTTTACCCGTTATTGCACCGGCAGCACCTGTTTCCTTAAGATTTATCAGATCCTGTAGTGAACTTACCCCACCCGAAGCGATTACTTCCATATCCACACTTTCTATCATTTCTTTCATTGCTTTAAGGTTTGGCCCTTGTAATGTTCCGTCGGTATTAATGTCGGTATAAATAATTACACGGCAGCCGAGCTGTTCAACCTGTTTTGCGAAATCAACCGCGGTATAATCACTTATCTGTTCCCAGCCTTCTATGGCCACCTTTCCGTCCTTTGCGTCGATACCAACTGCAATCTTTTCAGGATATTTTGACAGAGCCTCTTTAACAAGTGCAGAATTTCTAACGGCTGCTGTTCCTAATATAACACGCGAAACACCGGCGTTTATCATTTGTTCAATGTCTTTCATAGTACGGATTCCACCACCTGTCTGCACTGAAACCGAAAACTTTTCTACTATTTCCAGGATTATATCCCTGTTATTTAAAGATTCGCCCCGGGCACCATCCAGGTCTACAATGTGCAGCCACTTTGCACCCGAGGATATCCATCTTGAAGCCATTTGCACAGGGTCGTCCCCGTAAACAGTAACATCATCAAATCTTCCCTGTAAAAGTCTCACACAGCGGCCGTCCTTTATATCAATTGCAGGATAAATAATCATATTCTATCACCTGACATATCAATTTATAACGTTTTTAATAATACAACATACAGTATTTATTTCCTTATACATTTTTGCACAATTAGGCTTTTCGAGCTTAAACTTACCAGCCCTTGCTTATGAAGCTCCTGTTTCCAGCGTTGCACTATATATTTGCTTTCAGCTGCAGCTTTAATCACTGTCGGAACTTCGCAGATATTGTACAATGCAAGGAAATTTTTAGCGGAATTCAGTTTAGAGATGTTATATAAATTTATTTCCTGTAATACGCTCGTAAGCCTCAATGTATTTTGCCCTTGTCTTTTCAATTATTTCTTCGGGAAGTGATGGCGGTGGCGGGTTTTTATCCCACTCAATGCTTTCAAGGTATTCCCTCAGAAACTGCTTGTCAAAACTTTTCTGAGCACGTCCGGGTTCATAATCGTCCAGAGGCCAGAATCTGGATGAATCCGGGGTAAGCATTTCATCTGCCACAACAAGTTCCCCATCCAAATACCCAAATTCGAATTTTGTATCGGCAATGATAATTCCTCTGCTCTTTGCATATTCTGAAGCGGCAGTGTAAATGGCTATAGATTTTTCCTTCAGTTTCATTGCCCTCTCCAGTCCAATCATGTTTACCAGTTCGTCAAAGGTAATGTTCTCATCGTGCCCTTCCTTCGACTTTGTAGACGGGGTGAATATTGGTTCGGGCAGTTTATCGGCCTGCTTAAGTCCTTCAGGAAGTCTTATACCGCATATTGTTCCCCTGGATTTATATTCTTTAAGACCGCTCCCTTCCAGGTAACCCCTGACTATGCATTCAACATTCTCCATGTTGACCTTTCTTACCAGCATTGAACGCCCCTCAAGCTCTTTTTTGTATTTGTCAAGGCCTTTAGGGTACCTGGATACATCAGAAGTAACCACGTGATTGCCTATTATATCCTTTGTAAAATCAAACCAGAATTCTGATATCTTATTAAGAACTTTTCCCTTATCAGGTATGGGCTCGTTAAACACAACGTCAAAGGCCGAAATTCTGTCGGTAACCACCATTAACAGTAAATTATCATCAACTTCATATACATCCCTTACTTTTCCCTTTGCAAAAGGAGGCAAATCAATAAAATCGGTATTTTTAAGCAGCATAAACTCATCCCTTCCTGCACAAAGACTAAAAGGTTCCTTTTGTTGAAAGAACCCCTTTTATTCTGTTATCTGTTTCGCATGCTTTCCTTAGCGCCTGGCCAAAAGCTTTAAAAATGGCTTCGGCAATGTGATGATTGTTTTTACCATGTACCAGTTTAATATGTAGTGTAATACCACCATGAACCGATATTGCCCTGAAAAACTCCTCAACCATCTCGGTATCCATATCTCCTAATTTCTGTGTAGAGAAATCCACTTCAAAATGCAAGTATGGTCTTGATGAAAGATCCATTGATACCATCACCAGGGCTTCATCCATCGGTACAAAGGCCGTGCCATACCTGGCTATTGATTCTTTACTGCCAAGAGCCTTTGAGATTGCCTGACCCAATACTATTCCGGTGTCTTCAATGGTATGGTGGGAATCTACTTCAAGGTCTCCATTGGCCACAACTTCAACATCCATTAAAGCATGTTTGGCAAGCAAAACCAGCATATGATCAAAAAAGCCTATCCGGGTGTCGGCTTTCGCCGTTCCCGAACCATCAATATTAAGCTTAACGTATACCTCGGTTTCCAAGGTTTTACGGGTTACTTCGGCTTCTCTTTGCATTTTTTACTCCCCTTTCATATTTATACAATATATCATGGGATTGAATTTCGCAAGAAATTTTGAAGCCTTTCTACCAGCACTTCCATCTCCTCGTCGGTCCCTATGGTTATTCTAAGATAGTTTTCAATCCCTTCCCCGTCGAAATGCCTCACAAGTATGCCGTCATGTCGAAGCCTTGAAAACAATTCCCTTCCGCTTATTTTGTCGTGGGATACAAACAAAAAATTAGTTTTTGAGGGAAGAACATTAAAACCAAGCGAGATTAACCGTTTAGCTGTTTCTTCCCTTGTCTTTATTATTCTGTTTAAAGTTTCGGTAAAATACTCCTTATCTCTCACTGCAGCAACTGCAGCCCTTTGTGCGATCCTGTCCACCGTGTATGAGTTGAAGGAATTTTTAACCCTGTTCAAAGCCTCGATTAAATCCTTATTTCCCAGTGCAAACCCTACTCTCAGCCCAGCCAGTGATCTTGACTTGGAGAAGGTTTGAACCACTAAAAGATTTTCGTAATTTTTTATTAACGGCACTGCCGATTCAGCACCAAAATCCACATAGGCTTCATCTATAATTACAAGCTTGTCGTTATGTTTTTGAAGCAGAATCTCAATCTCGCTTAAACCAACAGCAATACCCGTCGGCGCATTCGGGTTTGCAAGCAAAATACCATCCACATTTTCGGGGAACTTGCTTAAATCAACGGTAAAATCCCTGTTTAAAGCAATTGTCTCACATTTAAGGCCAAATAAATCTGCGTATACAGGATAGAAACTGTAGGTAATTTCAGGGAATGAAATAACATCCCCAGCATTAAAAAAGGCCGGGAAACAAAAGGCCAGTATTTCGTCAGAGCCATTTCCAACAAAGACCTCATTGGCTCTTACCTGGTAAAAGTCTGATAATGTCTCTTTCAAAGAAGAAGCTTCCGGATCGGGATACAGCCTTAAGATACTGCCCGTTTCCTGCCTTATTGCTTCCAAAACCTTTGGTGATGGCGGATATGGGTTTTCATTTGTGTTCAGCTTAATATATTTTTTATCCTTCGGTTGCTCTCCGGGTATGTAGGGTAAAATATTTCTTACTGTGTCACTCCAGAACCTGTTCATTCGGTATCCTCCTCAAACCTTATGCGTACTGAATTTGCATGGGCATCAAGACCTTCGGTTTCTGCAAAGCGTACCACATCTTTTGATAAAACTCTCAGAGCTTTTCTTGAATATGATATAATGCTTGATTTTTTTGTAAAATCGCTAACCGTCAATGGCGAAAAAAATCTGGCTGTTCCGTTTGTGGGCAAAATATGATTGGGTCCTGCCATATAATCCCCCAGCGGTTCGGGTGAATATTCGCCGAGGAATATCGCCCCTGCATTTTTAATGTTGCCCAAAAGAGAGAAGGGGTCTTTTACCATTAATTCAAGATGCTCGGGAGCTATCAGGTTTGAAAGTTCAATTGCTTCTTCAAGGGATTCAACCAATACTATAGCCCCGTAATTTTCAATTGATTTATTTATCAATTCTTTTCGCGAGAGTTTTTGTGTTTGCCTTTCAATTTCACTGATAACTTCTTTAATTAAACTGTCGCTGTTTGAAATAAGTATTGACGAGGCCAATACGTCGTGTTCGGCCTGCGAAAGTAAATCTGCAGCAACAAATTCAGGCTTTGCGTATTCATCGGCTATAACAAGTATCTCACTTGGGCCTGCTATCATATCAATATCACATATGCCGTATACCATTTTTTTTGCGGTTGCGACATAAATATTCCCCGGCCCTGTTATTTTGTCAACCCTGGGTATTGTTCCGGTGCCGTAGGCCAATGCAGCCACGGCCTGGGCACCTCCAACACTGAATACTCTGTCCACCCCGGCAATATACGCACAGGCCAGAATTACAGGATCGGGTAATCCCCCGTCCCGTGGTGGGGTAACCATTATTACTTCTTTCACTCCTGCCACTTTTGCAGGAATAACATTCATCAGAACTGAAGAAGGAAGCGGTGCCGTGCCGCCCGGCACATACACCCCAACGCGTTCGAGTGGCGTTACTTTCTGGCCGAGGATAACTCCATCTTCCCCGGCTTCAAACCACGAGTTCTCCCTTTGCCGCTCGTGGAACTTTCTGATATTTTCACAGGCTTTTTCAATTGTTGAACAAAGAGCCGGTTCAAGTGAGTCATACGCCTTTTTAAAAGCCTCCCTGCTAACTTCAAGACTTTTTAAGTTTATCCTGTCAAACTTTGCTGTAAAATCAAAAAGGGCTTTATCTCCCTTCTCTTTTACCTCATTAATTATTTCCCTTACTGTATCGGTAATCTCGGGCCGTTCGCTGCTTTCCCTTGTTCTTAATATTTTTATTAAAGAATTTATATCATGTTCTGTAGAATAAAAAACTCTCATTTTTACCTCCTTTATTCCTCTTTTTCAATTTCTCTTCTTAAATCTATAATAAGGCTGTTGATTCTTTCACTCTCCATTTTCATACTTACACGGTTAACTATAAGCCTGGCGCTGATATCTGCAATTGTGTCCAGCACCACAAGCCCGTTTTCTTTTAATGTTTTGCCGGTTTCCACAAGATCCACTATGACCTCCGAAAGCCCTACCAGCGGAGCCAGTTCAACAGAACCGCTAAGCTTTATAATCTCTACCGACTCCCGCCTTTTATGTCTGAAATATTCTTTAGCAATCTCAGGGTATTTGGTTGCAACCCTTGTTATGGTTAATGTGTCCATTTTTCCTTCAAGGTCTTTTGGCCCGGCAACGCACATCTTGCATGCTGCAAACTTCAGGTTCAGAACCTCGTAAAGGTTCCTTCCTTCTTCAAGTAACGTGTCTTTACCCACAATACCGATATCTGCAGCACCATACTCTACATAGATTGGAACGTCAGCAGGTTTTGCAAGAAAAAAACGTATTCTGTTTTTTTCATCGGTAAATATCAGCTTCCTGCTTTTCTGTTTTAACTCTGTGCAATCAATACCCACTTTCTCCAGTAAATCTATCGACAACTCTGCTAAACGCCCTTTCGAAAGAGCCATTGTTAGATATCTCATTAAACCCCTTCCTTCTGAAAAAAATCTGTACATACAGTCAAAAACAGCAGTTTAGCCTTCGCTAACCTTAATTGCGTCTATATTACCGTTTTCATCTATCACTATTATTTTATTTATACCCTTATTTTTCGCATACACTTTAGCTCTTTCAATATCCATTGAAGCAATATCCAATTCGGCTGTCTCCCCTTTTTGCCTTAACTCGTTTAACACCGAAAAGGCTTTCTTTCTTGCATCTTTATGATATATGACATGGTAGCCAACCTGTGGTGGCGCCGGAAGCTTACCCTGTCTTTCAAGAGCCGTCATAATCATATTAATGCCCAGTGAGAAACCCGTAGCAGGACAATCTTTTCCAAACCTCTGAATAAGGTTGTCGTATCTTCCTCCGCTTAAAACAGGATAACCCACACCGTATGTAAATCCCCGAAAAACAATTCCGGTGTAGTAATTAAGGCTCTGTACCATTCCAAGGTCTACCGACACATGCTGTCCAAAACCCCAGTCATCTAAAATAGCCAGTATCTTTTTCAAATAATCCAGGGCCTTTAAAGCTTTTCCGCTGACCTTCTTTCTTGCCAGCTCGTCTATGATATCGGTTGAGCCAAAGTATCTGGGAATGTTCAGTATCAATTCCTTAAGCTCGCTGTCAATTGCATGCCTGTTCACCAGCTGTTCCACACCTACAAAATCTTTTTTATCTATTAATTCCCTTACTTCTTCGGCTTCTGATTCCGATAATCCTGATTGTTCCATTAAGCCTCTGAAAAAGTCAACCTGACCGATATCAATTTGAAATTCTTCAATACCGGCTTTCTTTAAAGCCTGAATTGCAAGGGCTATAATCTCGGCATCTGCTTCAGGACTGCTTACGCCAAGAACCTCAACTCCGGCCTGTGTATATTCCTTTTGCTTGCCACCGCCCATTTCATTGTATGAAAAGGTATTGCCTATATAAAACACTTTAACCGGCCATAAATTCTCTTTAAGTTTTGTAGCTGCAACCCTTGCAACAGGTATTGTCATATCGGGCTTTAAAACTAGGATACGTCCCTGTGGATCGGTAAATTTAAACATGTCCTCCTGGGGAATAAGATTCTGCGAACCAGAAAAAACATCATAAAATTCCACTGTCGGAGTTTCTACTTCCATATACCCGCTTTGAAGGAAAAGCTTTCTGATGCTGTTTTCCAGTTTTCTTTTGAAATAGCACTGCTCAAAAAGGATATCCTGCATCCCTTCAGGTGTGTATATATTCCAACGTCTCATTTGCTTCACCCC
>JAAYNA010000096.1 GCA_012521105.1 Clostridiaceae bacterium
AAAATATTTGTTTCTAAGTGAATTTTTATGTAAAATCAAAGTACATGACAAGGTGTCCGGATGTATCCGGTTTTATTGTCCGGATACTCCCGGAAATACTGTCCGAATAATCCGGAATACGCACAGAAATATTCATCCGGTGATGATATTTCAAGTTTGATGGGAGTTTTAAATATTATGTTGTTGCTTTTTCTATCAATATGAGATCTTCCAATAATATTTGAGAAACAAAATAATTTAAACTTTCTTCCTTCACCATATCCTTTATTGTGCAGAAAACCTGAGAGTTCTCTGTCGATCATGTTATATATAAAACCCTGAGTAATATTATTGTAGTGGATTGGCAAAACAATATCCTTTTCACCAACCATTTCAATACATATATGCATCTTATTCCCCTTTTACATTTAAGACATTTTCATTATATATATTCGATAATAAATGACAAATTCCTTCTTTTTATTTATAGGATTGTTCGATAAATCGGAGAAATAAGATGCACATGTACAATATGTTTTGTCAGATAAGTTTATTAGCTTGAACCACCAAAACCATCCTTAATAATTTCTTCTGTAAGTTGTTCAATTTCCTGTATATCTATTATCGCCTGTTCTAATTCCCTTCGCAGAGCGTTGTTATCGGTTACTATCTTAGCGTTCTCAATTTTCAACTCTTCAATTTCGTCCTGTTTTGCTTCTAACTCTTTCTGCTTATTTGCCAGCTCTTTATCTTTATCTTTGACAAGCTTCTCCTGCTCTTTCAGCAATTTTTCTAATTCCCTGATAGCTTCATTCTCACCGACATTTGAACGCTTTAAGTCTTCCAGTTTCTGTTCTATTGTATGAAGGTTGTTTTTTATGTTTGTAACATGTGTTTTCCCTCTCCACTTAACTGATGCTCCTGCAGCAGTTGGAATTAACAAAAATAGTAGCAATACTAATGATTTTTTTATCTTCATTTTCTTCCCCCGTTTTCCATGCATATCTTTATATAATGTTTTGTTGCATTCTCAAGGCCTTTTGAACGCTTAAACATTATAAACCGCTTTAATCATTTCTTTCAATAAGTAAATTCTACCAACAGTATGGAAATAAGGCTTACCAGTTATCCAGAAACCTAAATACAGAATGGTACAGTCAACCATTTTAAATCAGTTATTGGATTTACATTTCGGAAATCTTGTTAGTTACTAATACAGCTTCATCAGCATACTCTGCCTCTTCCTGTTTCATTATTCTGAAGAATCGCACAGCAAATGGAATTGCGGTGAGCATGCTTAATATATCTGCAATACTCTGCGTAATTTGAATTCCCAGAAAACCTAAAAGTGATGGCAATATAAGAATTAAAGGAATGAAATATACACCCTGCCTTGTTAAAGCAAGGAATGTTGCCTCTTTGTTTTTTGCAAGGGACTGATGGAGCATGTTTGTACTTACCGTTACAGACATAAATGGCAATACAACTGACTGAAGCCTTAGGATAAATGCACCAATGCGTATCACTTCTGGATCATCCGGCCTGAAAACAGCCATGATATCGGGTGCAAAAATAAAGCAAATGCAGGCAGCTGCTGCCATCATGGCGCAGCCAATGATCAGGGTAACCTTATATGCAGAACGCACACGTTTATAGTTACGGGCTCCGTAGTTATACCCTACAACAGGCTGAAACCCCTGGCCTACACCAAGCATAACTGCCATTATAATAAAAGATACCCTGCCCACAATGGAAAATGCAGCGACAGCAGAATCGCCATACACTGCCACTCGGTTGTTCAATAACGATGAAGAAATGCTTGCCAAACCCTGGCGGAGGAAAGACGGTGCTCCAATTCGAATAATCACCGAATACGTATTAAACTTCCATGAGATCTTTCTCAAACTTATTTTCAGAACACTATGCCTGCTTAACAGAAATATTAACAGTATGATTAAACTTATAGCCTGGCTGAGAATTGTTGCTATAGCAGCACCGGCTATTCCCAAATCAAAAGTGAAGATAAATATAGGGTCAAGAATAATATTTAAAATTCCTCCCGCAGTTATGCCAATCATTGACAGGGCAGTCTTTCCCTGACATCGCAATAAATGATTCATAACGAAGGATGCACACATTATTGGGAAGCCAATTAGAATGTAATTTGCATAACTCTCAGCATATGGGAGGATTGTTTCGGTAGCTCCTACAAAACGTAATATTGGTGTCAGATACATTTTAAACAATAATGCAATGAGTATCCCACTTATGACAGATGCAAATAACCCTGAAGATGCAGTCTGATCGGCCTCCTCTGTTTTCCCTTCTCCGAGATATATGGAAATTCTGCTTCCCGATCCGCTTCCAATCATAAATCCTACTGCCTGAAGAACTGCAGACAATGGAAATACTACCCCTACAGCAGCACTGGCGCTTGTTCCCAATTGAGAAACAAAAAAAGTATCCGCCATATTATAAATTGATGATATCATCATACTAATTATAGTAGGCGCGGATAACCTTAATATTAATTTAACCATCGGAGTTTTTGTCATTAAATCGTATTGTTTTTGATTTTTTGATACATCCATTACGCGCTTAATTCGTGTCCTTTCTACATGTTAATAATTATATTTAACAATAATCTTAAGAATCGGTCAATGGCAGAGACCTGGCAATCCTTAGAATAAAGCCCTTTGGCTTAATTTATACCTGTAATTTGATCAGTTTTTCTGCTCGCTTTTTTGGTATTTGGGAAGAATTACCGAAAAGGTTGTACCAACACCTATTCTGCTTTTAACAGTAATGTCTCCCCGGCAAAGCTCTACAATACGCTTCACTATGGAAAGTCCAAGCCCGTTCCCATGGGTTGCGCGGGATTTGTCTGCCTGATAAAATTTATCAAAAATATGCTTTACGGTGTATTCGTCCATACCGTTTCCGCTGTCACTTATTTTGAAAAAGATTTTATTCTGAGTTTCATACAGGATTATGGAAATTTTGCCGTTTTCACCGGTATATTTTATCGCATTATCAATTAAATTGATCCAAAGATGGGACAGCATTTCTTCGTTACTGAAAATTTTAACCTTAGAAAGGCTTAAGCTTATTTCGATATTTTTTCTGCTCCACTGTTTTTCAAGAAGAATTATACAGTTTCTTATCTGTTCATCAAGATCATACTCGGTCTGGTTTGTTATGAACTGCTGATTTTCAAATTTTGTAAGCAGCAATACATTTGACGACATGTTAGTAAGCCTTTCAGCCTCGGATATAATAATTTCGGTATACTCTTTTCTTTTTTCTTCAGAAAGATTTTCATTCTGCAGTTGTCTGGCAAACCCCCTGATTGAAACTATTGGTGTTTTAAATTCGTGAGAGAAATTATTAATAAAATCATTACGGAACATTTCAATACTGCCAAGTTCTTCTGCCATTTGATTAAAATTCTTAAGCAATACTGCTATTTCTGAATCGCTGTTAATTTCAGGCACACGTACACTGAAGTCTCCCTTTGCAATTACTTTTGTGGCATTAATAAGCTGATGCAGAGGCTTTAAAAACTTTTCACTGACCATCGCAGATAACGACGTACCTATAATGCTGCTTACAAGCAGCGCAATAAACGGTGAGAGAATGGGAGTAAGAAATGGAAAAGGAAAGAAATCCATAGCATAGAAAAAGAGGAAGCATACCGATGTTAACAATCCTGCTGTCACCATAATAAAAAAAATGAAAAGCACCATTGTAATATTAAGAGATTTTATTCTGTTCATGTCTTACCACCGCCTTATATCCAAGCCCCCTTACCGTTACTATCTCAAAATCGGTGTTATCTTTAAATCTGTCCCGTAAACGATTTATGTGAACATCTACTGTGCGCTCATCGGTTTCAGAATTCATATCCCAGATTTCATCCATTAAACTGCGTCTTGTGAAAATTTTGTTCTGGTATGATAATAATTTAAATAACAGTAGAAATTCCTTATTCGGCAATTCCTGAACATTATCCCCCCGTGTAACGGTGAAGGAATCATAATCTAAAACTGTTTCGCCAATTGTAAGCTTATGCTCATTGGCTATTTGAGACCGCCTGAGCAAAGCTGCAATTCTAAGTATCATTTCTTCTTCATCTACGGGTTTAACCATATAATCGTCGGTCCCCACAATAAAACCTTTCTTTTTATCTGCAGGAGTTTCTTTTGCAGTTACCATCAAGATCGGGATGTTGTTATTACTCTCTCTTAAGATCCTTGTAAACTCGTAGCCATCCATGCGTGGCAACATCAGGTCAAGAACGATTAAATCCACATGATGGTTATCCATTTTTTCAAGTGCATCAATTCCATCCTTTGCAAGGATAACTTCATACCCGTTCTGTACTAATACTGCTTCCATCAGCTTTCCGGTATTATAATTATCTTCAACTACCATAATGCAAAACACTGAAGTTCCTCCCTGTACCTTTGATAATTAACGTATGGCTGGCCTGATAATTGAAAATCATTATTAAAATATTTTATCAATTAAATATTAACTAATTGTTAACAAAACTAATTATATTAATATTTTTAAGTTTTGTTTAAATTCAGTTTATATTTTCTTTTTATAATAGCATCGACTGCAAATTACAGGCAATAATTAATAATAGGATTAAGTTTCTGCTCAATAGATAGAAAGCATATATTCTTTTGTGCTATAATTACTGTTTAGCTGATCAGTATATTATTTCTGCTTAGAATAATGAAGGAGAGAGAGTAATGGGACATTTTAGAGAACGACTTATACGTTTCATGTATGGGAGGTATGGCATAGATCAGTTGTACTATGCCCTGGCTGTATTATGCTTTACATTGATGGTCATTAATTCATTTATACATTCGATTGTATTAACGATTATAATGTGGGCCGTTCTTTTATTGATGATTTACAGAACATTTTCAAAAAATATATATAGAAGGCGCAAAGAAAATGAAAAGTTTATGAAAGTATGGAACCAGGTAAAAAAGAAAACACTTTTTACAATCCGCAGGATCAAAGAAATCAGGTCGCACCGTTATCACAGGTGTCCTGGCTGCAAAGCAATGTTAAGATTGCCATATAAAAGAGGAAAGCATACTGTACAGTGCCCAAGGTGCGGTAATGAATTTAAAAAGCATGTAATTATTTAGACATTTCGATTTTTCACAAAAGGAGCTGAGTTTTTTTGAGGATACTGGTTGATGCAATGGGTGGAGACAATGCACCCAAAGAAATTGTTAAAGGTTGTATAGATGCAATAAACTCCCAGGAAGGTTTTGAAATAGAGTTTTTGGGGGATCTGAGAAAGATTGAGGACTGTCTCAAAAATGAATCTTTTGACCGAAGCAGGGTCTTTATAACCGAGACATACGATGAAATAACAAATTCCGATAAACCAACAGAAGCCATTAAAAAGAAACAGAATTCATCGCTTATTGTTGGTATGAAAAAGATAAAATCCAAAACCGCCAATGTCTTTATTTCTGCGGGCAGTACGGGAGTACTGCTTGCGGGCTCTCTTTTAATCGCAGGAAGAATTAAAGGAGTAGTAAGACCGGCATTAGCACCTGTTGTTCCCTCCATTAATGGCCATGCAATGATAATAGATGCAGGAATGAACACGCAAATAAAGCCCATTAACTATCTTCAGTTTGCAATAATGGGTACCGAATATATGAAATATGTGCATAACATTGAAAATCCAAGGGTTGGTCTACTTAATGTAGGAACTGAGGCCAACAAAGGGAACGAGATAGTAAAAAGTGCCTATGACATCCTGAAAAACTCGAATCTTAACTTCATAGGAAACATTGAAGGCAGGGATATTCCGGAAGGTAATGTTGACATTGTTGTTTGCGATGGATTTGTAGGCAACACAATGCTTAAGGTTATGGAAGGTACTGGCAGTTATCTCAAGCATCAGCTTAAAAAAATGTATTCCAGCAGTATCTGGGGTAAAATAAGCTATTTAATGGTTAAACATGAACTTAAAAAATTAATGAAGCAGATAGATCCTGAAGAAATTGGAGGAACACCTATATTAGGTGTTGACGGGATAATTTATAAATGCCATGGAAATTCGAAGGCTAAGGCCATTAAAAACACAGTACTTAAAGCATGCAGCTCGGCATGTAGGAATGTTATGGAACGCTTAAACACTACCTTTGCTCAAATGGAAACCGGTAAAACATAGTTTACCGGTTTTCTGTATTCCGGAGTTTTAACCCGGATATTTTTTCGTGGAATATGATATCGGCAGAATCTAAATTTGTGCTCTTAATTCATTTAACAACCCTTCAATTCTGGTAGCCACGTCTTCAAGTGCCCCATCCTCAAAGGGTGAAACAAGGCCCGCTTCCTTAATCAGATCGGTAAACAAAGCCTCACCACCTTTAGAAACAAAGCGTACATACTTTCTAAAGGCTTCGTCATAGTCCTTTAATGACTCGAGCAGAAACTCGAATGCCACAACCTGAGCAAGGCAGTAGTCTATATAATAGAAGGGGCTTTCATAGATATGCATCTGATACTGCCAGCGTGTGCCTTTAGATAAATAGGGTATTCCCTCGGAACTCAGGTATGGTCTGAACTCAGCCTCAAGCCTGTTCCATGTTTCATTTCTTTCTGCTGGTGTCATATCGGGGTTTTCATAAATAATATGCTGGAAATAATCTACAATGGTACCGTAAGGAATAAAAGAAAGTGCATCAAAGGCATGCATGTATTTATACTTAACTGCATCTTCCCCAAAAAACTTATCAATATATTTCTCTGCAAAAAACTCCATACTCATTGAGTGGGTTTCAGCAGTTTCCATACCACCAACACTAAGTTCAAGAGAGAACCGGTTATCTTTAGTCATAAAATCGGCAAATGCATGACCGGCCTCGTGGGTAACAACGTCAATATCGGCTGATGTACCGTTAAAGTTTGCAAGTATAAAGGGTTGTTTGTACTTGGGGAAATAAGTACAATAACCCCCACCCCATTTGTTCTTCCGCGACTCTACATCAAAGGCTTCGTTTCTAAGCATCATATCGAAAAATCTGCCTGTTTCCTCGCTCATATCGTGGTACATCATTTGTGCAGCTTTGAAAATTCCATCCTTATCAAGTATGGGCTTTGGATCACCACCCGGCAAATAAACATCATTGTCGTACAACTTGAAATCGGCTATTCCCATGCGTTTTGCGTTTTCAAGCTTTAGCCTTGAAACAACGGGAACAATATCCTGAAGCACATTGTTCCGGAAATTTTCAACCATTTTTTGATCAAAACTTATACGCCCCAATCTGTAGTAAGCAAGTTCAATATAGTTTTTATATCCCATTTTTTTAGCCATTTTATCACGGACTTTTACCAGCTTATCAAAAAGGGAATCCAGTTCTTCTGAATGTTTTTCAAGACCTTTACCCAGCACTTCATATGCTTCTTTTCTTGTTTGCCTGTCGTCATCCTTCATATATTTGCGAAGTATTGACAGGGGCATTTCCTCCCCTCTGAAATCAAAGGTCATACCTGACATTAACTTGGAGTATTCTGTTGTAAGACGGTTCTCTTCAACCATTTCGTCAATTATTTCAGGTGACATGGACTTGCTCATAACCTCGTAGCTTTTAAAAAGAATTGGTGAAAGTTCTTTCTCAAGCTCTGCCCTGAAAGGACTTTCTATCAGCGCCACAGCGTATTGCTGTAAATAATTGTTGAATTTAGGACCCACTTCGTCATAATACTCAATTTCCTTTAAATAAAACTCGTCTACAGTATTAAGGGTATAGCGCATATAGGCAAGACTTTGTGCTGTATAAAACTCCTTTATTATGTCCAGTATTTCTTCCCTTGCTTTCAGTACTTCATCAATTGACCTGGCCTTTTTAATTATCGACAGATTTCCTTCAAAATCATCTTTGATTGATTCTAATGATACCCTTTCATACTTTAGTTCCGATACTTTCATAAAATAACCCCATTTCTCTGTTAATTTACGCAGGCATGGCCTTATATCTTAAACATGAATTTTGCCACTGTTAATCAAAGCCTGTTACCTTAATTATAGCATACAACTCTGGTAAATTTGCACATCTATTTTGGGCGAGTAGATATGCTGTTAATTATCAGGTGATGACTAATTGAAAGTGAACAATAGATTTATTGAAAAATAAGACACCCGTCAACGAAAGTACGGACGGGTGTAGTTAAATAGAATGTACCGGCCTTATAATTGTTGGGGGAAACTATAAAACCAGTATGACTCTGTCTGTGTCCAATCTTATAATAAATCATAAAAAATAAAATCATCCTAAAGGGTGAAATTAATAAAAACTATGCCAAAAGGTCTTTTTATTGCAGTAAGTTCAGTTCCTTTGCCCTGGTCACAACCTGGACTCTTCTGTTTACACCGAGTTTTTCATAAATATTTTTTATATATGTTTTAACTGTATTTACCGTAATTATCAGCCTGTCTGCAATTTCTTTGTTGGACATACCCTCAGAAATTAAATGCAGCACTTCCAACTCCCTTTCTGTCAGTGGTTCGATAAGGTATCCTTCGGTTTTTTCATAGTCCTTTTCCAGATAAGACTGGAATTTTTTAGCGCAGGCAACCTGGGATGACAGTACCTTTAATCTTTCTATCCGGTTATCAGCAAATGCACCGGCAATAAAATTATTCTCAAAGTACAGCACACCCAGTGAAATTCCCTGAAATAACACGGGAAGACATGCTATAGACTTGGGATTTGATTCGGCAATGTAGGGATCAACAGCGAAGATTCCGGGCTGTTCATCACAGTTTAATACCACCGTTTCCAGTGTGCGGGCAACATACCTGACAACTGTTTTTGAAATGTCCGGATATCCCTATATGGATATACTTCTTGTAACAGTTCTTCCGGTACTGTTATCTTTACCCGATTCAATATAAAGCTCTCCGCTTTTTTCAAGTATCAGGTATCCTTTGTTTGCACCAATGCTTTGAATTGCAATATCAATAAATTTAATAAGAAGCTTATTTATATCAGGTTCACTATATATGTTTTCAATTATCTTATCTAAGTAATAAAATTCATTATTACCGCTTGTACTAATGCTATCACTGCTTTCCGGGTCAATTCTTCGAATACCTGTATACGCCTTATTGTCATTGCCTGCGCCTACTTCAACAGTAATTTCTTCGGTTATGTCCGGATATTTGCTTTTTATTTGCTTAACCTTTGTGTAAGCACCCCATAGCCTGTAACTCTTGCATGCATCAACCATATATGCTTTTGCAATTTTATGAAGACCTGTTGATAAATAAAATATTGCTGCAAGTTCATTTGCAATGGCTTCATTATTTGTATGGCGGTATTCCCTTGCCGATTGTATAGCCTTGTCATATAAATACATAGCCTGTTCCTTTTGTTCAGTAATCCGTGCAACTTCTGCAGATACAAGCAGGTATATATCCTCAAAGTTCTCTTTGCAGGACTCTGCCCATTTTTTCAGTTGCCTGAGATTATTATTCAATATAATGCCTGCGTTCTTTAGGCGAAAGCTCATGGTAAACAGCCGTAATAATAAGGGAGTAATAAAAAACACACTCACTTTGAAGTAAAAACCTCTATTACAGTATTAAACAACTGTTCGGCAGTGTTTATACTTGCAGACAAATATTCGGCCTGTGCAAGTTCCAGAAAGAGATCATAACTGAGCCTGAAATTTACTTTCCATGAGTTTTCAGGCAGTAATGCTCTTCCGGCTCTAAAATACTGCAGTGCAGAAGAGTATGCTGCTGAAAGCTTTGCCCTTCTCCCTGCCATAAGGTTGTATCCTGCCAGTTTTATTCTCTCTTCATTATTGTGAATAAGCTCCAGGCTACGGTTTAAATGATCCATTATCAACATTACTTTATCTTCAATGTTGTCTGTTTGGCCTAATAGAATTTTCCCATTAGAAAGCAGGATACCTGTTGTTTCGAAGGTACTGGAGAAGGAGTCTGCTGATCCGGGTAAAACAGCAAGCTTATTTCATGAGTATAAAATTACCCGTTCTCTTATCATTGAAGGTGTTATCTGTCCCGAGAAAATTGAGCAGACAAGTTCTGTTATTGCCTTAATTACCAGAGATCTTGGTGCTATACCACTGAAAGAATACATTCAGAAACATATAATTAATCTGCAGGAGTTTCTGGAAATAGCAATTCAACTTTCAGAAACTCTTGGCAGGCTTCATAACCGGGGTATAATACATGGGAATTTACTTTGCTACCTTCATGGAGTTTTTCGCTAATAACATAACCAGGCAATATGAACATTCAAACATCTTACCTTTGTAAAAATTTAACTTTCACAGATATATTATCATTTTTTTCTTAAATTGAAAGTTAGCCTGTTTGTATCTTTAAGTCCAAGCCTTGAAAGGCTTATACACGGTTTTACAGGGGTAAGGGAATTATTCACAAAAGAAGCAGGAGAACCATCACCTGCTTCTTCTTAGACTTTGAAGAGTGATACGGCACTTATAAGCCTTTCAGCGCTATCTCTTACTACTTTTGCCTGTTCCATTACTTCGCCAGCTTTTGCCGCAACAATATTTGTTTCATTTGCCATATTCATTGTGTCGGCAGCTCCTTCGGTAGCTGCGGCTGCAACATCATTAATTGCCTTCATAATGCTCTGGACCGATGAATACAACTCCTGGGAAGTTGCACTGAATTCAGTCACCATATCGTCGATCATCCTGGCATCACTGCTGTATTTTTCTCCCGTTTCAACAAGTATATCATAGTCTTTCGCAACCTTATTTTCCAGGAAATCCAGAACCTGTTCCGAACATTCAGACAAGTTATGTACCGATTCTAAAACCTGTTTGGTGACCATCTGTATCTCGGAAGCAGTTTTTCTGGAGTTTTCAGCAAGACTCCTTATTTCTTCAGCAACTACAGCAAAACCCCTTCCTGCTTCTCCTGCCTGGGCAGCTTCAATTGTGGCGTTTAAAGATAATAGATTTGTGCGGGCAGCAATCTCTAAAATTGCATCTGATAAAATATTGATTCTTTCAACCGCCCTTGCTTTTTCAATAGCTTCCCTGAGCCTTACCGAATTATTTGTGCGTATCTCAAGCGCGCTTTTTTGGGACTCTTTAGCATTAGCCTGTAGTTCATTAGCTCTTTTACTGACCTCGTTGGCAGATTCTGCACCTTCCTGAGCCTTATTTGCAATTGTATCTATGGCTCTTTCAATCTCTGTTGTGGTAGCATTAATTTCTTCAGTCATGGCAGATGTCTCTTCAATCTTCGCAGACAGTTCCTGTGTAATAGATGACATCACTTGGATTTCGTTGTTCAGTTTTGACATGCTTTCGCTTGCAATAATAATTGCATTGTCCACGCTTTTTGATTCTGAAATAACATTTTTTATAATTTTCGATACGTTTTCATTTATCTTTTTAAAGCCTCTTGTTAATTCACCGACTTCATCACGTCTTTTAGCGTATTTTTCATTCATATCCGTGGTGAAATCTCCCTCAGACATCGTAATACACTGTTTTGTTAAATCTGTTACAGGTTTCGAAATACTTTTCCCCATAAAAAATGATACAATAAATCCTATAACCAGAAATAACACTGAAATAACAACAAAAGTCACTCTAAGGTTATCCACCTCGGACATCATCTCGTCCTTATCTACAGAAACTGCTATAGACCATCCATAACCCGGGATTGGTGCAAAGCCTACTATTTTTGAAACTCCTTTATATTTATATTCCTCAAAACCTGTTTCACCTTGCATCATTTTTCTCTGTACTTCAGTGAAATTATCAAATCCGAATGTATTACCACTGTCAATCCCTTCAAGAGTTGCAGAAGTAATGGTATCAACCTCGCTGTTATTTCCCGACGTAATCAGAAGAGAGGCTGTGGCAGCAGCGTCAACAGTCCGGGTGTTAATTATATCCTTTAACAGTTCTGTATCGGCATGGGCAATGGTTCTGCCCTGTTTGTTTATAATAAACGCTTCGGTGGTTTCACCGAATTTAATCCTTTTTACAAAGTCGCTTAGTTCCAACCCGTCCCGGATAGCCATAAGTACACCGGAGATTTCATTGTCAATTACCACCGGTACCGCGTATGCCATAACAATTTCACTTCCGCTTGCATCAAACAGAGGTTCCGATACAGTGCTTTCTCCTGCTAACGCTGTTCTAAAAAGAGAATGGTCTTTCAGGTCCGAAATATCGCCCTTATCGGATATAGCCCTTCCGGTTCTGTCTATCAGCATCATTCTTATATGGCCTGCTCTTTTGGTTTCTTTCGACAGCGCCCAAACCACAGACGAGAAATCGCTACTCGACTCTTTCAGCACTTTCATATCGCTTGAAGAAGCCATTAAGCTAAGAACATTCAATTGATTCTGTATGCTGTCCTCTATTGTTAATGAAGCCTCGGCTGCAAATTTAGGCATTGTGTCCTTGAGAACATTGATTATTGAATTTAGAAGAAGTGAAATAAGATATAACACCAAATGCCAAACAAACAACCAACAATAAAATGACAAATGAGACAATTATTCTTGAGCCTATACTTTTCATGTAGCCACCCCAATCCTTTCCTATTGTAAACTCATATTATATATACTCCCTTTTGTATAAATATAAACAGGATTAATCAGAAACCATACCATTATAACAATTTCGGCAAAAACAAAGATTAAATTAATAAAAAACTTGTTATAATTGTCTAAATGGCTCACACCCTGTTTTATGATATAATAGAAACGCTGAACATTTTTAGCGACAGGAGACACAATACTTATGAAAACACCATCATTTTACTCTAATTTAGATAAAAAAAACAAATACATATTAAACTGCTGTTTTTTTGTTTTCGCAGTAAACGGGTTATATGCAATGATTCTGGGGTCCCTTTTGCCCCTTATCAGTAATGAATACCAATTAAACAACACTATCAGCGGAGCGCTGCTTTCGGCTCACCAGGTAGGAAACTTAATATCCGGGTTTATTGCCGGAGTACTTCCTGTTTATTTAGGAAGAAAGAAGTCTGTAATATTTTTATGTTTTTTTGTGATAATTGGATTTGCGATTATGATATTAACCGGTAATCCCCTTCTGTTGATTTTAGGATTCTTATTTACCGGACTAAGTCGCGGAAGCATTTCCAATTTCAACAATTCAGTTGTAAATGAAATATCAAACAGCAGTCCCAGTGCGCTGAACTTCCTGCACAGTATATTTGCTGTGGGAGCGTTAATTTCTCCGTTTTTAGTCATTGCATGTACAGGTATTGCAGGTGACAGGGGATGGAAACTCTCAGCGCTGGTTATTGTTGTACTTGCGGCAATCTCTATTCTCCTTTTCTCCAGGATGGAAATAGACGATTCTGCAAAGAAAACAGGAAAGGTGAAAATCAGCTATTCTTTTTTAAAATACAAACCGTTCTGGATTAGCGTAGGTATTTTCTTCTTTTATCTATGCGCAGAGGCTGCCATAAATGGATGGATAGTGAAATATTTCGTTGATTCAGGCATAATGACCACCGAATATGCCCAGATGCTTGCATCACTGTTGTGGGTGGTTATTCTTGCAGGAAGATTAACATGTGTTTTTATCGGTGACAGAATACCAAAAAGCAAATTATTGCTAATAACATGTATTGGAACTTCTGCTTTTTATATACTGCTGCTTTCAACAACAAATATTTCGATAATTACAATAGCAATAGCAGGTCTTGGTTATTCAATGGCAGGAATATACCCAACCACTGTAGCTGTGGCAGGTAATACAATTAAATCATATCCAATGGCAATGGGTGTGCTGTTAATGCTTGGAGGTATAGGAGCCATCGTAATGCCTATTGTAACCGGTGTATTGTCGGATGCTTTTGGTATTTTCGCAGGAATGAGTGCTGTTGTTATAGCTATAATCTGTATGATTGTATTCGTTATATTAAATACAGTAACAGAAAAAAACACAGTTAAGAAGGTACAAAAACAGTAATAAAAAAGAAAGGGTGTGAATATTACCCTTTCTTTTTTTAACACTTTACTTATTCTAAAATGCCGCTTTTCTTTACGGCCTCAACTGCCTTATTTATATCCTCTATATCCTGAACCAAAGCAATGCGTACATGCCCCTCGCCTGAAGGACCAAAAGCACTTCCGGGAGTCACCATCACACCGGCCTTTGTAATCATGTCCATCGCAAAATCAATGGACTTTTCATATTTGGGCGGAATTTGCGCCCAAACAAACATTGTAGCCTCGGGCCTTTTCATATTCCAGCCTATGCTGTTAAACCCATCGCAAAGAATATTCCTGCGCATCTCATATGCCTCTCTGGTTCTGGATACACAGCTTTGATCGCCCGTAATAGCTGCAACTGCTGCTTTCTGAATGGGAATAAACATACCATAGTCGAGATTGGATTTTAATATTTTCAACCGGGAAACAACCTCTTTGCTGCCCACGCAAAAACCAACCCTGGCACCTGCAAGCCCATAGGTTTTAGACAGGGAGTTAAACTCAACACCTACGTCTTTTGCACCCGGATAAGACAGGAAGCTTCCGCCTTTTTTATTGTCAAAAACCAGGTCGCTATATGCATTGTCGTGAAGTACTATTATATCGTATTCTTTCGCAAAAGCTATCAGCTCATTGTAGAAACTATCAGGAGCAACTGCTGTAGTTGGATTATTGGGATACGAAACAATAATCAACTTTGCTTTCTTTGCAACATCTTCCGGAATATCTTTAAGATTTACAATATAACCATTTTCCCTCTTTTGTGGCATATAATGCAGTTTCGCCCCTGCCATACGGGGACCGTCGGCAAACACAGGATAGCATGGATCGGGTATAAGAACCAAATCCCCCTCGTCAACAATGGTCATTGATATGAGTGCAAAGCCTTCCTGAGAGCCCAATAGTGAACAGATCTCTGTTTTAGGATCCAGTTCCACTCCGTACCTGTTTTTATACCATGAACTCACCGCATTAAGCAGATCAATCTGATCACTTATTGCATAGGTATAATTTCTTTCATCTGCAGCAGCAGAACACAAAGCATCCAATATATGTCTTGCCGGGGCAATGTTCGGAGCTCCGACGCTTAAATCTATAACCTGCTCCCCATTTGTAATCCTATCTCTTTTTAACTCTAAAAGTTTAGAGAATATTCCTTCATTTAGCTGTTCAATACGCTTTGAAAATCTCATGAATACTCACCTCAATATAAAAGCAGTTCATTCATTGTCTAACTTTAGAATGTATTAGCTGTATATATAGACTATACGATTTTAATACATTTGTCTATATTTCGCAACTTAATCGATTGAGTTATTTTACTGCCGGGGATTTAATCACAAGCAAATAAGCACCTGCCGAATTAGACACCAGCAGGTGCTTATTGTATATGTTAAATTCCAAACTGTTTTCAGATAATCTTTAACTCCTCCAACAGATATAAGCAACGATATAACCAATTTTAAAGGGAAATATTAATCTACAGCAAAAATGCTTATGATTTGTTATAAACTGAAATTCAGGTTAAGCCTTTATGCTATTAGTAACAGTATCCAATCATTGTGTTCATTTTCTTTTTGGGGTGGGGTTAGGACATTTTCTTTCGAGAGGTTGATAACCCCGAAATAATTCTTCACACCATCACATGGGTCAACCCAATAAGCTTTATAATCCTTGTCAGGACCCCTTCCCAGTGTAAAGGTCTTACCAGTGTAGGAATAAATCACTATATTGTTTTCATTACCAAATGCAACATTTCGGTATTCCTTTTCACCGTTATTCAGAATTAAATCCTGTTTGGGTTTACAGCGAAAATACTCAATTTCAAGGGCCAAATCCTTCATAATTTTCATCTGGCAACTTCCCTTATGAAGAAGTGCTTCCTGCCATACAAATTTTACACCAAATTCTTTAGCATAACCTGTTCCGTAAAACTGGAATATTGAATTATGCCCATAGGTATGACCGAATGCCCCCGAGAAAACAGACCAATATGCGTAGCGTCTGACGTGATGTGCCTGCCAGTACGGCTCGGAGGGATCATGTAAGCCCTGTGGAATCTGCTCGTATGACGGTTCACCGTCAATCACCGGCCTTGCAGGTTTTTTTTCATAATCTGCTATAACATATCGCCAGTTATCTTCGCCATACCAAGGCTCCTTTGCTGCAGCTTCGTCCCATTTTCCTAAAAACTGCTGGTCGTAACGTCTATGTCCCGATTGGAACATATGAAAGTCAAGCCAATCGCAGTCATTGAACCAATATGATGAAGATGTTCTTCCAAAGGGATGATATCCTATCAGTCTCTCGGGATCCAGTTCTTTCAGCCTTTTGCCGAATCCGTCCCATAGATCAAACTCCAATGAGCCTCGCCTGTCACCACCCAGAAGCCAGATGATATTTGGACAATCTGCAAAAGTTTTTACTAAAAAATCAGCATATTCCTTATAGTTTTCCATATTTAAATATTTTTCTTTAACAATTCTTCCCCAAACAGGAAGCAGTGCCATATAGATCCCTTTTTCCTCAGCTATTTTGACAACATGCAGAACATGCTTCCAATATGCTGCATTGTCTTCTGCGATTACCTCTTTAACATCACAGTTTTCTTTCACTTGAAGACTAACTTTTCCATTTTCGTCCTTTGGATTTATCAGGACTGCCTGAATAACATTAAATCCCTTCGCTCTCCTGTTCTCCAGATAAAGCTCTGCTTCATCAGGATTCAACCTTTGCAAAAGACTCCAGGCCGTGTCCCCCAACCAGAAAAAAGGTTGTGACCCGTTTACAAGATAGCGTTTGTTCTCCGATACTTTCAGTATTCCGTTTTCCCAAGGTTTCATTATTTCCTCCCCCATGCAATATGAACTTCCCGGAAAACACTTTTTGATATTTTCAAAGAATAAATTTCCCACATCATAAGGATATTTACCCTCTGAATATCACAACTCAGCTACAGCAACGCTGATAAAAAACAGTTTCCCGAGAAGAACCTGATTGTTTATTTTATATTATATTATTGTTCATTACATCATTTTTTGCAACAGTCATGCAGCCGACAATTAATACGTCGGCTGCATGACTGTTTAATTATTTACCGTATGCTTCGTCATATGTTTTTTGAACAATTTCGAGATATCTGTTTAGTCCCATTTTTTTAAGATCATTTAAAAAGCTGTCAAAATCTTTATCTACAGATTTGTTTCCGGTTATAAACGCTGCAACCATTTCATTTACATATTGATCAATGTTTGGGGCGTTATCACGAAATGCAACCAGTGTGTTGTAAAGCTCATCAACAGTAGTAGGGGCAGGAAGATTAAGATTTTCGAGCCAGGTATAATTCATCCAATACTTGGCACTCTACTTTCCGTGATAAGAATCATCTACTGTCGGAATGGAATATAGCTTTCCGTCCGGAAGCCTTGCATATTTAGCCAACCCTTTCTCTACCTCAAACGCTTTTGCTATATTGGGCGCATATTCCTCAATCAAATCGTCAAGCGGAATAATCATTCCTTGCGTAGCCAGCTGGGATTCTCTTGCCTTGCTAAGCCTATGTGCTGCGGTAACACCTGAAACAAGAATATCCGGTAATTCGCCTGATGCAAACATAATGTTTACATTTTCAACAAATGCAGAAGTGTTGATAAGATTCCACTTTAGCTTGATGTTTGTTTTTTCCTCTAAATGCTTCGTAAACCAGTTTGTTTCATAGTTCCTGTCCGCAGATGACGGTTCAGCAACTGCTATCGTCAGTTCAATCTGTTCATTCACAATCGGGAATATTTCTGCCGGATTGACATTGGATGCAACCGTGCTTTTTGTTTCAGTGGATTGGGTTTTACCAGGGTCTTGTGTTGCTTGTGTATGATCCGGAGTCTGACCTGAATTACATGCTGACAGCGTCATCATAACACATAAAGCAATAGCGATTAATACTTTTCTTTTCATATTCGTGTTTTCTCTCCTATGATTTTTAATTAATTAAATTATTTTATCTTTATCAGCCCTTTATAGAGCCGATAAAGATACCCTTTGTAAAATGCTTTTGAATGAATGGATAAAGAATTGCAACCGGGAGATTACCTGCAACGATAATTGCATACTTCATGACTTCTACAAGAGATAATCTGTTCAACTGTTCTGTAGTCATCTGGTCAACCATCTCACTCATGTATTGCGTACTAGCCAGGATATTTCTCAATACCACCTGCAAAGGCTGTAAGTTTTTATCCTTTATATAAATCAAACCGTTAAAGTACGAGTTCCAATGCCCTACAGCATAAAACAGAACCAGTACCGCAATGATAGAGCCTGAAAGAGGCAAAACAATTTTGAGAAAAATTCCAAGTTCACTACAGCCATCAATCTCTGCGGCTTCATACAACTCAGACGGAAATGTGTTTTGAAAAAAACTTTTCGCAATCATGACATTCCAAACAGATAGAGTTGTCGGAATAATCATTGCCCACCGTGTATTATACATTCCTAAATCTCTGACAACGAGGAAAGTTGGAATCATTCCCCCTTCAAATATCATCGTAAAGAATAAAAAAGCAATTATTACTTCCCGTCCACTCAGTTCTTTTCTTGATAGCGGATATGCAGCCATCATGGTGAGCGTTATATTAATGATAGTGCCTGTAACCGTGTATAACACAGTGTTAAGAAAGCCTGTAATTAAATCTTTAGACTGAAAAATGTATTTGTATGCTTCAAGATTAATCCCAATCGGAAATATAGTTACTCTGCCACCTATTACAGCCGCCGGCTCGGATAAAGAAGAAGAAACTACATTTAACAGCGGAAAAAGAACAACCAGACCTGCAAATATTAAATATATGCTTTTTATTACATTAAATATTCTGTCCGAATTAAATGTTTAAATGCTCATTCAAACTCCCCTTTTCTGAAATATTAGAATAAGCTTGACTCGGTAAGTTTTTCAGAAATCTTATTTACAATGACCACCAAAAATAGCGAGATAAAAGATTGCATAAAACCAATAGCAGTTGAAAAGCTATACTGCATATTAAGAAGACCGATATTATAAACATAGGTCGAAATAACATCTGATGCCGAAATGTTGAGCGGATTTTGCAGAAGATAAACTTTTTCGAATCCTACGCTCAATATATTTGAAGTTCTTAATATTAGCATGATAACAGCAGTCGGAACAATGGAGGGCAAGTCTATATACCATATTCTTTTTAATATCGAAGCCCCATCAATAATTGCAGCTTCATATAGCTCAGGATTAATTTCAGTAAGTGCTGCAAGATATATAATTGCTCCGTAACCAAAATTCTGCAATACTCCTGAAAATACATAAATAGTGTTGAAATATTGAGGCTTATTCAAAAATTCAATCGCAGTTCCGCCTAATAATCTTATTACAGAATTTACTATTCCGTTAATTGACATAATTTGCGTTGCAATCCCAACCCATAGAACTGTAGATACAAAATGAGGTAAGTATGTAATCATCTGAACAGACTTTCTGAGGAATTTATTTCCACAATAATTCAGGGAGATTGCTAACAGAATTGGAGGCCAAAAGCCCATAATAAGCGAATATAAGCTTATTCCAATCGTATTTAGCATGAGTCTCTTAAATTGATATGAGTTGAAAAAATTTTTGAAATGCTTTAATCCTACCCATTCACTTCCCCAAATTCCCAGGTCGAACCGGTAGTCTTTAAAAGCAATTTGAAGCCCCAACATAGGCAATTTTTAAAAATGCATACATATGCAATCGGTAGAATCAAAAACAGATATAATTGCCAATAACGAGCAAACTTCTTACCCGTACTGTTACGTGTTTTCATTACAGCACATGACCTCCAACCAGTGGTTAATTCTATTTTTCTCTTGTTTCTCACCTTTACTGAATTATAGCACCTGCATTTACTGAATGATAGGACTTTAAATGTAGAAACCCAACCCTTGTTTTTACTTCTTTTGATGCTATTGTTCAAAAGGGTATCATTTTAGTTGATTTAGGTCACTCTTTTGTATAAAATGAAGGTAGAAGCCGTCCTTTAAGAACTCTCTGCCGGTTATGCCCGGGCATTAATAAACAATACCCTGTTTTAATTGAAAAATCCACTTTAAATAATTGGAAATATGTTTCAATCGTACCAAAAAGCGGAATATATCGGGTTCCTGTTTTATTAAGCATACTGACTGCA
>JAAYNA010000097.1 GCA_012521105.1 Clostridiaceae bacterium
GCTATTAACATACATCCGCTGGATATAAGCTTTAAGGGATCTAAATCAAAGTGTTCACATATCAATTTAGTTTCTTTAAGAACGGGAATCTCATTTTTGTAAACTTTTGCCCCGCAGCCTGAAGCATGACACATTTCCCAAACTGCACCCAGAACCCCTCCTTCTGTTACATCATGCATGGCATGGGCACCGAACTTAGCTGCAATCAGACCTTCTTTTATTACACTGATGTCCTGTATTAAGCTTTTTGCATTTTCTACAATCTCTTTTCCGAATTTATCAGTTAATTCTTTTTCGTAATCATAAGCTAAAATTGAGGTTCCCTCAAGACCTGCATATTTTGTCAGAATTAAGTCATCACCGGGTTTTGCATCAGAAGTCCTTACAACAGTCCTGTTAATTGTCTTGCCAATGGCAGTAATGCTTAATACAAACCTGTTAACTGCATCGGTAACTTCGGTATGCCCGCCAATAATGTCTACATTTGTTTTTTTAGCTTCTTCAGCAAGCTGGTTTACAATATTTTCAACGCTTGAGAGGGATGCTTCAGGAGGAATCAGCATTGTAACCATTAACCCTATTGGTTCGGCACCACTTGACGCTATATCGTTTAAAGCAACGTTAACAGCAATTGTTCCAATCTGGTTTTCGGTACCTGTTATTGGATCTGTTGATATAACGCAAATTTCCCGGCCAAAATCCACCGCACCGCAGTCTTCACCAATTGAGGGTCTTACAATTACTTCTTTCCTGTTATTTTGTAATTTATTTAAAACCAAAGAATTGAGTATTTCATTTGGAAGCTTTCCAATATCCATTAAATTCACCTTAACTTTAACTTTCTTTTTCTTTCATTTCGGTTCTCAGCTGGTATATCTGTTCTCTGGCATTTTCTAAAATTATAGGTTTTATTCTTTCCCTTTCGGTCGGATCCGAAGCTAAAGATATCAGCCTGCTGAACCATTGTATTGCATCACTGGTTAAATCAAGCCTTTTTGCAAGCACTCCTATGATGTACATTATCGTGAATTCATCAAGGTCACTGTTTTTTGAGCTTTCCCGTGTGTATACTTTTTTATAATATTCATAGGAATATTTCAAAAACCTTTTTTCTTCTTCGGTATTGTTCATATATCTGTAAACCCACGCTATTCTCAGGCAGATTTTTGCAAACTCTGAAAAGGGCGCCTCTCTGACCTGTAAATTGTACAAAACAATTTTAAATGCTTCAAGGGCTTGCTTGTAATCCCGTTCACCGGTAAACTCACGGCTTGTCCAATTTTGGGTTATTTTTTCAAGCACAGCTTTACGACCACTCTGTGTTACATTTTTAAAAACCGTACTGTGAGCTGCATACCCGCAATAATTGCAGACCCATGCTTCATAAAAAACCGGATTGATAGTTTCATAATAAGGACAAAAGTCATCGTCCTGTTTCAATAGTTTTACAAATTTTGAACGAACCTTTGTTACCTTAATCTTTTTTTCGCAAACAGGACATAAGATCTCAGAGTTGAAAGTTGGTTCCAATTTTGTCATCACTATAACCTCACTTTAGTTTCCGCCCGCTCCTACTTTTATTTTTTTCTTTTGGGGCTGATATGTATCTACAGATATTTTATCGGTTTTAATAACATTTCCCGTCATATCTAGGATATCCCTGTATACTTCAACTTTGTAGCCGGGTTTTGCTTCGCGTATAACTACAGCTTCCCCTGCTTTAAGTGAAGGATCAGCTACTTCTTCAACTCCTTCGGGCTCAATTACCTCAATAATTTGTGTTCTGATTCTTGCAGTTGTCTTTACTTCCGGTTCACGGCCCCATATTGTAACTATTACCCTGTTCCCAATGGTTCTTGCTTCAATGAGAATCGCATAACCTGTGGTGTTTTTGAACCTGAAATCAATATAACCCTGGGCAATAGTGGCGTCCCTGCCCATTTCGATATATGTGGACGGTAGTGTATGATTTCTTCTTTCCAGCACTTCAAGCCCTGATAACAGAACCGAATTATAAATAGTTGATGTTACCTGGCATATTCCGCCACCAAGACCGTCCACAAGTTCGTTATTTATTATTACCTTTGCTTTTTTGTAACCATTTTGCTCTGTTCTGTCCCCAAGTGCCTTATCCATAGAGAACTCTTCTCCGGCAAGAAGGAGCTTTTGATTTATTTTATTGCAAGCAGTCTTTAAATTATGTACCCTCGGCTCATTTTCAGGATTAAAAGCCGTTTCAAACTCACCGAGCTTATATGTAATATTCTCAACCATTTGTGTTGTAACATGCGGAAGGCTTTCTTCAACATATAGTTCAATGTCCTCCCATACCCTGTTAATTAAGAAATTGTCAATTCTTATCAGGCTCTTGTTTACATCCACCAGAAAACCGGATACATGAGGCTTGATCTCCACTCTACCATTCGAAATTTTAATTTCAGCGTTCTGGGCTTCTTTAAAGGTTTCTTTACTAATACTTTCAAGTATGTTTACTGTCTTCTCAGTATTATAGCACATTTGTGGCGTGATAGACAGTGAGTTCTTACGCACTTTCCAAATTTCGTTAAGCTTTTGAACAGCACTTCCTGTTCTGCCAATATTGTATGCTAATTCCACTGCCCTGTTATAATCGGGTGCATAATCAATATCACTGAAGTAAATTTTGTATTGCTTGTGCGGTATTGAAAGGGTTAAATAATCACTTAGATAAGCTTTATCCATGTTTTCTGCAAGAAGAGCAATGGCCTCATCGCGGTGTAATCCTCCTACTTCAATTCCATCTATATATATATTTGGATAGATCGTAGTCAAATTCAAAATGTACTGTGCATACAAAAAACCCGACAAAACAATCAAAAACAATAACAGAGATATAACCTGCCACAGACGTATTCTTTGAAACCTGTTTTCCTTTTTATGTCTTAAGGATTCATCCAAGTCTTCAACCCTTTTTAATACCATATACATCACCAGTATATAGTATTCGGGCTGTTTTGTTTTATTCTATCTCCATTACCTCCGTACCATCAATGGCTTTTTGTACCAGTTCCTCAATATTCAGTACCGACTCGTACTCTATGGTTTTTTGAAGCTTTGGCTTTGTTACCGGATGCTTTGCAACGAAAACCGTACAACAGTCTTCATAAGGAAGTATGGAAGTTTCATAGGTTCCTATTCTTTTTGATATATCCACCACTTCGCTTTTATCCATACCTATACAGGGCCGGTATACAGGAAGCGTTACAGCACTGTCGGTAACCAAAAGGCTTTCAAGAGTCTGGCTAGCCACCTGCCCTATTGCTTCACCGGTTACAAGACCCAAAGAGCCGTTTTTTTCAGCAATTCTTTCTGCAATTTTCATCATGAATCTTCTCATAATAATGGTAAGGTATTCCTCGGGGCATTTTTGATTTATAGCCATCTGGATTTCTGTAAAAGGCACTATATAGAGCTTCATTCCCAGATTATATTCAGCCAGTATTTTGCCCAGCCGGATAACCTTTTCTTTTGCCTTTTCGCTGGTATACGGATAACTGTAAAAATGCACTCCTTCAATTTTTACACCTCTTTTTGCAACCATCCACCCGGCAACAGGACTGTCTATACCTCCTGAAAGGAGGAGGGTAGCTTTTCCATTCGAACAAACAGGAAGACCTTTTACACCTGGTACAATTTCCGAATAAATGTAGGTGTAATCTCGTATTTCAACATGGACAATAAAATCCGGCTCATTAACATCAACTTTTAGCCTGGGTATATTACGTAGCAGTACAGCACCTAATTCCCTGGAAACTTCCATTGAATTAAGCGGGAATTTCTTATTTGCTCGTTTGGTTTCCACCTTAAAAGTTCTGTAGCCTGATCTTGACATTATCCCTTTCGTCATTTCAACAGCTTTTTCGGATATTGTTTCAAAATTTGTTTCTATTTTATGCACAGGACTAACAGAGGCAATACCAAAAACCTTTGTAAGGCGCCTTATTGCCTCATCAACAGGATAATCTTCATCTTCCGGCTCAACATATATCCTGCTTTGAGATTTTGTTATAGATACTAAACCTAAGCCATTCAAAACATGCTTCATATTCTTTATAAGTTTTGCCTCAAAAGCCGGCTTATTTAATCCCTTCAGAAAAATTTCTTCATAACGCACCAGTATTATTGTTTTCATAGTTATCACCATTTCATTGCAATTAAAGTAAATCTATTTAATACCTTATTATTGGTATTATTTCCTTCACTGCCTGTATAAATTTAAAAGCTTCTTCAACGGTGTTCATACCCGAAAAGCTAAGCCTGATTGCACCTTCAATATTTTCCTTAGGCACTTTCATAGCCGATAGTACATGACTTTGTATGTTTTTTCGTGAAGAACATGCAGATCCTATAGAAACAATAATATTTTTTGTCTCCAGATGGTGCATCAGTACCTGTGCCTTTACTCTTGGGAACGCAATGTTTAAGATTCCTTCGTAGGAATCTTCAGGGGAATTTACATGAAAACCGTCACCAAATTCTTTCTGAAGCCCCTGAAGTATTGTATTTTTAATTTCCCTTATCCTTTTTCTGTTTTCTTCCATACTTTCATGAATTAACTCAGCGGCCTTGGCAAAACCAAATATTGCAGGTAAATTCTCGGTACCCGACCGGAATTTGCTTTCCTGGCCACCCCCATGCATAACAGGAATTATGCGGGTATTCTTTTTTATATATAAGGCACCGCAACCTTTAGGCCCGTGGATTTTATGTGAACTTATTGACAGTAAATCTGTATCTAATCTTGAAAGATTAATTGGTATTTTTCCATAAGCCTGTACTGCATCTATATGAATCAAGGTTTTCGGATTTTTAATACGGACTTCCCTTATTATATCCTGGGCTCTTTGAATTGAACCGGTTTCATTATTAACAAGTATAAAACTGAACAGTATGGTGTTAGCATCAACCTTGTCTCTAACCTCATCAGGGCTGATAAGACCATCAGAGCTTACCTCCAAAAAAAAAGGTGAAAAGCCTTCGGTCTCAAGATATTTAAAGCATTCCAACACCGATGGATGCTCGGTTTTGGTTGTTATAATTTTGTTACCCCTTCTTTTATTCGCTCTGGCAGCCCCTTTTATAGCCCAGTTGTTTGACTCGGTCCCTCCGGAAGTAAAATAAATACAATTGTCCGGAACATTAAGGGTTTTTGCTATTGTTTCCCTTGATTTCTGCAGGAGTATATCTGCTTCATTCCCCATTTTGTGAAGTGAGGAAGGATTTCCATAATATTTTAAATATACTTCATTCATTTCCGATAAGACATCGGGATATACAGACGTTGTAGCACTGTTATCAAAATATATAATGTCAGACAATACAGTACTCCTTTCTATGTTTTAAAGAACGCAAACTGCCTTTTTTAATTCAACATTTATTTTTTTATTGTCTATTATAACAATAGCATACGATTCTTCATCATTACCCCTTGGCTCAGAAATACTTCCCGGGTTTAATATAATATACCCGGGACCATAGGTAACCTGTTGCATATGCGTATGTCCAAACAAAAGCAACTGGATATTATCATTATGGGCTTTATCCTGAAGTTTTTCAATACCCCACTTAACAGAATACCGGTGCCCGTGGGTTAATAGTATACGCTGGCCTTCTATTTCAATAAGTTTTTCCATTGGAACATTGCCAATCATAAAATCACAGTTTCCGTATACATATTCGAAACGAACATCAGGGTATAATCGTTGTAACTTTTCTGCGTCTCTGTAATAATCCCCGAGATGGATTACAATATCGACGTCCGGGTTCATTTTCAGTACTTTTTCAGCCAATGTTGTATCTCCATGGGTATCACTCATAATCAGTAGCTTTGTCATAGTTAGGTCTTCAACTCCTGTAATCTGAAGATGGTAGCAAATAAGCAATCATTAAATTAACCGGGTTTAATTCCATATATAATTGACAATTTCTGCCGTAGTTTTGCAAGCGCCTTTGCCCTGTGACTTATTTTATTTTTTATATCCTCGGGCAGCTCTGCAAATGTTTTTTGGTATTCTGGTACAAAAAAAATCGGATCATAACCGAAACCGGCATCACCCATGGGTTCTTCGGATATAATCCCCTCTATTGATTCTTCAACTGTGAAAGTTATACTGTTGGAAATAAAAGCAATAGAACATACAAACCTGGCAGTTCTGTACCTTTTGTCGATACCTTTAAGAAGATATATTATTTTATTATTTTTCTCTTCCTGACTTACGTTCTCTCCGGCAAAACGGGAAGTAAAAATTCCCGGAGCTCCATTTAAAAAATCAATTTCGAGTCCGCTGTCATCTGCCAGAACAATTCCATTTACAACTTTATTTAAAGTTTTAGCTTTTATTAATGCATTTTCACTGAATGTTGCTCCAATTTCATCAAATTCCGGATTATAACCTTCTTCTTTCATTGAAACAACTTTTAGCGGAAGTTCATTTAAAATTGCTTTTATTTCTGTAATCTTTCCAGTATTCCCTGACGCAATAACCAGTTTATCCATAACTACTAATTATATAAATCCTTCCAGTAAAACATTCTTTTGTATGGTTATTAATTCGGTTATTCCTTTTTCAGCCACGTCTAATAATTGATGCATGGCCTCCCGGGAAAAAGGTGCTAATTCACCTGTGGCCTGTACCTCAATAAGTTGGCCGGAATCGGTCATAACAACGTTCATATCTACGGTAGCATTTGAATCTTCTTCGTAACATAAGTCGAGCAGTATGTTTTCATTGACAATCCCCACACTGACAGCAGCAACAAAATCTTTGACAGGGATTTCTGAAATTAGCTTTTTATCTACAAGATAGCTGCATGCATCCATTAGTGCGATAAAACCACCAGTTATTGAAGCTGTTCTTGTACCTCCGTCTGCCTGGATTACATCACAATCTATAATGATTGAACGCTCGCCCAGTATTTTAAAATCAATAACAGAACGTAATGAACGTCCTATTAATCGTTGAATCTCATTTGCTCTGCCATTTAACCTTAACTTGTTAATGTCGCGAACATTTCTAACCTGGGTTGAGCGCGGAAGCATACTATACTCAGCAGTTACCCAACCTTCACCCGTACCTTTTTTAAAAGGAGGAACTTTATCGTCAACAGAAGCGGTGCAGATTACTTTAGTATTACCAAACTCAACCAAAACCGAACCTTCAGCATGACAGATATAGTTCCGTGTTATTTTAATATCTCTTAATTCATTGCTTTTCCTACCGTCTATACGCTGCATATTCAGGATTCCTTTCATTTATAAAAAATATAAAGTTTAGATATAGATTGCTTTTTTATTTTGAGTAAATACTTAAAAATTACTCACTTATACATATTATCATAATAAGAAATATAAAAAAATCAAAAGAATAAATGAATTCCTTTGATTTTTTTATTTACTTTTTATATAAAATTCTGTAATTTGGAATTTATAATTTTATTGCGAAACTATTTTAAGTATGCTTTCGCACAAGGATTCTGCTGCTTTCTGCCTATATTCCTCGGTATTTAGTTTAGCCAGCTCCTGATCGTTTGTCAGGCAACCTATTTCAACCAAAACAGCCGGCATTTTGGTTTTCTTTAAAACTACGAAGTTCGCTGATTTCACACCAAGATCATTGCTGCCAAGGTTTTTAAGCAGATCATTATGTATAATTGTAGCATACTCTTTTCCCTTATAGCTGCCTGTATAAAAGAAGGTCATAGTACCATGCAGAGCTTTCTTTAAGGCATTATGATGTATACTGATAAAAACATCAGCGTCCCATTCATTAGCCATCTCTGCTCTTTCATCAAGCCCTATAAACACATCTGTGGATCTTGTTAATTTCACATTAACGCCCTTGGCTTTCAGCAGTTTTTCAAGCCTTAATGTTATGTCAAGGTTATACCATTTTTCATCTTTTCCGTAAGTTGCTCCCGGATCCGAGCCACCATGACCTGCATCAAGAACAACCAGTTTTCCACCTGGAACAGGTTCTGTCGTATTTTCAGTATCGGGTTTCGGTTCTGTTCCTGTGCTGGGCTCAATAATCACTTCATTGCTGTTACTCGTGTAACGAATGCTGTACTGTACATTACTGTTCTGACGAGTTATATTAAGGGCGGCACTTTTTCCTGATGTCAGGGTCTGAACTGATTTCATAACACTATCCCCAACTTCAAGCCTCCCACTGCCTAGGTCTATAATCCCATTCGGAAAAACAAAGGTAAAAGTTTTTAATTCTTTGTCGTTGTCAATAACGATATCTTTCATGTTTTGTTCAATTTTATCCCGTAACCCCTGTCCGGTAAGTTTAAGCGAAAAGTTGCCGACATCGCCGATGACAACCATATTCTGAATTCCCGAATATGAAAGTTTCACAGTTAGCCTGTTACCGTTCTTACTGGCTTCATAATTAACATTATCCGGAATTTCAAGCACAATCCTCGCTGTTGATTTATCAAACTGTCCGGTACGGATTTTTGTATACAGCCTGCCCTGAGGTGTCTTAACTTCCTCCGATTCAATAATATTATCATAAAGATCTATTACTATCCTTGCAGGGTTACTTAGTCTGAAAATTTTATAATCTTTCAAAGTTGCTGTATCTATAATAACCTGATCTGTACCTGCCACATATGAAACTGTTTTCGAACGTTCACCACCACCACGGTTTATTAGGTCACCCGTTGAAGGTGCAGGTGTCGGTGTTGGTGTAATCTGCGGTACGGTGGATTTTGGTGGTACCGGTGCAGGCGTAGTACTTGCAGGCTTAGTTGCGGGTGATGGTGTTGGTTTATTGCCGGCATTTGATTCACTTATAACAATTTTTGTTCCGATACTTCCATTCGAAGCAAGTACCCAGCTGAAATCTTCCTTACCTGAAATCCTAATATTTGTTTCATTATCGAATTTATTATTCGATGATATAATCCCATGTAATATTGAAGATCCCGGAAGAGCCTCGGTCTTAAATTTGTTGTTTAAAGGCATTTTTATTTGCAATATTTTCTCAATATCTCGATATTCTATACTATACCGTCCAGGATTCTCTTTTATTTCCTTTACAAGGTTTATACCGTCAATCCAAACAATTAAATCATTCCCCTCGGTTGTGTAGCGCACAGCACCACTGCCAACCTCTTCAACAGAAGGTGCAGGCGTTGGTGTTACAGGTGTTGGTGTTGGTGTCGGTGATGGTTTTGGGTCTTCCGTAGGTTCAGGCGCAGGTGTTATTACAGGTTTCGGTACCTCTGTAGGTGTTGGGGTTGGAGTTTTTTCAGGTTCCGGACTCTTAGTAGGTGTGGGAGTAATTACCGTATCCGAATCAGACTTCACCGAAAGAATGGTTATTTTTATGCCATTAGAAACAACATCCACCGAGTATTTGGGATTGTGGTTAATTTCTATAACAACGTTTGCAATGCTGTTTTGATTTTCCATCTGTGCATATCGGATTTGTTGCACAGAGCCTGCATAAACATCAAGTTTGCCGGGATTTTCCATACTGGCGTTAGCAAACTGAACACAAAGCCTGTAATATGGGTTATCTTCACCGGGAGCCAATATAAAATGCTTTTTTATCTGATCTGCAGAAGTTTCTACAAAGATAACCTCTTGCCCATTCTCGGTATAATATGAAATTTTATTTACAGTTCCGGTAACCTTGGTTTCTTTAATTATTGCAGCGCTGTCTTCCTTATTATTCCATTGTATGGTTATAATTTTACTACTGTCCTTTGCCGATACAGTATATCCAAAATACCCGGCTGTTAAAGACAGAGGGACCATAGTATTGCCGTTAATAGACGCAACAGGTAAATCAGTATCTACTTTTGCGCCGTTTTTATAAATGGCCTGATTATTTAAGCTAAATTCCATCCTTTTTGAACCCTGCTGCACATATGCAGTTTCCTTACTACTGTCATATCCCACCGTCATTCCAAGATAGTCCTGGAATACTTCTCTTAAAGGAACATAAGCAACCCCTGAAATAACAATACATGGTGTTTGTGTTGGAACCCATATACCATTTAACTCAAGATTGTATACATTTCCAGTGTAAGTGGATTTACCACCTGCTATATCCACAGTTATCCCCTGGGAAAAAGATAAATTTGTTAACAATAAGCAAAAACTAAAAACAAAAACCAAAGCAGTAATAAACCTTTTCATTTGTAATCCCCCAAAATGGTACTCTTTATTTATTTTTCGTCATTTTTGTGCATGAAGCTGATATCAAACATTATGATTTAACAAAACGGTAATATTTTAATCATATTTTTATCTTAAACAACAAAGTTATTGTGGAAGTATTGGCTATTATTTATATATAATAGATGCAATACAACAAAATTTGTAATAAGGAGCTGTAAACCATGCTTTTATCAATCGCAGTATTAATACTGATGCTGCTGGACTACTACTGACAATTATCGGAAACAGGTTGAAAAATCAAAAATATTCGGAATATTTTATTTTCGAATATGAATTAAATCCGCTGCATAAAAAAGACATTGAAAAAAGCAAACTTTTTAATATCCGCCAAATTGCTTTTCAATAGTAATATCATTTTTTGTTTACCTGATAACGCTGTGGGGAAGCACAAATACAGCAGAATTTTTGTCAGGTGCATTAATAATACAGCATATAATAATTGTTGCAAGGCATATAAACAATATAATTCTCTACTCAACTATTAACAGGAACGAGCATTTGCTGGAAGGGAAAATTCATCTGACCCCAAAATATGTATTACTTACATCCAAACTAAACTATTCGGCTTATGCAATGCTGCTTTTAATTATATGTATATTTTCCTTTTCCTATTTTGTTTTAGGCGGTCTTGTAATGAATGTCCTGATGGTTTTAGTTCATTTTTTCTGGGAGCGAAAAAGCCGCGGCAGTACTAAAGCTTAAATGCTTCAGTACCAGCTTGTGTATACCGGCTTCTTTTTGTGATCCGATTCCCGGTAGGAAAATATGCATCCGCAGTACTTCTGTAAATAGTAGCCTCTTCTGTAGGCTTCATTTTTTCCCTCCCTGTAGAAAGGCCTGAAATCCTGATAAATGAATCCGACACCATATTTTTTTGCAACAGTTTCAGCTATTTCCTGAATTTTCTCATGATCCTGCCACGGACTTACAAGGAGTGTTGTTGTAAACGCATCAAAACCCTTTTCCTTTGCTGTTTTAGCGATATGGTCAATTCTTATTGTATAGCAGAATTTACAGCGGCGTTCTTTATCAACATCAAGATTTTCCTTCCAATAGGTAACCATTAGCTGTCCGTCATATAAAACCCTTATATTTTCATCCTTTGACAGGACTTCAACTGATTTTTTTCGAGCTTCATTCTCCTTTGAAGGGTGAATGTTTGGATTGTAGTAATAACCTGTTATGTCAAAGCCACCGTCACTTTTCAACTTTTGAAGAACACCGGTGGCACACGGTGCACAACATATATGAAGCAATAATTTAGTGTTCGGCATTTTTTCTCCTTTCGTACTTTAGCGCTGTTTCTAAAACAAAGCTACATGAATTTTCTAATATTCCTGGCATAAACTTCTTTGACGGTCATATGCATTTAATTATTATTCAGGTATACATTTGCTGCGGGTACCGCAACTTCAATTCCCAGGTCATCCAGGATGCGCAAAAGCTTCAAATTCACATCTTCCTTCACTTCAAGATATTCCTGCCATTTTGTGGTTTTTGTAAAAAAGTAAAAAAGCAGTTCATAGGAATTAACCCCGTATATATCAAAGTAAACAAAAATAGTTTGCGGATGTATTTCGGGATGAGTTGTCAGCATTTCTCTGACACGCTTTAATAATTCCTCTATCTGTTCTGCCGTTGTACCGTATTTTATGCAAAGGTTGAATTTTATTCTTCTCTTTCCCATTCTGGACCAGTTTGTAACAGGAACTTTCGCTATGGTAGAATTTGGTACGGTTACGAGCGCCTGGGCAAAGGTTCTGATTTTTGTGCTTCTAAAGCCTATATCTTCAACCGTTCCCTCAAAACTGTCTGTCTGAATCCAGTCGCCTACATTAAAAGGTTTATCTAGCATTATTGTCAGGCCTCCAAACATATTTGCAAGTGTTTCCTGTGCTGCAAGGGCAAAGGCAAGACCACCCAGACCAAGGCCTGTTAACAGAGCTCCAAGATCATATCTCCACTCCTTGGCAATAACAGTTATCGCAACCACAACCACAATTACCTTAATACCTTTATTTACAAAAGGAACCAGCAAATCGTCCAATTCGGTCTGTGTCTTTTTACTAAACCTTTCAAACAAACGCGTTATAATACCGGCTGCGCGGTATATGGCCCAAAACACAGAGAAAATCACCATTGAACGAATTACATTCCCGGGAACTGACTCGTCTGTTACCTTAAACCCAAGGGCACATATAGCAAAATATAACCCGATTGTAATAATTAAAAATCTTACAGGTGGATCTATGGCATCTACCAGCTCATCATCCAGCATTGTTTTGGTTTTGGCAGTAATTCTTTTCAGAAGCAATATTACGAAATTAACCAGTATTTTTCTCAATGCAAAGGCAACTATAAGAACCAGGCCTGCAACAATAATTCGCCATATTTCTATATTAAGAATAGTATTGGTAAGAGTATCGGCAAATCTATCGATAGCAGTATTTAACCAATCCATATAGACCCCTCTTTCTTTAATTAATCTATAAGCATCACCGTCATAAAGTAAATAATTGTGTTTTTATCATACCCGTTCCTATGGAAGTCAATAATTATGCGAAATACTGCCTGCCAATTCACGATGCTCACTGCAACCCAGCACTTTTTCGGGATCTTCCCTGTTAATGTCACTAAAAAGGCCTCTTTTGTATTTTATACTAAGTATCCTTTCAACAGATTTGTCAATTCTTTCAATTGATATTAAACCATCGTTGCAGGCTTTTTTTATACCTGAAAATGCAATATCCAGATTTTCAGGCATCAATAGAACATCCGCACCTGCAAGAATAGCTTTTACAGCTGCCTCCTCGGGTGTATAATGCATGGTTATGGCTTTCATATTCAAAGCATCTGTAATTATCAGTCCTTCAAACCCCAGCTCATTTCTAAGTATTCCTGTCAAAATCTCGGGCTTAAGCGTTGCGGGCACATTTTCGCCGGGTATCTCCGGGGTCAGGATATGGGCTGTCATAACGCCATCTGCGCCTTTTTGAATGCCCGAAATAAAGGGTAACAGCTCGGTACTGAAAAGTCGTTCTTTAGTATGGCTTACACTTGCTGCGCCATAATGAGAATCGGTGCTGGTGTCGCCATGACCGGGAAAATGCTTTAAAACTGCCGAAACAGAATTGTTTTGGATACCGGTAACAGCGCCGGCTACCATTAAGCTAACTTCCTCCGCGTTATTTCCATAAGACCTCGGACCTATAACGGGGTTTTCAGGGTTTGTGTTTATGTCGGCAACGGGTGCAAAATTCATATTAAAACCAAGGGATGAAATTTCCCTGGCAATTGCCGATGCCACCTGTCTTGCAATATCAGGATCTTTTGTTTTCCCTATAACAGAGTTGTTCGGAAAAACAGTTGCATGCATCTCAGGACTTTTTGTAATACGACTGACCATTCCGCCTTCTTCATCCACTGCGATAAAAAGTGGTATTACTGATGTTTTTTGAAGATCATCTATCAAATTTGATGTTTGTGGTATGGTCTTTATATTTTCAGCAAAAAGAATAACTCCTCCGACTTTGTATTTTTTAATTGCAGATTCTATTTTTTGATCCATCGATAATACCGGTTCCAAAGCATTAATAGAGCGAAGTGAAACTATAAAAAGCTGGCCTATTTTTTCATCAAGCGTCATATTATCGAGCGTTGTTTTAACAGGATCCGGAGTTGGCGATACCGTGTTACTGATATCATTACCTGTTTTCTCTCCATTTTGGGACAAATCCGGGTCATGCCCTGGTTGAGCTCTACATGCAGATGCAGTTATTAGAATAACTATCAGAAAAATCACCATTTTTTTCATGTTGCTTCAATCCTGTTCTTTAGTAAAATACTTTATCATATTTTCAATTTCTTCGGTATCAACAAAAGTATCCTTGCAGGGGCCATTTGGCCTTCTGTTTAATATACCGTATACCGGGAGTCCTCTAACATCCATAATACCCGACGAAAGATCCCTTTCACAGGCAACTGCGATAACAAAATGGGGTTTTAAATCCTTAACGGCTTTTCGTGCTGATGTACCACCGGTTGCAAGAGTCACTATTACACCATGTTTTTTTATCAGTTCCTTAATCTTCCCAAGATCGCATCGAAGACACTCACGGCATTCATTTAGACCTTCCCGTATACGATAGCTGCACTCTGACCACTGCAGACAGTGGGGTAATATTACAAGAAGTTTCTCCAGCAGAACTTTTTTACCATGAGATAATACATATCCATTATTTGCTTTGATATAAACCCTTCTTATTTCTTCTTTTCTATAGTTAAAAATATTGCTTACAGACAATAAAAAAGGCATGAAAAGCCTTAATGCAATGGTTACTGATAGATAGCCGACAAAACCTTCCCCTGGTTTTTTTTCATTTTTTGCAAAACTTCTGTTTACTATGATAAATCCGGCAAGAAGAAATAATAAAAAAACTATAAGCAGGAAAGCAACGGAAATAAAAATAATACGAAAAACTTCTGCATTAAAAAATGCTGCAGCAATTAATATTGCTGCAGACAGGATAGAAAAGGCAATCATTACTAAAAACGAAAGCTTCTTAAAGTAATTATTCCGACTCAAACCGATCCCCCAGTTTTACTTCATGACCGCAAATATATTGCTCAACTGTCATCCTTTTGCTGTTATCACATTGAATTTCACACACATTTATAACACCTTTTCCTGTCTGTACAGAAAAACCATCTTTATTAATTTCAATTATTGTTCCCGGTTCTTTTCCTGTTGTTTTCTCTTCATCATGAACGTTTGTCTTCCATATACGCATACGCTTGCCATTCAAATATGAATAAGCACCTGGCCATGGATTTGTTCCTCTTACAAGATTGTGTACTGACGTTGCCGTATCTTCCCACTTAATTTTTCCGGTTTCACGTACTATACGCGGAGCGTAACTTACTTCCGACTCCTCTTGCGGTATTGGAGTAATATTTCCTTCTTCCAGCCGGTGAATTGTTTCAAGTAAAAGCTCGGCACCTATTATAGACATCTTATCGTGAAGTTGTCCTGCTGTCATATCATCATCAATGCTTATTTCTTTTGTAAGAAGAATATCACCGGCGTCCATCTTCAATACCGTCAGCATTGTTGTTACGCCTGTCTTCTTTTCACCATTTATGATAGCCCATTGAATGGGAGCAGCACCACGATATTTAGGCAATAAAGAGCCATGAACATTAACAGTTCCAAACCTGGGAATGTTTAAAACATCCTGGTTAAGAAACTGTCCAAAGGCACAAGTTACAAAAAGGTCGGGCTCAAGTTGCCTAAGCTGTTCTACAGCTTCACTACTGCCAATTTTTTCGGGCTGCATAACCGGTATATTATTTTTTAAAGCACACTCCTTTACCAGAGAGTAGGAAACCTTATATCCCCTTCCCCTTGGTTTGTCCGGTTGGGTTACCACCATTACTACATCCATATTGTTTTTTAACAATATCTCAAGACTTGGAACAGCAAACTCCGGTGTTCCCATGAATACAATTTTCATAACTACACCCTTTTCAAAACTTTAATCTTCATTATTTACGTCAATGTAACGAATCACTTTATCTTCAAACAATATACCGTCAAGATGATCCATCTCATGACACAGGGCTCTTGCCAGCATGCCTGTTCCTTCTACAGTAAAGCTTTTTCCTTCTCTGTCCAACGCTTTAACAACCACACGCTCAGGTCGTTTTACCTCTCCATATATACCAGGAATACTTAAACATCCTTCTGCAGCCTGGATCTGTTCTGCCGACTCCTCAATTTTTTCGGGATTAATCAGAACAATTGGACCCTCGCCCACATCTATTACACAGATGCGTCTCAATATACCTACCTGAGGAGCTGCCAGACCAACTCCCTCGGCATTATACATTGTCTCAAGCATATCATCAATAAGTTGATTTGTTCTATCATTTATTTCCTTAACAGGTTTGCTTTTTTTTCTTAAAACTTCATCGCCTTTTTTCCGAATTTCTCGTATTGCCATGATGTTGCCTCCCAACTTATAAACAAAATAACAGTCCTGCAATGATGTAATTATATCATATTATAAGGATTAATATCCACAGAAATAGTCCACTCTCTTTTACCTGAATTATATGTATCAAAGATCCATTCAAGGATATTTGTAAGGTTTTTAATCTTCTGATGTTTTAAGATTATCCGCCACCTGTATTGATTCCGCAGCTTCACTAAAGGTGAGGGAGCCGGATCAGAAATAAAAACATGGGTGTTCAAATCTTTGTTTTTTATTATATCAGAATGTATTTCGCCTGCAATTTTCATAGCCAAATCCTTATTTTTTGATGAAACCTGAATTAATCCAAGTTGATAAAATGGCGGTAGCTTCAGCTCCTTTCGAAGCTCTATTTCCTGCCTGTAAAATTCCTTATAATCCTGCTTTATTGCTGACTGTATACTGAAATTATCCGGATTAAATGTTTGAAGAACCACCCTCCCCTGTTTCTCAGCCCTTCCGGCTCTCCCTGCAGCCTGTGTTATAAGTTGAAATGTCCTTTCTGATGCTTTATAGTCCCCACTTCCCAGTAAACTGTCTGCAGAGAGGATTCCAACCAGCGTTACATCAGGAAAATCATGCCCTTTAGCAATCATTTGCGTACCTACCATTACATCAATTTTGTTGTTTCTGAAGGTATCAAGAATTTTTTCATGTCCATGTTTGCCTGCAGTAGTATCTATATCCATTCGTATTACAGACATATCGGGGAAAATTGATGGGATCTGTTCCTCTACTTTTTGAGTTCCTATACCATAAGCGTCTATATTATTACTTTTGCATGCAGGGCATGTTGATGGTTTAACTGTAACATAACTGCAGTAGTGACAAACAAGCCTTTGTTCAACCTGATGATAAGTCAGTGAAACACTGCAGTATGGGCATAATAATATAAAACCGCAATTTCTGCACAGCAAAAAATTGGAGTAGCCTCTTCTGTTTATAAAGATAATTGATTGCTCACCTGCTTCTTTATTTTTTGCCAGTTCGTGAACTAAAATACTGCTAAATCCATTTCTTGAGCCTTTATCTGCTTCAACGCGCATGTCCACTGTTATGATTTCGGGCAAAGGTTGTTTGTTTGTACGTTCCAGCATTTCCACAAGTTTTATTTTCCCGGTTTTCGCCCTGTAGTAGTTCTCTATTGAAGGTGTTGCCGAACCGTAAACAAGCAAAGCATTATTGAACCTGCAGCGAAATGCCGCTATTCCCCTGGCATCATACTTCGGAGTCCTGTCCGATTTATAAGACGTTTCATGTTCTTCATCTATAATAATCATTCCTATATTTTCTAAAGGTGCAAAAACAGCTGAGCGTGCTCCAATTACAACCCGTATTTCACCGTTTTTAATTCTGTGCCACTGGTCATAGCGTTCTCCTATAGAAAGACGGCTATGGAGTACCGCAACCCTATCGCCAAACCTTCCTTTAAATTGTCGAACGGTTTGAGGAGTAAGCCCTATTTCCGGGACCAGCAAAATGGCATTTTTGCCCTTTTCAATAATTTTTGCAATAGCCTGCATATAAACTTCGGTTTTTCCGCTGCCTGTTACACCATGTAACAGTATTTCCTGGAACTTACCTGTTTCCAAATAACGGCAAATAATGTCAAGAGCATTTTTTTGGCATGGTGTTGGATGCATTGGTTCTGTTTCAGGTATATCGATATCTTCAAAAGGGGTTCTTTCCACCGTCAGTTCGGATAAAGTAATATACCCCTTTTTTTTCATGTTGTTTATTGTATTGTAAGAAAACCCCAGCGCATTCAGCTCTGTAACAGGTATTCCTTCTTCTTCATAAAGCATTTCCATAATACGTATGTAATTCAAACTTCTTACCTGATTATTCTGAACCAGTTCAAAAAATTCCTCTTCTTCCATTTTAGGACATGCCACCTTTACAGTCTTCGCCTTCGCTTTCATTTGAATATGGTTTTTTGTTTTTATTAACTGTTTTTCTTTTAGTTTATTCAGCACTTTCCTTACAGGTTTATTTATAATTTGCTGCAATTGCTCTACAGATAATTTACTGCCATTTTCCAACAAGATGCTGACAACTTCCTGCTCATCCTTATTCAGCTCAGTTGTTTTCTGTGATAAAAGAATTACCTCTTCCCTGAACAACAGACCAAGACCTGTAGGGAGCATGCATCTGATGGCCATGTCATAGGTGCACACATATCTTTTTCTCATATATTTACTTAATTCTATTAGTTCCGGAGACAAAACGGGAGTTTCATCAATAACCTGTGAAATTTTTTTTAAACCGGTAAATCCACTGCTTTCTTTAATTTCCATAACAAAGGCTTCGCGTAGACTGCTCCCTTTTCCAAAAGGAACAAGCACGCGTATTCCAGGCTGGATAAAATCGTAAAGATTCTCCGGAACTATATAGTCATAAAATTTGTCATACTCTCTTGTACTGTTTTGTAATACAACTGATACGTACACGCTTATAAACACCTCTGATTATTCCTGAATTTATTTTACATGATTGAGGCAACAATTGAAAGGAGGATACAAAAGATAAAAAAACCTGCTAAAAAGCAGGTTTTATAAATAGAGGTTATATATTTATCATAATGCATACTCTTTTGTAATAAAATCCGGAATATCTTTAATATTTCCACTAATGGAAAAAACAAAACGTATACCGAACCTGTCGTGGAGTTCCTTAATCTTTTCAAAAAACTTCTGATAATCAGGCTTTTCTTCTGCTATTAAATCCAGTCTGTCTACATATATAGCCATGATATCATAATTTGCGGCTATTAAGCCACTGATAAAACCGTAGAATGAACAAAGATTATCTATAGGATATTCGGTAATGTTAACAAACCGTATTTCATGTCTTAGAGCTGTTATAAGTTCATCACTGTTATCAATGAAAACAATGTGTCCTTTGCAGTCATCTATTATACTGTGGACATCTTCTATTAAGTACTTAGTTTTACCAACACCTTTTGTTCCGTATACAACTTTAATCACAAACTATCCTCTCCTCATAGGCATATTATTGTATTGTTATCACAGTAGTTAATTATAACTGCAAAAGAATTCAACGGGTGCTGACAGCCGCTCACTCTTTATCACTTTTGTTGTTATTATGCTTGTTAATTTCCATTTTTGAAATAGAAACTTCATAGGCTATTCGATCCTCAACAGTGCCATCAGATAGCTTCTTCTGATATTTTCGGCTTTGAATTCTTCCCCAGATTTTAATATTATCACCCACTTCAAAATTACTTGCATAGCGAGCATTACGCCCCCATGCAATACACGGTATGTAATCAGATTTGTTGTAAGCACGATTAACTGCAAGAAGTATGTCTGAAATTTCCCGTCCGAAAGGTGTGGTTCTGTAAACAGGATTCTTACATATAAACCCGTTTAGGTAAATACTGTTTGTCACCCTTACTTTGTCCGACGGATCCATAATAACAATGTCTCGGGCGAATACCGTCAGCAAAAGCTTATGACCACCTTCACTGCTATAGTTGTTATAACTTCTGAATTGCCCGTCCACAGCAACAATCTTTCCTATCTCGAATTTTTCCAGAGGTAAAAGCCGTTCGGAAAACATTACAGGAAGATAATCATATGTATTGCTGAGCCTGGGTACTTCAACAGTAATATTATAAAATCCCTCGCCATATACCTCATGACTAAACTCAGGTTTAGATATTATTTTTCCAGTTAAACTGGCACTATTGTTCTCCATAGCATTACCGGGCATGGATAAACCCCACTCCTCTCTGTCTTTCGTATATAAACTAAATTCATCTCATGTTAGCTTATTCCATTAAACATGTTTTTAGAAGTTTTCTTTTTATTTTATCTTAAGAGATTTAAAACTCTCATTAACTCACATTTCTCCTGTTAACAAATACCCGGCCATGAGAAAATATTATTCGGGTAGAAAAAAGGTTTATCCAAAGCCAAAAATTAACTTTTCAGTGGTAAGTTTATTATATCCGTATAAAAACAGTTATGCAACGTTTTTCCGGCTATTAAATGAATACTCGCCTTTTTTCAACTGTTAACAGCAGTATTCCAAATCTTTAAAAAGCCTGTGCACTCCTTAATTGCTAACATTTATCCTGTTCAAGTTTACATCGTGCAGCACTGCAAAGGAGGCAGCAGCCAATATATTGTAAGGATCTATATCAGCATCTTCAAGATTTATCACATACTCCTGTGGTTCAATCCTTCTCCCATTAGCTGTAACCAGCATGTTTCTTATATAACATAAAAACTGCCCGCTAATAGAAGGTTCCCCGGTACTTGATGTTGTAATATTTGAGTCTTTATTAAAGCCATAACATAAAACCCTACATAATTCTTCATCGGTAAAATCTGAAGTTTTTATAATATCACTGTTAAAAATAACTGTTAAATTTTTAAATGTTCTCTTGCCATTGCGAATTATAGCTAATGTCAAATTCCACTCATTGTAATTGTTTACAATTAACGTGTCCAGAGGAAGGAAACTTAATGCCTCTTCAAGATCTGCCGGTTTAATTTTAATAATAAGTATTTCAGTTCCTGTTTGATTAATGGCTGAACAATAATGATTCCACGTTTCTCTGTTCTTGAAACGGTATCCGTACACAGAAAAACTAACCTTTTTATTTTCAAAGTTTAAAAAATATTTTATTATATCTAAAATATCCTGGGTATTATTGCTTTCAATAATTCCGGCTATATGCATTATAAATTCTCCCGAATTCATTACTTAACCGATTTATTTGCACCAAACCCACCGAAAGAATTTTGGTGACCTCATGAGAAAAATATTGTTATTAAGTAAATCTGTAATGTGATATTATCTTTTGCAATTATTGATATGCTATTCAGAAATATGGGTTTTCTTGCTATCGGCAGCACGAAGCATGGAAGCAAGCTCGGCGGTATCTTTTGAAAACAGCCACTTTTCTATGTTTTTTTCATCTATAACCACAGGCATGCGATCGTGTATTGGCTGTATTTTTTCATTTGCATTTGTTGTGATAATTGTAAAAGCAGGAAAAATATTGGTTTCATTATTTTTGTCTTTAAAAAACCAATATAATCCCGCCATATAAAAAAGTTTATTATCAATACTGATAAAATGTTTTATCTTTTTATTTCCATCTTTTTTCCATTCATAGAAACCTGTTGCGGGTATAAGGCATCTACGTTTTTGAAAGGGTGCCTTAAACATTGGTTTTTCTGAAACGGTTTCAGATCTCGCGTTAATTATTAGCCCCTTACCTTTCCAGGAAGGAAATCCCCATTTTACTGCATGTACTTCTCTTTCCCCGTTATTAGGAGTGATGATGGGAACTGTATCACCAGGGTATATCTCACCATGTTTTTTCAAGAGATGCTGTTCAACTTCTGAAACAAGTTTCGCAAAATCATCCAATTCCTTTTCGGGTATATAAAATCTTCCACACATAAAAACAATCCTTTCAGATGTAAAAGTATATATCGTTTGTTTTATTATAATCTATTTTTCCAACAATAACACCATCTTCCTGTGATAGAACAGGTCAATTTATTATATTGTTTCTTGTATTGCACAATATTCTATAACAGGTTTATGGATTACATGTATGGCATGGAAGTGCTCCGGTCAGAGCGCATTCCTTACGGCTGTCGTAAACTTTATCCTTTTTGGTAACAAAGGGGCACCCTTCACGGTGATAATAATAAAGTCCATTTGAATGCTGTTCGATGTAATAACTATCCTTTCTGACAACTCTTGCTGCTCCCAGAGCAAAGCTGTTAAACCTTTCACCTCCAAGGCCGATGGGAATACCCTGGAAAAAAGACAGAATTCCTATATCTTCAATATTCCTGTGCCAATCAGCATCCGACATTGAAGGAGGGCTGAAATGGTATGTAATTCCATGCAGTTTTGCATATTTATTGTGTTCATTTATGGCACTATTCACATCACTTTTTATGGATTCAACAATGGTTCTTTTTCTGACCTGTTCAAATAACTCTTGGTCATGAATAATTTTATCGGTTGGAAGCTTCCCCGTTATCTTTTCACGTTTACCCTCGTAGAAATTGTTATTAACAGTATCAAATACTTTAACATAATCATCAAGGGTAAACAGATAAACTAAACCATTGCTGTCATAGGCATATGGCTTTTTGGACTTCCACAGCATTTCCTGTGTTTCCTCGCCGTTTATGTTTGTGTATGTCTCCATTGAATAAATCCAATAACCATCATAATCAATAATTGCTATTACCGGAATATACGCTTTTAAGCTATGTTTTCCCATATCATCAGTTATGTTGAAATTCGTGTAAAGTGTTTGAAAAAAAGACTCCAGTGCTTTTTCCCGAGAGATGGATATACTATTGTCCATCCCTCTGACCACCATTGCGTTTGATGCATCTTCAACAGCAGCATCAAGGTACTTGTTTAACAGTAAATTTTTATACTCCACATTTTCCAGGTTATCAGATTTTATCCTGAGTAGAAAGGCTAAGGGCATGGCTATAATAACAAACAGAATGGCAGTGTCAGTAATTTTCATCTCTCACCATTCCTCCGTAATTAACAATAATGCGTTTTACCGGTAAATCAGACATCAATAACATCTGCTGAATTTTTGTTGCCGTTGTTTTATTCACATTAGCAACTTTTACACAGAAAATATCTCCTTTGGATAAATAATACCTGCCTCCGGCCCCGCCTGTGTCTGGAAATAAAACGCTGAGAATATCATCGGTATATGTAATTCTGGCATTTATGTTGTAGTCATGTTGAAATGATGTAATGACAACAGGATCTGCGTAGACAGGATCTATTCTGTTATGTGTGTGCTCCATTGTTATCTCGTAAACATTCCCTGTTGCCGACAGAGCATGGCTAAACTGCGAGTACATCAGTGGAGTGATATATCCGAGATTTCTGACCGAATCAACAAACTTGGATGTTTCATTTAGTACTACAACCCTGGTAATGTCATCCTGTCTGGTTAACATGTTTTCCACAGGAAATATAAAAAACAGCAGAATTGAAATAATTAATGCTATGATTTTACTAAGTGTCTCTGACAATTACCTTACACCACCTGATTTCTGGTATTTAACCAATGTTAATTCTCCCAGAGAGTTATATACATATTCCACCGAATATACGGCATAAAGGTCTACCATATCGAAGTTAAACGTATTAATATCCACGTTTTTATAAACTGTTACAGAATTAATTGAAATATCTGTTTCAAGGCCATTTTTGATACAGCCTATGATAACCGCACCTGAAACTTTATTCCCTGCCTGTTCTTTAATATTTGTCTGGTAAACCGGGCCACTTTCTGATATGTTTTTATTTACAATGTTTACCATTTCACTATTTTTTCCGTATAACATTAAAAACAGTGAAATGGCGGTTATTATAAAAAAGGCAACACTGAAATAAGACAGAGCTTTTGAGATGTTCTCTTCCATATATAACTCCCTTCAGGCAAACCTAACCTTTTAGAATTTAAGTGATTAATTGCTATTCCAGCATTTCAACGAGTGCTTACTAAGGTGCCTTCTTTTTACTTTTACTTTTCTTATTTCTGTGTAAAGATCAGCGCAACAATTGTACCGTTTTCATCCCGAATAATTTCTCCTATAAATACGCCGTTAGGATTTACATAATTATTACTTGTTTCATCAATTAAATCTGAGATTTTTCCTACCGTTCCCGAAGCCTTAATTTCACCAATGTTATCACTATCAATAGTAACTTCATTGATATACCAGGTTCCTGATGAACTATTCTTTTTGGTTTTTACCCTTATTCCAATGCGTTCTTCCTTGAACCTCCTGATAACGTTAATAACATCGCTGCCGCTTACTTCAAGACCATCGTACATTGTGTACTGGGATTCTGACATTTCACCCCTAATCTGGTTCAGTTTACCGATGGTTGTAAGGGCGGTATCCTGGCCCGAACGCATTAAAATAAAACCTATTGATACTACAATCATTGTAATTACGACACCAGCTCCAATCAAAATTGCTTTCAATGAATTTTCCATAAACATCTCCTCCCTGAATTTTTTCAGAATATTTTATTTATCTCTTCTGAAAAATTAATCAGCTGCTTTGCGCTGACTAAAATAAAAGGAACTAACAGATAAAGAAAAATAGTTGCTCCCATCGGTATAAATGCAATAAACTTTCCCCATGCGCCCTTCTTGTTGACCATTATTTCATTGTCCTGTTTCCTCTTTTCCTGATAATACTCTCTTTCCAGCTTAAGCTCGTCAAAGGCCTGTTCTACTGTAATCTTATCAGCCGCAGAAATAAGATTTTCTACAATTCTCACGAATGGAGGATATGGCTCGTCAATCATTAATTGCTCCAGTGCTTGTCTGTCACCATATTCATAGTTGTTAATGCATTTTTGAATTGAAGGCCTAAATATTTCTGCAAATTGTTCCATCCAGTGCAGAATATCTTCTACGTTTATTCTATCGATGTGCATTAACATCAGGATTATTGTATGAAATTGCTTTACTTCATCTTCCATGGTCATTTTTAATATGTATTCCCTGAACAGCAGCATCCAGTAGGGTAAGTAATACGAAACAACAGAGAGAGCCAGGCATATTAAAAGCTCCCACCATTTGAAACTGTGCGCCCTGTATTTTTCAATTTTTTTGAGAATTCTATGCGCTGCAATAGCTGCCTGGTTTGAATTGCTGTAATTTTCATCAAGCATAATCCTTTCTTCTAACTCATGATAAGTTACTTTCCTGTTCCTGAATTCTTTAATATACTTTCTGTCACTTTCTATAAGATTAAGTTCAGCCTCCTTATCAATATGAGGGTGGTAATCAGCCATTTTTAAATTCAATGATGAATATAGAATATTGTACCTTACAATGAAATGAACATTAAAAATAATACCGATACTGAGTATAAAAGCTATTATTGCGTATAAATTCTGCTTTAATATAAATTCACGGATATTCATTTGAGAAGCCGTTTTGCTTAATAGTCTTTCATATCTTAATGATTTAGAGTACTTTTTATCCAGTACAATGTCGGTAATGTGTTTTATTGGTTGTATTTTCAGTAATGCTGCCAACAACCTGCTTTTTAAAGGTGCATACTCAGCATCGGTCTGGAGCCTTCCAATTAATTGATAGGCTGCTATTACAAGTGAAAATAACACAACTACGGCAATAAAACCGTACGCCCCGTCATAATATTCATGCAGTTCGGGAATATTTGTTACAGCCCACTTTCTTAACGGAGTTAAGGTGAATATTGGAAATACTGCTATTGTTGAAAGACTCCGAAACAGATAACCAAGTTTTTCGCGCCTTAACAACTCCATATTTATTTCCTGTTTTAAATAGTTCAGATTACTGAGGTAAACAGATCTTCCTTCCGGTGACTTGTCTCCAAAGCGCTGTACAAGGTAACTCATAGCAATAAAAGTTCTCATATACTTGTTTGCTACAGCTTCATTTAACTGATCGATACGATCATCTACATCGGTATCTGTCAGAACCTCATACATCCTGTTTGCATGAAGAGACATTTCATAACCGCATTCGCTTATACTGTCGTAAATTGCCTCATCAATCATTCCATGTTCGTGATAGTGATGCCTTACGTTTATCAGAAAAACTTCAAATTGTTTCAATAATTTGTTATCAAGTTTATCAACCAGTATTTTTATTATCTGGTTATGCAATATATATACTGTAAACATGGAGATTAAAACCGAATACAGGTTCGGGCTTAAAAAAAGCAGAATAATCAGTAACAGAAAAGAAACACCCAGGGATATATATGTGAATCGCATTGTTTTTCGGCTGATAGTCCAGTCATCTGATAAATCCAGTATCTCTATACGCCTTCTTATCTTATTCATGTATTTCCTTAACAGAGTAAATTTCATTGCCAATCCATAGGATGAATATAAAAAGTCTTTTTTCATCCTTAAATTGACCTTAATATCATTTTTCTTTCTGAGCCTTAAAATTAAAACATAAGCAATAACAAAGATAACTATAGACAGTACAAGGGCTATTACTAAAACTGTTATCAGAATGTTCTCCTTCACGAGGCTTCACCCCAGCTAAAGTATTGATTTAAATAGGATTTAAACTCTTCCTGTTCTCCTTTGGTTAAATTTCTCATTATAGAACTAATCTGCATATTGCTTGGAGGAAAACATGCTTTGTATTTGCCATCATCAAAAACTACAATATCCCTTGTTTCAAATACTTTTCTGTCAGTCATTCGTATGAAGAATTCACGGGTAACGTTAAAAAAATCATTCAGGTTAACCTCACCGTTAGCAGATGAAATTTCGGGATAATCGGTATTATCAACGGGAATTATTTCTGTAATTCTTTCGATGTATCTATGCCCTGAAATATCCTTGTTCATATGAATGTCGAAATTTACCACATCTGCCACCTGCTGTTCTGCAATCTTCTCATTTGTAAATACACCGGTTTGTAACAGATTATTTCTAAGAGCTTTCACCAAATCCACCGTTGTTTTGGCATGGTGAGTAAATAAAGTAAAAAGGCTTGCAACTTGTGCCATCTGTATCATCAATGCGCTGACAGGTGCTGTAGCAACTTCACCCAGTATATTTACCGTACCGTCTGTTTTCTTCTGAAGGTCCAGTCCTTCCTGTCCCGATACTGTTGTTGTCTCTCTGAAAGTGAGAATATTTCTTTCAGGATAGATTTTCCTAAGATGCAGCTCGAAAGCCATTTCCTGAATTCTTAATGTAAAGGCAGGACTTATGAATTTTATAACAGACATTAGAAGCGTTGTTTTTCCGCTGCCCTGGGCTCCTGTAATTGCTGTAACACGGCAGCCTTTTATAAGCCACTTAATCAATCCGATTGGAATTTCACTTTTATCATCGGTAATTAACTCTTCTATTTCAGCTCTTTCTATGCTGTCAAACTTTCTTACAAAGAATGCCCATGACTCTGCAAAAGGTGGTCTTACAACAACAACCCTGCTTCCGTCCTTCATTTCATTTACCTTATAACCATTGCTTTCACTGAGCTGGCCAGGGTAATTATAGCGGTATATGTTTTTGCATACACGAATTAACTCTTTCTCTGAGCCAAAGCTTAAAAAAGACAGATGAATTGTTTTACCTTTAAAAAAAATCCAAACAGAATCATAGTTCGATGGCAGCTTTGATACAATGGAGAGGCTGACAGTTAAATCTATTTCTTCATGGAATGTCGGTGGTATTCCCGACACCCCTCCCGATACGCCATCTATACGCATATCCCTTATTTCATCAATTACCCCAAATCCCTTGTATAACTGATAGATCCTTTGGGACAGGATATTAAGCTTGTCCTCAAACCCGTTTATAAAGCTTTGTTTTACAAAAATACTTTCAATTTGCTCGGCAGTTATTACATAAGATATACCTTCCCCGATAACCTCAGGACTTGCGAGGTTGTTTTCCAGAATAAACTTTTCCAAAGCTCTATAGCCATATTTTTTCTTATAATGGTATAGAAGTATTTCAAATTTGTCCTGTGCTGTTAGTTTTTTGTGGTTATCGAAGCTAATTATACTGTTAATATTGTTTTCATCTATATTGTAAGATTTTACAAGAATATCTTTTAAAAAATCCTTAACATAATTCTTTGCATTTATATCACCATAAGCACAGTTTTTTAAAGCCCTGCGAAGCTGATTCTTATTGTGCATTCTCTTCTCAAACTCTTCTTTTGAAATATTCAAATCATACAAATTGGTTTTCAAAATCTCGTTAAATGCACCTTTTATATACGAAAGAATTGATTCTATGGAATATCGATCTTCTTCGTAATCCATAACTGTGTTTTTAACTTTAGCAGCACCTTTAAAATACAATATAATGAAAGCAAATATTGCTATAATTATCAGTGATAACAGAACCTCATTCATTTAATTCACCTGCCGTGCCGTTCTTGTATCTGCTATGCCAAGAACTGATAAAATCGATTCTGCTGTTTCTCTAACGCCGGTAATGAAATTATTGTGTATATCATTTCTATCTGCCTCAAGATTTTTTATAAAGAAATCTACTACCCTGCTTTCAATGCATGCATCTGCAAATTCTGTACTGTAAGGTATTGCATATACATTGTTAAGGCAAAACCTCTTTTTTATCTTTTTTATGTTAAACCTTGAATTTACATCGTACTTTCCTAATATAATTAAAGACTTTTCTCTGTAATCACTATAATCTTTCAAATAGTTTTCAATGGTATTTGGGTTCTGACAGAGGTTAACAACTACTAAGTTTGAATTTTTAATAATTGTTTCAGATATTTCATTATTACCGGGCGCTGTATCTATAAAAATGAGATCATAATAAAGGGCAGCCGATTGAAGGATTAGCCGGATTGTTTCCTTCAGGTTGTTTTGGTAGATATTCCTGTTGGTATTTCTTGTACCTATTAAAAGATCCAGCCTGTTTTTTAACACAGTTGTTGTGTAACTTGATATTTCGTCCTTTTCTATTCTGTTGAATTTAATAAACCTGCTTAATGCATCAATTCCTGTATCTGAAAAATCCATAAGGCTGTGCTCCATGTAGGACTCGTCAATAAACGCAGATTCAAGCGTGCTCCTGTCAAAGTGGTTGTGAGCTACAAGAATACGCAGACGGTATTTAAGTGCAATAAAAAGTGCTACAGCAATCATATTATTTGTAGTTCCAATCTGATGGTAATTGCTCCAGAATGAAACCTGCAATTTTTATCCCCCTATCTGTGCTTTATTTAACGCTTTTAAGGTTTTTCTCCGATCTTTGTCTAATATTTCGGTTATACATTCAACCAGCATATTTCTATAGTCTATTGGAATTTTTGTAAATTTAAAAATATCATCATATTGGGTTAAAAGCCTTGTTGAATATTCCACATCATTTAACGGAAACTCATATTTGGCAAGCAGATTTGTAAACTGACCGGCCTGCAGTAATGAATCAATATACCTGGGCCGAATTTTCCCATGCGCTATATCCCTGATAATTCGAATAGAATCAATACCTGTGGACAAATTCTTAAGCCAAAGAGAAAGTGGTATGGTATGATGCCTGTTGCAGTCGGTGACAATGAACAACACCTTCAAAAGCTTTACCTCTTCATAAGTTTCGGAATTAACACCAAAATCAATCAAAATAACCGAGTAATCATTTAAAGGAAGATTGCTTAAGGGTGTGTTCTGACAGCCTAAATAAAAATCAACGCCTCTGTATTCAAGCCTGTCTTCTGATGTTTGGGCAGGAACAGAAAAGCTTAGTTCCTGTTCATTGGATTTATCAATTACCGCAATTTTCTCCCCAAATATATAAAGAATTCTTGACAGATACAGTATAATATCAGATTTGCAAAAGCCTGTAAAACCAATTATCGTAGTATTAATACTCATTTTTTTCATCCTTTTTCTTTGTAATAAACTAATTGAACAATCCTGCATCTTCCCCATCAGAGGTTTCACTAATTGCATCTTCTTTACCGGTTTTATCAAGTTCGTGAGATTGGATTATTTCTTTATTTTTGGATATCTCTTCGCTGACCCATGTTGTAACTTTACTGATATTTTCTTCTGTAATTGAGTTTAGATTTCTTTCAAGAGCAGCCCTTAATTCCCTTGCAAGTGCATCAGATGCTTTGTCAACAATGTTTGGATCTTTACGCATTAAATCAAGTACGTCCTCGTTTGCAGCATAAAATGGTATTGCAGCCTCCTGCAATTCTGGCATGATATATTTGGCAACATATATTTTTGTTCCCGGATGGATGTAGGCATCAATTATTGCACTGCTTATATTAAGGATTTCTGATTCGTTAAGCCATAGTCTGACAGTATTGTCTTCCAGCATTATATCCTTGATCTGCTTTTTACTTAACACTATATAATTCTCACCATTGGGAAAAAGAATCCGTACATCAATAAAATCCCCCTTATTTTGGTTTGTTTGAATAAGGAACATATTAAATTCCTGTTCACGCAAATCATTTTCCAGTTTTTCATCTGCAACCGACATTTTAAAAACAGGTATTCCTGATGGAAGAAAAACAGTGTTAATCTTTCCGATGTCAGATTCATCAAGAAGCTCCCTCTGTGGAATATCCAGTTTAATTTCAATTATTTCAAACATTTCCTGTGTTAGAACCGTTCCAAAAGGTATATCCTGCTTTGGAACAAAGGCACGTCTTTTCAGTGAATACAAATCCAATTTAAGCTGTTCCATTTCTTCTTCAAATGCTTTTACTGCTTCATTAAGTTTAGTTTTATACACATAATAAGAACCAAAGAATAGAATACAAAATATAATTAATACGAGTATTATAATAAAAATAGAAAACGTTCTTTTTCTTCTAAAAAAGGCCATATTTGTTCACCTGCTATTTATTACTCTTTTAATTTAAAATATTTTCCGGTATATGCTTTCAATCTCTTTGTTTATTAAAGAATCGGTTTTCCACGGGTTTATAGCGTATGGAATGGTTATAATATTTATATTTCTAAAGTAAGATCTTATTATGTTAATAGATTTTTTGTCCTGCATTGGGAATGAAATATATGTGTTTGGTAGTTTTAGAATGCTTTCGTATTTATTAACAAATAAATCCACAGCATGTATCTTCCAGTCTGCTCCGGGTGCTATGATAACTCTTACATCACTTCTTGGCATTAATTTTGAAATGTATTCATCATGAATGCCATAATCCAGTAATATATAGTCGTACTCTGCCCTCCTGAAACTGTCAATTTTCTCTGTTCCCATTGATGGGTATATACTTAATCCCTTAACTTGATAAAAACCCTTTTTCTTTAATTGTGACTCTTTATTCAACAGCATGCAAAGATCTAAAGTGTCACCACTTTCATAATATTCCAGCACAGCTGTTTTAAAACCTTTATTTTTAAGCCACATACCAAATAACATACAGAAGTGAGTTACCCCAACACCTCTTTGGATACCCGAAACGCTTATTTCTATTGCATTTTTGCCCATAGGCTGATATATAGGCTGTCTTCTATTCTTCCACGAGCTAATAGCATTTTTAATTTCATCCACATTCATAAATCGTTCATCAGGGTCTTTTGCTATACATTTCAGAATAAGTGAACTAAAATTTCTTGAAACACCTGCATCCTCCAGTAAATCTTTCATTTGAAGTTCATTACATTTTAATGGATGAATTCCGGTAACCAAATGAAAAATGGTCATACCAAAATTATATATATCGGTTCTGACATCGGTCTGTCCCGACCCATACTGTTCAGGTGCTGCATATCCTGGCGTTCCAAGATAAACGGTATCATCTCTGTTGCTTTGCTTGAATTGTCTGGCCGAACCAAAGTCAATCAATTTAACAGTATCGTCTTCCAGAACTATTAAATTGGACGGCTTCAAATCTCTATAAATAATTGGTTCAGGGCTGATGTTGTGAAGGTAGGAAAAGGCATCCAGAATCTGTATTGCCCAATAATAAACTCTTTTTTCGTCTATTTTGCCATAAAACTCAATTAGCTTTTGCAAATTTGGGCCTTCATAATAATCAAAAACTACAATTGTTTTATCATACTCCCTGACTACATCGACAACACGTGGAAAAGCAGGATGATTCAACTTTTTCAGAACAGTTAGCTCGTTTTCGGCGAATTCATCATTTGAGGGGAATATTTTAATTGCCCAGGGCGTTTTCAAATTAACATGATATGCCTTATATACTTCACCAGAACCTCCTGAACCCAGTTTTTCAACAACTTGATATTTACCACTTACTACTTTTCCTATCATTTGCATTCCTCACAATTCCTTTTCAAAACCTTTCCCACAACAGACGGGGAGTTAAAAATCTGTTGAAACTGTCAGGTAATTTCCTCTGCTGGTTTAAAGTGGTATGTTGCAAACAATAGAGTAATTCACATTTTAATACAGGTAAATGACAGATGCAAACACTGTATTTGGTAATATGTGGAATATTGTTTAAGGTTTTTGTATGAAAAAGCTATTTTTTTGAGCGAATAAAGAATTTATCTACTAAATATTGAATAAAAAGTCTATTTTTTGGTGCAAAAAGTTATTTTACATTTTGGTTGATGATGCATAAATAAAAAAAGGACAGCTATTGAGCATTATAATTAGCTCAATAGCTGTCCTTATGAGCAATAAACGTATATTATGGTTTACAAACAAGAATTGTCATTGGATAATGATTCGGATAAACTAATAAAACCCTGAAATCATCATCTGCGTTTAGATTTTTGCAACGTGGAGGGCATGTAACAGTCACTCTGTAATCTGTAATACCTTTTTGTAAGAGTACCGTCTTAGCCTCTTTAAGTGTCATTCCGGTAAGAAACAATTCATTCATATTAAACTTCCATTATTTCATCAATTTTTGCGGCTACAATCTTGTCAATATCCTCTATGTAACCGTCAGTAATTTTTTGGATTTCATTTTCACTTACTTTTAAATCGTCCTCAGTTATTTCGCCGGCCTTCTTCATCTTTTTGTGCTGATCAAGAGCTTCACGCCTAACCTGGCGAATAGCTACTTTTGCATTTTCACCAATTTTTTTTACCTGTTTTGTTAATTCTACACGGCGTTCTTCAGTTAAAGGAGGGAATATTAAGCGAATTACTTTACCATCATTGTTTGGATTCAGACCCAGGTTTGCAGCATTAATAGCCCTTTCAATCTCTGATAGAATTTTAGTATCCCAAGGTTGAATAACTATTTGCCTGGCCTCGGGAACACTAACATTGGCAAGCTGGGTTACTGGTGTTGGAGCTCCATAATACTCAACGGTAACCTTGTCCAAAAGACGTGGGTTTGCACGACCTGCACGAATATTTGCAAGTTCGTCCTTCAAAACGCTTATGGTTTTATCCATTTTGCTGGTTACATTTTTGTATTCCTTTTCCATCATTATACCTCCCTTGCAATATATGTCCCAATATTTTCTCCTGAAAGAACCCTTATTATATTATCGGGTTTTTTTATACCAAATACAATAACAGGAATATCATTATCCATACAAAGTGTTGATGCTGTTGAATCCATAACACCTAATTGCCGGTTTAGTATTTCCATGTATGTTATTTTATCTATCTTAACGGCATTACTGTTAACTTTCGGATCCGAATCATATACTGCATCCACATTCTTTGCCAGTAATATAGCTTCTGCGTCGATTTCGGCCGCCCGCAATGCAGCGGCTGTGTCTGTAGTGAAATATGGGTTTCCGGTTCCACAGGCAAATATAACAACACGTTTTTTTTCAAGGTGCCTTACAGCACGACCCCGTATATATGGCTCTGCAATTCTTCTCATATCAATTGCGGTTTGAACACGGGTTGGCACTCCCCTCGACTCAAGAGCGTCTGCAAGAGCAAGTGCATTTATTACCGTAGCAAGCATTCCCATGTGATCTGCAGTTGTTCTGTCCATACCTCTTCCCAGACGACCCCTCCAGAAATTGCCACCGCCTACAACAATAGCAATTTCTACACCCATATCTGTAGCGTCCTTGATGGATGAGCAGATATCACCGAGTATTTCCTGATCCAAGCCAAACCCTTTACCTCCCGCAAGAGCTTCACCACTAATTTTAAGCAAGATCCGCTTATATTTCAAACTCATATCATTCCTCCGGCATTATTTCGTTACATTTAAAAGGGTATATTAATATTTTTATTAATATACCCTTTTTATTGCTTATCATTTAATCTGCTTCATTACCTCTTCTGCGAAATTATCTTCCCTCTTTTCCAGCCCTTCGCCCATTTCAAAGCGGACAAAACGGCGGATATTAATGTTTTCTCCTATTGTAGCAATTTTTTCATTAAGAACATCCTGTACTGTTTTGTCGGTATCTTTAATAAAGGGCTGTTCAAGCAGACAAATTTCCTTATAGAACTTTTCAATACGTCCGGCAACCATTTTCTCGGCTATGTTTGCCGGTTTGCCTTCATTCATGGCTTGAGCCTTTAAAATTTCCTTTTCTTTTTCAATTACATCCTCAGGTACTTCTTCTCTTCTAACATATTGAGGATTACTTGCTGCTATCTGCATTGCAATATCTTTTACAAAGCTTTTGAATTCTTCATTCTTAGCTGCAAAATCAGTCTCAATATTAACTTCTACTAAAACACCAATTCTACCGCCGCCATGAATATATGAATCAACAATACCTTCCGCAGCAATTCTTCCAGCCTTTTTGGCAGCAGTTGCCAAGCCTTTTTCCCTGAGATATTCAACAGCTTTTTCCATGTCCCCGTTACTTTCAACAAGAGCCTTCTTGCAATCCATCATACCGCTGCCTGTTCTCTCACGGAGTTCCTTTACCATACCAGCAGTTATATTCATTATTATCCTCCTATTCTTATTTTTCTATTATTCTTCACCTTCGTCATTATCTTCTAATTCTTCGATACCTTCTTCATCTATATTTATATCATCGATGTTAAATTCATCTCCATCGCCGGTTTCATCGTTAGCTTCAGCAGATTCCATCTGTTCACCCTGTCTTGCTTCTATAACCGCATCTGCCATTTTTGAAGCTATCAGCTTAACAGCGCGAATAGCATCATCGTTACCCGGTATTACATAATCAACTTCGTCAGGGTCACAATTAGTATCTACAATTGCAACGATAGGAATACCTAATTTTTTCGCTTCAAGAATTGCAATTCTTTCTTTCCTTGGATCCACTACAAACACCGCACCCGGAAGTCTCTTCATTTCACGAATGCCACCCAGGTTTTTTTCAAGTTTTTCCATCTCCAGTTTTAACTTTATAACTTCTTTTTTGGGAAGAACTTCGAAAATGCCTTCTTCCTCCATTTTTTGAAGCTCATTAAGGCGATCAATTCGTTTTTGGATTGTTTTAAAATTAGTTAACATTCCGCCAAGCCAGCGATTATTCACATAAAACATTCCGCATCTTTCTGCTTCCTGGCGTATTGCATCCTGGGCCTGTTTTTTCGTTCCCACAAAAAGAACTTCTCCGCCTTCCATAACTACATTGCGTAGAAAATAATAAGCTTCTTCAAGTTTTTTAACTGTTTTTTGAAGATCGATAATATAGATTCCGTTCCGCTCGGTGAAGATGTATTCCGCCATTTTAGGATTCCATCTTCTTGTTTGATGTCCAAAATGGACGCCAGCTTCCAACAGCTGTTTCATAGAAATTACAGACATAAAATAAAACCTCCTGTTTCACCTCCGCGGTTTTCAACTTTGTAAAACACCCGTTAAACTTATAGCCGTAAAAAAAGCAGCCATGCTGCAAATTTCAGTTAAGGGCACAATTTTACAAATCAAACCACGTGTGTATTTTTTAATTCGAAAGTAGTATACCATACAGCGCTGTATTTGGCAACAAGCAATTTTTTTGTTTTTCCCGCTCATATCTTTCCTCATTATGAAAAAGTAAATTCAACCCCAACAATTATTGAAGTGGATAAAACTTTTGCAAAGAGGAATTTAGGTTTTCAATCGACCTGTTTATATCTTTAACAGTGGATGGTTTGGAAAATATCCCAGGTATTGTTTGATCTTTTCTGTATTTTGAAGCAGGCAGCCTGTTGATTTTAAATGTCCTGCAACTTTTCCGTTTTCATCCTCTCCTTCTTCTTCATATCTGTAAAGCTGGTTCAGTTTTACATCCCCGTCATGATAGCCCAGAACCTCACAAATCTCGGTTACTTTACGTGTACCGTCTCTGAAACGGGAAAGAAAGATCATTATATCAAGGCTTGATGCTATTTGCTTTCTAATTGCCTCCAAAGGAAGAGGTGCTGCCATCAATACCATTGTTTCAAGACGGGATAGCATATCGGGAATGGAATTGGCATGGCCGGTTGACATTGAACCTTCATGTCCGGTATTCATAGCCTGAAGCATATCGAGAGCTTCCTCACCCCGGACCTCCCCTACTATTATTCTTTCTGGCCTCATGCGTAATGATGTTTTTATAAGTGCTTTCATGGGTATTTCCCCTATACCTTCTGTATTAGCATTCCGTGTTTCCATTTGTGCTAAATTGGCTATATTTGATAACCTCAGTTCTGCCGAATCTTCAATTGTAATAATTCGTTCTGTTGAAGGTATGAAATTTGAAAGAACGTTTAAAAAAGTAGTTTTGCCCGAACCTGTTCCACCGCAAATGAAAAGATTATACTTTGCCTGAACCAGAATTTTAAGAAAATCGGCTGCTTCATTGGATATTGAATCTGATTCTATTAATTTTTCCATTGTTAAAGGTTTTTCAGGAAATTTTCTTATAGTCACTAAAGGTCCATTCAACGCTACAGGATTTAAAACAACATTAACCCTCGAACCGTCCGAAAGTCTTGCATCAGCAATTGGCTGCGCCTCATTAACGCTTCTGTTAACTTTTGAAACTATTCGCTGAATTAGATCTTCAAGTTGCTCTCTGCTCTCAAATTTTAGTGAGGTCTTCTCAGAAATTCCGTTTTTTTCAATAAATATATTATCAGGTCCATTTATCATAATTTCAGTTATATCCGGATCTTTAAGCAAAGGTTCGAGAATATCAAATCGTCTTAACGAATTAAATACGGTTTCAACCAATCTCTTTTTATCCGAAATTCCCAAGTGCATATGCCTTGTTTTTTCAAAAACCACTTCTTCAACCACAGAAATTAACATTGTGTCCATTTCTTCTTCGGAAACGTTTATTAATTCGGTTCTTTTTACAACTTCATAACGGATTTCCTTTATTATTTCATTATCAAACTGATAACTCATCCGGCCATCTCCTTTGGATTTTCATAATTTGTCATTAATTTAATAAACCTTCCAGTTGCCTTCTTTTATCTGTATCCAATGAAAACCCGTCCATAGTTGCTATAGATTCATTTAACCACAATAATTCATGGAGATTGTCCAATTCTTCTGATAAAAGTATTTCTTCATTTCTGCCACAAAAAATCCATGCTATTTTATCAGAATTTAAACCTCGGATACTGTTTAGAAAACTCTTTATCCGTGGAATCTGATGCAGGTGTGTTTTATCAAAGGGTATAAATATATTTGATGCAGCTTCTAATAATTTTATTGTTATTGGACCTGTATTACATTCAAGATCTGCAATAATCTTTGAAAAATGTCCCCATGACGTCAGGGCTTCAATAAAAATATCTGCTTCATTATCTGTAAGCTCCCATAAATCTTTTGGGTTATCCAGGGGTGGAATAAAGTTGATATTACTGCTATCGGTGAAGACCGCACTTTCCAAAGCAATTACCGGATTACCCTTTTGGCTTTTTATATGGTATAGTATGTCTGAAAGATTTTTGTTGTAAGCTTGAAAATTCTCACCTATTTTGTAAAGGGGAAAGGAGTCTAAACTTATATAAACATAATCTGTCGATAAATAAGATAATAGTAAAGCAAGTGTTGACTTTAAGTATATATTTGTTGAAAAGCAGGCAATAAGATGGCTTTTACCAAAAGTAAACCATTTTTCGGCTCGGGTTTGATTATTTGAAAGAACTGACAGGATATCTGAGCAAATTGAAGGAGCGGGTTGATACTTTTCAATAGCAGGTAAGTCAGTAAGTTCTACAGCCTGTCCCAATACAATGGATTCCACATTATGATCAGTACTTTCAATCAGAAAATCCTCTCTGGCCAGTATAATATTAACACTGTCTTTATTTTCGGAAATAAACCTTTTGAAGCTTTCCTTTTCGGTAAAAGATGAAATTTTAAATTGATTCGGTTTGTTTTCAATAAACCACTGTGCCAAATGATTAACATATTCAAAATCATAATCAGCTAAAACCAGGTGAATTTGCGGCATTAGTATCACCCCTTCTCTCAATGAAAATTCTAAGCAGAAGCTTTAATCTGCTGCTGTATTTTAATGCTGTTGCATAATAATATATTTATTTACACATTTTTCTTGTTTATAAATGAATTGTCCACTATTTTTCTTTTAGTGTCAATATGTGAAGTGAGTTAAAGATACTTTGTAAAATTACAAAATCTCTGTTATTTCATTTTGACAGAAACATTTTCGGGACATCACCAACAATTACCGTTTCAGATATAATTATCTCCCGGTCTATCTTCTCTTCCATGCTTATGAATGGAAATAACACTTTAACCTTTACAGATACGTTCATTTTTAATTTATGCACTGTTTGGTTTATTCCGGCATCCTGAAAAACCGACTGCGGAGTTACCGATACCTTTCCGCCAGGGATTATCCTGTAGGGTATTGAAAAACCGAAAGAAGATAACAGCTTTCTGCCTGTAACAGAACCCAACGGTACCTTTATTTTTTCGTATTCCCTTTTCTTAATCTCTTTTTGAATGCTTTCGGACAATATTGAAGCAAAACGGTTCACTTCTATTGTGTCGGTTTCAACTGATGTGACCACTCCATCATTGTTATAACCTACTATTACAAAGCTTTTATCCTGATAAAGAGAAGATACGGAAAGTACTCCCATGTCTATATATTCATTTACAAGCTGTGCTGCCTTATATTCACTAATATTTTCAACCGCAGCATAAAAATTCTTTCCTATACTGTTTATAACAGCAACAAGAAAGACCGTGCATATTACCATTCGGAAAAATGAGAAAAAATCACGCTTAAATGTGCCATTTAAAATATTAATACGCGGGCGATTTCTGTAACGTACCCTCATATAGGACATGTATCTGTTATATGAATATTTTTTCATAAGAATACCCCCATACATTCAATATATTGGAATGGGGGTATTCTGGTGCTTGTATGGATTTATACATTGCTTAATCGAGGTAATCCTTCAGTTTTTTGCTTCTGCTTGGATGACGAAGTTTTCTCAATGCTTTTGCTTCAATCTGGCGTATTCGTTCACGGGTAACATTAAACTCTCTGCCTACCTCTTCAAGGGTACGGGCTCTTCCGTCATCAAGCCCGAAACGAAGTCTCAGAACTTTCTCTTCCCTTGGTGTCAGTGTATCCAATACATCAATTAACTGCTCTTTTAATAAAGTAAATGCTGCAGATTCATCAGGTGCAGGCGCGTCATCATCAGGAATAAAATCACCCAGATGACTGTCTTCCTCTTCACCAATAGGGGTTTCAAGGGATACAGGCTCTTGTGAAATTTTCATAATTTCACGCACTTTTTCTTCAGACAATCCCATTTCATTTGCAATTTCTTCAGGAGTTGGTTCTCTTCCAAGTTCCTGCAGTAATTGCCTTGATACCCTGATTAATTTATTTATTGTTTCAACCATGTGTACCGGGATACGGATTGTCCTTGCCTGATCTGCTATAGCACGGGTAATTGCCTGGCGTATCCACCATGTTGCATAGGTACTGAATTTAAAACCCTTTCTATAATCAAATTTCTCAACGGCTTTAATTAAGCCAAGGTTTCCTTCCTGGATTAAATCAAGAAAAAGCATGCCTCTTCCTACATACCTTTTGGCTATACTTACAACAAGGCGTAAATTTGCTTCTGCAAGCCTTTTTTTAGGTTCCTCCTCACCTGCTTCCATCCTCTTAGCAAGCTCAATCTCTTCTTCTGCTGTTAAAAGAGGAACTTTTCCGATTTCTTTTAAATACATCCTTACCGGATCATCGATAGTTACACCTTCAGGAATGCTTAATTCAGGATCTTCTTCCAATTCTAATTCTTCTATTTCATCATCTGCTTCGGGCAACACGTCAATACCCAAACGTTCAAGGGCATCATAAATTCTCTCGATTTTTTCCGGGGGCAGATCAATTTTTTCAAAAGCATCCATTATTTCCTTATAAGTAAGCATACCTTTGGCTTTACCCAATTCAGTCAATTCCCGGAGAATAACAGAAGGCTCTTTTGTGGTTTCCTGGCTTTTCCCGTTTTTTATATTTAAAGCTTTATCCTTATTTTTTTCCTTAGCTTTATTATTTGTTTCAACAGACTTTTTACTAATTATTTCGGTAGATTTATTGGTTTTTTCTTTACTCGCATCGGTTTTACCGGCAGAGAGATTTTTTTTCTTAATATCTGCCATATTTATCTATTCCACCTCTCGTTTTGTGAATAGTAATTTTATCATACATTTGCTATTTTTCTAATAATAGACTGAAGTTGTTTCTGCAATTGTTTTTTTTCCTCTACATTGCTAATATTCTTCAAACGCATTAAAATATCCTTTTTTTCTTCTTCTAATTTTAAAACCTCAAGTTTTTGCAGAATATCTTCAAGTGCTTTTTCAGGTTCATCAATATTACTTAAGGTTTTTGATACGTGAATGATTGATGAAGCTATCTCAGGGGCAAGCTTCGAAATATATTCTTCCAATAGAAAATCATTACCGGTTCCTAATTTATCATATAAAACGCCTGCCATTTTTCTCAGATTTTCATCACAAAAATCCGATGGCTCATATCTGTTTACAACTTTATGATATAATTGGTTTTCACGGCATAACAGAGCTAACAGCATTTTTTCATATCGGACTCTTACTCCTTCATTTTTACCGACTTTATAGGTCTTAACAGAACCCTTCAGTTCCTTTTTTGCAGAATAAAATTCTGTGGTTTTTTCCTTTCTCTGTTTCTGTTTAAGCCGTCTCTCAACTTCAGCATGTATTGCATCTTCTGTTATGTTATAATTACGGGAAATTTTCCTAATAATTATTTCCCTTTCCAGAAAATTTTCCTGTTTTGTTAGAAGATCAGCAACTCCATTTAAAAATTTAAGTTTTGATTCTTCGTTGTCTGGTGAATGCATATTTTTTAGCAGGCTAATTTTATATTCTAAGAGTGATATTGCCCGTTCTATCAACATTTTAAACTTTTCCGGACCATTTTTTCTTATAAAATCATCCGGGTCCTTTCCATCAGGAATTTGCAGCACTCTTACACGACAGTCCAGATTATTTAAAACCTCAAGCCCCCTTTCAGTTGCTTTCTGGCCTGCCGTATCTGAATCATATGCAAGAATAATCTCATCTGAGTATTTTTTTAGCATACGTCCCTGCATGCTTGTCAATGCTGTTCCCAGTGGAGCCACAGCGAAATCGATACCCGCCTGGTGCAACGAAATAACATCCATATAACCTTCAACAATCAGAAGCTTTTTTTCTCTGCTTTTTTTGGCAATGTGCATGCCGAATAATTCTCTTCCCTTGCTGTAACAAGGGGTTTCAGGTGAATTAATATATTTAGGCAAAGAATCGTCCATAACTCTTCCACCAAACGCAACAATGTTTCCACGTATATCGAATATCGGAAACATAATTCTTCCTCTAAATCTATCAATTAACTTATCATATTTATTTTTTATGGCAAGCCCTGATTGAATCAGTATGGACTCATCAAAACCTTCTTTCAAAAGAAAATTTGACAACAAATCCCATTCATTTGGAGCATAACCAATTCCAAACCGTTTAATAATACGGTTGCTTAAGCCCCTGTTATGGAGATATTTCAGCGCCTCTTTACCCTTTTCAGCAGCAAGACAGGAAAAGAAAAACCTTGCAGCTGCCCTGTTAATGTCAAGAATACTTTTCCTGAGCCTGATTTTTTCCTGCTCTTCCCTATTATCCGGTTCAGGTAAAACAATTCCTGCTCTGTCTGCAAGTAACCTGAGAGCATCAGGAAAAGTAAGGTTTTCAATATTCATAATAAAGTGATATACATTGCCGCCATTATTACATCCAAAGCAATAATAGAATTGCTTTACAGGTTCAACATGGAAAGATGGTGTCTTTTCACTATGAAAAGGGCATAGTCCAAAATACCCCCCTCCTTTCCTCTCAAGGCGGATGTATTCAGAAACTACTTCCACCAAATCATTATTAAGCCTGACTTCTTCGATTATTTCGTCGGGATAATAGTTCATAAGCCCCCCAGAGATATTATATTATCATATTCGACAAGTTTTGCAAAAATCCTTCTCAGAAATTAAATTTTTATTATAATCTCATCCAGCGAGCTGGTATGAAAATTGAATTAAACACGTTTACGGCATACCTGTCGGTCATTCCTGCTATATAGTCGCAAACTGCACGCTCAACTCCCTCTTCGGGAATCTTGGCAAAAAATTCTTCTGGTAGTAGCTTTGGTTCTTCCACCAGTTTAGCATAAAGCCTCCTGATAAGGTCTTCGGCCTTGCCTTCTTCTGCTTTAGCATCAGAACCAATATACACATTTTCAAACATAAAATTTCTTAATTCATCAGTAGCTTTCCTATACTCTTTACTCATTATAACATCATCTTTATCCATACTGTTTTCAATAATATTCACGATCATATTGTTAATCCGTTCACTTGATGTATTACCAAGCACTTTCAGGCAGTTTTCCGGAAGATCCTTCTCTGAAATAACACCACCCCGAATAGCATCCTCAATATCGTGGTTTATGTATGCAATTCTGTCCGCAAACCTTACGATGCGACCTTCCAGAGTATCAGCTTTTTTTTCTCCGGTATGACATAGTATACCATCCAATACTTCATAAGTAAGGTTTAAGCCATTACCGTTTCTCTCAAGTTTATCCACAACCCTTACACTTTGCTCATTATGATTAAACCCCAGTGAACATATTTCCTTAAGAACACGCTCGCCTGCATGTCCAAAAGGTGTATGGCCCAAATCATGTCCTAATGCAATAGCCTCGGTTAAATCTTCGTTAAGCCTTAAACTTCGTGCAATTGTTCTGGCAATTTGCGACACTTCAAGAGTATGTGTTAGCCTTGTTCTGTAATGGTCTCCTTCTGGCGATATAAAAACCTGAGTCTTATGTTTCAGCCTTCTAAAAGCTTTGGAATACATAATTCTGTCTCTATCTCTTTGAAAATCTGTTCTGACACTGCATTTTTCTTCAAAACGAGCTCTTCCTTTAGATTTAGATGACAAAGTGGCATAGGGAGAAAGAGATTTTTCCTCAATTCGTTCTGTTTGCTCACGAATTATCATAAAACCACCTCAACTATATTATATATTCCCATAATAATCAGAAATAAGCTACGAAGAATAAATAAAGCGCATTTTATGTCTATATTTTTCTAAATAAATATAAATTTTGAAAGATACTGAAAAAAGGACAGCTGATATGACTGTCCTTTTTTGTCGGTTTTTAGCATTGACAGATTACTTTAAGCCATTACATTGCGGACAAACAATCTCTACAAATATGTCTCCCCTTATATTCTATCATATCTTCTGAAATCTGGTCACAAAATGTGCAACGTGGAACGTATTTATCAAGAACTACATTCCCCTCATCATCAATAAACATTTCTATACTGTCGCCTTCATTTATGTTTAGTTGTCTTCTGAGAGACTTCGGCAAAACAATACGTCCAAGAGCATCTAATTTCCTAACATATCCAGTAGCTTTCATAAAAAAAAACCCCCCGTATAAACTTGTTTGTAAGAAGTTATTTTTTATATCTCTTTCATATTTCTATAAAAATAACTTATCTTGCTACTTAAACAAAAAGATACCGCAAGGTCAATGATTTGTCAATAAAAGCTTTTTACTTTTCCACAAAAAAATAAAAGGGAGAGGCCTATCCTCTCCTTTTTATTTTTGCCATGACATCATTTTCCTGAGTTCTCTGCCCGTTTTTGCCAGAAGATGTTCAGACTCTTTACGTCTTGTTGCAAGAAGTCTTGCCCTGCCACCCGACTTATTCTCGGATATCCATTTTGACGCAAAAGTTCCGTCCTGGATCTCAGCGAGTACCTGTTTCATGGCTTTTCTGCTTTCTTCATTGATTATTTTCTTACCTGTGATATAATCCCCATACTCTGCAGTATCGCTTATAGAATAGCGCATAAACTCAAAACCGCCCTGATAAATAAGGTCTACTATCAGTTTCATTTCATGTATACACTCAAAATATGCGCTTTCGGGTTGGTAACCTGCTTCTACAAGAGTTTCAAAGCCCGCTTTCATAAGTTCTGTAACACCACCACATAAAACAGCCTGCTCGCCAAAGAGGTCGGTTTCGGTTTCTTCTTTGAAGGTAGTTTCCAGAATACCTGCCCTGCCGGCACCTATACCTGCAGCATAAGCAAGGGCATAATCCAGTGCTTTTCCGCTGTAATCCTGATGTATCGCTATCAAAGATGGTACACCACGACCTTCCTCATATTGTGAACGTACCGTATGCCCGGGACCCTTTGGTGCAACCATTGCCACATCTACATATTCAGGGGGTACTATCTGGTTAAAATGAATATTAAACCCATGAGCAAACATAAGCATATTGCCTTCTTCAAGATTTTTCTCAATACTGTCCCTGTATATATCTGCCTGAACCTGATCAGGAACGAGAATCATAATAATATCCCCAGCTTTTGCTGCTTCTGCAGTATCCAGTACAGTTAAACCTGCCTGCTGAGCTTTTTCACGGCTTTTTGACCCTGGTGCCAAACCTACTACTACATTTACACCACTGTCCTTTAAATTTAAAGCATGGGCATGTCCCTGACTGCCGTAGCCAATGATGGCCACTGTTTTGTTTTCCAGCAATTTCAATTCACAATCACTGTCATAATACATTTTTGCCATTGGTATCCTTCCTTTCAAATATAAAAATCATATAATTGTTTTTTCACCACGTTCTAATGATATAAGACCTGTACGAACATCTTCAAGTATACCGAAAGGTTTAAGCATTTGCCGCATTGCTTCCACCTTTTTTGTATTGCCTGACGTTTCTATTGTAAGGGTTTTTTCAGATATATCAACAATATTTGCCCGGAATACCTCTGCGATCTGCATGATTTCCGAACGGACCGATGTATCTGCATTTACCTTGAATAATGCCAGTTCTCTATGCACCGATTCTTCTATGTCAAGCCTTTTTACCTTAATAACATCAATTAGTTTTGACAGTTGTTTTTCCACCTGTTCAACCGTGTTTTCATCACCTTCTACAACAATTGTAATCCGGGATATGGCTGGGTTATTGGTAATACCAACTGCCAGACTGTCTATATTAAACCCTCTTCTGCTAAAAAGGCCAGACACTCTCGACAACACTCCTGCATGGTTATTTACCAGTACAGATAGTATATGTTTCATACAGAATACCTCCAATCATTTATTCCAATATCGCACCTTTGTCTGCAGAGGAGACAAGCCTTGCATAACGCGCCAGATAACCTTTTTTTATTTTGGGCTCAGGAGCCTTCCATGTCTGCATTCTCTTATCTATTTCCTGCTGAGTAAGATTCACATTCAGTTTTCCTTCAGGTATGTTTATAGTAATAATGTCTCCGTCCCTGACTGCAGCTATAGGCCCACCTTCTGCCGCTTCAGGCGAAACATGACCTATAGATGCACCACGGGATGCCCCCGAAAACCTGCCGTCGGTTATCAAGGCAACATCTTTGTCCAGTTCCATTCCTGCAATGGCAGATGTAGGACCTAGCATTTCGCGCATTCCCGGACCTCCCTTAGGCCCTTCATAGCGGATAATTACCACGTCACCCTTGTTTATTTTCCCTTCATAAATGGCTTCTATAGCCTCGTCTTCGGAATCAAAAACGCGTGCCGGGCCACTGTGACATAACATTTCTTCTGCTACTGCAGAACGTTTTACAACGGCACCCGACGGTGCTATATTACCCCTCAAAATAGCTATTCCACCGGTTTTGCTGTATGGATTTTCAATGTCCCGAATTACATTTCTGTCCCTTACAACGGCATTTTTAATGTTTTCTGCCAGAGTTTTACCGGTAACGGTAATGAGGTCCAAATGCAGGAGATCCTTTTTAGACAATTCCTTCATTACAGCCTGTACCCCACCGGCCATGTACAGGTCCTGTACATGGTACGGGCCACTTGGTGCAAGCTTACAGAGGTTCGGAACCTTTTCACTTATAGTGTTAATCATTTCCAGATCAAGACTGATGCCGGCAGAATGCGCAATTGCAGGCAGATGCAAAACAGAATTTGTGGAACATCCAAGAGCCATATCAACAGCCAGAGCATTTTCAAAAGCTTCTGGTACAAGTATATCCGATGGCTTTATATTCTTGTCAACCAGTTCGATAATTTTCATTCCGGCTTTTTTGGCAAGGCGGATCCTCTCGGCGTAAACTGCAGGTATTGTTCCATTACCGGGGAGCCCCATTCCTAAAACCTCGGTAAGGCAATTCATGGAATTAGCAGTGAACATACCCGAACAGGAACCACACCCCGGACATGCATTATTTTCATATTCTAAAACTTCCTCTTCTGTCATTGTTCCGGCTTTGAAGGCTCCTACTGCTTCAAAGACACTGTTCAAATCCAGTTGATTTCCATTAACATTAATTGACAGCATTGGACCGCCGCTTATAAAAATTGAAGGCACATTAACCCTTGCTGCAGCCATTAGCATGCCCGGTACTATTTTATCACAGTTGGGGATAAATACCATTCCATCAAAACTATGTGCCAAAGCCATTGCTTCACAGGAGTCGGCTATAAGTTCCCTGCTTGCCAGGGAATACTTCATCCCTTCATGCCCCATTGCTATACCATCGCATATTCCAATGCATCCAAATTCTACAGGAGTTCCGCCTGCAAGTCGGATACCAGCCTTTACTGCCTCAGCAATTTTGCCCAGATGAACATGCCCGGGAACAATTTCATTGACAGAATTAACTACTCCAATCAATGGCCTGTCAATTTCTTCATCTGTATAACCCATAGCTTTGAAAAGACTTCTATGGGGTGCCCTTTCAATACCCTTTTTTATAACATCACTACGCATAAATTCACTTCCTTACAATCCTAAAGTCATTATATCCTGAAACCACGTACTGATTTTGTAAAATACCATATAATAGCAGGTATATTCATCAAAATTGATGAAAATTAATTTCATGTATATATTAACTGATCTATACCCTTCCCGGGAGGTACTATTGGTAATACTCTTTCATTGATGTCGATAACAAAATCAATCACAACGGGTACATTATCTGAAGCCAAAGCTTTTTCTATTGCCGGCACAACTTCTTCCTTTCTGGTAACTCTAATACCAATGGCACCGTAAGCTTCTGCAAGCTTAACAAAGTCCGGACCTCTGTCCAATGTTGTATGTGCGTATCTTTTTTCATAGAACATTGTCTGCCATTGACGAACCATTCCTAAGGTTCCGTTATTAAGCACGGCTATAATAATGGGCAGTTTATAGTGTACTGCAGTTGCAAGCTCATTGCAATTCATTCTGAAACTGCCATCACCTGCAAAATTAATTACTTTACTGTCCGGCTTTGCGATTTGAATACCTATTGCGGCACCCGTACCATATCCCATTGTGCCAAGACCCCCGGAGGATATATACTGTCTGGGAAATTTATAATTGAAATACTGGGCAGCCCATATCTGATTTTGCCCGACTTCGGTTGTAACGTATGCGTCGGGCACCATCTCAGAAAACTTTCTGATAATATATGATGGTTTTAGTTCCCCGTTATCGGGAATAACCAGCTCATATTCACTCTTCCATCTGATAACTAAATCAGCCCATTCAGACTGGCTAACCTCTTTCGTCCGCTCAAGAATACCCGATAGTATGTCATCGGTATTTCCGGTCAGCGGATAGTGAACACTTATATTTTTATTAATTTCTGCAGGATCTGCGTCAATATGCATGATTTTGGCATGGGGTGCAAAACGTTTCATGTCACTTATAACCCGATCACTGAACCTTGCCCCTATATTTATCAGCAGATCACATTCTGAAACCACCTTATTTGATACTCTTGAACCATGCATTCCAAGGAGACCTGTATAAAGCGGATATGCTCCAGGAACAGCTCCTGTACCCATTAATGTTGTAGCTACAGGTATTTTAAGTTTCGTTGACAATTCAAGCAGCAAATCGGTTATACCGGCAATTATTGTGCCTCCGCCAGCAAGTATAACCGGCTTTTTTGCATCCTGAACAGCTTTGGCAGCTTCATCCAGTTCTTCTTCTGTAAACAGGTTTCTGATGTTCAGGTTAAGCCTTTTTTTACCGTCAAAAGGTATAAATTCAGCCTCATTTGCAGTAGCATCCTTGCATATATCTACCAGAACAGGGCCGGGTCTTCCCGTAGTGGCAATTTCGAAAGCCAGCCGCATGGTTTCAGCAAGTTTATTAACATCTTTAACAAGAAAATTGTGTTTTGTAATAGGTTCTGTTATACCTGTAATATCAACTTCCTGAAAAGAGTCCCTCCCTATCAGCGTTGAAGCAACCTGGCCGGTAATTGCCACAAGAGGTACAGAATCCATATATGCAGTAGCAATTCCTGTTACAAGATTAGTTGCACCAGGACCCGAAGTTGCTATGCATACACCCGGTTTCCCCGTTGCCCTTGCATAACCGTCAGCAGCATGGGAAGCTCCCTGCTCATGGGATGTTAAAATATGCCTTATACCTTCACCTTTTTTGTACAGTGAATCATATATGTTTAACACGGCACCGCCGGGAAATCCAAATATAGTATCTACGTTCTGCTCTTTTAAACACTCTATGATTATATCTGCGCCGGTAAGTTTCAATATAATCACTCCATTTCATTTCAATATTAATCTAAACGTTATTGGCAATCCGGCTTGCAACTGCATCTCCCATTTCGTTGCATCCAAGAACTTTTGAATTGTCGGTTGCTAAATCCGAAGTCATAAATCCATCTTCAAGAACCTTTAATACCGCATTTTCAATTGCTTCCGATTCTTTTTCCAGATTAAAAGAATATTTCAGCATCATTGCAACCGATAAGATGGTGGCAAGAGGATTTGCTTTGTTTTGCCCTGCTATGTCTGGAGCTGAGCCATGTACAGGTTCGTAGAGCCCGAAACCCGATGAATTCAAGCTTGCAGATGGAAGCATACCTATCGAACCGGTAATCATGGAAGCCTCATCGGACAAAATATCACCAAACATATTTCCGGTAACAATAACATCAAACTGGTTGGGATTAATTACAAGCTGCATAGCGGCATTATCAACGTACATATGGTTTAATTCAACATCGGGATAATCCTTTGATACTTCTATTACTATTTCTCTCCAGAAACGGGAAACTTCAAGAACATTGGCTTTATCCACAGAAGTAACTTTATTCTTTCTCTTCCTTGCTGTTTCAAAGGCCAATCGTGCTATCCTTTCTACTTCTGATTTTCTATATATCATAGTATCGTAGGCAGCCGGTTCGCCCGATTGCATGGTTCTTTTCCGTTCACCGAAATATATGCCTCCGGTAAGCTCACGTAATACCAAAATATCTAAACTGTCTCCTATTACTCTGTCTTTTAGAGGACTGGAATTTTTAAGCGGTGGAAAAATTTTCGCAGGCCTAAGATTTGCGAATACACCAAGACCTGAGCGTATTGCCAGGAGCCCGGCCTCAGGCCGTTTATTTAAAGGAAGGGCATCCCATTTCTCACCGCCAACCGCACCCAACAGAACCGCATCAGAACTTTTACACAGCTCAAGCGTTTCAGAAGGTAAAGGTTCGCCTGTTTTATCTATTGCAATACCACCAATATCGGCATAACTGTATTCTACATTAAACCCATATACTTTTGAAACTTTATCCAACACTTTTATTGCCTGTTGGGTAACTTCCGGACCGATACCATCGCCCGGCAATACAGCAATTTTATATGTCTTCATTTCAACCTCCTGGATTTCTACCTTTTATTCAGCATATCCTGCTGACCCGGAACATTTTCTACTTCTTACTTTTAATATGATTCATTAAGCCCCCTGATTTAATAATATCCTGGATAAATTCCGGGAAGGCTGTGGTTTTGTAGGTTTTTCCATTACTATAATTTATTATTGTTCCATTTTCAAGATCTACTTTCAATTTGTCTCCCTCATTGGTTTCATCAACACATTCAGGACATTCTATAATTGGAAGCCCAATATTAATGGAATTTCTGTAAAAAATACGGGCGAAACTTTTTGCAATAACACAGGAGATACCCGATGCCTTTATAGCAATGGGTGCGTGTTCTCTGGAAGAACCGCAGCCGAAATTAAAACCACCAACTAAAATGTCACCATCCTTAACCCTTGTTACAAAACTTTTATCGATATCTTCCATGCAGTGTTTAGCCAGTTCTTTGGGGTCAGATGTGTTTAAGTACCTGGCCGGAATGATAACATCCGTATCAATATTGTCGCCATATTTAATAACATTACCAATATAATTCATAACCTTCACCTTTCCTTTTTAGTTTGCAATACCAAAAAACCAATCAATCCATTAATGATTCAGGAGACGATATTTTTCCAGTTACTGCCGATGCTGCAGCAACCGCAGGACTTGCAAGGTATACTTCGCTTTTCACGTGGCCCATACGTCCTACAAAATTACGGTTTGTAGTAGATACTGCCCGTTCACCTTCAGCAAGTATTCCCATATGCCCTCCAAGACATGGCCCGCAAGTTGGAGTACTAACTGCACATCCTGCATCTATAAAAATATCAAAGAGTCCTTCTTTCATGCATTGTTTCCAAACATTCTGGGTTGCCGGTATTATTATACACCTGACATTCTTATGAACTTTTCTTCCTGCAAGCACTTTTGCAGCAATTCTCATGTCTTCAATTCTACCATTTGTACACGAACCAATAACTACCTGATCGATGGGTATATCGTCAAGCTCGTCAACGGTCCTGGTATTCTCAGGCAAATGTGGTAATGCTACCGTTGGCTTAAGCTTACTGATATCTATTGTCATTTCATTAACATATTCCGCATCACTGTCGGCTGTAAAAACTTCATAGGGCTTGGATGAGCGTTCTGCAATGTATTTCAATGTTTCATCATCCACTTCGAAAATACCATTCTTTGCACCAGCTTCAATTGCCATATTTGCTATTGTAAACCGGTCGTCCATTGTTAGAAACTCCAATCCGTCACCGGTAAACTCCATGGATTTATACAAAGCACCATCCACACCAATAAGACCTATGATATGCAGGATTATGTCTTTTCCGCTGACCCATTCTCCGGGCTTTCCTATTAAATTGAATTTTATTGCTTCAGGTACTTTCAACCATACTTCACCGGTAACCATAGCAGCGGCCATATCGGTGCTTCCAACACCGGTAGAAAAAGCGCCAAGTGCCCCATAAGTACATGTATGTGAATCGGCACCAATAACCAAATCTCCGGCAGTAACCAACCCAAGTTCGGGTAACAGAGCATGTTCTACTCCCATTTGTCCTATCTCAAAAAAGTGCTTTATTCCCATTTTTCTTGCAAAGTTTCTCATTAATTTAACCTGCTCGGCCGATTTTATATCCTTATTTGGAGTAAAATGATCGGGGACCAGTGCAATTTTTTCTGTGTCAAAAACATTTTCAGCACCAATCTTTTCAAACTCTTTTATAGCAACAGGTGCTGTTATATCGTTTCCTAAAACCATGTCCACTTTAGCCGATATCAGCATACCGGGCGTTACACTTTTTTGCCCCGAAGATTTGGCCAATATTTTCTGAGTCATTGTCATACCCATTTACTACACCTCTCTATCTAAATTAATTATTAATTACGCAAAAGAGCCCATTAATGAGCCCTGTTATCAAATCAACAAGTAAAGCCGAATAATTCTAAGAATTATTATTACTATTATAATGTAATACCGAATTATTACTTCTGCTTTTTTACTTAATTTATCTCGGAAACTTATTGAATTTTGCCCGGTTTGTATATAACTCTCTGCAAACCCCGCTATAATCTGACAATGCTTTATATTGAAACCTGTTCAGGAGTTATGTTACAATAATGTTAATTAACAATTGTTATTATGACTATAACTGGAGAAGCTTTTATGCAAAAAAAAACACTATATTTTTGTCTTATCATTATTTTTTGTTTGTCAGGTTGCAGTTTAAAAAACGATATAACTGTTTTTGATGCCGATTCTTTGTTAACCCGTTCTTTTTCTGTAACAGTTGCTCCCACTCCAACAATAGTGCCTGAACCTGTTACGGCAACAGCTACAATTCTGGCAGCTGGCGATGTTATTATGCATGATGCGGTTATAAAATCCGGAAAAAATAATGGTGAAGAATATAATTACAATTATATTTTCGATAAAATAAAACCATATGTGGAAGAAGCAGATTTTTCAATTATCAGCTTTGAAGGCGCCTGTATGGAAACCGACAGGAATTATACAGGTTATCCGCTGTTTAATGCACCTCCGGCAATTATTTCAGCTTTTTCTTACGCTGGTTTCGATATGGTGAATAACGGTAATAATCATTGTCTCGACAGAGGTCTTAAAGGTCTGCTGGAATCCAGAAGTATTATAAAGCGAGAAAATATACAGGTTATTGGCACATTTGGCGATACATCCGAACCTCGTCATAAAATACAGGATTTGAACGGAATTAAAGTTGGTTTCCTTGCCTATACTTACGGATGCAATATGAATGAAAACCGTTTGTCTAAAGAACAGAAAAAAAAACATTTAAGTCTTATTGATAAAGAAAAAATTATAAAAGAGGTTGAAACGCTTTCCCCACTTGTTGATTTAATTGTTGTTCTTATGCATTGGGGCATAGAATATCGCCTTGAACCAACCCGGGAGCAACAGGAACTTGCAGAAATGATGTTTCAATCGGGAGCTGATATTATTTTCGGTTCCCACCCCCATGTTATTGAACCCTCTGAGCTCCATGAAACAGATAATGAAGTTAAGTATGTCATATACAGTATGGGTAATTTCTTGTCAAACCAGATTGGCGGTGACAGGCCAAATGCCCGGAATAATGAATTAACTCAGGAGAGCCTTATGGTAACGGTAGAAGTGGAAAAGGATTTAAAGTCGGAAAAAACCCGTATAATATCAATAAAACATATACCAACATGGGTGCACCGTTATACTGAAAATGGTATATATAAATATACAATTATCCCCATTCCATCTTTGGACGATGAAATCTTTAAAAATGTTGACGAAAAACTGTCTGAAGAACTGGTGAATTCTTATAACAGAACAATGGAAAAAGTTAAGGATTATCCATAAATTTAAACGTCTTTAATTATCGCTGAATAATACAAATCCGATAACTAAAGACGTTAATCTTTGCAACCCGGTTATTAAGATTCTTCAATTACATGTGAACATGATTCCAGACTGCAGGTATATTGAATCTTTTTACCTTTCTTTTTCTGTGTCATAAAGTTTCCACATTCAGGACATTTTTTATCTGAAGCCATCTCCCATGAGGAATAATCGCAATCAGGATAGTTTTCACAACTTAAGTAACTTCTTCCTCTTTTTGTTTTTCTGATATATACCTTACCTCCGCATTTTGGACACAACACTCCCGCATCATCAAGAATGGGCTTGGCATTTCGGCACTCGGGAAAACCCGGGCAAGCCAGAAATTTCCCGTATCTGCCCATTTTTATAACCATCTTGCGGCCGCATTTTTCACAAACTTCATCAGTTTCTTCTACAGGAAGTTCAACTTTGCTTATGTGTTCTTCAGCAGATTTTAATGTTTTACTGAACCCACCGTAAAACTCCTGAAGTAACTCTTTCCATTCAAGTTCTCCTTCTTCCACTGAGTCGAGCTGAGTTTCCATTCTGGCGGTAAAATTAATGTCTACTATATCATTAAAGTGCTCTTCCATTAAATTGTTAACTATTTTACCCAGCTCTGTAGGATAAAGATACTTTTTTTCTTTTATTACATACCCCCTTGACATGATTGTACTGATTATTGGGGCATAAGTACTGGGCCGGCCAATACCTTTCTCCTCAAGAGTTTTAACCAGCGTTGCTTCGGTGTATCTTGGCGGAGGTTGGGTAAAATGTTGTGTAGGTTTTATTTCAAGTGGCTTTACCTTTTCACCCTCTACCAGTTTGGGAAGCAGACCGTCTTTCTTATCTTCTTCGCCGTCCTCGTCAGTGTTTTCTTCATCCCTTCCCTCTTCATAGAGTACTAAAAACCCTTTGAAAGAGATCCTTGAACCCGATGCTTTAAACAGATAATCACCGGCAATAATATCAACAGACATTGTATCATATAGCGCTGACTCCATCTGGCTTGCAATAAATCTTTCCCAGATAAGTTTATATAACCTGAAAAGATCCCTTGAGAGGGAGCTTTTAACACGTTCAGGAGAAAGATTGATCATAGTAGGTCTTATAGCTTCATGGGCATCCTGCGCAGCAGATTTAGTTTTATATATTCTTGGTTTACCAGGCAGGTATTTCTCACCATAGTTGGTTAAAATATACTCCCTTGATTCCTTCAAGGCCTCATTGGATATACGTGTTGAGTCTGTTCGCATATACGTAATTAAACCAATGGAACCCTCGCCTTCAATTTCAACACCTTCATACAGTTGTTGGGCAAGCATCATTGTTTTTTTTGCAGAAAAACCAAATTTTCTTGCAGCATCCTGTTGTAGAGTGCTGGTTATGAATGGTGGGGATGGTGAGCGTCTTTTTTCACCATGTTTTACTTTTTGAATTATAAATTCCTTATTCTCAATGCCTTGTAAGACCCTGTCAACGTCTTCCTTATTCTTCAGTTCTAGTTTTTTATTTATTAATCCATTAAACTTTGCTGAAAAAGTACTGCCGTCATCTTTACTAAGTAAGGCCCCTATATTCCAATATTCTTCAGGAACGAAGTTTTCTATCTCCTGTTCCCGATCGCAGATAATTTTTGTGGCAACCGATTGAACTCTTCCGGCACTTAAACCCTTTCGAACATTCCTCCAAAGAAGGGGACTTATTTTATAACCAACAATTCTATCCAGTACACGTCTGGCCTGCTGTGCATTTACAAGGTTCATATCAATTTGCCTTGGTGACTTTAAGGCTTTTAATACTGCGTTCTTGGTTATCTCATTAAAGGTTACCCTGCATTTTTCAACACCGTCAATTTGAAAAAGGTTGGCCAGATGCCAGGAAATAGCTTCTCCTTCGCGGTCAGGGTCGGTAGCAAGAAAAACCTTGTCCGAATCTTTTGCCTCTTTTTTTAACTCTGATATTAATTCACCCTTACCACGTATATTAATGTACTTAGGTTCAAAATTATTTTCTATATCAACTCCAATACTGCTTTTGGGTAGATCACGTACATGTCCCATCGAAGCCTTTATTTTATAACTTGATCCTAGAAATTTTTTTATTGTTTTTGCTTTGGCAGGTGATTCAACAACTACCAGATACTTTGCCATACTTATCCTCCGTTCCATACCCTTAGCTTTTGTCTAATAATCATTTGTTATAGTATCACTGAAATTTTAATTTGTAAACTGTTTTGTTATTTAACTTGAATTTAATGTATATTTATCCCACAATATTACTTTCATTTCTTTGGATTACTTGTTATTTTTTATTTTGGGCACTTGTCTTCCATCATGCTGTATTTCAAAGTTTTCCCTCAGTATAAGTTCGGATACGGGAACGGGATTCAAACCTTTCTCTCTAATAATATCTATTACTTTTCCCAATATTTTAGTTGTATGTGCAGTATCATTGTGAAATAATAATATGTCTCCGCTTGAGACTTTCGATATACGAGTTAGTATAGCATCTTCTGTAATGCCGGGTTTCCAGTCCAAAGAATCA
>JAAYNA010000015.1 GCA_012521105.1 Clostridiaceae bacterium
ACTGCGCGGGATTAACTCAGTGGTAGAGTGTCACCTTGCCAAGGTGAAAGTCGCGAGTTCGAATCTCGTATCCCGCTCCACGATAACAAAGAATATATAGTGATATATATATATTCTTTGTTATATTATTTGGCGCCATAGCCAAGTGGTAAGGCAGAGGTCTGCAAAACCTTTATTCCCCAGTTCGAATCTGGGTGGCGCCTCCAATACCTGCAGAATCAAAAGTTCTGCAGGTTTTTATTTGCTTTTGAATTGTCGAGTCAGATGAATGAACAGGCACCCTGTCTCCTTGCCCCTGTTTCTGATTTCCCTTTCGTAAATTGTACTAAGACGAAATTACAATAGCTTAGTTAACAATACATATTATTATAATGGTCTGAGAGCTTGTTCTGTTTGCTAAAACATCGAAAAGAGCAATTAAAGCATTAGAAATATACCTGCATGAAAAACAAAATAGCAGGAAAAACAGATGGAATAGTTCTGTCAAATACGGTAAAATCAGATTAATACTAATGTTTGTTTCCAGGAGAGGGAGAGGCTATTCTGAAAGGCTTTATAAACAAAAAAGGCAAAAAATCAACTATAATATGTATAGCAGTTGTAATATTTATTGTGCTTGGAATTTGGATTGTCCGGGGCAATACAGTAATTGAAGTTACCCTAACCACCATTGTCAGCAACAGGCTGCCACAATCTTTTTCAGGCTATGTAATTGCTTATGTATCGGATCTTCACAATGCCGAATTTGGCAAAGGTAATTCAGAATTACTGCAAAAGCTGGAGGATGGGAACCCCGATATTATAGTAATTACCGGTGATTTGGCGGACTCAAGACATACGGATATAGATATTGCTGTTAAATTTGCCAATGAAGCAATGAAAATAGCTCAGGTATATTATGTGACAGGAAATCACGAGGCACGTTTAGATGGATATGACAGGCTGGAAACAGGTTTAACAGATGCAGGTGTTATTGTTTTACGCGATGAAGTGCATAGAATTGAAAGAAGCAACGAGGAAATCTTATTGATTGGTTTGGATGATCCCGGTTTTGCGCTTAAAAGCAACTGGTTCGGAGAAACACAGGCAATGATCAATGCTAAGCTAAAGAATCTGAATGCCGACCGAAATACTTTTTCCGTTCTGTTATCCCACCGCCCCGAATTGTTTGAAATTTATGCCGGGAATCAAATTGATCTGGTCCTGAGTGGGCATACTCACGGCGGACAAATAAGGCTTCCCTTTATAGGAGCTCTTGTAGCACCCGATCAGGGCTTTTTCCCCAAATATGACGCAGGGCTGTTTCACAGCGGTAATACTAAAATGATAGTGAGCCGTGGTTTAGGAAACAGCATTATCCCTGTTCGTGTGAATAACAGACCAGAACTTGTTATAGTAACGCTGGAAAAATAAGTCAGGGACATAAAAAACTGAACCTGAGTAAATAGATTATGTACTGTGTCTATCCAATCAGGTTCAGTTCATTTTTTAACTGTACATTTACATTGTCAGTGTATAGAGAGTTTTGTCTTTAAGGGATTATTATTGGTTTAAACCATTACAACCGGTTTAATTAAATCTGCCGGTTTATCCTTCATTAAAAGAAGTGCTTCTTCAACAGACTCAAAACCGTGGAATTCATGTGTAATTAGGGGTTTAACATCAAGTTTTCCGTATTCCACAAGGCTTGCTAATTTTTCTACGCGTAGACGCCCACCTGGCATAAGCCCGCCATTAATTTGCTTATGACCCATACCAACGCCCCATTCAAGACGGGGGATGTTTATATAATCTCCGGAACCAAGATAATTTACATTACCTATCTTTCCACCTGGTTTTAAACAATTTATAGCAGCTTCAAAGGTTTCAACTCCGCCACCTGCAATTATAACTCTATCAACACCCTTACCACCGGTTATTTTTATAACCTGCTCATCGATAGGGCCTTGCCTGTAGCTGATGAAATCAGTAGCACCATATCCTTTTGCAGCATCTATACAAACTTGTCTTGTACCAACACAAATTATTCTGGAAGCACCTCTCATGTTTGCAGCAGCAACTGACATCAGGCCAACAGGGCCTATACCAATTACAAGAACAGTATCCCCAAATTGAATATCTGCAAGCTCTGCTCCGTGGAATCCGGTAGGAACCATGTCTGAAAGCATACAAGCTTCAGCGGGAGAAATAGAATCAGGTAAGTGAGCAAGATTCGCATCTGCCTGATTTACACGGAAGAATTCTGAAAAAACACCGTCTTCAATGTTTGAGAATTTCCAACCTGCAAGCATCCCGCCAGAATGCATTGAATATCCTCCTTGGGCTTCAAGAGAAAGCCAGTCGGGTGTAATAGCAGCAAACATTACTTTATCCCCGGGCTTAAAATCTTTTACAAGTTCTCCAACTTCCTCAACAATGCCGCAACCCTCGTGGCCAAGAATCAAATTATTTCTTTCACCTATTGCACCTTCCCAAACAGTGTGCACATCAGAAGTACAGGGTGCCAGAGCAATGGGGCGAACTACAGCATCCAGTGGGCCACAGACAGGACGCTCCTTTTCTATCCAGCCTATCTTACCGATGCCTAACATAGCTAAACCCTTCATAACAAACCACCTCGTGCAAAAATTATATGTCAGTAAAACCGTGCCAAATGAGACCATTATGGCACTCAATAACCTGACAATAAAATTTTAAAACATTGTTAAAAAAATATCAATATCAAATCGATATAAAAATATCGATATTTCTTTATCAATTTTGGTACTTTTAACTAAAAAGAACGTGGGCAGAGCTGAAAATTTATGTTTATTTGATATGCCCATATGTTTGAAACATGCGATGTATAAAATAAGATTTATGTAATACAAGAAAAAACTTATTTGAAAATTATATTGTTAGAAAGGAAACATTGTTATATAATAAAAAACATCAAAAACTGTTTAATATTAGCAGGTTTGTTCATTTACAGTGACTTCATAATTGCTTTTATCTTCATCCCTGTAACTCGCGTTATAATATAACAATTAAGTATAAAGGATATATATAACAAAATTGTTTGAGTTTATCAATTTGTAAATTATTAATGAACAGAAAGATATCTTATAGAGTTTTATTTGTAGCAAGCATCATGGGAGTACTTTTATATTGAAGTTCTGACGGCAGGAAGCGGTGGTGATTTTAACCCGGGCTTTCTCACTGGAAGAGGCTCAATAAAGGGCCTGGATTTTGAAAGAAATGTCTGGTTTAGAGCAGGAGCTTCGTGTGAAAACAGTGGTTTAGAAGGAACATCAGATGGTATGCTGATAGGAGGTGCGACACCGGTTGACCGTACAAGAGTAATAGAAAATTACTCCTGGAGTCCGGAAGCATACTCCAGGAACGTTAGACTTGGCTGGGGATCTTCTGTAGAAAATGAATTTATAGAACTGAAAGACAACTATTTTGTAGGTAATATATATGTCCAAGGTATATGGAAAGACGCTGAAGTAAAGAACAACCACTTCTACAGCGAGCGGATTGATATATCGGAAAAAGAATTCCCATACAATGTATATTGCAATGAACTGCCTGTTGAAAACAAAATAGTCCTGCATGAAAACGAGTATAATCCTGATAGAATAGATCTCATCATCTATAACTGGGAGGATTTGGGCAGTGTAAATGTTCACCTGGGTAATTTTGTTGATGTTGGGAAAAGGTTCGAAATATACAGTGTCTTAGACCTTTGGGGCGAACCTGTGGTTAGCGGGGTATATTCCGGGGAAATTATTCGGGTACCAATGGGAACAAAAGCTCCTGTCCAGCCAAACGGCTATCCAAATGCTATAACAGATGTAGATAATCCCGGCAGAAGATTTGGTGTGTTTATTATACGTGTTAAATAAACTGTGGAATTAGTAATCCACTTAAGTCATAATTACAGGGCAGATAAACTTAATAAACCGGAGGCAAATAAAAAGGTGCGGGAACTTGAAATAAACAGCAAAGGTTCTGATATTGTTAAAGAAAATGTGAAAAAACTGAAACAGCTGTTTCCAGAAATAGTAACAGAAGGCAAAATTGATTTTGAAAAGCTGAAAGCCGTACTTGGTGAATATGTTGAAAAAAGTTGTGAAAGTTACAGCTTCACCTGGCCTGGAAAAAGCGATGCTTTCAGGGAATCCCAAAATCCCTCATCTTCAACGTTAAAACCCTTTATTGGTGAGAGTAAAAACTTTGACACAACACAGAATCTGTATATAGAGGGTGATAACCTTGAGGTTTTGAAGCTGCTGCAGAAAAGTTTCACTGGCAGAATTAAAATGATTTACATAGATCCTCCCTATAACACAGGAAAGGAATTTATATATACCGATAAGTGGAGCGATCCAACAAAGGAATATAAGAGGACGGAAGAAATTAATAAAGAAAGCAGTGATACAGATCCAGGGGCAAATGATGAGGGCGGAAGACATTCAAATTGGCTTAACATGATGTATCCAAGGTTAAGGCTTGCAAGAAATCTGCTAACTGAAGACGGTGTGATCTTTATCAGCATAGATGATAAAGAACTTGCAAATCTAATGAAGCTTTGTAATGAAATTTTTGGTGAAGATAATTTTGTTACGCTTTTTATTTGGGAAAAAAAGAAAAAGCCCTCCTTTCTCCATAAAAACGTGGGCAAATTAACAGAATACATTGTTTGCTATACTAAAAACTCAGACAGTACTTTTCCGTTTTCTTTAGAAACCACAGCAGAGGGTAAGAAATACCCTTTGAATAACGCAGGCAATACTTTAAGTGTTATTACATTTCCACCTGAAACTGTGAGTTTCAACATGGATGATCAGGTTGTTAAACCCCAGGACATGTCAGAAGGAAATATAAAAACAAGGTTATTGAATGAACTTGTTATAGTAAACGGCAAAAACTGCAACGAGTTTTCTCTTGAAGGAGAATGGCGGTATTGTCAAAGCAAAATTAATGAAATTATTAAGAATAATGAGAAAATTGTGATCAGTAAAATTCCATTCAGGCCGAATCATGTAAAAGCGGGTGGAGAGATTAAAAAAATGAAAAATATTTTTTCGCCCGTTCACTATGAAATGGAAACTAATGAGGATGCGACTTCTCAGATTATTGAGCTTTTTGGGTTTAACGTGTTTGATAATCCGAAACCGGTTAAATTGATCTATAGCCTTGTGAAGGCAATAACTTATGCGGATAAAAAGGCTATTATCCTGGATTTTTTTCAGGTTCGGGAACAACAGCCCATGCTGTAATGCAACTGAATGCAGATGATGGTGGTAAACGTAAATTTATTATGGTTCAATTACCCGAAGAAATAAATAAAAATACCGATGCGTACAAAAACGGATTTACTAATATAGCCGATATAGGTAAAGAGCGCATCCGCCGTGCAGGTGAGAAAATAAAAGCCGAACTGAAAAAAAGGGAAGACCCCCCCAAAAATCCTGAGGATTTGGATATAGGGTTTAAAGTTTTCAAACTTATCGGCCATATATAAAAGGCATAACCCGAAAAAGTTCAGAAAATCAAAAAAAGTGTATCTGATTATTCAGCACACATTAATTACCCGTTTCGATGCTGAAGATCAAAAAGCAATTCATATAATAAAATAGAAATATACTACGATTATAATGATGTTGCATAGAGAAGACAAAAGTTTTATACTGGATCTCTCAAAAAATGATTACCACAATGTATCTTTTATTCGAAGACTAATTCAATTATTTTAAGTAACCCCGAAAAAACTATCCGTAATTACGGCTTTTTCGCTAAAAGCTATTCACCGGCCAACGATAAGGTAATTCTCGACTTAATGATTTTCAAGTTAAAAGGTTGGGTAAATTTATAACAAAGGCAAAAACTAACAAAATACACAGTAAAGGAGATGGAATGCATGAAAGAATATCTTCCCGAAAAAACCCGGTATGAAAGAATGAAATATAATCGCTGCGGAAGAAGTGGTTTACTACTGCCTGCTTTATCATTAGGATTATGGCATAATTTTGGAGATACAGATCCCTTTGAAAAACAAAGAGAAATATTAAGATTCGCTTTTGATTCAGGTATTACACATTTTGATCTGGCAAACAATTATGGTCCACCGGAAGGGAGTGCAGAAGAAAACTTTGGGAGGATATTCAAAAAAGATTTCAGGCCATATCGTGATGAATTGATTATATCTACTAAAGCAGGCTATTACATGTGGGAAGGCCCTTACGGGGACTGGGGTTCAAAAAAGTATCTTATCGCCAGCCTGGATCAGAGCTTAAAACGAATGGGACTTGAATATGTAGATATTTTCTACCACCACAGATTTGATCCGAATACACCGCTTGAAGAGACAATGGAGGCACTGGCTCAGGCTGTCCGACAGGGGAAGGCGCTGTATGCAGGTGTATCCAATTATGGCCCTGAACAAACCAGAAAAGCCTCTGAATTGTTAAGGCAAATGGGTACAAAATGCCTTGTTCATCAACCATCGTATTCCATGTTGAACAGATGGGCAGAAGATGGTCTGCAACAAGTGCTGGAAGAAGAAGGCATTGGAACAGTAGTCTTTTCACCGCTGGCTCAGGGATTGTTGACATCAAAGTATTTAAAAGGTATACCGGAAGATTCCCGGGCTATGAAATCAAGATTTCTTAAAAAGAATGATATTACGGAAGATTTATTAAGCAAAATTGAGGAATTAAACAAAATTGCACAAAGACGTGGCCAGTCTATGGCACAAATGGCTCTGAGCTGGGTACTGAGAGATGGAAAGGTTACTTCAGCAATTATTGGTGCCAGTAGAATAGAACAGATTTCAGAGAATGTTAAGGTATTGGATAATTTAAGCTTCTCGAGGGAAGAGTTAACGGAAATTGATGATATCTTGAATGATTAATGATTTGTTGTATCAGGTGATGATATATGTTCAGTTCCCCATGGTTCTATGTCTTGAACAATGAGCAAAAATTTATTGATACGTTGAAGAATTTCCGAAAATAAAAAATGGGCTTGTAAAAAAGGACAAAACCGGCCAATGTTGTTGTATACGAGAATATACATCAACAAAAGCCATTTTGTTTCCTGATGCATATGCTTAAGTTTTGCAGTAAAGACCTGCAACTTAGTGCACTTATAGCTTTCTTTTAATAAAATCCGTGATTTCATCAAGAAGTTCACAGCTCCAGAAAGAACCTTCATGGGGGGCATTTTCAACACGTATAATTTCAGCTTCATAACCATTGTTAATAAGGGCTTTGTACATGTTTTCACTTTCTGAATATGGAACAATCGTATCTGCGTCACCATGAATTAAGAGAATTGGAGGATACTTCTTATTTTTTTCTAAAATGAGTAGCGGGCTCATTTCCTTGAGTAAATCAAAGTGCTCAGAAATTTCTCCCCCTGTAAAGCCATTGAAAACCTCTGGTTCTTGCGAATTTTTATACATTTCAAATAATTCCACCAAATTAGTTGGACCGAAACAGTCAACAGCAACCGAAACACTATCTGAAAAATCATGGTATTCCTCTGTTTTGTATCTAGGGTCATCTCCTGTTAAAGCTACAAGCAGAGATGTATTACCTCCCGAAGATGTTCCCCAAAAACATACTCTTTCAGGGTCAATGTGATATTCTTCAGCATTTTTTCTCAGGAAACGGATTGCTGTTTTTGCATCCTGTAAAAATGCCGGAGCCGGGTGTCCTTCCATAAAATTACGATGGGTTATCGTGGCAACAACATAACCCATCCTCGCAAGTGATGCAAGCTGTGGTAGTTGGTAGTTAACATCCGGGAAAGTCCAGGCACTGCCCTGCAGAAATACAATCAGCGGCCATTTTGGTTTATTATTTTCATCCGCTTCGTTGAACCAGGGAGCAATTATTTGCATTTTAAGTTCTATACCTGATATGTTCGAAAAAACAACATCGGGGATAAGCCTGGCCATACCGCTAAGGTTTGGATTATTCTTAAAAGTTTTTACTTTGTTTCCTGCCATGAAAAAATACCTCCCGAATAAATCCGCAGAATGTTCTGTTTCCACGCAATCCATTGTATTATATATCTTAAATTTTTCACTTTCTTAAAAAGCCTGTGTGAAAATCCGCACTTACATTATATTACAAGGAAAAAGTATTAACAACAGCAGAAATTGTTACTCTATTAGCCATAAATTATGGGGAAGAATAAAGAAGATTGTTTTTTCAGATATTGAAATTTGGGTCTGACTTTAAATTTTATTGATTTTGATCTATATTGTTAAGTGAAACTGGGTAATAGCAGTATGGGAGTGAGATTTATGGACAGATTGAACTTAACGATGTTAACCGACTTCTATGAGTTGACAATGGCAAATGGCTATTTTAACAGTGGGTTAACAGATAAAATTGCATATTTTGATATGTTTTTCAGAAAAGTGCCGGACAACGGGGGCTATGCAATAATGGCAGGTGTTGAACAGTTAATCGAATACCTGAATAATTTGAAATTTAGCGATGAGGATATCGATTACCTGCGCAGTAAAAAAATGTTCAGTGAAGAGTTTTTAGATTACCTGAAAAATTTTAAATTTTCCTGCGATGTATGGGCTGTACCCGAAGGCACTCCAATATTTCCGAATGAACCGGTGGTTACAGTAAGGGGACCGGTTATCCAGGCTCAATTTATTGAGACAATGGTATTGCTGACAATAAACCATCAAAGCCTTATAGCCACGAAAGCAAACCGGATAGTGAGAGCAGCCCGGGGACGCACGGTAATGGAATTTGGCTCAAGGCGGGCACAGGGTTATGACGGAGCCATATATGGTGCACGGGCAGCATATATCGGCGGATGTGTAGGAACTGCCTGTACTATTGCAGAAAGGGAATTTGGAATACCTGCTATGGGTACAATGGCGCACAGCTGGGTTCAGATGTTTCCTGACGAATTGGAGGCTTTCCGTACCTATGCCAATATGTATCCTGATAATTGCGTTTTGTTGGTGGATACGTATGATGTTTTAAAGTCGGGGGTACCGAACGCAATAAAAGCTTTTAATGAAGTTTTGATACCTAAAGGATACAGGCCTAAGGGAATTAGGATTGACAGTGGCGACGTTACCTATCTGTCAAAACAGGCCCGTAAAATGCTTGATGAAGCAGGTTTCCCTGATTGCCAGATTGTTGCCTCTAATTCCCTTGATGAATTCACCATACGTGATATTCTTGTGCAGGGTGCTAAGATAGATTCCTTCGGTGTAGGAGAAAGACTAATTACATCAAGCTCGGAGCCTGTTTTTGGAGGGGTATACAAACTGGTGGCCATTGAGGACAATGGGCAGATAATACCAAAAATAAAAATCAGTGAGAATGTTGAAAAAATAACTAACCCTGCATTTAAACAGGTGTGGAGATTTTTTGATAAGGAAAGTGGAAAAGCAATAGCAGATTTATTAACACTTCATGGTGAAGTTATAAATGAAAATGAACCCTATGAATTATTTGACCCTGAATATACATGGAAGAGAAAGACTGTTACCAACTACAGGGTGAAGAAGCTTCTTGTTAAGATTTTTGATAAAGGTATGTGTGTGTATAAAAGCCCCTCACTTAAAGAGATACAGGAGTATTGTAAGGCTCAGACGGAGACCCTTTGGGATGAAGTAACAAGATTTGAAAATCCCCATAAATACTATGTTGACTTATCAAAACCATTATGGGATATAAAAGACAAATTGTTAAAAGAATATTCAGATTACAAAAATATTGCAAAATAACCCTTGTATGGCGAAAAAATGAGTGTTAACATATTATATTAGAAAGTAAAAATTTATCGGATTATGGATGGCGGGTATGATTTACTCTAAGTCTTGATAAGGTTGGTGAGAGAATGAGGTTTTTTAACTCGACCCAAAAGAACATGGACCTTGCTACAGTAGTAAAAATGATTGAGAGTTTTATTGCACAAAACCCCAACCAGAACTATCGAATTGCTGTTGGAACAGATTCACAGGTTAGAGGAAATTATACTTGCTTCGCAACGGGTATTCATATTCACAGGGTTGGGCAGGGAGCCTGGTGCTGCGTTCACAAAAGAATTGAAAAAAGGAGATACAACAATCTCAGGGAGAAAATCTCAAAGGAGACGGTTATTACTTATGAACTTCTGTCAATCCTTAATGAACTGTTAACTGACACACTTTGTGCTTACACTGAAAACTATAAGAATTTTGATTGCAGGGTAGAGGCTCACATAGATGTGGGCACAAAGGGTGAAACCAGAAAACTGATAAGGGAAATGGTTGGATATTTCGAAGGCTTGGGTGTTGACGCTAAAATTAAACCCGATTCTTTTGTAGCAAGCAGTTATGCCGACAGATGCAGTAAAAGCTTTAAAAAGGATCATAAAAAGGCGGTATAATGTATGTTCTCCTATTAACAGAGAAGATTTTATATAAATTTGGATAAGCCCGAAAGGGCTTATTTTTTTATGAACCATAACCCGATGGATTACATAATGTATAGTGATAGATAAAAGTAAAAAGGGAGGTAAGGACATGTATACAACGATGAACATTATCAGTGCTTCAAAGGGAAAGCAGACCCATGTCCATGAATTTTTAGGCAGCACTCAATTTGCTGAAAAGGGAAAAGAGAGACATAATCACCGATTTGCGGGTGTTACCGGCGAAGCAATCCCTATAGGAAAAGGAAGCCATATTCATGAATTTCGTACCAATACTGATTTTACCGTGAACCATTACCATGTATTAAAAGGCAAAACCGGGCCGGAGATAGAGTTGCCCGATGGGCATCATATCCATTATGCAGATGTTGTTACAAGCTTTGATGACGGTCACAGGCACAGAGCTGAGTTTGCAACATTAATAGTGCCTCGCGGATAATTTTTATATTATAAATACATTTCAATTCAATTTTTAAGCCATAAGGGCTTATTTTTTACATACATAAAATTTTATAAATAGTAAAAAAGTCTCATTCTTTGC
>JAAYNA010000098.1 GCA_012521105.1 Clostridiaceae bacterium
CAATGTAGGAGCAGATGCCTTTAATTTCGAGCTGAACTTTGAAAAACTAACAATGTACGCCAGTGATAGTTCGGTTAAACCCACCCAGGTGGACGGTTACCCACCAGGAACACTGGAATATTTCAGTATAGGTTCGGACGGAGTAATTACAGGCGTATACAGTAATGGCAGGCAGCAGCCTTTGGGTATGGTAGCCCTTGCAGTTTTCGATAACCCTGCAGGCTTACAGAAAGCAGGAAATAACCTGTTTCTTCCAACAACTAACTCAGGTGATTTTGCCAGAGCGTACAAACCAGGTACCGAAAGTGCAGGAAGCCTGAATCCGGGAACATTGGAGATGTCGAATGTGGATCTTGCTCAGCAGTTCACAGAAATGATTGTGACACAACGCGGATTTCAGGCAAACAGCAGGGTCATAACAGCTTCAGATGAGATTCTTCAGGAACTGGCAAACATGAAGAGATAATTTTATTCCTATAGAGGGTGATGGAAACCGGTACAGGTGATTACCGGTTTCCATCAGAGCCCGATTGGTTTATACGGGGCCGGTGGTTAATATGATAGAAGTTACACGCCTGAATAATAAAATATTTATACTGAATTGTGAGTTGATCGAGAGTGTAGAGTCAACCCCCGATACCGTTATTACGTTAACCAACGGTAAGAAATATGTTGTTGCTGAAAAGGTTGAAGATATTGTCGAAAAAGTGATAGAATATAAGAGAAAATTGCTATTTCATGACATTAAGTAATTTTTATAAGGGGTGTACCTATTGGAAAGGAAAAGTATATATACAATTCTACTGTCAATTATAGCAGTGCTTTCTTTAGCATTGGCGGTACTTATAGTCTTTTTGTTTATTTCATACCCGAGCCTGAAAGATGAAAGACTGATTCAAGCCGACAACTTCATCGACGAGCGACTTGTATCAGATGACGAGTTAGCAGAATACAAGTTATTCGATGGTGAAGAGAAAATATTCGCGTTGAAATTTGAACCCGAATATCCCGATTCTATTGTACTGGTTTCTGTTTCAATAAAATGTGATACAGGGAAAAAACGCAGAGATGAAGAAAAAATTAACAACCTGATTGCACTGTATCAAAGTGAACTTGAACAGGCTGTTGGAGATTACTTTGCAAATATGACCTTTTCAGAGGCAAAAGAAATTGAAACCCGATATAAAGCCAGAGATGAACTTTTAGAAATCTTTAACAGCATACTAAACGAGAACAAACAGATAAAGCAGAAGATAGTTTACAGAGTTACTTTAAATATGCTTCCGCAGTAAAACAGGCATTAAACAGGTCAGATATAAAGGGGGTAGTAATTTGGGAGACATATTATCCCAAAACGAAATAGACGATTTATTGGCTCAATTAAGTGCAGGGGAAATAAATGCCAGTGACCTTAAAAGCAACACGACCGAAAAGAAAATTAAAATACATGACTTTAAGAGGCCAAGTAAGTTTGCAAAGGATCATCTGCGCACATTGCAGATTATCCATGAAAACTATGCAAGACTTATAACCAACTTTCTTTCGGGTTATTTAAGGACATTGGTTCAGATAGATGTAATATCTATGGAAGCTGTTCAGTATTCAGAATTTACAAATTCCATAGCAAACCCAGCGGTTTTGGCTATTGTAAATTTTAATCCGCTGCCGGGAAGTGTTATTTTTGATATATCTCCTTCACTTGCTTATGCATTAATAGAAAGAATGCTTGGCGGTAAAGGGGGAGGTAAAATTGAGAAAGTCCGCAGTTTTACCGAGATTGAAATTGCCATACTAATGCGGATAATATCTCAAATGTTGACATATATGCGAGAACCCTGGGAGAATATTGTTAACTTACAGCCTGCTTTAAGCGCAATTGAAACCAACGCGCAGTTTGTACAGATAGTAAACCCTACAGAAATGGTTGCCCTTGCAACATTTCAGATAAAAGTTGGGGAAATTGAGGGGTTTATGAACCTTTGCATACCGCATATGGTGATGGAACCTGTAATGGACAAGCTGAGCACGAAAATATGGTTTTCAATGATAGAAAAAGGAACTGACGAAGAAACCCAAAAATCCATTGAAAAAAGGGTGTCTGAAACAGAAGTTCCGTTGATTGCAGTTCTGGGCAGGGCAACCCTCATGGTGTCTGAATTTTTGGAACTGCAGGTAGGCGATGTCCTGCAACTGGATACATCGGTAGATGGAGATATCCGGGTTATGGTAGGTACTTTACATAAGTTTAATGGAAAACCTGGGGTTAGAAATAAAAAAGCTGCAATTAAAGTGACCGAGGTTATCAGAAGGGAGGATGAATAAATGGGAGACATGCTTTCGCAAGCCGAAATAGATGCGTTGTTAAATGGCAATCTAAATTCGGATGATGATACTGATAATAATGATATTGATGATTCTGAGAATGTTGAACTTAGTGTTCTTACGCCTGATGAAATTGATGCTTTGGGTGAGATTGGCAATATTAGTATGGGTACCTCTGCAACAACTCTTTATATGATATTGGGGCACAGGGTAACAATAACAACTCCCAAAGTATGGGTTACAACGTGGGAAGAGCTTTCAAAACAATATCCCGAACCATATGTAGCAGTTAAAATAAAGTATACAAACGGTTTATTGGGAGATAATCTCCTGATTATTAAAGAACCGGATGTAAAAATAATAACAGATCTGATGATGGGTGGTACCGGAGAGATAGATGCAAAAGTAGAGATAACTGATCTACATCTGAGCGCAATCAGTGAAGCCATGAATCAAATGATTGGATCTGCTGCCACTTCATTATCTTCAATGCTGCAGAAAAGAGTGGACATATCCCCGCCTGAATCTCAGCTTGTTCACTTTGCTGACGATATGGACAAAATAAGGTTTGACAGGAAAAAAGAAGTGGTAATAGTAGGATTCACACTTAAGGTGGGAGATTTAATTGACAGCTCTATGATGCAGTTGCTTCCTATTGATTTTGCCAGGGAAATGGTTGCTAATCTGATTGATACCCAGATAAATCCGGAATTACCTAAGCAACCTGAGGCCAAACCTGTGGCTGAGCCTGCAGTCCATCAGAGCAGACAGGCTGTAAGCCGGCAACAGCAAGACTATAAAATGCAGCAACAAATGTATGATCATTCAGGTTCGGCTGATATCAGGCAACCTGTGCATCACGAACCGCCCGTTAATGTAAGGCCGGTCGAGTTTCAATCTTTTGATTCAGGTTCACAGGCAATAGAATCGCAGAACATAAATCTGCTGATGGATGTGCCGCTTCAAATTACAGTTGAATTGGGCAGGACCAGTAAAAAAATCAAAGAAATACTTGAATTTGGTCAGGGCTCAATTATAGAGCTTGACAAGTTGTCAGGTGAACCGGTGGATATACTGGTTAACGGTAAAAACATAGCGAAGGGTGAAGTTGTTGTGATAGACGAAAGCTTCGGTGTTCGGATTACCGATATAATTCACCCGTCAAAAAGGCTTTGATAAATAATAAGTAATCCTTTAAAATAACTTAAACGTATGTTTAGGTTATATAAAAATAGACTGTTTATATGTTTTACAAGGAGAGGATTCAAGGTATGGCGAATATACTAATCGTAGATGATGCAGCATTTATGAGAATGATGATAAAGGATATTCTTGTGAAAAACGGCTATACGGTTGTTGGAGAAGCTGAGAATGGTGCCAAGGCCGTAGAAAAATTTAAGGAGCTTGAGCCCGATTTAGTCATAATGGATATTACAATGCCTGAAATGGATGGAATTCAAGCAGTTAAGCAAATTAGGGAAGTAAAATCCGATGCTAAAATAATTATGTGTTCTGCAATGGGGCAGCAGGCAATGGTTATAGAATCGATCCAGGCAGGTGCCCGCGATTTTATTGTTAAACCATTTCAAGCCGACAGAGTCTTGGAGGCTGTTAAAAAAGTGATTGGATAGGAAAACAAAAATGACAAATTTATCGAATTGGCCATCAGTCCTTTTATCTTCCGGGAATTTTTTAGAAGATTCGGACAAGGCAAACCCGGTGCTGGAGTTATTAGGTATTTTCCTAATCTTCTGCTGTGTACTTTACCTTGCTTATGTTGCATCACGCTATATAGGCAAAAAGTTTTCAACCGCCAATCGCTCTAAGCATATAAACGTAATAGAACGAGTAAGTGTTGGTCTGGATAAGCATTTAATCCTTATTCAGGTTGGGACCGAGCACTATTTATTTCTGTCGGGCAGGAAGGATTTTAAAATGGTAGCAAAAGTTGCAATTGATAAGGAAAATGCTGAGGAACCGGCCAACGAAAAAGAACTTAATGAATCTGTTTTTGATTTTCGTGAAATATTCGATAAATATTTGGACAAAGGTTTGAAAAAACCAAAGAAGAAAAGAAAACACAGTGATAGCACCGAATCTTTGAATAGAAATGAAATACTGAAAGAAAACATTGATAAACTAAAGAAAATGCAGGAAAAAAGCTACGATAAGGAAGTTTAAAGTATGTTTAAAAAAAAGAGAAAGCTAGTCTTTTCAATATTGATAATTCTGCTTCTGACAGTAGCTTTAGGTATTAATTCATTTGCACAGTCAGGCATAACTATATCAAATGAAGGGATTACGATAAATTCTTCCGATAACCCGGAAGATGTAACAAACAGTATAAGGCTACTGCTTTATTTAACAGTCCTTTCGGTACTTCCGTCAATTATTATAATGATGACTTCCTTTACAAGGATAATAGTTATACTTTCCTTTTTAAGGAATGCCATGGGAACACAGCAAATGCCGCCAAACCAGGTGCTTATTGGTTTGGCTTTGTTCCTTACCTTTTTTATTATGTCACCAGTATTAAGTGATTTAAATGAACAGGCATTAAAGCCCTTTTCTGAAAATGAAATTACGTTGGAGCAAGCTATTGATAATGCGTCAGATGTTATGAAGGATTTTATGCTGAATAAAGCAAAAGTCCGAGAGAAAGATTTGGCTTTGTTCGCTAATATAGCAGAAATTGAGCAGCCTGACGATGTCAGGGATTTACCTATGAAAGTAGTAATTCCCGCATTTATGATCAGTGAGCTTACGGTAGCATTCAAAGTAGGATTTATGCTGTACATACCATTTCTGGTAATAGATATGGTAGTTGCCAGTACTCTGATGTCAATGGGCATGTTGATGCTTCCGCCTGTGATGATATCCATGCCTTTTAAAATATTACTGTTTTTATTGGTGGATGGTTGGAACCTTGTGATAGGAACCATTATTCAATCCTTCGGCTAAGGAAGCACGAGGACGGTTGTTTTTCTTTATTCGTGAAATACCAAAGGCATTAGTTTCCTTTTCCGTTACTTCAGAAAGTAACCAAAAGAGGGGAGATTGGTTATGGAACAACAGGTGTTGGATATTGCAAGAAATTCGGTACTGGTTATAATAAAACTGACTGCACCACTTTTAGGAGTAGCATTGATAGTAGGATTAGCAGTAAGTATTTTCCAGGCAACAACGCAAATTCAGGAACAGACCCTTTCTTTTGTTCCCAAAATTCTTGCGGTTTTTCTTTCGTTATTTATATTTGGTTCGTGGTTAATGACAACACTTAAGGAGTTTACATTAGGGATTTACGAGAACATTCTCAGGTTTATTAATTATTAAATAACACTTGATGATAAGGTTTAAAGCAAAGGATGTGGCTTTATAGGGAGACCGGTATGGATATTGAATTTTTACTTGATTTATGGGACATCTTTTTACTAGTATTCATTCGCGTTACTGGCTTATTTGTAGTATCGCCCATTTTTGGAAGACGGAACATACCCGTTTATTACAAGGTGGGTTTTTCTTTTTTGCTTGCTGTTATTCTCTCCTTTTCGATACCGGTGCCCGATTTACGGGAATACTCAAGTTTATTGTCATTTATTCTGCTGGTGGCAAAGGAATTTGTTATAGGCCTGACTCTGGGATTCATATCATATCTTATTACTACTTCCATATATCTTGCCGGGCAAATAATTGACATGCATATCGGTTTTGGTATGGTCAATGTTTTTGATCCGCTGACCAATATTCAAATACCTGTTACCGCAAACTTCTATTTTATTGTTGCGTCTTTGATGCTACTTGTCATAGACGGGCATCACCTTCTGATTTATACACTGTGCGACAGTTTTACTTTGTTTCCTATAGGAAGTAAAATAGTTATTGAACAATCACTGGTGGATTTTGTTGTTAATATTTTTACATCCATCCTTGCTATAAGTTTTAAGATTGCTGCGCCAATAACATGTGCCATTCTAATAACTGACGTTGCGCTTGGGATCATAGCCAAGGCTGTTCCTCAGGTTCACGTGTTCATTGTTGGTCTTCCGTTAAAGATATTAGCGGGGTTTATTGTAATGGCTATTACAATACCTGCTTTCAGAAGTATAGTCCATGTGCTGATGGATGGAATGCATAATGAAATTATTAATTTCCTAAGGGTAATAAGGGGTGAATAAAATTATTATTAATTCACCATTTAACAGACTGACAATACAATTTAAAAAGCAGGAAAACCCTATAAGAGTTAATTTACAGTTTTTTGCAGACGGACAAAAAACCGAAAAAGCAACCCCTAAAAGAAGACAGGATGCCCGGGAAAAAGGCCAGGTTCTTTACAGCAGGGAAATTTCTTCTGCATTGCTCCTCCTGTTCGTATTTCTTACAATTAAGGCTCTGGGAGGTTACATCTACAATCAAATAGCAGCTCTTTTCAGGTTATGCACGAATTCCCTTGCAATGGACTTTGATGTAAACGCAGTTAATGAATTACTTAGTCTTTTTGGATTAGTTTTGATTCAGTTATTAAAAATTGTTGGACCCTTGTTTGCAGTTGCTCTTGTTATTGGAGTTGGTGCAAGTTATGCCCAGGTTGGTTCACTGTTTACAGTTGAACCGCTTAAGCCTCAGCTTAGCAGGCTTAACCCGATAAACGGGATAAAAAGAATTTTTTCTCTAAGAGGTTTAACAGAACTTATCAAGGCTATTTTAAAAATAACTGCAATCGGTATTGTGGCATGGAAAAGTATCGAAGCTGAGGCAATTAACATAGCAAAGCTTATGGATTTGAATTTACTGACCATAGCAGGATACATTACGTCCACAACGATAAATGTTGCAATTAAGATATGTATGTGCATGGTTGCTATAGCAGTTCTGGATTTCGGGTATCAGTGGTGGCAGTATGAGAGGGATTTAAGGATGACAAAACAGGAAGTAAAGGAAGAATATAAGGAAACTGAAGGAAATCCAGAAACAAAACAAAGAATTCGCAGTAAGCAACGGGAAATTTCCACCCGCAGAATGCTAAGTGAAGTACCGAAGGCAGATGTGATTATAACAAACCCAACCCATTATGCAGTGGCAATTAGTTATGATTCAAATAAAGCACCTGCGCCTGTTGTTGTAGCTAAGGGGCAGGATTACCTTGCACAGCGTATAAAGGAAGTGGCCAGGGAAAATGGTGTGGAATTAGTTGAAAACAAAGCCGTTGCCCAGGCATTGTATAAAAATGTGGATATAGGACAGCAGGTGCCACCTGAGCTGTATCAAGCCGTTGCAGAAATACTTGCCTTTGTTTACAGGCTTAAAGGAAAAGTTCCTGCCGAGGCATAATTCTCAAGAATTTCAACCATTCTGTTTATTGTTTTATATATAGGACAATGTTTTTATCGTCAAGTTCTTCCAGAAACTGTCTATAAAAAACTTTTGATATAATGCAGCTGCATTCCGGGAGTTCAAAAAAGTGGGTGATTCGGGTGATTTTGTCGGCGCAGAGCGACACACTTCGAAGGATTGCTGCACAATTTCTGTTTAACAATAATACTGAGCTTGCTTTTTAGCGATAAATTGTGATATCATGCTTCACGATAAATCAAAAACCCCTTCAAACATAGTATCGGCTTAAATCATGGCTTTTGTGCAAAAAGGAGAATTTAAATGAAAACCTTGCTTGTAGCGATAAATTCACAATTCGTCCATTCTAATCTTGCAATTTTGTATTTAAAGGCTGCGTGCTGTGAAACAGGCAATGTAAAAACTGTTGAATTTACAATAAATGAACCAATAAACCGTATTTATTCGGGTATAGTGGCAGAGAACCCGGATATAGTTGCTTTCTCATGTTATATTTGGAATATTGAGCTTGTTTCCAAGCTCTGTGACGACCTGAAGAAAGCGCTGCCAAATGTTATTATAATTGCGGGAGGGCCTGAAGTAAGCTTTGAGAATGGTGGTCTGCTGGCCAATAATAAAAGTGTGGACTATATTATATCAGGAGAAGGTGAGGAGAAATTACCCTATCTTTTAAATATATTAAAAAGCAATAAAAAACCCGATGAACAGGAAATCAAATGGTTTCAAACCTATTCTGAAACTTTTGACCTGGAAAATCTTCCTTCACCATATAAACATATAACAAAAGGTTCGTTAAAAAACAAAATAGCATACATTGAGGCTTCGAGGGGGTGCCCCTTCAGGTGTGCATATTGCATCTCCTCAGTAGCCAAGGGAGTACGTTTCTTCAGGCTTGAAAAGGTTTATGAAGCAATAGATGTTTTAGCTGAAAGTGGCTCGGGCATTATCAAATTTGTAGACAGAACATTTAATTGTAATGAAAAAAGAGCATTAGCCATATGGGAGTATATAAAGAAATTTCATAACAGAGGCATGGTTTTTCACTTTGAAATTGATCCCGGCCTTTTGACCGATAATATGTTAAAATGCCTTGAAAAAATGCCCGATGGCCTAATACAGGTTGAGGCAGGTATTCAGTCCATACACGAGAAGACTCTTTCTGCCGTAAAAAGAACTGATAGCATTGATAAGGCACTTACAGGCCTTTCCAGGCTACTGTCATTTGGGAATATTCATGTTCACGTTGATCTGATAGCAGGGCTTCCTTATGAAAGTTACGATGACTTTAAACATTCCTTCAACCGGGTATATTCATTATTTGCCCACCATTTTCAGTTAGGTTTTTTAAAGCTTTTAAGGGGGTCTGCACTGAAGCAGGAAGCAGAACAATATGGGTATCTTTACAGGAACTACCCGCCTTACGAAGTTATAAGCAATAGTCACATTTCACCTGCAGAGCTTCTTAAACTGAAGGATATGGAAGCATGCATGGAACTTTTCTATAATTCGGGCAGGTTCATGCTGACTATGAAAGTAATATATAACTCTTTAGGTGATCCCTTCGGTTTTTATGAAAAACTGTCTTGTTATATGAGGCAAAAAGGTTATCTGGACAGGCCGATTAAAGCCTTTGATCTTTATAATATTCTGCATGATTATATAAAAAAGGAGTATCCCTTTATTATCCATGATATAACCGAAAGTCTCAGGTTTGATTACCTCAGCTCAATGAAGAATCCATCCCTTCCACCGTTCTTACAGAAACAACATGATTATAGCCAGAAAAGGGAACGGCAGAAGATAATCAGTAAATATAAAGACAGCCTGCAAAAGATGCTTCCCCGCCTGATGTATAAAACAATTGATGAAATATGGCATCAGATTTATATTTCCAAATTCTGTTTTGAAAAGGAACAGGTTATTCCGCAGGAAGTTTTGATGGTTTTTGATTTTGGAGATATTTCTCCGGTAACTGGTTTAGCTAAATCCTATCCCTTGGAAATCTACTGATACAGATACATTCCCGACTGCGTTTTTTGTATATAGAAACAGGGTAATTTAATGCAAAGAGAAGCTCTGTATGGTATAATAAAAAATGATATTTACAATCAGGTTTTCAAATACTATACTGATAAAGGAAAATAAAACCATACAGTAAAGATGTTAAGGTTACCGGGATGAACTTATAAATAAAACGGTAATTCAGCATACTTATTTAAATATTTGACGTATTATATATTGCATGGTTTTTGCACTATTTAGCCTTTTGTGTGGGGCTGGAAACTAAAAAGCAAAATGAAAAGATATGGAGATGAAGGATGAAAACATTAAGAATTATACTATCCTCAATTATTGGATTGACGTTTTTTGCCCTTTTTGTGGAAGGGTTTCACAGCTCACTCCCTGTTGCACTTGGAGCAGGAAGTTTAACTTTCCTGGCCGGGATGCTTATGTTTTCACCCTCTAAAAATAAGGAGCAGAAAAAGCCACGGGTCAAGCCTGCTCCTAAGCAAAAGAAGAAAAATATCACCATGCCCGGTGATGATGAATTTGTCTGCGATGGCATTACAAGAGGAGAGCTAAGGAGAATTGTCCGTGAAGGTAAAGAACAGGTTGGCAGGATTGAAGATATTGGTCTTAAAATAATGAATCATAAAGTCCGGATTGAAATTCTTGAAATCTGCACAGCAGCCGGCGATATTTTTGATAACTTTTTAAAAGATCCCAAAGACATAAAAGAATCCCGCCGTTTTATAGTATATTATCTTGATACAACAGAAAGGATTGTTTCAAAGTACTACGAGTTAAGTAAGGCCACATATCTGTCCGATGATGCAAAAAAGACATTAATAAATGTAGAAAGTACATTGGTATTAATAAAGGATTCCTTCAGAAATCATCTGAGAAAACTTACCGAGAATGACATTCTGGATCTTGAAGCAGAGGTTAAAGTCTTGCAAAACACAATAAAAAGAGAGGGCATTTAAATCTACTATATAGAATTCTTGTTTCTCAAGGAGGAGAGGATATGGAAACAACAAATTCGGTAGCCAATACTAAATCCCAGGTCCGGACACAGGAATTTGACGAGATGAAAATTTGGGAATCACTAAGTCACGAAGAGCAGCAGAAGGTTTCAGAAATTAAGAACTCAATTGATATTACAGATTCCCAGGCAATACTGCAATACGGTGTTCAGGCACAAAGTAACATTTCAAGTTTTTCAGATACGGTGCTTTCCCAGATCCGTGCCAAAGACAGTGGGCGTGTTGGTGAGATATTGAACGAATTAATGGTGAAGGTTAATGAGCTTAATGTAGACAGCCTTGGCCAAAACGAAGGGCTTATCAGCAGAATGTTCGGCGGTGTTAAATCCAAAGCTAAGAAATTCGTCGGGCAATATGAAAAATTAAGCGTCCACATTGACAGGATAATTAACGAGCTTGAAAAAGCAAGGATGCAGCTTCTGAAAGATATTACCCTTTTAGACGGGCTATATGATAAAAATATTGAATACATGCATGAGCTTGATGTTTATATTCTTGCGGGTTCTTTAAAGCTTTCAGAATTAAATGACAAGATAATACCCGAATTGAAGAAAAAAGCGCAGGAAAGCAATGATCCGGTAGATGCTCAGAAAGTTAAGGATATGTTAAGTCTTGCCAACCGTTTCGAGAAAAAACTTCACGATTTGAAGCTTAGCAGGATGATTGCAATACAGACTGCACCTCAGATTCGCCTTATTCAAAGCAATGATCAGGTGCTTGTTGAAAAAATACAAAGCTCCATTTTAAATACAATCCCGCTTTGGAAGAACCAGCTCATCATTGCCATAACCTTATTCCGTCAGGAAAAAGCTCTGAAACTTCAGAGCGAAGTTAACCGGACAACTAATGAGTTGCTCACAAAGAATTCGGAACTTTTGAAAACAAGCTCAATTGAAGTAGCAAAAGAATCTGAGAGAGGAATAGTAGAAATTGAAACTTTAAAGAAAGTAAACAGCGATTTAATTGAGACCATTGAAGAAACAATTCGGATTCAGCAGGAGGGCAGAGAAAAACGACTGCAGGCTGAAACCGAGCTTAAGAACATGGAAAATGAGCTTAAGCAAAAACTGATGGAAGTAAAAGATACCTGACATATGGCTTGACATTGATTTAAACAGTCATGTATAATATGGTTCAAATATATGAAAAAAGCAGTGACCGGAACGAGTAAGCCGGTAATCCCTTACAGAGAGCAAAGGTCAGGTGGAAGCTTTGCAGGTAATTCCCGCTGAAAATCCTCCGGTAGCTTCAAGCTGAAACTTCTTTTAGGAGTAGGCAAGACGGCCGGGACCGTTATCCCCCTCACAAGTGACAGGTAGTTTTTGCCTGTAATTTGGGTGGTACCGCGTAAGTTTATACCTTTCGTCCCATTGGGGTGAAAGGTTTTTTGCATTATATCTTTATTAGCAGGTTTACTTGATTGCACTAAACATACAGACCAATTTACAGGAAAACCTTAAATTTTGGGTTTGAGTGTTATAAATGTAAAAAAATTATAGAAAGATGGAGGAATTAAAGTGGATTACGGAAAAACATTAAATTTGCCAAAAACTGAATTTCCAATGCGTGGTAATTTACCTCAGAAAGAACCCGAGATAATGAAAAACTGGTATGAAAATGATATTTATAAAAAGCGTCTTAAAAGGAATGAAGGGTATGAGAAATTTATTCTGCACGATGGCCCCCCATATGCAAATGGGGATATCCACCTTGGAACGGCACTGAATAAGGTATTAAAAGATATTATACTGCGTTATTTTGATATGAAAGGCTATTATACACCATATGTACCGGGGTGGGACACTCATGGACTGCCAACAGAAAACAGGGCTATAAATGAACTGGGCTTAAACCGCCATGAAGCAGGGCCTATTAAGTTCAGAAAGGCATGTGAAAGCATTGCCATGAAATATTTGGATATACAGAGAGAATCATTTAAAAGGCTGGGTGTTATCGGGGACTGGGATAACCCGTATATAACCCTGCTTCCTGAATTTGAAGCAAAGCAAATAGAAGTGTTCGGTAAAATGGCCGAGCGAGGGTGTATTTATAAGGGACTTCGTCCTGTTTACTGGTGTCCGTGCTGTGAAACTGCACTTGCCGAAGCCGAGATTGAGTATATGGAAGAGAAAACTCAGTCTATCTATGTCAAGTTTGTTGTAAAGGATGACGGGGGAAAGCTTAAAGGTATTGTAAACAGCCTTGATAATACCTATGTAGTTATCTGGACCACCACCACATGGACTCTTCCCGGTAATGTGGCCATTTCTGTGAATCCGGATTTTGTCTATGCTGTAATAAAAGCAGGAAATGAATATTATATCGTGGCGAAAGAACTTGCCGAAGGCACAATGAAAGTTGCTGGAATAGAAGATTACCAGATAGTCGGGGAGCTTTCAGGCGACGATATGGAATATATGGTATGCCGTCACCCGTTTTTAAACAGAGACTCTCTGGTTATCACAGGCGATCACGTTACTCTTGATGCAGGTACAGGATGTGTTCATACAGCTCCTGGGCATGGTGTTGAAGACTTTGAGGTTTGCAAAAAATATGATGGCCTTGAAGTGGTTGTGCCGGTAGACGGAAAAGGTGTTTTAACCGAAGAGGCCGGGCAATTTGCAGGTTTAAAATATAATCAGGCCAATAAGGAAATTTTAAAGCACCTCAAAGAAACAGGTGCGTTGCTTGCAGATCAGGTTATTGAGCACCAGTATCCCCACTGCTGGAGGTGTAAGGATCCCATACTTTTCCGTGCGACCGAACAATGGTTTATTTCGGTGGAAAGCTTTAAAAAAGAAGCATTGGAAGCAATCAAGGAAGTAAAATGGATTCCCGAATGGGGTGAAGAGCGTATATCAAGAATGGTGTCTGACCGGAATGACTGGTGTATTTCCCGTCAAAGAATGTGGGGCGTGCCAATCCCGATTTTCTATTGCAGCGAATGCGGTAAGGAACTAATTAATAAGGAAACAATAGAAGCAGTAAAGACCCTGTTTGCAAAAGAAGGCTCTAATGCATGGTTTGAAAAGGATGCTTCCGAAATATTGCCGGCACATATAAAATGTTCGTGTGGCAACGGTACTTTCCGCAAGGAGACCGACATAATGGATGTATGGTTTGATTCTGGTTCAACCCACGCTGCTGTTCTGGAAACCCATCCACAGCTTACATGGCCTGCCGACATGTATCTGGAGGGCAGCGATCAGCACCGCGGATGGTTCCAGTCATCGTTGTTAACCGCAGTTGCTACAAAAGGAAAAGCACCATACAGACAGGTTTTAACCCATGGATATGTTGTTGACGGCCAGGGAAGGAAAATGTCAAAGTCCCTTGGAAACGGAATTGACCCGATGGATGTGGTTAACCAATACGGAGCTGATATCTTAAGGCTTTGGGTTGCATCTTCCGATTATAAAACCGATATACGTATTTCCAACGATATTATTAAACAGCTGACAGAAAGTTACAGAAAAATACGGAACACTGCAAGGTTTATCTTAGGTAACATCTCGGATTTTGATCCTGAAACAATGATGGTGCCATATGAAGAAATGGAAGAGATAGACAAGTGGGCATTAATGCGCCTGAATGGCTTAATAAAGAAGGTTGAAGATGCTTTTTCCCGTTATGAATTCCATAGCTTCATCCATAATGTTCATAATTTCTGCGTGACAGATATGAGTAATTTCTACCTTGACGTACTGAAAGACAGACTTTATGTTTCAAGGCCCGATGACAAAAAACGCAGATCAGGCCAGTCAGCAATGTATATAATTCTGGATTCACTGGTAAGATTACTTGCACCTGTGTTAGCTTTTACAAGCGAGGAAATATGGAAGTATGTACCACACAGAAAGGAAGATAATCCTGAAAGTATCCAGTTGAACAGCTGGCCTAAAGTGAATACAGAATATAATAATCCTGAACTTGAAGAGAAATGGAATCGTTTAATTCAAATCAGGGAAGATGTATTAAAGGCATTGGAAAATGCCAGGAATGAGAGAATTATCGGTGCGTCCCTTGAAGCTGAAATTCGGTTAAAAGCATCGGATGACGAGTACGATTTTCTGGCAGAAAACAGGGACATTCTGGCTACGATATTTATTGTATCGAATGTTGTTGTTGATAAGGAGCCTTCTGCTGATACTATCGAAATTGCTGTGGTTAATGCAGAGGGAGAAAAATGTGAACGCTGCTGGATATACAGCACTTCTGTTGGAGAAGATAATACTCATCCAACTCTTTGCAGCCGTTGTGCGGAAGTGCTGGGACAATAAAAGCATAAAAAACAGTTTCAAGCCGGGAGACAAATAACTCTTGTCGCCCGGATAAAAGGGTTTATCCTGCAAAGATTTAAAAGGAGTGTGCAGCATGAATACCGATACACTGGTAAAACAGCTATGTGATTTAAATGCACCTGCGGGATGCGAGAATCTATCGGCAGAAAAATTAAAATCTTTTTTCGAGCCTTTATGTGATAAAGCCTATGTTGACCCGTTTTTTAACGTAATTGGGTATAAAAAAGGTACTTCAAAAAATCCAAAGAAAATCATTATTACAGCCCATTTTGACCAGATAGGGATGATTGTTTCGGGTTTTGAAAAGGGCGGTTTCTTAAGAATCTCAAATCTTGGCGGTATCGACACAAAGGCATTGCTGGCAAGTGAGGTTATTGTGCACGGCCGTGAAGAAGTTTTTGGTGTTATAGGCGCAAAGCCTCCCCATCTGCTAAAGGAAGACGAAACAAAGAAAAATGTAAAAATGACCGGGTTGTTCATTGATACAGGTTTTCCTGATGATATACTGAAGCAAAAGGTATCGATAGGCGATCCGGTAACAATGCTGGCACCTGTGGTTACATTGAAAAATGGCTGTATTGCCGGTAAAAGTCTGGATAACCGCACCGGTGTAGCGGCATTGGTCTTAATTCTTAAGGAGCTTCAAAATATGAAGCACCCAAATGACATATATGTAATTGCAACTGTGCAGGAAGAGACAGGTCTTCTGGGAGCAATAACTTCTTCGTATTCACTGGAACCCGACCTGGCTGTTGTTATTGATGTTTGTCACGGGGATATGCCCGAAGCCGACAGATCCCAGTGTTTTCCCCTTAACAAGGGCATTCCTGTGGCTATAGGCCCGGCTTTTCATAGTGAATACACCGATGCTTTGTTCGAAGTAGCGAAAAGGGAAAGAATTCCAACACAGCGTTGTATTGAGCCTGGAAACCCCGGAACAGAAGCATGGGCAATTCAGGTATCCCGTTTTGGAATTCCCACCGTAGAAGCATGCATACCCTTAAGGTATATGCATACAACGGCAGAACTTGTATCACTCAAGGATATAGAAGCTGTAGCCACGCTTGTTGCAAGATATGTATCCGAGGATATAATTAAAACAACCGAAGAAACTTTTTAGCAAGTTTCATTTTATACTTCAATAATTGGCTTGTGTTATTTTTATGGGTTCAAGCTGTTGGAAGGAGTATTTTAATATGATGCGGAAATTAGCCGAGCTTACAATGCTTGATGGCATTTCAGGAAACGAACAGGAAATACGTAAATTTATTATACAGAACCTTGCAGATAAGTCCCTTAAGCATTACACAGACAGTATCGGTAATCTTATTGTGAAGGGGAAGACCGATGGAAGCAGTAATCTAAAGGTTATGCTTGCTGCTCATATGGATGAAGTGGGACTTATGGTAAATTATATAACAGACGATGGAAAGCTTAAATTTTCACCCGTTGGAGGAATAGACAGCCGCATTCTGATTGGCAAGCATGTACGTGTTGGTAAGTGTAAAATACCCGGTGTTATTGGATATAAATCCATTCATTTACAGGATAAAAACGAAAGGGAAAGCGTTGTTAAGATTAAAAATCTTTATATAGATATAGCTGCAAAGGACAAAGAAAATGCCGAGGAGTTTGTTAATACGGGTGACTATGTTGCCTTTGCCTCTGAACCTGTGTTTTTCGGGGAAAACAGGATAAAAGCAAAGGCGCTGGACGACAGGGCAGGCTGCGCTGTTCTCATGGAGTTGCTGGAAGAGGTCTGGCCTTTTGAGTTATATGCCTGTTTTACCGTTCAGGAGGAAGTTGGGCTTCGTGGCGCTCTTGTAGCTGCCAACAGGATAAAACCCGATATTGGTATTGTGCTTGAGGGCACAACCTGCGCCGATGTACCAAAGGTAAAGGAACATGAAGTGTCAACAGTAATGGGTGAAGGTCCGGTGTTAAGTTTTGCAGACAGAACATCCATAGCTGACAGGGAACTTTTTTACCACTTTCTAAAAACCGCTGAGAAGGAAGGTATACCATACCAGTTGAAAAGGACAACAACCGGAGGTAACGATGCGGGAAGAATCCAAACCTCGGGTACAGGGGTTAAAACAATGGTTGTATCTGTTCCCTGCCGTTATATTCATTCACCTGTTTCTGTTCTGGATTTGAATGATCTGAAAAATATGCTGAACCTGGTAAGCAAGGCTTTGCATATATTACCTGAGTTAGGGAGGTAGAATCATATGATATCTTTAATAAGAGAGCTGGCTGGCGCTTATGGCCCTTCAGGCCGCGAAGAAGAAATCAGGAATTTAATCGAGCAAAAAATATCCTCAAAAGTGGATGAAATTTATACCGATACCCTTGGAAACCTTATAGCTGTAAAAAAAGGATCGGAAAATGGAAAAAGAATTATGCTTGCCGCCCATATGGATGAAATAGGGTTGGTAGCTTCCTATATTGATGATAAAGGATTTATCCGTGTATCGAATATAGGCGGAATAAATCCCTATGTAGCTATTGGTCAAAGGGTTCAGTTCCAAAATGGAATAACAGGATGTGTTTGTTATGAAGAAAACATAACAGACTTTAAAGATTTGAAATTAGACAGGATGTATATTGATATTGGCGCAAACAGCAGGGAAATAACTTCCGAGTGTGTTATGCCTGGAGACATTGCTGTTTTTTGCGGAGAGACCATTGAACAAAACACAAGGTTTATTTCTAAGGCATTGGATGACAGGATAGGATGTGCAATTCTGATTAAACTCATTGAACAGATGGGAGACTGTCCGAATGAAGTTATTTTTGTTTTTACCGTACAGGAAGAAGTAGGGCTTCGCGGAGCAGGCCCGGCTGCATTTGATATTAAACCCGATATTGCAGTTGCTGTGGATGTTACAGGAACAGGCGACACCCCTGAATGTAAACCCCTGGCGATAGAATTGGGGAAGGGCCCGACAGTAATGATAAAAGACAGTAGAACCATATCCCACCCGATAGTAAAGAACGCATTAATAGAATGCGCTGAAAAGAATAACATTCCTTATCAGCTTGAGGTTATGAGTGTGGGCGGTAATGACGCAGGTACCATTCACACTGCTGCAGGAGGAATTCCTGCCGGTGCGGTTTCAATACCGTGCAGATACTTGCACCGTCCATGTGAAATGGTGGATAAAAATGACGCATTAAACGCTGTAAAATTGTTGGATGCATTTATCAAAATGCCCTAAGCCCCCTGCCTCTTAAGGCAGGGCATAAATATTGCATTTAAATGGAACAATATTCATAAAAAGATAAAATGCGGATATTGAGCATATATATCCTAATTATAAATAAACCTTTCTGTTGCATACTAATCATGTTAGCAAAAAAGAAAACAGGAGGGTTGCTTAATTATGGGTATTTTTGATAACGTTTTTGAAACAGATATAAAAAAAGATAAAAATAAACAGCAAAGCTTTGGTAAAAAAGTTGGAAACAAGCTTAAGGAGTTCAAAGAGGAATTTTCCGAAAACCTAAGTGAGTTTGATAATCAGCCCTATAGAAACAATGGAGTAATATTAACCAAAATGTCGGATCATACAGCAACAGTGAAATATGATGGATTGCTTGCACAATACGGAGCAGATGACGTATACACTGTGATAGGGTATGGAAGCAACAGCAACTGGGAGAACGTGCAAACAATTCGCATGAACAGGATCGGAAACACATTCCAGGCCGATATACAAACAATACCCGGTACCAACGTAAATATTGCATTTAAGGACAGCGCAGATCACTGGGATAACAACAGCGGTATGAACTATACTTTTATTTGAAAACCGGGTCATAATATTGTCCACCCCAGGGCTTTACAGACAATAACAGAATCTCCCGTCAATAAGTGCATCGGACAGATGCACTTATTTATGATTTTCATCCACAAACTCCTTAGCAAGTTCAACACTAATTTCTGACGGTATGGAAACTTTTGTTTCAGGTAACTCTTCGTGAACTTCAGCTATTGCCAGTGTTCGCCATTCTTTTAACTTATCGGGATCAAGCTTACGATTCTTATCGGTCATGGATATCACCTCACAAAAAATGTATTTACAGTTAAAAATTAATAATATGTAGTATAATACTTACTTACCACAGTTTTTGCTATTAAAACATTTGTTAATACTTTGTCAAGTACTTTGCCAAGGGGACGGTTCGGGACCACTGAAAAAGTGCCGTAATTAAAAAATGGTTTCTAAGGAAAAGTAACTTTTTCAGTAGTCTCGGACGGTTCTTCTGACACACCAATGATGATTATTCCATTAACCGAATAAATTCATGTAAATCTGAAGCCGGCTTATTACATGAAAAATTTTTACATACATATGCCAGTGTTTTCCCTTCCTGTACAGCATAGTCTTTTATGTGAGGAATTAATTCTTCTAATTGCCTGTATTGCTTGCCGTACAAAACTGTTGCAGTGAATGGACGAAAATGATCCTGTATCACATTAATAAAAGGCAGAAACGCGCTTTCAGGCTCATCAGAAACAAGGATTACTTCCTGGGATGGTTGGCTGTAAATAAGATAAGAAGCCATCATGTATACGTATCCCAAAGGCATTTTTGATATTTGACCGCTGAAAGTGCTTATTTGCTTCTCAAAACTGTTTATAAAACTTAAATCCCCTGTTATCCGAAAAAGCCTTATAAGATTCATTGCCATTACCGAGTTCCCTGAAGGCATTGCTCCGTCATAGGCATCCTTTGGTCTTGTAATAAGTTCTTCAGCATCGTTTCCATAAAAGAAATACCCACCCCTCTCGTTGTCTAAAAAAAGCCTGTTTATTTCAACGTTTATTGATGCAGCTCTTAATAAATATTCAGGATCATGGGTTGACTGGTATAGTTCAATGTATGCCCATTGCAGGTAAGCATAGTCATCAAGAAATGCAGGGATAGCTGCTTCACCGTCCCGATAGCGGGCGAGAAGCCTGCCTTCATGCAGCAGTTTGCTTTTTATAAACAATACTGCTTTTTTTGCCATATTTATAAGACGTTCGTCTTTCAGAATTCGGCCTCCAACTGCTAAAGAGGCTGACATTAATGCATTCCACGATGTTAAAATCTTATCATCCTTAAAGGGATGTACTCTTTTTTCTCTGACTTCAAAAAGCTTGCTTCTGCACTTATCAACAAAGTCTTTATCTGTTTGTTCAGTATTTATCAGATTCGGAATACTCCGTCCTTCAAAATTCCCTTCAGAAGTAATATCAAACATGTCACAGAACCGTCTTCCGTCATTTTCGCCCAAAACAGATATTATTTCCTCAGGGGTCCAAAGGTAAAAAAGACCTTCCACACCTTCCGAGTCGGCATCCTCTGCTGAGTAAAATGCTCCATCAGGTGAGGTCATATCCCTTTCAATATATTTATATATTTCCATTGCAACCTTAGCATATTTGTCCTTCTTTGTTGCCTGATACGCCTCAGCATATGCCATCGAAAGAAGGGCATTATCATACAACATTTTTTCAAAATGAGGCACCAGCCATTTCCTGTCGGTGGAATAACGACAGAACCCAAAACCTATATGATCATAAATTCCGCCCCTATACATCGAATCGAGGGTCTTCTCAACCATATCCAAAGCCTTTTTATTCCGGGTTGCATACCAGTACCTGAGCAGAAAAAGTAAATTATGCGGTGTGGGAAACTTGGGTGCATTTCCAAACCCACCATACTCTGCATCATAAGAGCGCTCAAGCTGTTTGTAAGCCTTCTCAATAACTGTATTATTTAATAGCCCGTGTTCGTAATTGTCTGCAGAATAAACAGCATCTTTAATCTGATCTCCAATAAGATACAATTTATTCCTTTTCTCTGCCCATGTTTTCTGCACATTGTCCAGTATGCTTAAAAGACCGGGCATACCATAACGATCTTTTTTCGGAAAGTATGTGCCTGCATAAAAGGGTTTCTTATCAGGAGTCATTATTATAGTTAAAGGCCAGCCTCCATGACCGGTCAAAGCCTGGCAAACAGTCATATAAACCTGGTCAATGTCAGGCCTCTCCTCCCGGTCCACCTTAACAGATACAAAGTATTTATTAAGAAGCCCAGCTACCTCCTCATCTTCAAAACTTTCCCTCTCCATCACATGGCACCAATGACAGGTGGAATAACCGATGGAGAGGAAGATGGGTTTATCTTCTGCCTTTGCTTTTTCAAAAGCTTCGTCACTCCAGGGAAACCAATCTACAGGATTATTAGCATGTTGTAAAAGATATGGCGATTTCTCATGGATTAGTCTATTGGCTTTTCTATCAGTTTTCATCGG
>JAAYNA010000099.1 GCA_012521105.1 Clostridiaceae bacterium
ACACAGTCCTTTACTCTGTCCCTTTAGTAATATAACCTCTTATTTACAAAGGGCGGATAAATATTATACACCTGATACAGAAATAAATCAACCGGTATTTTTTATCATTGTGCATTCCGGGGTTTAACCACATTTGAAAAAGTAACTTCCACCCTCATAATTATTGATGTTGAAGTAGCTATTGAAAATCAGGGTTTATATCTGATGCACATAGCTAAAATTTTGAGAGTAAGCTGTTGAAACATTGTAGAATATACAATACAGGGCGCTAAACAGGCATATAAAAAGGCTTTCAAAAACTTGAAAGCCTTGGTGCACCATCGGGGACTCGAACCCAGGACTCCCTGATTAAGAGTCAGGTGCTCTACCAACTGAGCTAATGGTGCATACTTATCTAAAAGTTCCGCCTGACAAAAAACAATTATACAGTTATTTCGCCGATATGTCAACATGCAAAAACCTAAAATTTTATAGCATTTTAAACCCGTTTGTGGAAAAAACTTGCGTAGGCAATGGTATTAATTTTTTATGAAATTTTCCCTCTTGCTTTTATTTGTAAAAAATCTTATAATATTTGCGTAAACGATTACATAAATTTTAGAAATATTAATTTAAACATATTGATTTTTCTAATGTAAGGCATTACAAGGAGGTTAAATTGGCAACAATAAACGATGTAGCAGAAAAAGCAGGAGTCTCTGTGGCTACTGTATCAAGAGTAATAAATGGCAGCGCGAATGTTTCTCCCGAAACTTTAGAAAAAGTCAAACAGGCTATTGCAGAGCTGAATTATCGGCCTAACCTGTTGGGGCGGGCTCTTCGAAAAACCAAATCCGAACGAATACTGGTGCTTCTCCCCAATATAGCTAATCCGTTTTATGCAGAAATAGTTAAAGGAATAGAAGACGTTGCAAATAAAAATGGATATAGCATTATGCTTTGCAATACCGATTCAGATCTGGAAAGAGAAAAGAAGTATATAAAAATGCTAAAAAGTCATTTGGCTGATGGTGCAATACTGATGGCATCAGAAATGACATATGAGGAGTTGACAGAATTGGCCGGAGAAATCCCGATTATTCAGTGCTGCGAGTACAAAGTTGGTCTTCCGATATCTCATGTGTCAATTGATAATGAAATGGCAGCGTATAAAGCAGTCAATCACTTAATAGGTTTAGGGCACAAAAAGGTAGCTTTTATTGGTGCAAAAAATCAGTTTCTATCATCCACTTTAAGGAAGGAAGGATATATACGGGCTTTAAAAGAAGCCGGTATTAATTATGATCCTGCTTATTGCGGATATGGAGACTATAGTTATAAATCGGGATTCCGGGTAATGAAGCAGCTTTTAAGTTTAGATCCCAGGCCTACAGCTGTTTTTTGCATATCTGATCTAATGGCAATTGGTGCAATACGATCTGCAATGGAGGAAGGATTGCGTGTACCTGAGGATATTGCTGTTTGCGGGTTTGACAATATATATTTTTCAAGAATGTTTAAACCAACTCTTACAACAGTTTCCCAGCCAATGTACGATTTAGGATGTACGGCAATGGAAGCACTAATAAACATAATTGAGGAGAAAAGCACAGAGCCTATGCATTATTTCATGGAACATGAGCTGATTATCAGGGAATCCACTGTAAAATAGCTTTATTTGTTTGTGACAGGCTGAGCCTGTTAATACGTATAAAGGAAGTGATGCCATGAAAATTAAGGTCACAGTCTGGAATGAATTCAGACATGAACGAGAAGAAGGCAAACCCAAAGAAATCTATCCTGAAGGAATTCACATGGCCATAAAAGCATTTTTAGACTCAACAGGTGAATTTGAAGTAAAAACGGCTACATTGGATGAACCCGAGCATGGTTTAACCGATGAGGTACTTGATAACACCGATGTGCTAATATGGTGGGCACATAAGGCACATAATGAAGTTCAGGATGATGTCGTGGAGAAAGTTCACAAAAAAGTCCTTAAAGGTATGGGACTTATTGTACTCCATTCAGGACATCACTCCAAAATTTTTAAGAAACTTATGGGTACAAGCTGTAACTTGAAATGGCGCGAGGCAAATGATAATGAAAGGCTGTGGGTAACCGATCCGGCTCATCCGATTGTGGAGGGAATCGGTGAGTATATAGAACTGGAAAATGAAGAGATGTATGGTGAATTCTTTGACATACCTGCTCCCGATGCCCTTGTTTTTATCGGATGGTTTAAAGGCGGGGAAGTATTTCGCAGTGGATGCTGTTTTAACCGTGGCTACGGAAGAATATTTTATTTTCAGCCAGGTCACGAAACCTATCCAACGTATTACAATAAAGACATTCAAAAAGTGATTATAAATGCAGCAAAATGGGCAAATCCAACTAAAAAAATAGACCGGCTCATAGCCCCTAACATAAAAGAACCTCTGGAAAAAACATAAATAACCTAAGTATCTCTTAGAATAGAAACCTTAGGCCATGCCTAAACGGTTTTAATATAAAAATTGAAAGGGGTATCTTAGAATGATTGGAATTGGGATTATTGGATGCGGTTCAATATCAATTGCAAGGCATGTACCCGAGTATTACAACCGAGACGACTGCAAATTAACAGGCTACTATGATCCTGTAACCGAGCGGGCTGAGAAACTGGCCGACAAGTATGGTGGTAAAGTATTTAACTCTGTAGAGGAGCTTCTTAGCAGCAAAGAAATTGATGCGGTAAGTGTATGTACTCCGAACAAATACCATGCCCCTATTACGATGGCTGCGCTAAAGGCTGGAAAACATGTATTGTGTGAAAAACCAATGGCAACTTCTGTGGAGGAAGCACAGGAGATGATTGACACCGCCCGTCAAACAGGAAAATTTCTAATGATAGGTCATAATCAAAGGCTTGCCCCCGCACATATCCGGGCAAAAGAAATTTTGGACTCGGGTGAATTAGGGCGTATTTTAACCTTCAGAACAACTTTTGGTCATGGCGGGCCCGAATTCTGGAGCCAGGACAAAGGCAGACATACATGGTTTTTTAACAGTGACAAAGCATTTATAGGCGCAATGGGAGATCTTGGCGTTCATAAAGCAGATTTAATCCGTTGGCTTATAGGTGATGAATTTGTGGAAGTAAAGGCGTATGTTACAACACTTGACAAAACAAATGAAAAAGATGAACCCATCGAGGTTGATGATAATGCTGTATGCCTCTTGAAATCAAAGACAGGAATTTATGGTACTCTTACAGCAAGCTGGACCTATTACGGGGATGAAGATAACAGTACTGTATTATATTGTACAAACGGTATTATGAAGATTTATGATAACCCGGAGTTCCCCATTGAAATTATAAAAAAGAACAGGGAAAAAGTTTTCTATAGGACGGGAAGAATTCAAACCAATGAAGACCAGACCAAATCCGGTGTTATTGACATGTTTGTTGATGGAATTAACAGTGGCAAAGAACCTGAAATTAATGGTGAGGAAGGTCTTGCTGCACTTCGCATAGTTCTGGCATGCCTTGAATCAGCAAAGACAGGCAAATCAGCTACAATTTAAGGAGATGGACTAAATGACACTACGTTATGGGTGCGTTGGAGCAGGAGGTATTGCTCGCGCAAAACATATTAAGGGATACCAAAACATCCCCGATGTTGAATTTGTCGCCGTGTGTGACGAAAATGAAAAGTTTGCCAAAGAAGTGGCAGACAAATATGGTTTTAATACATATTATACCGATTACCGTGATATGCTCGAAAAAGAAAAGCTTGATTTTATAAGTGTGTGTACACCAAATTTTCTTCATTATCCGGTAACTGTTCTGGCCCTTGAAAAGAGTATTCATGTTCATTGTGAAAAACCCATTGCATTGAATGCAAAAGAAGCACAGCAAATGGTTGATGCTAAAAACAGAGCAGGTAAAATACTGATGGTAGGTTTGAACAATCGTTTTACAAACCATGCATGGTTTGTAAAACAGTATGCAGATGAAGGCCTGTTCGGTGAAATCTATCATGTACGTTGTGGTTGGAAGCGAGTACGAGGCATTCCAGGCAAGGGCGGCTGGTTTACAAATAAAGCCATGTCCGGTGGTGGCCCATTAATTGATTTAGGAGTACATTTCATGGATCTGGTTATGTATTTCATGGGATATCCTAATCCAGTATCGGTAACTGGTGCAACATATTCCAAATTCAGTGAAAACAAGTGTGTAAATTCCTCCGGTTGGGGCATGACCGGTGACGACAACGGAATTATGGATGTTGAAGATATGGCCGTTGGGTTTGTACGCCTTGACAACGGAGCCACATTAGACCTGGAATTCAGTTGGGCTTCCAATATTGAAAAAGATGAAAATTTCTATGAAATCAGAGGAACAAAAGGCGGGGCAATTTACTGCCATGGGGAATTAAAAATTATAACAGAACAGATTTCCACATTGGTTGAAATTAATCCAAACCTTAATTTTGAAAATCCAATTGATGAATTTTCTCATTTTATTGATTGTATCAAGACAGGTAAAGAACCAATTGCTAAACCTGAAGAAAGTGTAAAATTGATGCAGATTATTGACGGTATTTATCTTTCGTCTGAGAGTAAAAAAGAAATATACTTCCAGGAGGAAATAATATGAGTTTTGTCAACAAAGTAGGTTTACAACTTTATTCGGTTAAGGATGAAGCCGGTAAAGATTTTTTGGCGACCCTTGAAAAAGTAGCTGCGATGGGCTACAAAAATGTAGAATTTGCAGGTTTTTTTAACACACCAAAAGAAGTACTGAAAGATACCTTGGACAGATTGTCTCTTACACCTGTTTCTTCTCATGTTGGGAAAGATCTGCTTAGAAGCGATCTTGACAATTTAATAGCATATCACAAAACCATCGGAGCAAAATACATTACTTTATCGTGGTCAAAAACAGATACCCTGGATGAAATAAAAGACACCGCAGAGCTGCTAAACAATGTGGCTCCCAGGATCGGCGACGCGGGATTGGAACTTGCATACCATAATCACGACCAGGAATTCAAAAAAATAGATGGTAAATACGCTATTGACATTCTTTTGGAGTTAACAGAAAAGTCTGGAGTTTCCCCTCAGTTTGATGTATTCTGGATTCAATTTGCAGGTCTTAACCCAATTGATTTTATTATAAAATACGGCCCCAGATGTAAGATGATTCACCTAAAAGATATGAAAACAGCAGGTGAAAGGCAAAATACCGAGATTGGTAATGGTGTTATTGATATAGAGAAAATTATACAAAAAGGTCTTGAAGTTGGAGCTGGGTATTTCATCGTTGAGCAGGAAAGCTTTGACAAGCCGCCTATGGAGGCCTGCAAAATAAGCTTTAATAATTTAAAGGCAATGGCTGAACAAATGAAAATATAATATGTTTCGTTCAGATTTAAATTGATATGAAACAAGTGTATTAATAATTGTTTGGTAAAAGGAGGTATGTGTATTGAAACTTGGGGTATTTACCGTACTATTGTCTGCAAAAAGCCTGGAAGAGAGTCTTGCCTACCTGAAAAAGTCGGGAGTACAGGCGGTAGAGCTTGGAGCAGGGGGATATCCCGGAAAAGCCCATGTGAACCCGTCAGAGCTTTTGGAGGATGAGTCTGCAATCTCGAAACTAAAGGAACTTATTAAAAAATATGATATGGAAATCAGCGCCTTAAGCTGCCATGGAAATCCCGTCCATCCTCAGGAGGATATAGCCCGTGCTTTTCATGAGGATTTTGAAAAAACCATATTACTTGCTGAAAAATTAGGAGTGGAAAGAGTTTGTGGATTTTCAGGCTGCCCGGGAGATTCACCAAATTCGCTTTATCCAAATTGGGTAACATGTCCATGGCCGGATGACTTCCTGAAAATATTGGACTATCAATGGAATGAGGTCTTAATACCCTACTGGCAGAAAACATCCAGATTTGCACAGGACCATGGTGTGAATAAAATCTGCTTTGAAATGCACCCCGGGTTTACGGTGTATAACCCTGAATCTCTACTAAAACTACGTGATGCAGTGGGTGACGTCATTGGTGCAAACTTTGATCCCAGCCACCTGTTCTGGCAGGGTATTGATCCTGTTGCAGCAATTCGTAAGCTCAGGGACTGCATTTACCATTTCCATGCGAAGGACACAAAAATTGATCCCTACAATACCGCTGTTAATGGAGTTTTAGATGTTAAACATTACAGCGATGAGATTAACCGCTCATGGATTTTCAGAACTGTAGGCTACGGACATGACTACCAGGTATGGAAGGATATCATAAGCACTCTCAGAATGGTAGGTTATGATTATGTTCTTTCTATTGAGCATGAGGACAGTTTAATGTCTGTAAATGAAGGCTTGCAAAAAGCAATAAAATTCCTGAAGGATGTTATGGCCTTTGAAGACACCAGCGGAATGTGGTGGGCATAAAATCATGTTTAATGCTGTAGATAAGCTTGTCCTGATATTATCACAATAAAATTCAATACAAAAACTTAACAATTGAACCCGGTCATATGATCGGGTTCCTTTACTTTTTATCATCTATACTTTAAGATAATATAAAATGGACGGTGAAAAAAATGATACAGAATAAGTTTAATAAGTTTTTACAGCATCGGCAAAGCCTGCTCTTCCAGTATAAAATGGGTGATTTAACAAAAAATGAATTTATTGAAGCAATTTTTAATACCATAGAGCGTCTTGGGATAAAACCGTTTAAAAGGATAGATAACGTTAAAAAAGCAATCTACAATTACCAGTATTTCAATGCTCTGGCTAAATATTATTACAGGCTGTCAAGGGACTTCCCTGCCGGCAGCAAACAAAAAGCGAGTTTATTGGCCCAATCAAACAGTTATTATTACGAAAAAGACAAAGTTACAATGAAACTTTTAAAACTTTTGGATTTTAGAAATGTTGAGGCCTATTTTGTTAAAGTTAAGTCGAAAAAATTGCAGAATAAATTATTTGAGATCGTTATAAGAGATCCTGATGTACTGTTTGAGATTAATACATTATCATTCTCATATGGTGGCATGGAAGCCGATGATCTTGTTCTGCATTCCAAAAACCCTTTTATTTTAAAAAGGCTTAAAGAAGAGGGCGTTTTTCTTGATGAAAAGAAAAGGTCTGTGACCGACAGCTACATCAATCAAAAATACTAGAAATATCTTGATTTCATTTCTTTCTCATTTCCAAACAATACCATCAAGCCATTCTGGCAATTGTTCTTAGAATAACATAAGTTATATCGAGATCTGCTTTTTTTGAATGACGTAAACTCATAGCAATTCATAACAGCATCAATATAACCTTCTTTGCTCTTATATGTTAACAAATTATTTATAACAGCAGAACAAGCAGGATACTGAACCTATGCTTTGGCTGTTCATGCATTTCTATGCACATAAATGTGGAAAAAACACTAACCAATAACTTATGTAAACATTTCATCTGCATGTACATATTATAAAATATAAAAAAATAAGGAGGTGTAACATATGGATTACAGAGAGGCTCTGGAAGCTTCAAGACGTTCATGCAGACGTGATCGGGACCGCGATGATCGTGATGATCGCGATCGTGACCGTGATCGTGACCGTGA
>JAAYNA010000100.1 GCA_012521105.1 Clostridiaceae bacterium
ATTTTGCTTTTTTACCAAATATAGTATAATTGCAAATATTATAATTATAACGGCAATGATTGCTGCTGTCAATTTCCACTGAGTATCCACAGCAGTTTTAATTATATTTTCAGGAGTATCTTCCAAAACTAATGCAAGGCTATCGATCGAGAAACCTAAAGCTTCTGCCAGCACATTTTTTAAAATAATGAAGAAGGTAACCCACACAGTAACAGTTAAAGCTGCAGAAATCATCACCTTCCTTTTTGTCCTGTATCTAATAATCAATCCCATAATTAATGACATAAGTGATTTTATAATTAAAGTAGGCAGCGCCCATTGTGCATACGGGGATAGAATATCAGCGAGCATTGAACCTACGCCCGATGCAAAAGCTCCGTAAAATGGGCCAAGTAAAAGGGTTGAAAGAAATATAAAACCATCTCCAAGGTGGATATAACCGTTTATAGTAGGTATCTTAATTATACTCGTAGATAAAAAAACAAGGGCTGTCATTAACCCGGTCAAAACTATTTTTTTAAGCCGAATATTTCTTATATTCATTACAATCACTCCCGCATTTTGACTTTCACATCTCATTGCTTTCATTTTTTATTATGATAGAATATAGCATATAGCTGACCACTATAAAAGTGACAGTTTGTTAAAAATTAAAGGGGACAGTTTATGATTTTTGAGTCTGCCTGGTATGATTATCAGAACCGGAATATGCCTAAATATGTAAGACTATATTATTGCATACGCAGAGAAATAGAGAAGGGGAATATGGAGCCCGATTATAAACTGCCTTCAATACGCCAGGTGTCAAAAGAGCTTGGCTTAAGCTCAACCACTGTTGAAAACGCTTATAATCAACTGATGGTGGAAGGATATATATACAGTATTCCCCAGAAAGGTTATTATGCTGCAAACCTGGATCACTCCCTTATAAATGTTGGTACCCTGCCTGTTAAAAAAGTAATTCAAAATGTAAATACCCGGGTAATTGATGATTTTCTTGACACCGAAATTTTTAATTTTGGTGACTGGAGAAAAATTTACAATCGTATAATGAGGGATTTCAAACAGAGGCTACTTATTGAAGGTGATCCACAGGGAGAGACAGAACTTCGAAAAGCCTTAGCTGATTATACGTATAAGGCAAGGGGTGTTGTATGCAGCCCTGATCAAATAATTATTGGTTCAGGAGTTCAGACCCTTTTGCATATTTTTTGCGATATCACTGCAGGTGTTGTAAAACCTGGGGTCGCTTTTGAAGAACCTGGTTTTGTTGATGTGCGGCCGATCTTTCAGAAAAGGGGTTATAAACTACATCCTGTAAATCTTGACAGGGACGGTATTAATATTAAAACCCTTTTTAAAACAGAGGCTGGGGTTTGTTATACAAGTCCCTCACATCAGTATCCCACTGGATTGGTTATGCCGGTACAAAAAAGAATGGAACTTCTTAGATGGGCAGATAACACAGGAGGGTTCATTCTTGAGGATGATTATGACAGTGAACTCAGGCTTTCAGGAAGGCCGGTTCCCTCTCTTTACAGTCTTGATAACAGTGGACGGGTTATTTATATAGGTTCCTTTTCAACCGTGATTGCACCTTCTTTACGCATTAGCTATATGATCCTGCCCGATTTTCTTAATGAAAGATACAAGAACATAATTGACGGCTATAGATCCACTGTATCCACTGCAGAACAACTGGTTCTAACAGAATATATAAATAGCGGGTTATATGCAAAACACCTTCGCCGGATGCGGAAAAAATGCTCGGAAAAACTGAAATTATTAAATCAGACTGCC
>JAAYNA010000016.1 GCA_012521105.1 Clostridiaceae bacterium
AATACACGTTATTTTTATCGGTAAAAATAGTGAAAACCCTTTCTACGAAAGGGTTTTCGGACGAATTGTGGCGGAGAGGGTGGGATTCGAACCCACGGGACGCTATCAACGCCCACACGATTTCCAGTCGTGCGCCTTAGACCAGCTCAGCCACCTCTCCATATAATAATGATTAACTCGCCTGATAATTCTAACACAGCAAATAAAGCGGTGTCAAGTTTTTTAAAATGTAAATAAATTGTATGCTGACACGACGACGACCCCTTTAGTTCCACTTCAGCTGTGTACCTGTAGGATCCTATGTTTGAAATCATGAAACAGAATGATATTCAGTTGATTGCTCCCGGACACAAGATTCCAAAGGAAATTGCTTCAAGGTTCGGTGTAAGTTATCTTCTGAACCAGGATATACTTCAGGATGGAAGGAGAAGAGTGGTCGTGAAGGATGTCCGTGTGGAAGAAGATGAAGAGCGAAGGATATATGTGGACCCCGTGCAGCAGACAATGTTTTAGGAGGAAAAAGGAAGCAGGATAGCTGTCCCCCTGCTTCCTTTGATTTAGTTTTCTAAACTTGCGGTGACTACAGTTTCATTAAATTCATTGTTGCTGATTTCAACATTAATATATTTTGCTATGGTATTTCCATTCCTGTCTGTAATTTTTATGGTAATGCGATCTCTGGTAAGTTCTTCAGGATACCCGTCCAGTTGTATATGTCCAAGGCCTGTTACCCTGGAACCGTCATCACCTGCTGCCAGCATAAGTTTTTGTTCTTCGGTCATTTGATCGGATATTTCTATTTTAGGTCCTGCACCATAGCCTAAAAAGCGTGAATAGTTGTTTTCTGATGCCCATTTATAAAGATTATAAGCTTTCCATCTGTACCAGATGTCCGGGTATTCACTGAAATCTTCGCTAAATGTAAAAGACATTGATTTGTCATAAAGCCTGTCTGCATAAAAAGTGCTGGTCTGTGTTTCTTCATCAAAGGTCTGGTAATAGTCTACATTCCAATACTTTTCGTGCTGTGTTTTTGTCCAGTCAACAGCGTAAAGGTACTCGTTTTCGCAGGATATATCGATTTTTGCAATGTCTTTGCCTTCAATATAGAACTCCAGGTGTGGCCTCGAATCGATGTTGCTTACCGATGTACCAAAGTTCTCGCGTACATTATGCTGATCTGCTATTCTGATAATTACATCAGAATTCATTTTGCTTGCCGATGCATTTTCCGAATTTGCGGCTATACTGGCAATGCCTGCTCCAATTGTGGTTATTAGCGCAATGCAGAATACTATAAGCCCGATTTTCTTTTTGTTTGTGTCTAAGATTAATGAAATCCTGTTTTTCATACCTTTTTTCCCTCCATAAAAATTGGTTGATAATGCTGTTTTCAGCGAGGACTGATTTTTTAATATTCCAATGAGTGTTTCACAATACCGCTGGCGTGTGTTGGCATCTGTACCCGATATAACCTCTGCATCACAGGATAATTCACATTGTATATTAATGGCTTTCGACATTAAATAAATAACCGGATTAAACCAGTGAATGGCTGTAGCCAGCAGCATTAAGCATTTATACCATAAGTCTTTTCTTTTATAGTGGATAAGCTCATGCTTAAGGATAAAATGAATTTCATCCTCCGAGTAGTTTTGTGTTGGCAATAATATTCCCGGTTTAAAAAGACCAATCATCATGGGACTGCCTATATATGGGCACAGATACAGCCCTATTTGCCCCGATATTGCCAGCTCATTAATTATATTTTTCATAATTGCCAGGATTTTTTCATCTTTAATTTTCTCACTCCATCGATTAACGGTTTTTACAAACCGGTAATGTTTTAACCCGTGATATAAAAGAAAAATAATTATGCCAGCGATCCATACAGCAGTCATAAGCTGCCACCATTCAATGCCCGGAAAAGTTTTACCGGGTGCAGCACTGTTCGTTTGGGTGACAGTATATACAGGCCTTTTGGAAATATTTAATATTTCATTGCTTAATATTACTCTGGTTGCTGTGTTTGTCCTTATAACAGCTGTATCTATCCTGGGGCGGAAAGGGATAAGTAGCCCTATTACAATAACCAGCCATGTATAATAAAGTCCGGTTGCAGAGTAATGCTTTGAAAGAAGAGGTATTATTGCAATATAAAAAAGTATAACCATCGACAATGCTGCCGAATAAGTTAACAGCATCATCATAAAGTCTTTCATTCTAACCCCTCCGTTCTTTAACCCATTGGAGTAATTCGTCAATATCCTCGTCAGTTAAAGAGTTATCGCTGTACAGAGTATTAACAAGGTTGAGAAAAGAATTGTTGTGGTACTGCTTTAAAAAATTACCTGTCTCAAACTTTAAATAGTCTTCCTTGCTGACAGTTGGGAAGTACATACGTTCCTTGCCCTTTTTCTCGGTGCGCAGGAAACCGCGTTTTACCAGCCTCAGCAGCAGGGAATTTACTGTTTGTGCTTTCCATTTTCTCTGTTTTCCCAATTGCTCCATAATGATATTTGTGGTAACAGGGGGCTCATTTGCCCATGCCACCTTCATTACATCAAATTCTGCATCTGGTAGCTTCTTCAGTTCCATTCCATATTAACTCCTTTAAGACAATTGTCTACAATGAAATTCTACAATTGTCTTAATTAAATGTCAATACTTTTTTCGGCCTGTTTACTTCGGTAACCGAAAAATTGACATCAGTTAATCTATATAGTAAAATATTTACTTAACAATTTATCAGGAGGTCTGTAATGGCTACAATAAAACAGATTGCGCAAATATTAGGTCTTTCCAATGCTACGGTATCGCGGGTATTGAACCATGATCCTAATATATCTGTAAGTGAAGAAACAAGAAAGGCAATTTTTAAAACGGCTGAAGAAATTGGATATAGGAAGAAAAAGATAAATCCTAAAATAGAAAATGTTGCATTTTTGTATTGGGCTGATGACGGTGAAGAGCTGGATAATATTTTCTACAAATCAATTTTGGATGAACTGAAAAAACAGGCTAAAAGTATGAATGTTCATTTTACAACGTACAACAAACGTGATGGTGTGTATGCGGTTAAAAAGGGTACGCAAGCTTTTATAGCAATTGGATGGTTCGATATGAAGGAAATTGATTATCTTAAACAAATTACAACCAAAGGAGTTTTTATAACTACAAGCCCTGACGAGAGCGTATATGACAGTGTTCAGGCAAACCTGGAAGCTATGGTAAGGCAAATAGTTGATTATTACGTTGAAAAAGGTCACAAAAACATCGGCTTTATAGGTGGTCCCGATTATGATATGGTAACCAGAAAACCACTAATGGATGTGAGAGAATGGTCATTCAGGCAAACAGCGTCATATTATAATTTGTTAAAGGAAGAAAATGTGTTTATTGCTGATGCGTTCACTGTAAAAGAAGGCTATAGAATTGCCAGGGAAGCAATAAATAGTTTAAAGGATAAAATGCCAACCGGATTTTGCATCGCAAATGATGTATTGGCTATTGGTGCTTTACAGGCCTTTAATGAGCATAAGTGGGAGATTCCGAAAAGAGTATCCTTTTTCAGCATCAATGACATTGGCATTGCCCAATATGTTTCACCTCCCTTAACAACTTATCACATTGATATTGAAATAATCTGCAGTTCGGCCCTGGATTTATTAAAAGAGCGGGTTTTTAATAACAGAACAACCACAAAAGTGGTTTATGTAAATGGCACACCTGTCTTCAGAAAAAGCTGCTAAAAAAATATTTAGAAGTAAATTGAGCTTGACAATTTGAAGCGTAGATGTTAACATGCTGTTAAGTAAATAATTTACCTATAAATTAATAAAAAATTTATTTATAAGGATGAAGACAAGTGAGTTTTATTAAAGGCGTAGACATTTCTGTACAAAATGAAATTGAACAGCTGGGTGCAAAATACTTTAAAAATGGCAAAGAATTTGATGTAATTGAAATACTTAAGGATTTTAACATTAATGCGGTTCGCTTAAGACTTTGGTATGATCCATATGACGAAAACAACAGGCCATATGGAGGCGGAACAAACGATTTGCCGGTAACAATAAAGATTGCTGAAAGAGCAAAATCAAAAAACATGCAGTTTTTATTGGATTTTCATTACAGCGATTTTTGGGCAGATCCTGAAATTCAGAAAAAGCCTAAGGCCTGGGAAGATTTGTCCGGAGAAGCTTTGGAAGAGGCGGTATACAATTATACGCTTGAAACAATAAAAGAGCTGAGCCGTAATGGTGTTATGCCGGACATGGTGCAAATCGGTAATGAAATAACTAATGGATTTCTATGGCCCGATGGCAAATTTGACAATGTGGAAACCATGACCAAGCTCTTATCAAAAGGTGTTTGCGCGGTTAAAGACTTCAATCCCGACATAAAAACAGTAATACATCTGGATAACGGTGGAAACAACAAATTGTACAGGGAATGGTTTGATAAGGTTTCACCGAATTTAAATTTTGATATTATAGGTCTTTCCTATTATCCTTTCTGGCATGGAACTCTTGAGGAACTTTCACACAATATGAACGATATTTCTTCCCGTTATAATAAAGATGTAATGATAGTGGAAACAGCTTTTCCATTTACAATTGAGAAAGCAGAAAATCAAACAGGAATATTTACACAGGAACATGAAAAAATAGTACCTTATAAAGCCAATGAGCAGGGCCAGAGCCAATTTATGCATGATTTAATGAAGGTAATTAAAGCAGTTGATAACAATAGAGGTTTAGGGTTCTTTTACTGGGAACCTACCTGGATAAATATCGGGAAGGCGTACTGGAGTAAGGAGCCGGGTATCAGATATTTAAACAAGGAAGTTTCTTTAGCAAATGTATGGTATAATCTTGCCCTGTTTGATTACAAGGGTAATGCACTGCCTGCACTGGAGGTAATAAGGGATTTTTGATGCCTGATGACAGTAAGGTCCGAACAGCAGGTCATCGATACAGCCTTGATATGCCGGAATTACTTGAGAAAAATTGATTTAAATGATGTAATGCAATCTTTTAAAAGAGAATAAACACAAAAATTCTCTTCTAAAGGATAAATTATATTAATGAACGTAAAATTGTGGGGTTTAATGGAAGGAGGAAGAATAATGAGGAGGATATTAAGCATTTTACTTATGTGTGTATTAGTTCTCGCTTTGCTTGCAGGGTGTGGCAATACACCTGCAAAAACCACACCGGCAGATACAGAAAAGCCTGCCGGGGCTGCTGACACTCCGGGTTCATCCACCGATCAGAGCGTATCAATTAATATTTGGACAAATTTCATGGTGGAAGCTGATATGCTGCAAAAATATGCAGATATGTGGGCAGAAAAGACAGGCAATAAAGCCACTGTTATTAACACAAGTATTGAACTGGAGCAGTTTGCTCAGGCAACAAATACGCCCGACGGGCCTGATGGGGTATTTGGTGTTCCGAATGACAAGCTTTCCAGCTTTGCAGCAGCAGGTTTAGTGGCAGAGGTACCGGCGGATTTTTACAATGATGAAGATTATGTTGATGCCGGCGTTCAAGCGAGCTATTATGAAGGAAAACGCTATGGTGTTCCAATTGCTGTGGAAACAATTACTTTATTTTATAATACCGATAAAGTTAAAACTCCACCCAAAACCTGGGATGATTTGCTTAGCATTGCAAAGACAGCCGGTGGAATTAAATTTGATGCCACAAGCATATATTATGATCTGGGGTTTGTCAGAGCCTTTGATGGCTATATATTCAAGTGGGAAAATAATATGTACAATGTAAATGATATAGGGCTAGGTAATGACGGGGCAGTTCAGGGGTACAGCTATATTCAGAAAATGGCAGATGAAGGTTTCATAACTGCTGATATTACCTTTGATATAGCCAAAAGCTCTTTTGAAAACGAGGAAACAGCTTTTTATATTGGCGGGCCCTGGGATGTTGATGCGTTTACATCGGCAGGAGTAAATTTCAAAGTTGCAGAAATGCCCTCATTAAATGGCAGGCCATTTGCTACTCCGGTGGGAACGCAGGTAGCTTTCGTAAGTTCTAAATCTACAAAGAAAGATGCTGTATGGGATTTCTACAAGTTTTTAATTGAAGAAGCATCAATAGAAATGTATGAGGTGGGAGCTAGAATCCCTGCTAAATTGAGTATACAGAAACAAATTCAGACCGATGAAATTACAGAGGCGTTTATGAAGCAAATTGCAAACGGGGAGCCTCTTCCATCTGTTCCTGAATTAGGGCATTTATGGGTTCCGTATGCCGATAATATGCGTTTAATGTTCTCAGGACAAATTACACCTGAGGAAGCGGCAAAATACATAGAGTCACAGTTCAGAGAAGCTATAGAACTTATGCATTCTGGTAAATAGCATCAGATAAATTTTATAAGTATGCAGATATGAAGAATTCGATAGATTCTTTATATCTGCATCACATTTTTAGAACTTGTTCAGTACAGCGATAGCGGATATAATCAAGAAAAATGTTTTGTCCGACTAAAAGTGGAATATGGTAAAAACCAGTTGGTGATAAGCTAATGAAAAAAAATAAAAACAATTTTATTGCATATGCATATTTGTCTCCTGCTCTTGTTTCAATTGTAGTGCTTACTTTTCTGCCTATAATATACACAGTTTATATTTCATTTACCAATTATAATATGTATCATTTGGACGACTTTGATATTGTAGGTTTTAGAAATTACAAGACTATTCTAAGCGGAAGCATAAAAGATGTCTTTTTATCTGTACTTGGCTGGACTGTTTGCTTTGCATTATTCAGCACTCTGCTGTCATATCTTGTAGGGATGGGGCTGGCAATATTGCTGAACAACCCACTAATGAAAGAATCTAAAATATACCGTTCAATTTTAATTATTCCCTGGGCTTTGCCGGCCACAATAGCAATTCTTTCTTGGCAAGGCTTGCTGAACGAGCAGTACGGCGGTATAAACAATTTACTTATTCTTTTTGGGTTCTCCAAAGGAATTCCGTGGATGACCGATACTTTTTGGGCAAGAGTAGGGATAATCATAGTAAATGTCTGGCTTAGTTTTCCTTATATGCTGAATGTTTGTTTAGGAGGCCTTCAATCAATTTCGCCTACATTTTATGAAGTTGCAAAGGTGGAAGGTGCATCTAAGTGGTATGCTTTTAAGAAGATTACCTTTCCTTTATTGGTGAGGGTAAGTTTTCCATTGGTGGTTTCTTCATTTGCAGCAAATTTTAATAATTTTGGGAACATATATATGATAACACAGGGAGGCCCGGCAAGAATAAACTCACAGTTTGCCGGCAGTACCGATATTTTGGCAAGTACTGTATACAAAATGACAACATGGTCGAACAGGTACGATTTATCAGCAACTCTCAGCGTGTTCATATTTGTGATAGTGGGTTCTCTGACTTTGATTAACCTAAAGCTCTCGGGAGCATTCAAGGAGGAAGATTAGCATGAGTGGAAAGCAAAGGGCGAGATTATGGGTTAGCAGACTGATTATATGGATAGCAATAATTTTTACATTATTTCCTGCGTCATGGATCTTCATGGCATCCCTTTCAAAGGGTCAGAGTTTTTTCAGTAAGACGCTTTTTCCAAAAGCTTTGAGTTTACAAAACTATAAGAATTTATTAGAAAAAACCGACTTTTTAAACTGGGTGGCAAATTCACTGAAACTGTGCTTTAGTGTGTCTGTCATACAGTTGTTTTTAACCAGTACATCTGCATATGCCTTCTCAAGAATGCGATTCCCGGGAAAAAAGAACGGGTTATTAACTTTGCTGGTGCTACAGGTATTTCCTAGCAGTATGGCAGTGTCGGGGTATTATATTATAATATATCATTTTGGACTGTCGGATAATTTATTTGCTCTGATACTGGTTTTGGCAGGTGGAAGCGCATTTAATATCTGGCTTTTGAAGTCGTACATCGATACTATTCCAAAAGAGCTTGACGAAGCGGCCTATGTGGCCGGTGCGAATCATTTCACGGTTTTCACAAGAATTATTTTGCCCCTTGCTCAACCACAGCTGGCAGTAATATTTATTTTCTCTTTCATTGCTGCATACAGCGAATTTGTTATTTCCTCCATTTTTCTTAATACACCGGCTAATCAAACTTTGGCAGTTGGACTTCAAACCTTCATTACAAATCAATTTGCAACAAACTGGACTTTGTTTGCAGCAGCAGCGGTACTATCTTCATTGCCTGTAATGATAATGTTTATGTTTATGCAGCGATATATTCAAAGTGGCTTAGCCTCTGCAGGTGTGAAGGGTTAAAGAAATGAGCGGGAAGCAGGGTGACAGTTACCCTGCTCCCGGTGTTTCGGTTATTCTTTCAGACAAAGCTTGTTAATCCTGTCGGCGATATTATCCAGATGCACAATTTCATCATGCAGGTTGTTAATTATTACTGCCTTGGGCATTCCGAATATAACAGAAGAACTTTCAGATTGGGCAATGACATAGCTTCCTTTTTCCTTTGCTTCTGTAATTCCTTCAAGGCCGTCTGAACCCATTCCTGTCATAATTACACACATAGCTTTATCACCATATACTTTGGCAATTGATGACATCAGCAAGCTGGCAGAAGGGCAGTAATGAAGATTGGCAAAGCTCTTCTTGTCGTACAGGGTAACAATATCCTTTTTCTCAATCATAATGTGCTTGCCTCCAGGACAGATGTATGCATGACCCGGAAGCAACTGCTCTCCGTCCTCGGCTTCCTTGACCCGCAATTGGGAAATCCTGTCCAGCCTTTCGGCCAGAGGTTTGGTAAAAGTAGAGGGCATATGCTGAGCGATTACTATACTTGCCGGAATATCGGCAGAAATCCTGGGCAGCACCGTTGCAAGCGCTTTGGGGCCACCTGTGGATATACCAATACCAATGATGGAAAAATCTCTGGGTTTGGCGATAAGGTTTGCGTTGTACTGGGGCTCGAAAAAATCATCGGGTAATTCTTTTTTTTCGTGGTGAATAAAGCTGATGGAAGGCTTTTTAGTAAAGTCTGCATACCGGGTGGAATGGGGCTTTCCGGATTCTCTGGACTTTTTGGTTTCCTTGGCAGAGCCTCCATCTATGCTGATTTTTGCTTCATTTGCAATTAATATTTTTTCTATCAGAATTTCTTCAGATAAATTATCCTTATGAATATAATCAACTGCCCCTTTTTCCAAAGCCTCAAGTGTTTCATAGGCCCCGTCATAGGTCAGCGAACTGACCATAATAATTGGAGTGGGGCGTTGTTTCATTATCAGTTCAACCGCTTCAATTCCGGATATATCGGGCATATTTATATCCATTGTAATTACATCGGGTTTAAGAATAATAGTTTTATGAACAGCATCCATGCCATTCCTGGCGATACCAATAACTTTAATTTTATCGCTGGTTTCTAACAGAGTTCTTATTCTAACGCGAATGAATGAAGAATCATCGACAATTAATACCTTTATCATTTTCATTTCTCCTGTAAAATTGAGTGCTATTCAACTAAATTATAACACATGGGAAGCTAACGGGCAATAAAAAGCAGAGGAGGGATGATCGCTTCACTATAATTGCTTATAAATGCTTTGTAACTTTAGATCAACATCATTCATAGCGTCTGCGCACTCTTTTAATTGAGCTATTAAAGAATCGGGTAAAGATCTGGAGGACTTATACATTAACTGATGCTCGAGACTGGCCCAGCAGTCCATAGCGATAGTACGAATTTGAACCTCCAGAGGAACAAATTCCTTTCTGTCAGACAGATAAACAGGCACCATAATTACAAGGTGTAAACTGCGATATCCGTTATCTTTCGGGTTGGCTATATAGTCTCTTTCCCGAATTAATGTTATATCATCCTGTTTAAGCAGC
>JAAYNA010000101.1 GCA_012521105.1 Clostridiaceae bacterium
ATCTGACTGAAATGTAAAGCGAGGTATCTACAGATATGCAACAAAGAGAACTGTTGTTATTAGAGGGTTTAAACTGTTCTGTATGTGCTGCAGAAATTGAAAAGGAGATTAACGATTTAGAGGGTGTTAAAGCTTCCTTAAACTTTGTGACAAAAGTACTTACAATTGAACATAATGGCATAAGCAGTGAAGATTTGGCAGAACAGGTCAGAAAGATTGTTCTGAGCCATGAACCTGATGTAAAAGTATCTAAATTGCAGAATGAAGAATTAAAAAGAGAAAGAACTGGTTCGTTAAATATAAAGGAGCTTTTGGGGGTTAAGCAAATTATTGCTCTTATTGGTGCTGTAATTTATATAACAGCAATAATTTTCCCTCTGCCCGAAACTGTTGAAATTATTATGTATTTTGCAGGGTATTTGCTGCTTGGTGGAGAGATTCTCTACAAAGCCATGAAAAATGTTTTTAAGGGCCGGATATTTAACGAGAATTTTCTAATGTCCATTGCAACTATAGGTGCAATGGCAATAGGTGAATATACAGAAGGTGTGGCAGTAATGTTGTTTTACCAGATAGGAGAGTTTTTCCAGGATATTTCTCTGGAACGGTCCAGAAAGTCTATCAGCAAGCTTGTGGATATAAGACCCGATTATGCAAACCTTGTTTCAGACCACTCTATTATTCAGGTATCACCTGATAAGGTTAATGTTGGAGAGATAATTGTTGTAAAACCGGGAGAGAGGATTCCGCTGGACGGCATTGTTATAGAAGGCAGCTCCAGTCTTGACATGTCATCGCTTACAGGGGAGTCCATTCCTAAAAGCGTTTACGTGGAGAACCAGGTTTACTCGGGTTCTGTTAACATGGAAGGATTACTGAAAATTAAAGTAACAAAACTGTTCCATGAATCAACAGCTGCAAAAATACTCGATTTGGTACAAAACTCTGCAACCAAAAAAGCACCCACCGAAAAATTCATCACACGCTTTGCAAAATGGTATACTCCGGCAGTCGTTATAATAGCCGTATGCATAGCTTTGTTTCCACCACTAATTGCTGAGGCAGCTAACGGTGCCGGTAATTTCAGTACTATGTTTGCTGACTGGTTTTACAGGGCATTAATCTTTCTTGTTGTATCATGTCCCTGTGCGTTGGTTATATCCATTCCTCTTGGCTTTTTTGGTGGAATTGGGCTGGCTTCCAAAAACGGAATTCTTGTAAAAGGGGGCAACTATCTCGAAGCACTAACATCCCTTGAAACCGTTGTTTTTGATAAAACGGGTACTTTAACCAAGGGCGAATTTGAGGTGACTCAGGTCTTGCCTGCTGATGGCTTGAATAAGAATGAGCTTCTTCAAATGGCTGCAGCTGTTGAAAAGTATTCAAATCACCCCATTGCAAGGGCAATAGTTGCAGCAGGCTCAGATAGCTATACCGATATTACAATAGAAGAACACAGGGAAATACCGGGGTTTGGAATTGTGGCCAAGTACAACCAGAAGGAAATAATAATCGGAAATAAAAATCTGATGGATAGGGAGCAGATTCAGGTTAGCACTCCCGAAGCCACGGGTTCTGTGGTTTATGTTGCAATAAACAAAGAGTTTAAAGGCTCAATTGTTGTATCCGATAATGAAAAGGCAGATTCTGCAAAAACCATTGAGGAGTTGAAGAAAAAAGGCCTAAAAACAGCAATGCTTACAGGCGATTTAAAGATAAATGCCGATGCAATGGCTGAAAAAATGGGTATTGATGAGGTTTATTCAGAGCTTCTACCCCAGGATAAAGTGGAAATCATGGAGGGCTTCGTATCAAAAAAGAATAAAAAAATGAAGATTGCCTATGTAGGGGATGGAATGAATGATGCGCCTGTTCTTGCACGGGCAGATATAGGAATTGCAATGGGAGGGCTTGGAACAGATGCTGCAATAGAAGCAGCAGATATAGTTATTATGAACGACGAACCTGAGAAACTATTAACTGCAATAGATATTGCCCATGAAACAAAGAAGATTGTATATCAGAATATATTCATTGCCTTTTTTGTAAAAGTAATAGTACTCGTTCTGGGCGCAGGCGGGTTGGCAACAATGTGGGAAGCAGTATTTGCCGATGTTGGCGTAGCTCTTATAGCTGTAATGAATGCAATGAGATTAATTGGACGCTGTATGGATTAATAGCGGGTACCTTTTTCTGTAACATGAGGCGGGTCAGGAACCCCGCCTTGTTGAAACCATGTGTTGAATTACTAGGCATCTTCCTACTGATTGAGATTATAGAAGGAGTCCCCCTTTTATCGGGGGACTTTTTATGTGGTTTTATTACCGGTTGGAAGGATGGCTGACATCCTCAAAAATTATAAAAGCCAGTATGCTTATATTTTACAGCCTTTGAGGAGGAGCATTGGCTTATTGATTAATAGTAGAACCTTCTGTCTCTTCTATCATCAAAGAATAAAAGCAGGAAGAGAATAATGAAAAACAGAACTTCAGCATTATCCCCGAAAAATCTTCTAAAACCTACGTTGTCCATATCCAAACCTCCTTATGTTAATCTAATACCATTTTATTGACGAGCCATGTTTTTGGTGACAGATAATTCTGTGTCACATCTTGTTTATTCCTGAGAATTCCTGTAAAATAATATTGAAATATTTGTTACACAAATGATAAATTAATATCTGGAGGAAAGACATGAAGTTTAAAAGTGTTGCCATTGCTGTATGGAGCGTAATTATATTACTGGTTATACTTGTTCCGATGCCCACGCTGTTAATGGATGTACTTTTTGTAGTGAACTTAACCATTTCCCTTCTTATACTGTTAAATGCAATATACTCTAAAGATGCACTGTCGATGTCTTCTTTTCCGACTTTACTACTGTTTACAACGCTATACAGGTTGTCTTTGAATGTCGCAGCAACAAGGCTTATAATCGGTCAGGGTGATGCAGGTAAGGTCATTGAAAGTTTTGGTGAGTTTGTAGGCGGTAATAATATTGTAGTTGGTGCAATTATATTTCTTACTATCATGTTAGTTCAATTTCTTGTTATTACCAAAGGAGCCGAGCGTGTGTCTGAGGTTGCTGCAAGGTTTACCCTTGATGCAATGCCTGGAAAACAGATGGCGGTGGATGCAGATCTTAACGCAGGGTTAATTAACGAGGCCGAGGCAAGAGAACGGCGTAAAAATATACAAAGAGAAGCAGATTTCTATGGTTCAATGGATGGTGCCAGTAAATTTGTAAAAAACGATGCTATTTTTGGTTTTGTAACCGTAGCATTAAACGTCATCGGCGGGTTTATTATGGGTATGATGCAGGACAGTGGTGCTACGGTAGGCGACATTCTTGAAAAGTATACCAAGTTAACTATAGGTAACGGATTGGTGGTTCAGATACCAGCACTTCTAATTTCAGTTGCAACAGGAATTATTGTAACACGAGCAGCATCAGATGAAGAACTTGGCGATGAAATTATGTCCCAGCTTTTTTCAAGTGCGAAGACCATGTTTATAGCTGCCGGGGCATGCTTTGTTATGTCTTTTATTATTGGCCGGTTTTTTATGGTTTTAGTAGCAATTTTATTAGTTTTACTTGGGGTTCAGATGCAGAATTCGGAACAGCAAAAGCTAAAACAGGATGAAACAGAAATTGAGGAACGAACTGTAGAAGAAATTCGTAAACCAGAGAATGTTATATCGCTTCTGCATGTGGATCCTATTGAACTGGAATTTGGCTACGGTATTATTCCACTGGCTGATGTGAATCAGGGTGGGGATTTATTGGACAGAGTGGTAATGATCCGCAGGCAGCTTGCTCTGGAGCTTGGTATGATCGTACCGGTTATTCGTTTGCGTGACAACATCCAGTTAAACCCAAATCAGTATGTAATAAAAATTAAAGGAGTAGAGGTATCCGGGGGCGAGCTTTTGATGGATCATTTCATGGCAATGAATCCTGGTACGGCAGAAGACGAAATTGAGGGGATACCTACAACAGAGCCGGCTTTTGGGCTTCCTGCATTATGGATTACTGAAAACCAACGTGACCGTGCAGAAATGCTGGGTTATACCGTTGTAGACCCACCATCAATTATTTCAACTCATATGACTGAAATAATTAAAAGACATGCCCATGAACTTTTGAGTCGCCAGGATGTACAAACTCTGTTGGACAGCGTAAAAAGCAATTACCCTGCTATTGTTGAAGACCTGGTGCCTAAACAGCTTAGTCTTGGTGAGGTTCAGAAGGTTTTATGTAACCTGCTTCGAGAGGGTGTATCTATACGGGATCTGGTTACAATACTTGAAGCACTATCAGATTATGCTTCTGTTACAAGGGATACGGACATGCTTACCGAGTATGTCAGACAGGCTCTTGGAAGGGCTATAACAAAATCTTTTATTACTCCCGACAACTCCGATGTTATAACCCTTGATCCACAATTAGAACAGCTGATTCTTGAATCGGTGCAAAAAACCGAGGTAGGTTCGTATTTAGCAATAGAACCATCGGTTTCAAATAAAATATTACAGAACTTATCAAATCTCGTTGAAAAAGTTGCACAATTAGGCAAACAGCCTATTGTACTTGCATCACCAATGGTGCGGTTATACTTTAAAAGGTTGACAGAGCAGTCCATTCCAGGTCTTGTAGTTTTGTCCTATAATGAGCTGGATCCGTCAGCCAAAGTAAGATCAATTGGAATGGTGAAGTACTCATGACCTGATTTTATTTAGTAAAATGAATATTAATAAAAAACGATTAATGGAGGAAATATGCGGATTCGTCGGTATACTGGCAAGGACATTCATGAAGCAATGCTTAAAGTAAAAATGGATTTAGGTAGTGAAGCTATTATACTAAACACCAGGAAAATTCGAAGAAAAGGTGTCAAGGGTTTGCTATCTAAACCCCTAACCGAAATTTTGGCTGCTGTTGATGATGATATTGGATTGAAGAAGAGAATTGAAGCAGAAAAAACAAAAAATTCGAGCGATGAAAAAGCCCGGATTGATTTGCTTGAAACCCGGCTTAGTCAGATGGAAACAATACTGAAGAATATTTACAATGATACAAAGAAAAAAGATGAGCAAAAAGTTTCTGAACCTTTGGTAAAATTTGAGAATCCAAAAGTGGAAAATACCCGCCCTCCAACAATAAGCAAATATAATGTGAATCCAGTTGACAATCCTTTTTCTTTAATTGCAAAAAGATTGGCAGATAAAGAAATAGAACCCGAAATTATCGATGTGCTTGTGCAAAACATAAAACAATTTGCCGGAAATTTTGAAAGCCATGATGAGGTTATGGCTATTGCTGAAAAAGTAGTTAGGGATATGTTGGGCCGGCCCCAGACAATAAATTTACGCAACGATGGAAAACCCACAGTTGTATTGTTTTTAGGACCGACAGGCGTAGGAAAAACAACTACACTTGCAAAAATTGCCGCTGAGTATTCTTTGAACCACCAGAAAAAAATAGCCTTTATTTCAGCAGACACATATAGGATTGCTGCAGTTGAACAACTTAAAACTTATGCCGAAATATTAAATATACCGGTTTCTGTTATTTACACACCACAAGAGATTAAGGAGGCTATAGCCGGCTACCAGGATATGGACCTTATTTTAGTTGATACGGCAGGGCGTAGCCATAATGACGAATTACAATTTTCAGAACTTAAAGCTCTTGTTAATACTGCAGAAGCCGATGAAATATACCTTGTATTAAGTTGTTGTGCCGGCCGCAGTGCTTGCAGGGATATTTTAAAGCACTACAGTTTTTTGAAAGATTTTAAACTGCTTTTTACCAAGTTTGATGAAGTACATGTGCCAAGTACAATTTTAAATGTCAGGTATGCCACCGGGAAGCCGCTTTCTTATATAACAGTAGGACAAAGTGTGCCTGACGATATAGAGGTTGTAAATGTTGAAAATATTGCCAAAAGTATTCTATAGAAAAATACGGGGGAATGAAATTTCCATGATTTCATATTATTTTTTTAAGACCGGGGGTCTTGCTAATGAGTGATCAGGCTGATAAACTTAGAAGAATTGTTGAATGTTTAACAGAAACTAAAAATACAAGCAAAAAAGAAGCTGCGAAAGTAATAACTGTTACCAGTGGCAAGGGCGGTGTTGGCAAAACTAATATTACTGTAAATCTTGCTATTGTATTAAGTAAAATGGGATATAAAGTAGCGATATTGGATGTAGATTTTGGATTTGCGAATGTAGATGTGATGCTGGGTATATCTACAAAGTATACGCTGTTGGAATTAATACGGGGAGAGCGCAATATATTCGAGGTTTTAACCGATGGCCCGAATAATATTCAGTTTTTATCAGGGGGATCGGGTGTAGAAGAGTTAATCCAGCTGGATAGAAAACAGATTGGAACATTTATTTCTAATATATCGCTTTTAGATAAACTATTCGATGTCATTTTAATTGATACCGGTGCAGGCCTTTCAAAAAGTGTTATGAGCTTTATTCTAGCAGCAGATGAAGTGCTTCTCGTAACAACTCCTGAGCCTACTGCAATAACAGATGCATATGCAATGATAAAAATGATATCAAAAAAGGATAAGCACAAAATAGTTAAGGTTGTTGTAAACAAGGCTGAATCCTTAAAAGAAGCAAATGACATTTTAAACAAGCTGTTTGTGGTTTCCGACAGGTTTTTATCTTTCAAGCTGCAAAAAACAGGATATATATTAGAAGATGATTGCATACCAAAAGCCGTAAAACAACAAAAACCTTTTTGTTTAAGTTACCCCAGAAGTCATGCTTCTCATCAGATAACAGAACTTGCTATGAACCTTTTTCACGATAATGGTGGTATAGGTAGTTCAAATATACGCGGGAAGGGGATAAAAGGCTTTTTCAGCAGGCTGTTAAGTAATTATGGCTTGCAGCATTAATCAATTTAACCGAGAATGTTTTATTTGGGGAGGATAATATGAAATATCGTCAGATTGGGATAGGTACAAAAATAGAATTGGAGTTGTATGATAAAAATGGTGATAAAATCAATACCGGTCTTGTCAGCCAATATGAATCATACGATGAAGACAGTAATACGATGGAAATTCATGCCCCTTTTACACAAGGTAAGATATACGCGGTTCAACCTGGTACCAAGGTGGATATAATCTTCTCAAAGGAAAACGATATTTATATGTTTAAGGCTGAGGTTATTGACAGAAAAATGATAGAACCTATTCCTATGATTTGTGTGAAACCGGTAAGCCGGATAGAGAAAATTGAAAGAAGATCCTTTTTCAGAATGGACTGCAGGTTGCCTGTACAGTACCATATTATAGAGTCAATTGATACATCAATTAATGAAGGAAAACCCCTTTTAAAGTGTTATACAAAAGATATTAGTGGAGGGGGAATTCGTATCATAACTGATACAGCATTTGAATCTGGTACCGAAATTCAGGCTTACCTGGTACTTGAGCGGGAAATTTGTTTTGTTGGTACCGTCAAACGTTCAATACAGATTTGTGAAAAAGGAAAAATCATGTATGAAACCGGAATTGAATATAAGCATATTGAAAACAGAGATCGTGAAAAAATTATCAGTTATGTATTCGAAACACAAAGGGAGCGGATTAGAAAAGGCTGGACGATGGTATGAAATATTCAGAAAATGCTCACAAAAAGTTGCAATACTCAAAAATCTGCCTTTTAGAGCCGATATAATAATGAAAGCTGTTGTGGGGGTGCAAAGATAATGGACATGAATAAGTATCTAAATATTTTTGTAGAAGAATCGAAGGAACATTTGCAGGATCTTAATACCTCTTTGCTTGAATTGGAAAAAGACCCTGACAATACTTCGATATTAAATGAAATATTCAGGGTTGCCCATACATTAAAGGGAATGGCCGGTACAATGGGTTATGCAAAAATGTCGGATTTAACCCATAAGATGGAAGATGTTTTAGACAGCCTTAGAAATGGCAAGATTCAAATTTCGCCCGATGTGGTGGATGTTTTGTTTAAATGTCTTGATGCGCTGGAAAACTATGTTGAAAATGTAAGCATGACGGGCGATGAAGGTGACGAGGAGTATAGCGAAATTATTAAATTTCTTTCGGGAATTTCAAATAAAAACAATGCAGTACATACAACAGATATTCATGATAACAAAACGGCAGAAAAAGAAAAAAACGGCGATCTAAGGCTGGAGTTGAACATATATGATAAAAATGTCATAGAAAAAGCGTTTGAAGAGTCTTTAAATGTATATGAAATATATGTTGAGCTTGATCAAAAATGCTTATTAAAAGCTGCAAGAGCTTTTATTATTTTTCAGATTCTTGAGAAATATTCTGATGTTATTAAATCAGTACCTTCGGTAAATGATATTGAAGATGAAAAATTCGATTATTATTTTACTGTAATGGTTATTTCGGAAAAAGAAGAGGAGTTCTTTACAAAAGAACTTGCTTCGGTTTCTGAAGTACGAACAGTTGAAGTTACCAAGCTTACCCGGGATCATACAGAGAATTTTAAGCGTAAACCCGATAGTGATAAAAAACAGGCTCATGAAAAAGAGAAGAAGGTAAAGCATGGAATTACCGATTCATCCCCAAAATCCACAGAAAAACGAATTACCGCAAAAACCGTTCGTGTTGACATAGAGCGCCTTGATGTGCTTATGAATCTGGTTAGTGAACTTATTATTATTAAGACAAGACTGGATGGTATTATTTCTGATGATAGAGACAGAGAATGCGCCCAAACCCTGGAAAATCTTGAACGAGTTACAACCAGTCTTCATGATTCGGTGATGAAAGTGAGAATGGTGCCAATCGAGTCTGTTTTTAACCGTTTTCCCAGGATGGTCAGGGATATTTCAAAAGAGCTTAATAAGGATATTACCATACATATGTCTGGGGAGGAAACCGAACTTGACAGAACAGTTATTGATGAGATAGGTGAGCCTCTTATCCACATTATAAGAAACTCTGCTGACCACGGTATTGAAAAGCCTGAAGAACGCATTTCAAAGGGCAAGGATAAAGCCGGTAATATATGGCTTAGAGCGTATCAGGACGGAAACAACGTTGTTATAGAAGTGGCTGATGACGGAGCGGGTATAGATATTGAAAAAGTGCGTAAAAAAGTACTTGATAAAGGCCTGGAAAGTGAAGAAAGCATAAGCGGATTAAGCGATGAAGAAATCATACAATACTTATTCCAGCCTAATTTCAGTACGTCAGATAAAGTTACTGACCTGTCGGGACGTGGTGTTGGGTTAGATGTTGTAAAAACTAAAATAGAAACTCTTGGGGGAAGCGTCGAGTTAATTTCAAAGCGGGGACAGGGAAGTAAAACCATTATCCGGCTGCCACTGACTTTAGCAATTATTCAGGCACTTTTGGTTATGGTTGGAACCGAAAAGTACGCAATACCATTAAATTCTATACGTGAAATATATAATGTTAACCCCGAAGATATTCAGTATATTAGAAATCAGGAAGTAACCGTGCTAAGAGATACAGTTATTCCAATTATTCGCCTGCATGACGTATTAGATATAGATGTTAAGGAGCCTGATACTAATAAAAAGCAGCTTACATGTGTAGTTGTTAAAAAAGGTGAAAAATTATCGGGTCTGATAGTTGATTCGCTGATAAACCAACAGGAGATTGTAATTAAATCGGTTGGTAAATTATTGTCAAACATACGCTGTATAGCAGGAGCTACTATATTAGGAGACGGTAATGTGGCTCTGATTCTTGATGTAAATTCAATAGTATAACCTATGATTAAAGGGGGCTTGAACAGTGTCAACCAATCAAAAACAGTATGTTGTTTTTCGAATAGACAAGGATGAATATGGTTCCGACATAAATAAAGTCACAGTTATTGAAAGAATGCTTACGATAACAAGAGTACCAAAGACTCCACCATACATAAAAGGTGTTATAAATCTGCGTGGGGATGTAATCCCGGTAATGGATTTAAGAACCCGGTTTGGCCTTCCTGAGAAAGAAGCCGATGACGACACCAGAATCATTATTGTAGAGGTTGATAATATCAGTTATGGTATAATAGTGGATTCGGTACTGGAAGTTATTCAGCTTGATGAAACAAGCATAGAAAGTGTTTCTGGATTTGTTAACAATGTAAGTCTTGATTATGTCAGCGGTATAGCAAAAAGTGATACAAGGCTTATAACTTTATTAAATCTTGAAAAGCTGATATCCGAACTTGTTACCGTATGACGGAAAAGTAAGTATTATTATTGAAAGGTATAGAAAATGGATGCATCTTTTTTGAATTCCTTCCACCTTGATATTTTAAAAGAAATTGGAAATATTGGTGCAGGGAATGCAGCAACTGCGCTTGCTAATATTTTGGATAAAAAAGTGGATATGAAAGTACCACAAATCAGAATTATGGGGTTTTCCGAAGTAAGTGAAGTGCTTGGCGGTGCAGAAACAGCTGTTGCGGGTATTCTTCTGGGAATTCGCGGAGACATTTCAGGCTATATACTTTTCGTTCTGGAAGAAACTGCAGCGAAAGTACTTGTAAATATACTAATGGGCAAAAACCCTGAAGAAGAAGTGGCATATAATGAAATAACGCTATCTGCATTAAAGGAAGTAGGTAATATACTGACCGGATCTTATCTGTCTGCTTTATCTACTCTTACAGGGCTTATGATTAAACCTGATGTTCCTGATATAGCTATTGATATGGCAGGCGCTATATTAAGTGTTCCGGCTATTGATTTTGGAAAGACAACAGATACGGTTCTATATATTGAAACCGAATTTATTGAAGGTAAAAACAGGGTTATCGGAGATTTTTTTCTCGTACCTGATACCGATTCATACATGAAACTTATTAATACATTGGGAGCGATATACTAATGTCTGAAAATGTCATAAAGGTGGGGATGGCAGACCTGAAACACACTTTACATCCAGGCACTTTAATTACATTAGGACTGGGATCATGTGTTGGGGTTGCACTATATGATACAAAAACAAAAATTATTGGACTGGCTCATATTATGCTTCCCTGGTCACACCAAGCGAGAAACAGGTTCAATAAGGCAAAATTTGCAGATACCGGAATAAAACTGCTATTAGATAATATGATAGAGAGCGGTGCACACAGGGACAGCATTGTTGCCAAACTTGCCGGGGGTGCGCAAATGTTCGCTTATACTGCTGTGTCTGATGTGATTAGAGTGGGAGAGCGAAATGTGGAAGCCACAAAAAAAGTTCTGGCAGATTTTAATATACCCGTTATTGCTGAAGACACAGGTGGAAGACATGGCAGAACTATTGAGTTTTATTCGGAAGACGGACGATTGATGATAAAGACAATAGGTTACGGAATTACTTATATATAGCGTTAATTTGTTGTTTCTATAATTCTGGCATTTTGTTGACAATAATTCGGATGTTTTAGGGGGAAAAAATGCAATACATTAAGAAACTTCCTCTGCTATTTGCATTGTTTGCTGCAATTTTATCAGGGATAACGGGCCTTGCCCGTTCAATGGCACATGACAGAATACTTCTGCAGATGATAATATCTATGGTTATATTTTACGCCATAGGTATTTATGTACGTTATAACTTTACAAAAATCCATGATCAGGTTAAGGAGAAAAAAGAAGAAGAGGCAAACATGGAGAAAGCAGAACATGAGGAAGAAAAAGAAGTGTCTCGGGATAAAAAAGAGAGTATCATTGAAGATTTCGAACCGTTAAAGATAAGTAAATTTATTAAGGAAAAACTGGAACAACCTGTCGAAGAATGAAATAATATACACTTGTTATTTATAAAAGCATGAAGAATATTAAGTATCATTGCAGAAAAAAAATGAAAAAGGTTGACATATGGCATAGGTGAGTTAAAATAGTGTTATAAGGCTTAGATAATATTGCCAGTAAAGAGAGTGTAATTATCAAGCTTATATTTTCATACAAAAGATAAGCCATATGGGCTGTCTAAAAAGGGAATGGGGGGTATATATGTCTACTACCAATCTACAAAGACAGCAGGAATTATGGAAAAAGTATCATGAAACAAAAGATCCTTCCATTAAGCAGCAGCTAATACTTGAATATACTGACATTATAAAATATGTAGCAGGTCGACTTAGTATATACTTTGGTTCAAATGTTGAATATGACGATTTGGTAAGTTACGGGATTTTTGGTTTGATTGATGCAATAGATAAATTCGACATAAATAAGGGTGTGAAGTTTGAAACCTATGCCTCGTTAAGAATTCGCGGAGCTATTATTGACAGCATAAGAGAACTCGACTGGGCCCCTCGTTCTTTACGCAAAAAAAGTAAAGATCTTGAAAAAGCCTATTCTGAGTTAGAGAATGAACTGGGGCGTGCTGCTACAGACGAACAGGTTGCATCAAGAATGGGTATAACTGTTGAGGAACTGAATAAAACACTTCAGGAAGTGAACATGTCAACTATGATATCCCTTGAGGATTATCTGGAGCAGAACTATGAAACCGGATTTGATGCAATTAATGAAGGTGAGGATCTTATACCGGAGAAAAGAATAGAAGTTTTAGAAATAAAAGACATTTTAGCAGAGTCAATTGATAAATTACCCGAAAAAGAAAAGATGGTAGTTTCATTATACTACTTCGAAGAGCTGACTTTAAAAGAGATAAGTGCAATTATGAAAGTATCCGAATCGCGGATATCTCAGTTACATACAAAAGCAATTCACAGGATGAGAGCAAAATTGGAACGGCAGAAATATTTGCTTCTTGGATCATAAGATTTTAAGGTTGGGGGAAAGCAATGAATTTAAAAGGTATGGATGACTCTGTTAAGGTTTTAATAAGTCCGGATAAAATGAAGGCTTTTATTAGAATTCAAAAGCCTAAAGATGGTGAAAAACCACCGGGAGTTCAGGAAATAATCCATGAATTACAGAAAAATGGAGTAGTTTATGGTATAAAAGAAAATGTGGTGCAAAATTATGCACAAAATCCGATATATGATCAAAGCCTGCTCATAGCAGAAGGGGTTGCTCCTGTCCATGGTGAAAACGGTGAAATCAATTTCCTGGTTGATATTCATAAGGAAAAAAAGCCTATTATCATGGAAGATGGAAGTGTTAATTACAGAGACCTGGATTATATCGTAAGTGTACACAAGGATCAGAAATTATGCGAGGTTACACCGCCCACTCCGGGTATAAACGGAAAAAACGTATTGGGTACTGTTTTAAAAGCTATTGATGGTAAACCGGCTAAAATAATCCCGGGATCGAATATATATGCCAGCGAGGACAACTTAAGCTATTATTCTGCAATTGATGGTCAGGTTAAGTATGAAGACGGAAAATTAAATGTTTTTGCTACCTATGAAGTACCGGATAATGTTGATAATTCAACAGGAAATATTAATTTCATTGGTAGTGTTTTTATTCGTGGAAATGTACTGTCGGGTTTCACAGTTGAAGCAGGCGGGGATGTTGAGGTATTTGGAGTTGTTGAAGCTGCCACTATTAAAGCCGGTGGCAATATAATTCTCAGAAGAGGAATGACCGGTAACAACAAAGGTGTTCTGATCGCAGGAGGCAATATAGTAGCAAGATATATAGAAAACAGTACTGTAGAAGCAGCAAATGACTTAAAAGCCGAAGCAATTATGCATTCAGATGTTAAATGTGGTAACCGTCTTGAATTAGGTGGCAGGAAAGGTTTGCTTGTAGGTGGAATTGCCAGGGTTGGGAAAGAAATTGATGCAAAGGTTATCGGAAGTTATCTGGCAACCAATACAGTAATAGAACTTGGTGTGGATCCAAATGCAAGAGAAAGATATAAGATTGTTAGAACTGAAATTGCAACTTTGGAGGAAAATGTAAGAAAAACCGATCGGGCCATTAAGCTTCTACAAAAGCTTGAATCGGCAGGTGCTCTGTCAGAATCGAAAAAAGTAATTTTAGAAAAAAGCTTGCGTTCAAAAGTTTTTTATGAAAACAAACTTTATGAATATAGAGAAGAGTTAGTATTATTAGAAGAAAAACTGCAGATGGAGTCCAGTGGCCGTATTAAAGTACAGAATTATTTATATAATGGTGTAAAAATTTCAATTGGCTCGGCTACAATGAATGTTAAAGAGACATTGCAGCATTGTTCTTTATATAAAGATGGTGCGGACATCAGGGTGGGTGCGTATTAACCAGTAAAAATACAGGAAGTGGTTATATGTCCATAAGACCTATTGATCTACAGGTAATGCTACCTAAAGTTGCAGATGTGTCACGCATACAGGTTAATGAGCAGCAGCAAAGCCTTGCTGCTATGCAAAGCAAAACACAGTCTGTCGAAAAGCAGTCGGAAGAGAATATGAGGCAGGTAAATAGTCAAAAGGAGCTCCACAAAACCCTTATCAGAGAAAATTACGAAAGAAAAGGCAGGGAATCGAAGCAAAAAGACAGGCAAGATCAACAGGAAGGTCATGAAAATAAAAAACGTTCAAAAACTTATGACAATAAGGTTTCTGGCAGTACCATAGATATACGTTTATAACCGTATAATTCAGTTTTTTTTACAAAAGAAAAATACAAGGGGGTACATATGATGGAGATTTTTTATATCTGTATTATCCTTGTGGGTATTTTTTTAGTATGCTTTGCTTTATTATGGATGGTTGTGGAAAAGAAGAAAGCCCGGGATTATCGTCTGGATATTGATGAACGCAGATATGAACTCCAACAGATAATTGAAGATGCAGATCAGCTGTTAACCGAACTTAATAATTTCTCAAGCTATATAGTTAACCGACTTGAAGAAAAGCAGCAAAGTATTGAAGAATTTATAAACAAAGTTGATGAGAAGATAGAGTTGTTTAATCAAATCGAAGGCAGGGCTGACATGATAAGTCAGGTTGAAAGCATTGAAGAGCCAGCCCCTGAGACTGTCGACACTTCAGAAGAAGATTATATCAACGCACTTCACGAACAGAAAGGTAAACTTATTACATTAGATGAAAGAAAACGCGAGATTATTAAGCTATATAAGAAAGGAATTAGCAGTACTGAAATTGCGAGGATGCTGAACATGGGAAAAGGCGAGATAGAGCTTATTTCGCGCATGTGCAAATAATTTACGTATTCCCATAAGTTCCCAGAAGATAAAGTAGCCGGAAAGGATAATGTTATGAGTAAGCTGCATGGTAAGAGTGTGTTATTGGGAATAGGAATAGGTGTTATTATTACAGCTTTGTTAGGACTTATTTATTCTCTTGGTTATAGATAGACTTACCTCTTGATTTCCTTAAAAGTCTGTGTTAATATAATAAAGCAATGCGCCGAAGTGGTGGAATTGGCAGACGCGCTGGACTCAAAATCCTGTGGTAGCAATACCGTGTGGGTTCAAGTCCCACCTTCGGCACCATAGAAAACTTAAAGCTCTTAAGCGTTTAGCAGTCGTTTTAAGAGCTTTTTTATTTTCCTCAAACCGCATTCATGTTTGATTTTGACGCCTTTATCTGAAACAGCCATAATTCCAGTTATAAAACCTGATTAGTTTGAATAATTATAAAATATATAAAACTTGTTTAGTTTTTTACAGATATATTTGGCAGGGGGAAGCAAAAAGGTGGTTCGGCCGGAACCACCTCCATAGAACTTGTTAGTCAATAAAATCAATTCTTCCTCCTGCCCGTTTTATTTCGTCAAAAAGATCGGCAATGTCATTACCCGAGAAGAATCTTTTGAGGAAGGGAAGTCTTACGATTATGCAGATACCGCCAGGTGAAGAAATTTCTAATAGATTTAACACGTTGATTTCCGCCCCTGCAGGGATGAATATGCGTAATATTGTCCCTCTCTTCTGGGGGCAATTGTCACGGTCACGGTCACGATCACGGTCACGATC
>JAAYNA010000102.1 GCA_012521105.1 Clostridiaceae bacterium
CAATTAACCCACGAAGAGTATGCATTTGGTGTAGATAAAAATCAGCCGGACCTTCTCGAAGAAGTGAACAAATTCATAGCACAAAAAATATCGGATGGTACATTTGATGAAATACTGAATAAGTATTTTGGAGATGGTGAACCTGAAGCAGTTGCATCTGCCGAACTGAATCCGTCAAAAGATCAGCTTGTTGTTGCTACCAATGCAGCTTTTGAACCCTTTGAGTACATGAAAGGTGATAAGTATTACGGAATTGATATGGAGCTTGCAAAACTTCTGGCAGATCACCTTGGAAAAGAACTTGTGATCAGTAATATGGATTTTGAAGCTGTCTGCCTGTCTGTAGGTCAGGGAAAAGCCGATATTGCGATGGCAGGTCTGACAATAAAGGAAGACAGAAAAGAATATGTTACCTTCTCAGACAAATATTATAACGCATCACAAAAAATTATAGTGAAAGCATCTGACACAACTTTTGATAATTGTAAAACCATAGAAGATGTTGAAGCTATTCTTTCAAACCTAAGCAGTGACACTAAAATTGGTGTACAGGCGGGTACAACAGCTCAGTTCTATGTTGAAGGTGATGAAGACTGGGGTTTTAGTGGCTTTGATGTTCAGTGTATAGGCTATAAATCAGGTTCTCTTGCGGTTCAGGATATGCTAAATGGGAATATAGATTTTGTTATAATAGATGAAGCACCTGCAGAGTTTATTTCAAGTGCTATTAATGAGCTTAACTGAGAAAAAATTTGCTTGTTTTACAGGGGGTCAGGCGGATTAGCCTCTATCTGGCCCCTTAAATGTTAAAATGCTTTGCATAAAGATGCCGGGCTATTTTATTTTTTGTTTTTTTATTATAATTAAAATAAAAGATTTATTTATAAGGGATATGTGATGGGTAATTTTGACAAGAAACTGGAAAGATTCTGGGAAATTTTTTATCAGCACGGTGGTTATACAAAGGTTCTGACAGGGCTTAGAAACACGGCATATATTGCCGTTGCAGGGCTTGCGATTGGAATTATCATTGGTACAATAATAGCCATTATTGAGGTGTTTCCGAAATATAAAAGGCTTCCAAAAATATTGAATGGGTTTTGTACTTTTTATGTTGGATTATTCAGGGGCTCTCCGATTGTGGTGCAGCTGTTGGTTACATATTATGTAGTTCTTCCTTTGCTTGAAATCAACATACCGCCCCTGAATGTTTGCGTTCTGGTGTTTGGACTTAACAGCGGGGCATATGTATCTGAAATTATGAGAGGCGGAATAATGTCGGTTGATCCGGGGCAAATGGAAGCAGGACGTGCTCTTGGCTTAAGTTATAGTACCACTATGCTAAAAATTGTGGTACCCCAGGCCATAAAAAACATATTGCCCACACTGGGTAATGAATTTATAGCATTGATTAAGGAAACCTCGGTTGTAAGCTTTGTTGGTGCAGCAGACCTGTATGTTGCTTTCAATTATATAGGAACCAACAGCTATGAGTTTATGGTCCCATACCTCGCCATGGCTTTGATTTACATCGTTATGGTTATGATTATAGCACTGCTTGTGAGGATCATGGAAAGGAGCCTTAGAAAAAGTGATAGACGTAATTGATTTAAAAAAGAACTATGGCAAGCTTGAGGTATTAAAAGGAATAACGGTTACCATAGGAGAAGGCGAAAAAATCGCGATAATTGGGCCGTCGGGAAGTGGGAAGAGTACGTTTTTACGCTGCCTTAACTGCATGGAAGATCCTACAAGTGGTTCGATAATTTTTGAAAATGTTGATATTGCTGATATGAAGGTTGATATAAACATCTATCGCCGGCATATGGGAATGGTTTTCCAGCAATTTAATCTGTTTAATAACAAGACCGTCATTGATAATATTATGCTTGCGCCGGTGCATATAGGTATTTCCGATCTTCGCAGGAAAAGGATAAAGAATTTTTTCATTAGTATAAGAAATTTTTTTGCAAAAAATAGAAAGCCTCTGTATGAAATAAACACCACCCCTTCAAAAATAAAAGCAGAAGCCAGAGAAAATGCAATGCGTCTGCTTAAGAGAATTGGACTTGAAGATAAAGCCAATGTCTACCCGGCCACTCTTTCAGGCGGACAAAAACAGAGAATAGCAATAATTCGCGCCCTTGCTATGAACCCGAAAGTTATGCTGTTTGATGAACCAACATCGGCTCTTGATCCCGAAATGGTGGGGGAGGTGCTGGAGCTTATTAAACAGCTTGCAGATGAGGGCATGACTATGGTTATTGTAACTCATGAAATGGGGTTTGCGAGAGAAGTTGCTACAAGGGTTTTATTCATGGATGAGGGAAAGATTGTTGAAGATAATACACCTGAAGAGATATTTGTTAATCCTAAAAACCCAAGGACAAGGGAATTTTTATCAAAGGTACTCTAGAGTTATTAGAATGAATGCTGGAGAAAAGTTACCCTTATAATTGCAAACAGAAGCAAAAAGTAAAAACTCAGTTTGCCGTATCCTTGTTAGCCGGTCTGAATTCGGTAATTTCATACAGCTTATGGGTAGTGGTTTCAAACAATTGGCATTTCGTTTGGTGGCAGGCTATCCGGTGTGAACAGTCGTTCGGTTTAAAATGATTTGTTCCATAGATAACCGCTAACTACTTCAATGTATTGTTCAGAAAATGGGGATTAATCTGCGCTTGGAGAGCTTTCAATTCGAGTGACTTCATTCGGTATTTTTTTTCGGCAAGCTGCGTCCGCAAAGCGTTTTGTTCAGCAAAGGTCTTAACGATATTATTAATAATATAAGCATAATTATCGTTTCTATAAGTTTCAAGGGAGGGTATCTTTTCATTCTTTTCAGCAGCTTCAACAATTGAAATAACACCCATAATTAATGAATAATTTCGTTTTGTAAGATGATATGTTAAGATGATTCCGACCATACTAGAAACAACAATTAGAACTGCAGTCAGTATGCTTAATAAAACAGGAAC
>JAAYNA010000103.1 GCA_012521105.1 Clostridiaceae bacterium
AGGGGATTTTTCTTAGAATAAATCATGCTTTCCTTTTTTCTATAATCGCTGGGTGAAGTTTTGCAAAATTTATTAAACACTCTGTTAAATTGTGAAAAGCTTGTAAAGCCGCATTGCGCAGCAATATCGGTTATCTTTTTGTCTGTGAACAGCAGAAGTTGCTGAGCATTTCTTATTCTTGTCATCTGAATATAATCGGTTAAAGAAAAACCTGTAACTTCTTTAAATAAATGAGACAAGTAATACTTGCTTAGAAAAAACCTCTGTGCAAGAATGCTAAGAGACAATTCTTCGTTGTAATGATTATGAATATATGATGCAATGGAGTAAATTTTAGAAGCCGTTGTATCAAGAGTATCTGACTGGTATATGTTTTCATTGCGCCGGTTGTATATTGCGCATAAAAGTTCAATAAACTTGCAGTGAATGGATAGAGCCTGAACGGCGCTTTCTGATTTCGATATTAGGAATATTTCATTTAAAATATGTATAATGGAATCCTGGTTGGTTTGATCAAAACGATAGATTGGCAAGGGGGCATCAAATATACTTAATAATTCACTTACATTATTGTGAAATAATCCCGATTGCTCAGGTATACTGAACTGAATTACCAGCCTTTTCTTGGATGGACCTTTGGGATATTCTGATTTATGGAGACAATAAGGTTTTAAGCACACAAAGTCTAAAAATTCAATTCTGTATAGATTACCTTCAATAATATGGTTGGCATTGTCATCAAGTAAAACATGTATTTCATAAAAATGATGAAAATGCTGAAATTCCATATTTATATCATAGTAGCGTTCGTCATAGTCGAAGAAATAGTAAAGATTATCTGTTGGTTTTCCTATCTCAACGAGGTATCTTTTTTCGTAAAAAAGTTTGTTGTTTAAAAGCATCAACATCACCTTATACAGGTTAATTTAGTTAAAGTATAGCATTATATAGCAAAATATGCAATGTATATCAGCATACAAAGCAATTATTGCATAGATAGTTACCTTATAAATTGGTAAATTAGATACAGGTAATGTTGTTATATATAACAAACAAATCCTATCTGTTAAGAAAAAACTGTTTAAAATAAACAAGAGAAGTTTGTTGACTGTTTTTTAATCGTGAAAAACTCACGTATTGTTTATTTTGCGATTCACTACGAAAGGGTTAGCAAAAATGCAGATACGAAAAGACGAATTTAAAAGCTTGGATGAACTAATTCAACAAAAATTGGCTTTAGTAATTGACAAATCAAAAGTAACTTTATATGAAGACGATGAAATTTTTATTAGCAATATGCAAAACAACAATTTAGCTGGTGATGACATAAACCGATACCGCTATTGGGAATGGCCTCAAGGGGTAAGTTTGTTCGGTTTCTGGAAACTATTTGAATTTACAAAAGATAAAAGGTTCCTTGATATTATCACTCAATTCTATGAACAGCAATTTCGAATAGGGCTGCCGTCAAAGAATATAAACACAACTGCACCAATGCTCACAATGGCCTGCTTATATGAATATACAAAAAATAATAAGTATAAGGAAGTATGCATGGAATGGGCTGAATGGCTTGTTAGCAACCTGCCTAAGACGAGGGAGGAAGGCTTTCAGCATTTAACATCTGACACATTAAATGATAATGAGCTTTGGGTTGATACATTATTTATGACGGTTTTATTTCTTGCAAAGATAGGAATGGTAATTGGTTGTACCGAGTGGGTAGAAGAAGCTAAATATCAGTTTTTGCTTCACTCAAAATATCTTACCGATAGAAAAAGCGGCCTATGGTACCATGGATGGACTTTCAATGGCGATCATAATTTTACCGAAGTCTTATGGGGGCGGGGAAATTGCTGGATAACCATTGCAATACCTGAATTTCTATCAATGGTTAATTGTGAGCCGGGCATCAGAAAATACCTTATCCAGTTGCTGAATCGCCAGGTTAAGGCTTTAGAGAAGCACCAGCATTCAGAAGGAATGTGGCATACTATTATTAATGATCCAACGTCATATCTTGAAGCAAGTGCAACATGCGGTTTTGGCTACGGAATTCTTAGAGCGGTAGAAATTGGAATAATCGATTCCAGGTTCAAAAAGTGCGCAATGAATGCCGTAACGGCGATACTGCATTGCATTGATGAGAATGGCTATGTAGATAAAGTTTCCTACGGTACAAGTATGGGAAGAGATAGTGTTCAGCACTATAAGGAAATTGAAATCAGAAAGATGCCATATGGGCAGGCGATGGCTATGTTGTTTTTGCAGGAAGTTATTAAAGCTAATGCTAAAGATTAAATTTATCTATAAAAAACAGAGCTTGGCGGAAAAAGCACATATGTTTAAAAGTATTTGTGAACCAAAAATAATATGAAATAAAATAGTCATATTATTGAGCTTAAAGGAGGTTTTTTCATGAAAAGAAGAGTAATAGCGTTACTTATGATTGTCGCCATGGCAGTGGGACTATTAACAGGCTGTTCTGGAACAGCTGATACTGGTGGCCAGTCACAACCCACAAAGCCAGCAGAGCCTACCAAAGCTTCTGCACCAACGGAAACGCCTAAACCTACAGCAGTGCCAGACAGTCAAACTGGAAGCACGGCTAAGTTCACTGAAGCGCCGGCGCTAAAAGCTTTAGTCGACTCTGGTAAGCTGCCGTCAGTAGAAGAACGTTTGCCAGCACCAGAAGATATAATGGTAGAGTATATGGACAGCATAGGTACATATGGGGGAGCTTTTAATTTTACTTATTCCGGAAAGAACGCACAATGGTTTTATGGAAAGATAACAGAAGAAGCTTTGTTCAGGTTTAAAACCGATGGTACAGTTGAACCTAACGTTGCAAAAGGTTTTGATGTTAATGAAGATGCTACCGTTTATACCATTTATTTAAGAGAAGGCATGAAATGGTCGGACGGAGAGCCGTTTACTTCTGATGACGTCATCTTCTTCTATTATGAAATGTGTGTTAAGGAAACTTTTGGTAAAAGCCTGTGGGATTGTTTTAAGGTAAAAGATGCTCAGGGCAATGAAACAACGGCTGAATTTGAAAAAGTAGACGATTATACATTTACAGTTACATTCCAGAATTCAAAACCAACATTTTTAGAGGAACTTGCAATAAACGGAAAATGGTGTTTTGCACCAGAACACTGGTATAAGGAAATACTTCCTCAATTTATAGGTGAAGAAGAAGCAAATAAAAAAGCTAAGGAAATGGGATATTCTGATGCTGTAGCAATGGGCAAGGAAACAGGCTATTATTACTGGAATGTTCCGGGAAGACCCACACTGCGTCCATGGGTTGTATTTGAAGATTCCAAGCACAATGACTGTGATGGTGATTATTTCGTATTGGAAAGAAACCCATATTACTGGAAAGTCGACGAAAAAGGGCAGCAGCTTCCTTATGTTGATGAGCTACGATTTACAAAAATCTCAGATCCTCAGCAAACTTTACTCAAAATCTTAGATGGCACGGTAGATGTTGCAGCAGTAGGTTATACAGATTATGATGTATTGGTTGAAAACATGGATAGAGGCGGATACGAGTTTGTTGAATGGTCATCTGTTTCCTGGGCAGACCTTGTATCGCAGCTTCATTTAAATCAGGCAGTAAAAGATGAAAAGAAAAGAGAACTGTTCCAGAATCCTGACTTTAGACAGGCTTTGTCTATCGCTGTTGATCGTGAAGAGTATTCAGCCATTATTTCCGATGGCTTTGCCCAAGGCAGGCAGGCCGGTCCTGCAAAAGGCGCTATGGGTTACACCGAAGAATGGGCTAACAAGTGGACAGAATATAATCCTGAAAAGGCGAAACAATTGCTTGAATCCTGCGGTCTGGTTATGGGCGCCGATGGATACTATGATTTTGCAGATGGAACGGATTTCGTTCTCAACTTACAGACATTTACCGATGCAAATGCTGATGATTCTGCAGAACTGTTGATGAAATATTATAATGATGTTGGTATAAAAACAACCTATAAGCCGGTAGATCGTTCGGTGCTTGATAATATGACAACAAGTAACGACCATGAGGCAATTATTGCACCAGTAACTCCTGCTACAACAGTAAGCATTATTTTAAGACCAGACACTATTGTTCCTGTAAGAAATTATGCACCGTGGTACGGAGCTATTGGAAACTGGTATGCTTCGAATGGAGCCGAAGGAGTAGAACCTACTGGTGATTTAAAGAAACTCTGCGAATTATATGATGATCTCAGAGCTGCTACAAATGCTAAAGAGAAAGAAAGAATTGCTCTTGAAATGCTTAAACTCCACGAGAAGAATATCTGGGTAATTGGTTATATGGAGAGCCTGCCAGTTCTTATTGTAAAAGACAAGAAAATTAAGAACTTCCCAGAAAGCTCAATCTTCTGTGATGAGTTTAGAGATTTCGGTATTGCTCATTTCCAATGCTTGTATTTTGCTGAATAATAGCTGTACACGATATTTCTTAAAACGTTATTTCATACATGTTAGTAAAAATCAAACCAGACCGAAGGCTTTAATAGAGCCTTCGGTCTGGAATGAAAGATAGGACGGATGTGCAGACATGAGAAATTACATATTTAAAAGAGTATTAATGTTTATCCCAACGGTATTATTGCTATCAGTTTTGGTTTTCTTTATTATTCAACTGCCGCCTGGTGACTATGTCACCAGTTACGTTTCAAGAATGTCTGCAGAGGGTGAAGTATTTACTAGTCAGGATATTGCCAATCTGCGAGAACAATATGGACTGGATAAGCCATGGTATGTTCAGTATTTTAAATGGATGGGAAATATAATTACAAAGGGCGATTTTGGTTATTCCTTTTCGTATGGCAGGCCTGTCTGGACAGTTATCATGTCCAGATTACCTTTGACTATTGTAATTACGCTGATTATTATGATTTTTACCTATCTGGTTTCAGTTCCCATCGGATTATACAGTGCGCTTCATCAGTATTCGGTAGGTGATTTCATTTTTACTTCGTTGGGATTTCTTGGGCTTGCAACCCCTAATTTTCTTTTGGCCATTATTTTAATGTTTGCTTCTTTCAAATTAACAGGTGATCCTTTAATTGGGTTATTTTCAGAGGAAATACTAAGAGAGGGACTAAACTTAGCTAACTTTGGAACATTTTTGAAACACCTGATCATTCCAATTGTAGTTATAGGAACAGGAAACACTTGTGGTGTAATACGTACAATAAGAGCACAAATGCTTGATGAGGTAACGAAGCAATATGTATTGACTGCACGTGCTAAAGGGGTCAGTGAGAAAACAATAGTATATAAATACTGCCTCAGAGCCGCATTAAACCCGGTGGTAAGTGGACTTGCAGGTTCTCTTTCAAGCCTTTTTTCTGGCTCAACAATATCGGCTATTGTTATGAATATGGCAATTCTAGGTCCGGTTCTGTATGAAGCACTTAAGAGTCAGGATATGTATCTGGCAGGAACAATTCTTCTTACTCAGGGATTCCTGGTAGTGGTTGGAACATTATTGTCAGACATAGCTTTAGCATGGCTTGATCCGAGAATACGGTACGCAGAGAGGAGTAACTAATATGGTTTTACAGAGCGTGCAAAAAATAAATAATAAAGAAGAGGAATTCTATCTTGCTTCTCAGTGGACATTAATGAGAAGGAAGTTTAAAAAACATAAATTGGCAATGATAAGTCTTTGGGTGCTGGGTTTCCTCTATTTTGTTGCTTTATTTGGGGACTTCATAGCGCCATCAAACCTTGTTGCTTATAGCTCTAAGATAATGAATGCACCCCCAACAAAAATTCATATGTTTCACGAAGGCAAATATGTAGGACCGTTTGTTTATGGTATTAAGATGGAACGGGATCCTGTAACAAAAAGAAAAATATATACTGAAAA
>JAAYNA010000104.1 GCA_012521105.1 Clostridiaceae bacterium
AAAAATTTTAGAATTACTTTCGGGAAAATACACTTTTCCTGAATTTGAAGAAGAACTTCATAAGCTACTAACTGAGCTGGGGAAAAACGTATGTGGGATTGTATTAAAAGAACTTGATGAAAAGATATACAAAGACAAGAAAGAGAGGAAAAATTGGGTAGTATTACAGAAAGACTGTGAGAGGACTATTACCACAAAATTTGGAGATATAACATATAAGAGGCGCTATTACGAGAATAAAGAAACGAAAGAAAAAGCCTATCTTGTAGATAAGGCAGCGGGCATCCAGAGATATGAAAGAATAGGTATAGGGTTAAAAGCAGAGATAGCAGAACTTTCAACGATAATGTCTTACGGAAACACCGTAGAAGAAATAAAAAGGAATGGAGCTGAATGTGTCAATATAAGCCGTCAAACCGTAATGAACACGATAAAGGGAATGGATGGAATAAAGCCTTATGAGCAAATCAAAGAAAAAAGGAAGGCACAAGTTCTCTATATAGAAGCGGATGAAGACCATATACATTATCAAGACGGGAAAAACGGTATAGTAAAGCTGGTATACGTGCATGAAGGCAAAGAGAGCTTGGGGGAGGGGAAAAATCGGCTGAAGAACGCCACATACTTCACGGGGATTTACGAAGGGAAAGAAAAAGAAGAATTATGGAAGGCAGTATGGGAATACATAACCAGCACTTATGAAGAAAGGTATATAAAGCGCATCTACATTTCGGGAGATGGAGCAGAATGGATAAAATTTGGAGCAGAATACATACCTGATGCTATTTACGTATTAGACCTATATCACTTACAAAAATACGTTACTATGGCGTTCAAAGATGAAAAGAAACTAAAGAGAGCACTATGGAAAGCAATATACAAAGGCGACCTGGAGAAGGTAAAGGAGATTTTTAACGACAGATATAACAGCTGTAAAAGAGAAGGGGAAAAAGAAGCGGTAAAGAGGGCGCTGGAGTATATAGAAAACAACTGGGAAGGGATTTAAGTTACAGCCGATACAAAGAAGAGATAGTGGGATGCAGCGCAGAGAGTCATGTAAGCCATGTATTATCGGAAAGACTTTCAAGAGGGCCCATATCGTGGAGCAAAGAAGGGGCCCATAAGATGGCCCAATTAAGGGCAGTAAAGGCGAGCGGAATAGAGTTAAGGGAAAAAATAATCAAGCAGCGTTATGAAGGATTAAGGCCTGTAGAATTACCGAAAGAGATTATATATAAAGCGAAGCAGCGCATAAAGAAGCTCAATGAAAGATATGGGAAAGTAACGGAACTGCCCATATTGTTGAACAAGAAGACATTTACGAGCATGGCAATAAAATCGCTGTTACAACAATCGATAATATAATTCTTACAAGAGGGAAGGGAGGAAGGAAGGGAAATTGTGCTTGCGAAATGGTAATATTTACCAACTATTTTAGAGAGTACAATTATCTTCCGAAAATCTATCCTGTGTAGAGTGATGGTGGGGAATAAAAACCTAAAAAAACTTGACGCGATCAAACTTATACTTTAAAATTAGAAATTAGAGTATAAATATGATACTATCTATTTATAAGTGTTTTACTGCGAAAGACGGTGCACAAATGCTCATAGCTCTTATGAGGTGGAGTTTATGGTAAGATTTATACATAGAATTCTGCATAGAATAAAAACCATGCTTCCGCCTAATTTAAGATGGAACAGTCTTTTGGTGGTGATGTCATTTTCCACTACATTTATTGCAGTGGTAGCGGTGTTGATGATTACCTTTGCCATGAACAACCGTTTTAATGCTTCCATCGATAGGACCACGGAGCAGAATAATACACAGATTGTAGATAATGTATCTGACAGTATAGACAGTTATTTAAAAGAAATACGTTCGGTTTCTGACACTATTTCAAATCTGCTTATAAATTACAATCCCGAGAAAGTTTTTAATTTCTATCATTTAGTATTGCGTGATGATATAGATACTATTGCAGTTTTTGATGCGCAGGGCGAGCTGGTGATGAAAACTGACTCCCGTAATCTTAAGGAAAATGTAGATATTAAACGTCAAAATTGGTTTCGAAGTGTTGCTCCGGGCAGCCGTATGTATATGTTCACCGGACCACATGTTCAGCGCTTGTACAAGGGTGAATACCGTTGGGTTATCTCACTGAGTACAGGAGTGGAATGGACTGATGGTGAAAACAAACACCAAGGCGTTATGTTAGTTGATTTGAATTTCAATAATATTGAAGAGATGTGTTCAAAAGAGCTTGGCGAAAAAGGTTATCTTTATATAATAGACAAAAACGGTGAGCTTATTTATCATCCCCGCCAACAAATGATCTATGCCGGAATTAAAGATAAGACCATTCCAATAGCCTCTGCCCTCGATGACGGCAGTGAAATTATTAAACGGGATGGTGACAGAATACTTATCAGCGTTAAGACATTGAGAAATGCAGATTGGCGGATTGTAGGTGTCAGCCCGCTGAATGGCCTGTTTGCATATGATGCAGAACTCAGGATTTTTATTTCACTTATAGTAATCAGCGTTGTCCTTTTGATTATTTTCCTGTCGGTCATTGTTTCTTTTTTTATTACCAGCCCGATGTATCGTCTGATGCGCTTGATGGGTAAGGTAGAGGAAGAAAAGTTTAACACATACTATGTTGCACGCGGTGTACATGAGGTAAAAGAGCTTTCATTTGCCTTCAATCAGATGGTATATAAAATAAAACGTTTAATGGAGCAAATTGTTGAAGAACAGCAATTACTTCGAAAAAGTGAGATGAAATTATTACAAGCGCAGATTAACCCACATTTCCTTTACAATACGTTGGATTCTATTATGTGGATGGCTGAAAGCGGAGATCAGAAGAATGTTGTAAAAATGATTTCGGCTTTAGCGCAATTTTTCCGCCTGTCTTTAAGCGGGGGCTATGACACTATACTGGTTGCCGATGAATTAAAACATGTGGAAAATTATTTAATAATACAGAAAATGCGTTATAATGACCAGTTTGATTATGAAATAACCTACGATGAAGCGGTGCTGCAATGTAAAACTTTAAAGATAGTGCTCCAGCCAATAGTTGAAAATGCAATTATACATGGTGTTGCGAACCTTCCGTACAAAGGCAAAATCACTATCAATGCAGGTGTCCGCCAGGACAGGCTGTTTTTTAAAGTAATTGACAATGGCTTTGGAATCCGTCCTGAAAAATTGGATAATATCTTGGAGGAAAAACCCACCACCAGGTCTGGTATGGGTGTATATAATGTTAATAAGCGGATTCAGCTTATGTATGGTGCAGAATACGGTTTGCAATTTGAAAGCCAGCCCGATGAAGGAACTACTGTGAGTATAATATTGCCGTTGGCTAAATAGTAAATAACAGAAATTAATTGTGGTTTTGGAGGAATAAATGAGAAGAGTAATTTGTTTCGGTTTATTGGTACTGCTGATCGTAGTGTCCCTTTCTTCCTGTACCGCCATAAAGAAGACTTACAGTGTGGATCTCATTGTTAAGACAACTAATTCAGAATTTTGGGCGAGTGTGTATGATGGTGCTAAGGCTGCGGGCGCTGAATATAATATAGACCTTAGATTCTTAGGACCATCAAAGGAAGAAGATCACCATGTTCAGGTTTCTATTATTAAGCAAAGTATACAGCAAAATCCTGACGCTATAATATTAGCAGCCAGTGATTACCATTTAATAGCTGAGCCTGTGGAAATTGCAGTAGAATCTAAAATACCTGTGATACTGGTGGATTCAGGTGTGAATAGTGATAAATGGACTTCTTTTGTTTCAACTGACAATTATAAGGCTGGAGAGGTATTAGCACAGGAAATAGAAAAACGGGTTGGAGGAAGTGCCGAGATTGTTGTAATCAGCTTTGTCAAAAACTCTTTACCCTCATTGGAGCGTACTGCTGGTTTCAGTGATTATATTAATGATAAAACTGAAATGAAGATTGTAGAGATAGTATACTGTGATTCTGATATTGATAAGGCAGAACAGCTTACTGTGGAAATACTGCAAAAATATCCAGAAGTGCAGGTTATTGCTGGTTTAAATGCCCAGTCTGCTACCGGGGCTGCACGCGCGTTAGAAAAACTTGAACGTAGCGACATATTTTTGGCTGGTATTGACTGTACAGTAGAGGAAGCCGATTATATGGAGCAAGGTATTCTTGATGTAGCTGTGTTGCAGAATCCGTACTTAATGGGATATTTCAGTGTGGAAACGGCTTATAACGTATTAACAGGAAAGCGTGTTGAAAGAAATATTCATACAGAAGTATATGTCATAGACAAGGAAAATATGTTTTCTGAGGAATATCTGAGGTTAATTTTTCCATTCTATTAATATATATTGACGTAATAAGGCGAAATATCAACTTTAAGCCATATAACTGTCATAATCGTTTTTTCTAAATTATCAATCGTTTTTTCCATTCAAATGGTCACGTCTATATTAGTATCATTATTATGTCATCATTATTATGTCACATCGATATCGTATCGCGAAACGTTTTGCCTTGCAAATAATGGAGGGAGAATTATGGCCGAACTACTTAAAATGTGTGGCATCTCCAAATCATTTCCAGGCGTTAAGGCATTAAGCAATGTAAGCATATCATTAAATGCCGGAGAGGTCCACGCATTATGCGGGGAAAATGGTGCTGGCAAATCAACTTTAATGAAAATACTTTCAGGTGTTTATCAAGCCGATGAAGGTGAAATTTTCATCAATGGTGAAAAAGTTTATATTGAAAATACAAAAAAAGCACAGCAGCTTGGTATCAGCATCATTTTTCAGGAGTTTAATTTATGTCCCCATTTGACTGTTGCTGATAATATATGGCTGGATCGTCAGCCCAAAAAGGGGCCGTTTGTCGATGATAAAAAGCTGATAGAACAAACACAGGAAATTCTTGATGAGCTTGGTCTTACCATAAGTCCGAAAGCGCTTGTACGTACATTAAGCGTTGCAGAACAGCAAATGGTGGAAATTGCAAAAGCTATCTCATTTAATTCAAAAATTCTGATATTGGATGAACCTACAGCAGCACTGACCGAATCAGAAATTGACAGACTGTTCAACATAATCCACAAGTTAAAATCAAAAGGAGTTGGGATGATCTATATTTCTCACCGTTTGGAAGAGCTTGCACGGATTACCGACCGTGTATCTGTCCTACGCGATGGTGAGTATTTAGGTACTTATCTCTATAAGGATATCACCATAGATAAATTGGTGCATTTAATGGTTGGTCGTGAGTTGAATGAGAAGTTTCCTGTCTATAAAAGAAAAATTGGTGATGTGTTATTTGAGGCACG
>JAAYNA010000017.1 GCA_012521105.1 Clostridiaceae bacterium
AGTAAAACTCAAAATTATTCATCTCTCACCTTTCCCTTCCTTTCATTATACGTTTATCTGCTCAACAACATTGTATTGCAACAGAATGAATTACGCAAGCAGGAACGTTTTACCCTGTTTTACCATTTACACCTGCTTCCTGCTCACCATTTCATCACGAATGATTATCTGTGTAAATTCTTTAAGGACTTTCAGTTGTTTAATATGCCAAATTCTATACATGAATGGCAATATGATTCTGTTTATATAAAAGTTAGACAATTTGCTCAAGAACTATTTACATTAATTGTAATATATTTCGCAACGGGGTTAATAAATGCTTTATTTGCTTTTTTAATTGGGCTGATATTAATTTTGTTTTTCTGCAAGTTTTACAACCGCCTGGGTGCGAAGAAAAAAGGTATAATAATAGAATGTATAGATGCAGAATAATAAATTCATTATAACACGTGGGCAGCTTCCTTGAAGGCATACTGACAATAAGCTATAATTACAGTATGCAAAATTTCTTAACAGCTATGTATTCAGGAGGTATATATGCGGAAGATAATACTGGGAAACACGGGACTTGAAGTAACCCGCGTGGGTTTTGGTGCTCTCCCTATACAAAGAGTATCCATGGACGAAGCTAAAAGAATCTTAATCAGAGCTTACGAAAGCGGTATTAACTTTTTCGACACTGCAAGAGCATATTCGGACAGTGAGGAAAAAATCGGAAACGCATTGTCTGATGTCAGGAAAAATATCATAATTGCCACAAAAACAAATGCAAAAGATACCAAAACTTTCTGGCAACAATTGGAAACAAGCCTTGAAAACCTGAAAACAGATTATATAGATATTTACCAGTTCCATAATCCCAAGGCTGTCCCAATGCAGGGTGACGAGCTCTATGATGCAATGCTTCAGGCTAAGCAAAAAGGTTTAATCAGGCATATAGGTATTACAAACCATAGTTTTGAGAACGGAAAAAATGCAGTTTTATCCGGCCTGTATGAAACACTTCAGTATCCGTTCAATCATATTTCATCAGAAGAAGATTTGGAGCTTGTGACGCTGTGCAAGGAAAAGAGCGTTGGCTTTATTGCAATGAAAGCTCTTTCAGGCGGATTGATAACCAATGCAGAAACATCCTTCTGCTATTTGTGGCAATACCCCCATGTAGTACCAATCTGGGGTATTCAAAGGATTAACGAACTTGAACAGTTTATTGAGCTTGAAAAAAATCCACCTGTATTAGATGAAACCAGAAAAAAATTAATTGAACAGGATAAAAAAGAACTATCGGGCAGCTTCTGCAGAGGTTGCGGCTATTGCATGCCATGCCCTGTGGACATACCCATACCCACAGCTGCCAGAATGAAATTTCTTCTAAGACGGGCTCCTTATCAGAAATTTGTTACAAAGGAATGGCAGGATAAAATGGAGTTGATCGGAAACTGTATTGAGTGCAACCAGTGCTCATGCCAATGCCCTTATCACTTGGACACCCCGGCACTTCTTAAGGAAATGCTCGAAGACTACCGGGAATTTGTAAGGAACCACGCGTAATCATGTGGTTCTGCATTTTTACTTCAAACTGTAATTTTCCTAACACAACTGTTTGAATATCATCTGCTGTCTATCTTTGACCTCGCGCTGATTATACGTCTCATTCAGAAATTATAGTACAAACCTTCTCCATGATCAGGCCGGGCATAATTCCTGTTCTTCATGACAGGAAGAATTTTTGTTTCTGATGCAGCAGATGAAGTTTTATTACATCGACCGACAATTCAGTCTTTACCCCGCTGCCATCTCCCAGAAAAGAACAAAAATAATGAGCATAATTTTTTATGAATGTATAGTTTTTTTTTTGCAGGATTGCATAAAAAACTCCGTTACAAATATAATCTGATGTTTTTCCAGCAAAATTTCTGAATCCGTCAGTCGAATTTGACAACTGCTTTATTTGGGCTGATACGGGAAAAGAGTTCAGTTTGGATTATATTTCAGGAATTCCAAATAAATCAGCATTAAATAAATATTTTGAAAATTTGCAGAAAATAAATTGGTTTTCTTTCAAAATATATACAAACGCCAGTGTTAATATATCCTTGGTTGATGTAGAACATGGCGGCAGAGAAATATACTTTTCCGAAATTTCAAAAAAAGATTATAATATAATTGTCGCTCTCCTGATTGAGGAATGCGGAAAAGTATTTGAACTAAAGGATTATTTACATGGTCTATGTCTTCAATAGTAGGCCTGATATATGCTTTGGTAGTTTATCGGCCTGATACTTATTTTGTTTTTCTGTAAACTGTATAATCGCCTGGGAGCAAAGAAAAAAGGAATAATAATTGAATGCACTGATACAGAATAAATGCTGGCAGAAGCAGAGAAAGCATCTTTTGCTTCCCTTATTTGCTGCTTACCGGAATTATGTGGGGTTTCTTTGATACGGGGTTTTCATAAACAAGACATACAATATCATAGACATTTTCAATCTTATCATAGGTAAGAACTTCTTTGGGAGGACCCCCGCACACAATGCATCCGTCTTTTAACAGGTAAATGATATCACAATATTCTGCAGCCAGGTTTAAATCATGTAAAACAGTAACTATTGTAAGTTTCTGTTCATGGGATAACCGGGTTATGGTTTCCATTATTGAAAGCTGGTGATGAATATCAAGCTGGGATACTGGCTCGTCCAAAAGAATTATCCGGGTTTTCTGAGCTAATGCCCTTGCTATAACCACCCGTTGAAGCTCCCCTCCGCTTATTGATTTTATGCTTCTGCCTTTAAGGTGGTTTACCCTTGCGGTTTCAAGCGCCCACTGAACAATTTCCCTGTCTTCATTGGTTTCATTCGAAAAACCTTTAATATGAGGTGTTCTTCCCATCATAACAATGTCCTCAACAGTGAAATCAAAATCAATATTAGTGCTTTGCGGAACCAGCGCCATTTCCTTTGCAATTTCGGGTGGTGTCATTTTGGTAATATCCCTGCAGTTTATATACACCGCATTTTTCTCGGGTTTCAAAATTGATGCAATATTTTTAAGCAAAGTGGTTTTACCCGAGCCGTTAGGTCCTAAAAGGCCACATACCATACCCGGCTTAAAACTTGCACATATATTTTTTAAGACTTCCCTGTTGCCATATGAGAAGCTTAAGTCTTCAACCTTAACCGATCGTTCCACTTACATCACACTCCTCTTACTGCGAATAAGAAGTGCGATGAAAAACGGGGAACCAAAAACAGCAGTAATTGCCCCGACCGGAATTTCAGCCGGCGAAGCAATTACCCTTGCCAATGTGTCACATATTACAAGAAAAGCTGCACCGCCAATAATGGAATAGGGTAAAAGAATCCTTTGATCTGGCCCAACTATTAGCCGGAAAACATGCGGGATTATTAAACCTACGAACCCAATAATACCGCTGGTTGAAACACAGGCTGCCGTTATCAGGGAGCACACTGCCAGTAAAATCCTTTTCACTTTTTCAACCTCTATTCCAAGGGATTGTGCCGTTTCCTCGCCAGTGGAGATAACATTCAGCTGCCTTGCATACAATAAAAGTATTGACAGGCCTGCAACAAGGAACGGAATAAGAATCAGAATCTTATTCCATCCCGATGTTGTGAACGAGCCCATTGTCCAAAGCATAATATAATCCATGCGATCCCTTCTGAAAATCATAAGAAGCTGGATTATTGCACTGTTCATAAAGCTGATGGCTGTTCCTGCAAGAATTAATACCGTAGGCGATATTTTAGGGCCTGTCCGGGATATATTATAAACAATAAGTATTGTTATTATGGCTCCGATAAATGCGCTTATTGCAGTGGCACCCATTCCGAATACTGTTGTATTTAGTCCAAGAAAGATAGCAATTGTTGCACCAAGTCCCGCCCCCGATGATATTCCCAATAGTCCCGGCTCTGCCATGGGATTCCTGAAAAGACACTGCATGGTTGAACCTACCGCCGAAAGGCCTGCCCCAACCAATAATGCAAGTATTACCCTCGTAAGCCTAAGCTTCATTATAATTGTTACAGCCGAATCAGGTATTCCGTCAATGCTGATTTGATCGCCTAAGCCAGGAATGTGATGTAAAAGTATTCTGAACACATCAACATAGCCTATATTCGCAGTTCCCAAAAAAAGAGAAGCAGCAGAAATAAAAATTAGCAATACTATGAGAGCAATTATTAGCACCCCGGATAACTTACCTTTTAATCCTGAAAACATATCTGAATCATCCTAATCAAATGGTGTTCTACCGTCCTTAATCGGAGATACTTTCTGAATGAAAGATTTCATACAGTGCTCGTAGGCCTTCAGCAAGTCTCGGTCCCTGGCGCACTATAAGATTTTCATCTATTGCATATATCCTTCCTTCTTTAACAGCAGTAAGCTCTTTATATCCGTTAGTCTGCAGGAATGCTTCCTTTGCATACTCAGGACAAATAATTATGTCAGGATCTTTTTCTATCAACTTTTCAAGACTATAAACCCAACCGGTGATGTCAGCAGCAATATTGTTGCCACCGGCCATCCCGATCATACTGGATATGAAAGTTTCTCCCGTAGCAGTATAATCTCCGTATTCACCATACCCGACCACATAATATACCGAAGGTTTTTCTTTCCCTTCTGCTGCCTTTTGAACCTCTGAAACTGTCTTTTTCATCTCATTTATTATTTCGTCAGCCCGATCCTGAGCATTCAGAACCTTTCCCACCAAATCAATGATTTCATACGTGCTTTCAAAAGATTCTATCTGCGTTAAAAATACTGTATTAATACCAAGTTCCATGAGTTTATTCTCGTTCTCTTCGGTATTCAGCGAGGAAGCAAAAACTACATCGGGCTCAAGGGAGAGTATAGTTTCAAAATTCCATTCAATGAAATCTCCAACAACGATTGCATCTTCTGCATCTTCAGGATAATCACAGAATGCTGTTCTTCCCACCAGCGTATCACCCTTGCCAAGGGCATAAATAATTTCGGTGATGTTTGGACTTAATGAAATCACTCTTTGAGGTTCTTTGGCGAGCTTAACTGAATTACCTCTAAAATCGGTAACTTCTAAAGGATATGCTGCAGTTTCTTCTGACTTGGACGCATCTTTCTGTTGATTGTTGTCCTTTATAACCCCGGTGTGTTCCGGACTGTTAATATCCTGTGGAGCATTTGTGCTGCCACATCCAGCAACAAAACTTAAAGCAAACAAAATAAGCATTAAAATAAGACCTTTTTTCATAATTAGAACTCCTTTATGAATTATTATTAAGGCCCTTAAAAATGAAAAATCCTTTCCACAAGGAAAGGCTAATATTTGCAATTATTGCAATATTTCGTGGGGCCCATCGCTCGTAGTTTCCCTCACTTCTACTGCAGGCAGGTATTCTGACTTGGATTCATCGCATACATTCGCCTTCCCATCATTCGACAGTGGCATTATGAATGTATACTCATCCTTACAGCGGCGGGACCGTCCGGGATTTACACCCGGTTCCCTTTTAAGTGCATCCAAACTGCACACCTGCAATACATATATTAAATTGTAATTATTATAGACTGGTTTGGCACCAGCAAAGCGCCATAAATCCGTTTTAATTATATAATTAATTATAAAGTATTATGTTGAACTTTGTAAAGGTTTTTCAGGCAGATTAATTTTTATTATATTCTTTTCACTAACTTGTAAATAAGCCATATTAAAAACGGAAAATAAAATACCGCTATAATTACCCAAACATAGGTAAGACGCCTGCTTTGATAGAATTCTTTCTCGGCTTCAATTTCTTTATCATAATCATCTCTGCTCGCAGCATCTTTTATCAATTCCTGTGCCTCGCTATAATATTTTTCCGGAACATAAATATCCACACCATAGATATTCATCCCCATCGATATATTCAGGTACTCTCCCGCTTCTCTATGTTTTTTTAAAACAGGTATACCATAAGCTTCTAGCAGGGATTTGTAGACGTCATACTCACGTTCATTTGCTGCTGTTGTTAAGAACACTTCATTACCTGCCTGTTCATACTCTTTATCAACAGATACAGATTTCATTGTTTTCACCTGCACTAAAGGTATTTATAAAATTATAATACACCACGTACACTTGCAGGAGCAAATTTTTTTACTAAAGAACCGGTAGTGTACAAAATTAATATTTGAATGGGTATTGTAATTAATGCCTTTATTAGCCTTGCCACAACAAGCACCTTATACGCATTCCCCGTTAAAATATACAGCCATATCGAGTTTAGCAGAACCTCCACAACCAATATCATGGTAATAGCAGCAAAAATAACTCTTTTCCAGGTAATTTCCTTCCTGTAAAGAAACAGTCCATATATAATTCCCGAAACAAACCCGCTTACGGTAAACCCAGGGAAAAAAGGGCCTACCGGGTTTATCGCCCAACCCACTATATCACCCAAGACTCCTGTTATGCCACCTGCAATAGGACCAAACAGAATTGAAGCCCATGCTACAGGCATAAATGTCAGGCTTAATCGAAGTTCGTTAGGAATGATGTAGATTCGTAATAAGGAGAGAACACCATAGATTGCAACAAATAAAGACATCAGTACCATTGAAAAAATATTTCTCACGAATGACGAATTGCCTTTCTTAACCATAAAAAAACCTCCTCATGAACATTGATTTCTGCGCCATCGGTTTTCCGAATGGCTTTCTAACGAGGCATATAACGTATGCTACATGAAGAGGAAAACTCCCTCATGCAGCAGCGGGATGCGGCGCCTGTACCGCAAGCCTTCCGGCTTTTCGTCCGGATGTCAACTCCCCGTTCACCCGGCACTTAACGCACAAACGCCTACTCTGCTTACGAGAGACCCTATATTTAATTTTCTACCTCATTATTATATTAGTAATTATAAAACTTTTATGTAAAATTTTCAATACAATCTGCTAAAAATTTCATTATTTATTATGGGCTTCAATTATTTGCTCCAATGTGCTTTTTATAATATCGTATGAAAAACCCTTATGTGACAGAAAAGATGCGATTCTACGCTGTATTTTCGGATCGGTGGCGTCATATTTTCCGTATTTTCGTTTGGCTAGACGATATGCAATGAGGAATTCATCTACTTCAAATTCATCCATTACATCTGCTATAATATCTGCCTCAATCCCCTTTTTTTCAAGCTCATAAGCTAATGCCTTTTTGGATTTTGGTTTTAGCTTTAAGCGATCAGATATGTATTTACGGGCAAAAAGCATATCATTAATATAGCCCATTGCTTTTAACTGTAATACCGCGCTCTCTGCTGATATATCGTCAAAACCCAGCCGGATCAGCCTGGTTTTAACTTCATATTCGGTTCTGTCCCTTGCTGCAAGCATTCTGATAGCGCGCTGTTTTGCATATTTAACATTTATTTCTTCACGAATTTTTTTTATTTCTTCGTCAGTAATTTCCTGTTTTTCATATAAATTCATCCTAAGATATTCTTCTTCCGGGATGGAAAAAGCGTAGGCATTATCTATGTAAATCTGTATCATTTCAGGATTGTTTTTCTGTTTTACTGCAGATGTTATCGTCATAATCATCCCACCTTGTTTTTTGACAAAATTATACCATATATAAACAAACACCTGCAAACCATCAAATTATAGGGTAATGGGAAACTAAAGACCCTTCTCCTGCTTCCTCTGACCATATCTAAAAATTCATGATAGCAACAAAGCTATTGTACAATTATCGGAAACAGACGCTTCTTTGCAAGAGCCGTATAGTTCACTCGGCCAAACCGAAACTCGCTCCGGCTATACATCTATATGCGGCATTCGGCTAGCATTGCACAATAGCTCCATAGCTTTACTTCTGAACCGTTCCCCTGCTTTATAAACCATCAAATCTGATTAGAAGTAGGCGGTAAAAAGACCACCTACAAGATGAACGGGTGGAACCAGGGATTCATAGTATTCCCCTCTGTATTCAATATCTTTGTCGGTATGGACTACTTCAGAACGCCCACCATGAATGAAAAATATATTTGTGGGGGCTTCCTGTTATATGCATTTAATATGTTCTAAACTATTCGTCGTCAACAACATGGGCTTCTACGCTTTGTAAGAAGGCCTTATCATATTGAGCGCGTATTTTAGATTCAATTTCCTGAAGAATTTCAGTGTTTTCCTTTAAAAACTTTTTAACGTTTTCGCGTCCCTGGCCAAGCCGCTGATCGTTGTATGAAAACCATGCTCCGCTCTTTTTAACAATATCCAGTTGAACTGCCACGTCCAGAATATTACCTTCCTTTGAAATGCCCTCTCCGTAGATAATATCGAATTCAGCTTCTTTGAATGGAGGAGCTACCTTATTCTTTACAATTTTAACCTTGGTTCTGTTTCCAATCGGATTGCCCGCCTCTTTTAACGTTTCAACCCTTCTGACCTCTAAACGTACCGATGAATAAAATTTTAGAGCACGCCCTCCGGGAGTTATTTCAGGATTACCAAACATAACACCAACCTTTTCACGGAGCTGGTTAATAAAAATTGCTACCGTCTTGGACTTGCTAATAACACCCGACAATTTCCTTAATGCCTGGGACATTAACCTTGCCTGCAGACCAACATGTGTATCTCCCATTTCTCCGTCAATTTCAGCTTTTGGTACAAGAGCAGCAACTGAATCGATAACAATAACATCTATTGCACCGCTTCGTACCAGAGCTTCGGCGATTTCAAGGGCCTGCTCACCGGTATCGGGCTGAGAAACAATAAGATTTTCAATATTGACCCCCAGCGCTTTTGCATAGACCGGATCCAATGCGTGTTCTGCATCAATAAAGGCTGCTTCGCCTCCTGCTTTCTGCGCTTCGGCTACAACATGAAGGGCAACGGTGGTTTTACCCGATGATTCGGGACCGTAAATTTCAACAATACGACCTCTTGGCAGCCCTCCTACTCCCAAGGCAATATCCAAACCCAAGGCCCCGGTTGATATGGTGTCAATATTCATATGTGCAGCTTCTCCAAGTTTCATCACCGCACCTTTTCCAAACTGCCTCTCAATTTGACTGAAGACCATCTCTAAAGCCTTTTTCTTTTCATCACTTGCCATAAAATAACCTCCCCTGAGCGGCAAAAGCCCCATCGGTTTTTTCGAACATCTGTTCTTTATTATAAAGTACTAAAATATAAAAAGCAATAGTTTTAGTGTTCAATTTTGTAAATCCATTATTCCGGATTTCCGGTGATTTTCCTTATCCGCGTCAGTATTACAGCCAATAGCCTTCTTATTTCATCAATTTTAAATAAAACAGATGTTACAATAAATACCAGGAATGAAGGAATAAGCCTTGCGATTACGGACAATATTTCCAGAACTTTTTTCCCAATTGAAAAACTTTGTTCGGTTGGAAAAGGAATAATCATTGTGAAAATCCAGAGGATTATGCCCGATATTATTGTTACCGCGGTAGTTTTAGCAAGGAAAATAAAATTATCTGGGATGAGTGCCTGTCCGGTTTTTCTGGAAAATAAAATAATAAGCAAAAATGCGTTAACCATAACTGTTAAAACATAAGCCATTGCAGTTCCTATGGCACCGAAATCGGTATGGTTCGTAAAATATAAATTGGCAGCAATGTTTATACCAATAGTCCCTAATCCTACAAGCAGAGGTATCCGGGTATTCTGAATTGAATAGAAGGCTCGGTTCAGAATTACAACAACTGACTGAAATAGTAAAGCTGGAGCATAAGCTAACAGAGCAAGACCATTCATTGCCACCTCATAGACGGACATACTGCTCCATTTAAAAAGTATCTGCATTATTTCCCTGTTTAAAGCAATCAGAACCATTGTACTCGGAATGCATAATGCCAAAACAGTTCTGATCCCGTTATTTAAAACCCGCCTGTATTCTTCTTTTTCTTCCAGGGCATACTGGGATGATAATGTCGGAAGCATTGCAACACCCAAGCTTTGCGCAAAAATACCGAGGGGCAATTGCCATGTCCGGTTTGCATTATTCATCATTGTCACACTGTTCTGTGCAAACTCGGTGGAAAAGCTCCTGGAAATAATTGCGTTAACCTGTACAACAGCTGAAGCAGCAAGGGAAGGTACAGCTAATTTTATGAGTTTCAGAAAGGTTTCATTTCTTATATATAATTTGGGTCTGTAGAAACTGAAATGCTTCCGGGTCCATAAAAGCTGAACAATAAAATAGATCATTGCACTGATCATAACACCAAAGGTAGTCAGTTCAACGCTTTTAGCCCCGAAAAGAATAATACTCATCATAACACACAGATTATATAAAACCGGGCCAAAAGAGGCTGCAGCAAACCTGTTATAAGCATTTAAAACTCCATTGCACTGCCCTGCCAGTATCATAAACAGGGAAGACGGCAGAAGAATACGCGTAAGTTTCACTACAAGATTAAACTTTTCGGTGCCAGGTTCATATCCAATTGCAACTATTCCAACGAAACTTGGTGTAAAGATATAAAAAATAATGCTTATAAAAAAGAAAGCTAATACCGTTATATTTAGAAATGTTCCAATAGCTTTCCAGCCTTCCCTTTCGTTCTTTTTAGAGATACTGGAAGATAGAACCGGTATTATTGCGGCTGCAATTGCACCACCAACCAGCAGTTCAAATGTAAGATCGGGAAGAGAAAATGCTACAAGGAATTCATCCGAATAGCCCTTTGGTGACATAATGTTTTTAATTAATACTGTCCTCAAAAAACCCGTTATTCTGCTAAGAAGTGTTGCAAACATAACCAGAGCAGCCGTTCTTGACAGATGTTTTTCTTCTTTCAAACCCAATTTCCTGTCCTCCTTTTATTGCTGCTCTACTCCAAGTATCAGCCTTCGTGTCATGTCCAGTGCATGCAAACATGCATCATTTCTGACTCGTTCTCTGTTTCCCATAAGTTCAAACTTTCTGCACAGAAACCTGTCTTTAACATATGCCGCAATGAAAACCAGGCCAACAGGTTTCTCGGGTGTACCTCCTCCAGGTCCTGCAATACCGGTTATTGCAACACCCACTGAAGCCCCGGTTTTTTGCTTTAATCCGTTAAGCATTTCCATGGCTGTTTGGTGGCTTACTGCACCATATTTATTCAGTGTATCCCACGAAACACCTAAATCTTCAACTTTTGCCCTGTTTGCATATGTTATATAAGCCCGTTCGAAAATCTCTGATGAACCGGGTATATCTGTAATCCTTTCCGACAGCAGCCCTCCGGTGCAGGATTCAGCAGTTGCCATAACCAGGCCGTTTTCTTTCAGTAAATTAAACACAACTTCTTCAAGTGATTGTCCATCTTCAGAATAAACCAGTACACCAAGTCTTGACTTAATTTCGCTAACAACCGGGTCCAGCAGGGCAGAAGCTTCATTGTGGTCTGAACAGCGTGCTGTTACCCGTACGGTAATTTCGCCCTGAGAAGCATATGGGGCTATGGTGGGATTGTTCTGGCTTTCAATTAAATCCATAAGCCTTGTTTCAAGGTCTGACTCGCCTATTCCGAAAATTTTCAACATTTTTGAAACCAGGATTACACCTGTTCTTTGTTTAAGATATTTAAAAACAGTAGCCTCAAACATTGGCTGCATTTCCTTCGGTGGCCCGGGAAGCATAATAACGGTTTTTTCCCCTTCTTCTATGATACAGCCGGGAGCCGTTCCATTCGGGTTTGGAATTACAATTGAATTTTCAGGCAGGTATGCCTGTTTTTTATTTATTTCTGCCATCTTTCTGTGTCTTTTGGCAAAGAAATTCCTTATGCCATCAAGTATATCTTCGTGAAGAACCAATTCCCGGTTCATTGTTTTTGAAATTGTTTCTTTTGTAAGATCGTCCTTTGTGGGGCCAAGCCCACCGGTGGTAATAACAATATCAGAACGATTTAATGCTCTTTTCAAAGTTTCTTCAAGCCTTGCAGGATTATCGCCAACAACAGTATGAAAATATACGTTTATACCTAATTCTGCAAGTCTTCTTGAAAGATACTGAGCATTTGTATTAGCAATCTGCCCCATTAAAAGCTCTGTTCCCACTGCAAGTATTTCTGCTGTCATAAGCACCAACCTTCTTTATTTGTTGTCTTTCTGCCCATCTTTGGATCCCGTTATATTCAAATCGGGCACTATTTTTTCAATTTCTCTCCAAACATCAATGAACCCTGTTTTTTTAGTTGTAGAAACCGGTACAACAGGGATTCCAGGAACTAAATCCAAAGTCTTGCGTATTTCTTTTATGTGTTTTTGATGATGGGCTCTTGCAATCTTATCTGCCTTTGTTGCGACAATAATATGAGGCTTTCCCATAGAGACTACCCACTGATACATAATTATATCATGCTGTGTGGGTTTATGCCTTATATCAACTAACATAATAATACCACAGAGTTGGTTTCGGTTGTTTAAATAAGTTTCTATGATTTTACTCCATTTTCTTTTTTCACTTTCAGAAACCTTTGCATAACCATAGCCGGGAAGATCAACAAGTATGAGTTTGTTTTCCACACCAAAAAAATTAATAACCCTTGTTTTTCCGGGAGTATTGCCTACCCTTGCAAGGGATTTTCTTTGGGTAAGAAAGTTTATCAAAGATGACTTGCCAGCATTTGACCTGCCAACCATGGCTATTTCAGGCACTCCACCCGACGGATATCCATCCGGGCTAACCGCTGTAGCAATATGTTCGGACCACTTTATATTCAAATTATCACCTCAATTTCTCTTCATTTGTATACCCTATCCGGTGCTCTGCTTCCTTCTAAGTCCTATGCCTTTTTCAATCATTTCCCTTGCAAGCTTGGATGTACTCGCACTATCGTCACCACTTAAAAGCCTTGCTACTTCCTTCTCTCTGTTAATACCATCAAGCTTTTCAATCCGGGCAAGGGTTCTTTCTTTTTTGGTTTCCTTGCTTATTCTGAAATGTGATTTTGCAAGGCTTGCGATTTGTGCATGGTGCGTTATACAGATTACCTGGTGTTTTGCTGAAATTTCAAGTAGTTTTTCACCCACCTTAAGGGCAGCCTTTCCACTAACTCCTGTATCAATTTCATCAAATATTAACACATCTATCTCATCAACATCTGCAAGTATTGTCTTTATAGCAAGCATAATTCTGGACATTTCCCCGCCCGAGGCAATACGGTTTAGGGGCTTCAAGCCCTCGCCGGGATTGGGTGAAATTAGAAATTCTATTGTATCAAGACCGTTTTCAGTATAATTACGTGTTTCATCGAAATTAATATCTACAGAAAATTTAGCCTTGGGCATTTCCAGGTCTTTTAACTGGGCTGTGATTTTGCTTTTTAAATCCTCTGCTGCTTTCACCCTCATTTTATGTATATTGGAAGCTTTCCTGTACAGGTTTTCATCCAGTTCCTTTTTTCTGTTCAATAGTTCTGTCAAATGACTTTCAATATCGGTAACCTCTTCAAGTTTTCGCCTTGCCTCTTCCCCGTACTTTATTATTTCTTCCACGGTATTACCATACTTTCGTTTCAGTGCTTCAATAAGTGCAAGCCTCTCCTCCACTTCCTGTTGCAGCACCGGATCGTAATTTATCTGTTCCCTTTTATGTCTTATCTGCCTGGCTATTTCTTCAAGCTTATCGTTTATTTCCACAAGGTTTTCAGATATCACGCCAAAATCCCTGTCCAAATCTGCGATATTGGCTAGTGCAGACTGTGCCCTTTGAACCTGTTCAATTGCCCCCGGTACAAGGTCATCTTCACCAATCAGGCAGGTATATGCATCATTAAAGGCTTCAATAATGCCCTCAGCATTGGACAGGAGTTTACTTTGCTGTGAAAGTTCAGCATCTTCACCTTTTTTCAAGTTTGCAGCTTCTATTTCGTTAACCTGGTACCTGTACAGGTCCTCCAGCCGGGCCCTCTCTTTCTCCTTATCCCTTAGTTCCGAAATCTTTCTGTCCATTTCCCTGAACCTGGCCAAAAGCTGCTGGTATTCTTCCTTTTCCTTAAGAAGTTCATCGCCTGAAAACTTATCCAGGTACTCAACCTGGACCTGGTTTCTTAAAAGCGACTGATTGTCATTCTGACCGTGAATATCTATCAGGTATTCACCGATCGCCTTAAGCTGTGACACGGTTACCAGGCTCCCGTTAACTCTGCAAATATTTTTACCTGTAGAAGAAAACTGACGGGATATAACAACAGTTCCATCGTCCTCGGTGTCAATTCCCATACTGCTTAGCACCGAAGCAAGTTTTTCAGGTGAATGGAAAACAGCTTCTACTTTTGCTCTGTCTTCACCGGTCCGAATAAGCTCCCTTGATACTCTGCCTCCCAACAAGGCATTAACAGCATCGATCAGAATGGATTTACCTGCTCCTGTCTCTCCGGTTAATATATTAAGTCCATCTTCAAGCTCCACAGTAAGCTTTTCAATTATGGCTATGTTTTCAACCGACAACTGGATCAGCATTCATTAATCCCCCTTTAACAGCGAGGTGAACCTTTCCTGCATTTCCTCGGCTATTTTTTCAGCACGAGTCACTACCATAATTGTATCATCTCCGGCAATTGTACCAACAACCTCGGACCATCCCAAATTATCAATCGCAGAGGCTACGGCCTGAGCCATTCCCGGAAGAGTTTTCACTACCAGAATATTGTTTGCATAATCGCTGGATACGTAACCCTCTCTTAGTATGGTAAGAAGTCTGTCACTAATAACACCCGAGTCATTGCTCATTGCCCTGTATCTGGCTCTGCCATCCGAACTTGCAACCTTAACCAGACGTAATTCCTTAATATCCCTTGATACAGTTGCCTGAGTAACATCCATGCCGTGTTCTTTCAATTTCGCCACCAGTTCATCCTGGGTTTCAACATCGTAGTTTTCAATTATTTCAAGAATTTTAGCATGCCTGTTGTATTTCATAGGCTTCCCCTTTCATATTCACCAAAGAAATAATTATTTTTCAATATCAACTTAAACCTTTCCTGCCGGCTATCTAAGTTGCTATGTAATTTAAGTGTTTAATTTCAAGGATGGCTGATGAATTTTGGCTCTTAATACATCAAAGAAATTAATATCATTAAAAGAAACAAGCTTAATTTTTTTCTGTGCACGGGTGATTAATATTTCATCCCCTGCTGCAATCCTGAACCCTTCCTGCCCATCCATGGTAATAATAGCACTATCGGGATAATCATCATTTATTGTAATGCGAAGCTTCCTGTCAGGGCTAGTAATGAAAGAGCGTGAATATAATATATGCGGGCATATCGGGGTAGTAATCATCATCTCCATATCGGGCTGAACAATGGGCCCGCCTGCAGATAAATTATACGCTGTAGAACCGGATGGGGTTGATACAATAACCCCGTCTCCCGGGAAAGAATCGATAAACTGGTCATCTACAAATACCTGAATCCTTATAATTCGTGACAGCCCATCCCTGTTAACCACTACATCATTTATAGCAATACTTTTAAACACAGTATAATCATCGCGAAAAACCGATGCTAAAAGCACCATACGATCTTCTATTGAGTATTCACCACAGGCCAGACGCTTAATCGCCTTTTCTATGTCGTTTATTTCAACATCAGCTAAAAACCCTACAGTTCCAAGATTGATACCAAGTACCGGAACATCGTAATTAAATGAAGTTCTTGCCATATTCAGCAGTGTCCCGTCACCGCCAAGAGAAATTAAGAATGAAGATTTATCCATCATGTCTTCCTCGGTATATCCCCCGGAAAACCCCAAATCCTGTGAAATGGGTCTTGGAAGAAGAGGTTTCATACCGTATTTCAGGATGCTGTCAACAAGTTTCTTGGTAATTTCCAGTTCTTTATCCTTTTTTCTGTTTACAAACAAACCAATACTCTTTTGTTCCATTGAGTAAATTCTCCCCTGTTTATTAATTCTATTATACAGTTAATTTGAATAAAAATACAATAAAATTAAATGATATGCCTGTTGGTATTTTCCAGGTTTATAAACCGTCTATAACAAGTTTTGCCCGGTGTTTATTTTAGTTGTGTATGCGCAGCCTCTACAACTTCATCAACAGAAATAAAATCCTGTTCTTCGGGCTTCTGAACAAGATACAGTAAATACTCTATATTCCCTTCGGGCCCTTTTACAGGTGAATAAGAGAGACCTTTTATACTAAAGCCGAGATTTTTTGCAAATTCAATTACTTTTTCAATAACTTCCTTATGAACGGCAGGATCTTTTACGACACCCTTTTTTCCAACTTTCTCGCGACCTGCTTCAAACTGTGGTTTAATAAGGCAAACCATACTTCCTTCGTCTTTTAGTAATTGCTTTGCAGGGGGTATGATTTTTGTAAGTGATATAAACGAGACATCTGCAGATGCAAAATCCACCTTCTCACCGATATCATCAGGTTTAACATATCTGAAATTTGTTCGCTCCATCACTATTACCCTGCTGTCATTTCTAAGCTTCCATGCAAGCTGACCGTATCCGACGTCAACTGAATAAACCTTACAGGCGCCGTTTTTAAGCATACAGTCGGTAAAACCTCCGGTAGAAGCTCCAATATCAATGCATACTTTGTCTGTCAGATCAATTTCGAACTCATTAATTGCCTTTTCAAGCTTAAGCCCTCCCCTGCTAACGTAGGGGTGCGGATTTCCTTTAACTTCAAGCTCTGCTTCGGTATCAACCTGAAAACCAGGTTTATCCTCAATTATTCCGTTTACAAGAATAAGACCTCCCATAATTGCCCTGCGAGCTTTTTCGCGGCTGTCAAAGTACCCTCTGTTAACCAAGTGTACATCTAATCTTTCCTTTGCCATCTAACAATCACCTTTACTTCTTAACCGTTTAAGAACTCTTTCTGTTAAGCCCTTTGGATCAAGACTGTATTTTTTATATAAAAGGTTCCTTTTTCCATGCTCTATTGGGATATCCGGAAAGGCAGCAATTTCAACCGGAATGTTTATCCCGGCTTCGTTTAGCTTAACCAAAACTGTGCTCCCAAACCCGCCACTTGCTATATGATCCTCAACTGTCATAACAAACCGGGTTTTTTTTGCAGATTCACAAAGCATATCGATATCAAAGGGTCTTATAAAACGATAATATATAATATCACAGTGTATCCCATGGCACTCAAGTTCTTTTGCGGCATCAAAAACGGCATCCACCATGTACCCTGTTACTGCAATTGTTATATCTTTCCCATCCGAAAGTTTTACAGCCTTCCCACATTCAATTGGCAAATCGGGTACAAGGTTTCTTTTTCCCTGCCCTCTTGGGTACCGGATTGCAATGGGGCCTGTTCCATATTCCACTGAAAAATCAAGCATTTTCTCCAGTTCATCGTAGTCCGCAGGTGACATTATAGTTATATTGGGCAGGGTTGAAAACAATGCAATATCATATATACCCTGATGGGTTTCACCATCGTCACCCACAATTCCTGCCCTGTCAACAGCAAATATAACATTAAGATTCATTAAAGAAACATCATGAATGATCTGATCGTAGGCCCTTTGCAAAAAAGACGAATAAATGGCTACAACAGGTTTTAATCCTCTAATAGCCAGACCGGCTGCCATGGTAACTGCGTGTTGTTCTGCAATACCTACGTCAAAAAAACGTTTTGGGTACTTTTCGCTAAAATGGCTGAGACCTGTTCCCTCGGGCATTGCTGCGGTAATTGCCACAATGTCTTCATGCCTTTCTGCCAGTTCAACAAGCTTCTTTCCAAAAACATTGGAAAAGCTGCCATTGGTTTCTGTTATAACTTCGCCTGTTTCTACGTTAAAAGGCGAAATACCATGGTATTTATGTGGTTTTTCTTCAGCAGGGGAATAACCCCGGCCCTTTTTTGTGCAAACATGTATCAGAACCGGTTCCTTTATGTTCCTAACCCTTTCCATTACTTTGTACATTTCGGCTATATTATGCCCGTCCAGCGGACCATAGTAGCGGAACCCCAGTTCTTCAAAAAGTACACCGGGAAGAAGCAGGTATTTTAACGATCCTTTAACTTTGTGAAAAACCTTCCTGGCTGATTTACCAATTGCAGGTATATTATCAACCAGCGACTGAAAATCATTTCTGACTTTATAATAAATAGGTTCGGTCCGTATCCGGCTAAGGTATCGTGACATGCCTCCGACATTTTTGGATATTGACATTTCGTTGTCATTTAAAATAACGATCAGGTTGGTTTTACTGTTTCCGGCATCATTTAAAGCCTCAAAGGCCATACCGCCCGTTAAGGCACCGTCCCCGATTACTGCAACAACGCTGTAATCTTCTCCAAGAAGATCCCGCGCCCTGGCAATACCAAGTGCAGCAGATATTGATGTTGAACTGTGACCTGTGTTAAAGCAATCGTGTTCACTTTCGGTTATTTTTGGAAAACCAGAAATACCATCCATTTGCCTGATGGTTTCAAGGGCATCCTTCCTTCCCGTCAATATTTTATGTACATAGGTTTGATGCCCGACATCCCACACGATTTTATCGGTTGGAGACTTAAAAACCGTATGTAAAGCAATGGTTAATTCAACCACGCCAAGATTTGAAGCAATATGCCCGCCGGTTTGGGATATTTTATCTATTAAAAAAGCCCGTATTTCGTCTGCAAGTGTTTGAAGGCAGCATAGCTTCAAATTCTTTAAATCTTCAGGTTCCTGTATACAGCTCAATACCCCTGTTGAGCATAAGCAAATTTTATCGTTCAATTACATGCTTTCCTTCCTTCAGAATTTATAGATTAACTGGCTGGTTTCCCGATATAGTTCCACATTCGTATATTTTACTAAACTGCAAAAGTTAAATCAATTATTTATTTCCATTTGCTGGTATGAACAGAGAAAGAAACAGCCCTGCATGGTAAATGATAAAATTGCTGTTACTCATTCCAAACCTTTTTGCAAAAGCTTTTCCACCCACCGTGAATGCGGCTATCAAACCGCCAACCGCTGCTTCTATCCAAACAGACTGGGCACTTCCCGAAAATATACGGAAAACAATGGCAGCACCTGCAGTTCCACTGACAACACCGCATATATCACCAATAACATCATTGCAAATGCTTGCTACTTTATCAGCATTCCGGATTAAGCGTATTGCATACCTGGCACCTTTATACTTTTTAGATGCCATGGCGTGAAAAGGTTTTTCATCGGCAGCAGTTACAGCAACACCTATCACGTCAAAAAATATTCCTATGAAAATAATGATAAAAACAATCAGAAACGACCAAAATATGGATATCCTTTCAAACAAACCTGTAGATATAAAAAGAATACCCATAGATAATAAAAAAGATACAACGGTTACAGTAACAGCCCATAGCGTTTGCTCTCTTTTAGGTCCTCCCTTTACCTTTTTAACGGGTATACGTCTTTTATCTGCAACCTTGTATTTATTGATCTTCTTATCAGCTTTCTCCATTTATATTTACCGATACTTTCATGCAAGTATGATTACATACAGGATGGCGATATACATGGTAAATTTTGCGGCTTAGGTCAGGCAGGTTTTCCCCAAAGTGTACCGCTCGTCGCCAAACGGCTGTTTCCATTTAAACACTTTGTCGAAGGGTTGCCCTCATCGAAGCCTGATCACCACTTAGTCCACACTGCAATCCCATGTATACCTGATGTACAGTCTAGGGGTTTTCCCCAAAAGCCTTATTTGCTTCTAGCCTCTTTTGCAGGATTGATTTCAAACAGCAATAATGCAAAGGTACTGGCCTGGCACCAAAGCATCTGATCCATTATCCCTCAAACCCCACTCAAGGCAGGCTACACTGCTCACAGCACCGAACTGCGGAACCGCAAAGCAGGTTCTTCCCGTAACGTAGTCAAGGTATGTATCCATTATCAGGAGCAACCTGTCTTCCACGAATACGGGTCTCCACGGTAGCGGGGTCAATATCCTGCATGCCATTGCAGGTTGCCCCAAAACCTTAACTCCCAGCACCAGCCCATCACTGGGCGTAACAAGCCGACACCAGGAACTTCATCGATGTGCCCTTTAACGGATTTTTAGGCCCGTCTTCAAAACAAACAGTGCCAACTAGAATACTGCGCCATCCTAATATGTTAAATTTTCAGTAAGATATCTTCTTACTTCCTATGTTGATAATTATTATAACACAGCTTTTAAACCCGGGCAAAGAGCTAATTAAACCTTTTAAGACTGATAAAACAAAATGGCTTTAATATACCGGGCTCAATTTATTGCTATCCCCGTTATAATTCCCAATGCTGCCCCTGCGAACACCTCGACCGGTGTGTGCCCTAAAAGCTCTTTTAGCTGCTTATCAAGCTGAATGTGCTCACTTGAATTTACAAGCTTATTTAAAACTTCAGCCTGTCTCCCGGCAGCTCTTCTAACCCCGGCAGCATCAGCCATTACTACAAGCGAAAAAATAACCGACAATGCAAAAATATCTGACGAAAAGCCATTATGTATACCCAAGATGGTTGCTAACGACACAGTAAAAGCGGTGTGCGAACTGGGCATTCCACCCGAGTCTATGAACTTCCTGAAGTCGGGCTTACGATTTTTTATATAAGAATAGATAAATTTAATGCTTTGCGCCAAAAACCATGCCAACACCGGCGTTGTAATAGCCCTGTTGTTTAAAATATCTAACAGAAACTGGAACATCTCACACCTCGATATATAACAATGTAATGCGGCCTGAACTAATTCCTTCTTTCAGCGATAAAATAAGCAATCTCCTTTAAAAACCAGGCTTTCTCCCCGAATATATTCAAAACTTCAATTGCTTTTTCAGTCACATTCCGAAGCATTTTCTTTGCTCCATCCAGACCATATAATGATACATAAGTTGTCTTTTTATTCTTTGCATCGCTTCCAACAGATTTGCCTAATTCTTCGCTGGTACCTTCAACATCAAGGATATCGTCTTTAATTTGAAAAGCAACTCCTATATAACCCGCATATTCAGACAGGGCTTTTATTTCATCATCAGGCAAACCTATGAAAACAGCAGGGGCAATGATACTTGCCATAATTAATGCTCCGGTCTTCTTCCTGTACATGGTTTTAAGGGTCGTCTCGGAAATTTGCTTTCCTTCGGACTCTATGTCAATAACCTGGCCTGCGATCATCCCGTCCATTCCTGCAGCACTGGCAATTACACAGGAAGCTTTAACAGACTGTTCCATTTTTTCACCTGCTTTGGCAGAAGTCTTAAACAGCAGGTCAAAGGCTTCATTCAATAAAGCATCACCTGCAAGAATCGCCATGGCTTCGCCGAACACTTTGTGATTTGTTAATTTACCACGCCTGTAGTCATCGTTATCCATTGCAGGCAAATCGTCATGAATCAGTGAATAAGTATGAATCATTTCTATTGCCGCAGCAAAGGGCATTACTTCAGAAAGTTCTGCCGACATCATTTTCGCCACAGCCAGGACCAAAACCGGTCTTATTCTCTTTCCCCCGGCCATCATGCTGTAGTGCATGGATTCTATCAGTTTTGTTTCGGGTACTTCTGACTTAAGTCTTTCAAAATACTCCAATAAATAATTGTCAACCAGTAACGTTAAACTCATTAATTCCTCTTTAAAATTCATTATTCAGCCTCCAATGACAATAGTTCTTCTCTGCATTCGTTGTTTTCATCAATGAGTTTAACAATTTTCTTTTCTGTTTCTTCAAGTTTTTTTGTACAGTAGGCTGACAATGAAACACCTTTTTGGAATAATTCTAAAGACTTCTCCAGTGAAACATCTCCTTTTTCCAGAAGCCCAACAATCTCTTCCAACTGCTTCACCGCATCTTCATAACTCAAATTCTGTTCCATATGTTTTTCTCCTTTAACTTATTATTTTACTTCTCCTTTAGCCAAACACCTTATTTTACCGTCGGTTAAAACTATGTCCAATTCATCTCCATTATGTACCTGTTTTACAGATTTTATAATATTACCATCACTTTTCATGGTAATGCTGTATCCCCTGGCTAAAACAGTCAGAGGGCTAAGCGCATCAAGTTTTCCGCACAAAACCGAAAGATTCCCTTTTTCTTTTTCAACTTTTCTGCTCATTGCTTCTGCGATGCTTCGTCTAAGAATTTCCAAATCCATCTTCTTTTGATTTATTTTGTCTAAGGGGTGGCGCATTGACGGACTTTTCATCAGTTGTTCCAGCTTCAATCTTTCACACTGAATTTTGTTTGCTAATGCTTTCTTTAAACGAAGCCTGAGTTCCATGATTGTTTTTACCAGAACTTCTTTTTCAGGAATAACAAGCTCGGCCGCTGAAGAAGGAGTTGGTGCCCTAAGATCTGCAACAAAATCTGCAATTGAGAAGTCGGTTTCATGGCCAATAGCAGAAATAACAGGGATGCCAGACCTGAAAATGCTCCTTGCTACTATCTCTTCATTAAATGGCCAAAGTTCCTCCAAAGAACCACCGCCACGGGCTAATATTATAACGTCAGCAGCGTTATGACGGTTAATAAAGTCTAACGCACAGGCTATCTGTCTTGCCGCATCTTCTCCCTGCACTTGGACAGGGTATAATTTTAAAACTACATTTGGGAACCTTCTGAATAATACATTCATAATATCTCTAATTACAGCTCCGGTAGGAGAAGTAACAACTGCAATACTTTGTGGCAGGTACGGAATTTTCTTTTTTGCTTCGGGTCTGAACAAGCCTTCTTTTTCAAGCTGTTGTTTCAGCTGTTCGTAGGCAAGGTACAAATTTCCCATACCGGCAGGTTCCATATACTCCGGATAAAGCTGATATAATCCCCCTGCCTCGTATATCGAAACATATCCCCTGACTATTACCTTTAAACCGTCTTTGGGCTTAAACTTCAGCATTTGATTCTGGGACCTGAACATAACACATTTAATTACACTGTATTCATCTTTTAGTGTAAAATACATATGACCTGATGAGTGCAACTTAAAATTCGAAATTTCGCCTATTACACTTACATTGGATAATATATTGTCAAAGGAAAACAGTTTTTTAATATACCTTGTAAGCTGGCTTACACTAATAACTTCATGCATTCTTAATGCTCCCCTGTGCTCTGTAGTCTGGTCACGACCTTACCTAATACACCATTTATAAAGTTCCTCGACTGATCTCCGCCATACTTTTTCGCCAGTTCCACCGCTTCATTTATTGAAACATTTACAGGGATATCCTTTCTGTATTTCAATTCATAAACCGCAAGCCTCATTATAGCAAGATCCACTTTTGGCATTCTTTCCAACCCCCAGCCTTTTGCATGGGATTGGATTATACTATCTATTTCTTCTTTATTATTTACAACACCATGAAGAACATCTAGAAAAAACTCTTTATCTAATTGTTCCAAGCCTTCAGTTTCATTAAGAAATAAACCTATTTGCTCATCAATGTCATCATCTCTAAGCTGAAACTGATATAATAATTTCATTGCATTCTCACGAGAAATTCTTCTGCTCAAATTAATCCACCTTACCTTACTAAACTCATTACTACATTCAAGAATGCCTGTTTTTTCATTATTATACCTACTGAATTATAATGCTGCAAGGGTTAAGTAAAAGGTATGTGAAATTGAAATCGATCTATAAAAAATAGCAATACGTAAGACCTTTCTTTTTGCCTATGTTATCCGGTTAGTATAATAGAACGAAAAACAGATAGTTTAAATACGGTAATATACTGCTAAATCCCTATCAAATTGACATTAACATCATTATATATTAAATTATTATATAGTAACAAAGTATATAACGGAGTTATATTATGAGTACTCTTAAAGATGTTGCAGAAAGAGCCGGGGTAACGGTAACAACTGTATCCCGGATGCTTAACAACAGAGGTTATGTAAGTGAAAAAACCAAAAATAAAATTCGCCAAGCCATGAAGGAGTTAAACTATCGTCCTAATGAGTTTGCCAGGGCTCTGTCATTGCAAAGAAGTAACTTTATTGGCTTAATCGTTCCATCTGCGCGCAATATGTTTTTCAGTAAAGTTATTGATAGTGTTGAGCGCCAGGTTTCGAAACATGGTTACAAATTATTGCTGTGTACATCAAACCTTGAACCCAAAAAAGAGTTTGAATATTTTGATATGCTAAGCGCGAATAAAGTTGCAGGTGTCATTATTGCCAGCCATACACAGGACATAGATAAAAAAATTAACATCAATGCGCCAGTAATCTCTATTGACAGAATTATTTCTCCTCAAATACCAGCCATATGTTCAGACAATTATCAGGGTGGTGTGTTAGCTGCTGAACACCTTATATCTAAGGGTTGCAAGAAGCTTGCACACATTAGTGGAAGCATCCACCTTAACATGGATGCAAATAAAAGGTATTATGGCTTTAAAGATGTTTGTGAGAAAAAAGGAGTTCCTCATATACTTATTGATGCAACAGAAGAACAGTTCCTGTCGATGAACTATGATTCAATTGTTAATATGTTATTGGATAACTATCCGGATGTTGATGGTATATTTACATCGAATGATATAATAGCCGCTCAGGTAATTGCAACATGCAGCAGACGCGGCATAAAAATACCAGATCAAATAAAAGTTGTTGGATATGATGATATAGACCTATGTACTATTTTCAACCCCTCAATTACAACAATCCGTCAGGCTATTAGTGAAATTTCCCTCTATGCCGTAGAAAGCATAATATCCAAGGCAGAAAAAGACAAGCCCATTCCGTCTTGTATAATCTTCCCGGTTGAGCTGATAGAAAGGGAAACAACTTAATTGCTTTTAAGAATTAGCGTAAATTAACTTGTCGCCCTTAAATCATCAGTCACTTTTTTATCTGTGAAATAATAGTATAATCTACTTTATTGCTCCCTGCACTACTCCTTCAATAATATACTTTTGCGAGAACAAATACACAATAAGAACGGGTATGATTGTTAAAACAATGCCAGCCATTAACGGCGCATAGTCAACACTATAAGTGGTAAAAAAGCTGTATGTTGATAAAGGAAGCGTTCTTTCAATCGGAGACAGCAAAACAAGGCTTGGTAGCAGATAGTCATTCCAAATCCACAACACGTCTAAAATTAATACTGTTACCAGCACTGGCTTTAATAATGGGAATACTATTTGAAAGAAAGACTGGATTTTGCTGCAGCCGTCAATCAAAGCCGACTCTTCCATTTCAAGGGGTATATTTTTAATGAACCCATGAAAAATAAAAATAGCGAACCCCTGGCCAAATCCCATATACATAAAGATTAAAATCCATTTACTGTTCATCAGATTCAATCGTCCATAAATGCTTACAAGTGGTATCATGATAGCCTGAAAAGGAACAATCATCGATGCTACCAGTGTTGCAAAAATAATTTTATTAATTTTCCATTTATGCCTTACAAGAAAATAGGCTGCCATGGATGCAGTAAGTAAAATTAACAGAACGCTGATAAGTGTAATAATGGTACTGTTCGTGATTGCATTTAGAAAATTCATTTTATTAAATGCACTGATATAGTTACCAAACCCAACCTTCTCAAGTTTTGGTAATGAAAAAGGATTATTGACAAACTGTTGTGTGGTTTTAAAGGAGTTTATTACCATTAAATAAAAAGGCATCATAAATAGAATTAGTAAAATATATATTAAAACATATTTAGCAAATTTAAATACATTCTTTTTTTCTTTCACTATGCTTCCACCTCAAACTTCTTAGTTAGAAGAACCTGGGACACTGCAACAATTGCGACAGTAGCAAAAAATATAATCGCCTCTGCCTGCCCAATCCCATACTCATTTGCCTGGAAGGCTTTTTGGTATATATGCATGGCTGCAAGCCGAGTAGAACCATATGGTTGCCCATTTGTCAAAGCAAGATTTAGGTCATATGTCATAAATCCTCTTGAAATGACAATAAAAAAGCATATTATAAATGAGGGTACCATTAATGGTATTGTTATTGAACAAAGCTTTTTGAAACCCGTAGCACCGTCAATTTCAGAAGCTTCCTGTACTTCCTGCGGTATACCAACAAAACCAGCTATATAAATTATCATCAGATAACCTGCATATTGCCATACAGTTACAATGATCATTGCAATAATTGCCCTATCGGGGTGTGTAAGAAACGAAGTCATCAGAGGTTGATATCCTAATGCATCGCCAACCTTTGTAAACACATTTGCAAAAATAAACTTCCATATATAACCAAGTACAATACCACCAATTAAGTTTGGAGTAAAAAAACCGGCTCTTAGAAAGCCTCGTGCTTTTATGTTGCTGGTAAGCAAATACGCCAATAAAAATGCTATTACATTACAAAATATGGTCGAGTAGAATACATAACCCAGTGTTTTAACAAATTGCTGCCAAAACTCTTTATCAGTAAAAACTGCTTGAAAATTGCTGAAACCCACAAATTCATATGTTAGTTTTATTGGACTATAATTGGTAAAGGTTAAATAAACACCGTATATTAATGGTATCAATAATACGCATGAGAACGCGATTAGTGAAGGTCCTATAAATATAACAAAATTGCCTATATTATTTAGTAATTTACTTTTGCTATTCATATATAACAACTCCGATTCAACTCAAACGGATAACGGCTGAATTTTGGCCGTTATCCGTTATAAAATTAACAGTTTGCTTTATACTTCGGATTATTTAACCGATTTCCAATAGTTATTAATTCCTTGTGCAAGCTCGTCTCTGTTAATTGCACCTGAAAGATATTTTAACATCAGGTTTCCTGTTTCGGTCCAAGCATCTCCCGATATGTATGAGAAACAACCCAGATTAATGGTTTTGCCTCTTTGTGCATATTCAGATATAGAAGTTGTCATTGAATTATACACAACGTCATCTCTAACATTTTTATACGGCATGTAGAACCCGGCATCAATGAAAAACTGCTGGCCTTCTGGCTCTGAAAGCATCCATGCCAAGGCATCTAATGCAGCCTGCTGCTGTTCTGGTGTACTTTGGGATTTATTAATGCACTGGAATTTGGGTAATACCATTACAACCTCTGTGTTACCATAATCATCTGGATTATTACTCCAGGGTACAGGTATGAAACCATATTCCTGATCAACGTTTTCCAATGTTACCATTGTTGTCCATGCCCAGTCACCCATAAAGAAAGTTGCACATTTACCTTCGCCAAAAGCCTGGATATCTTTATTAAAGTCTCCTACCAATGGGTCTGCTTTGTTGTAATTATGCTTTGCAAGCAGGTCAAAAGTATCCATATAGCCCTGGAATATTGGGTTATCCTCTATATTTACAGTTCCAGCTTTTATTTTGTCTATAAAACCTGTACCGTCTGAGGTCTTAGGCCCTTGTACTGCGTATACCAATGTAAGATAATGACCACCTAATGACCAGTTGGCGCCATGAAGCATAGTTCCTGGTACACCGGCAGCTTCACACTTTTCTAAGAAAGCTTGTAGCGCATCTCTTGTGTTAATAGATTTTGGATCAAAATTTCCTTCTCCAAATATTTCATTAACTACCCTTTTGTTATAAAGCAATCCATATCCCTGAACACTCCATGGTGCACCAAGAACTTTGCCTCCGAATGTCCCCCCATCGACAGCACCATCAGCAGCCAAACTCAACCAAGGTGCATTCTCCTCGGTAAATTCCAGAAGATGATCTTCATACTCGATTACATTTGCAGGGTCTACATTCATAAATGTTGGTGCATTTCCTGATGCATAAAGTGATTGTAATTTCTCCTGCTGTCCTTCTCCTATACCTGTTGGAATCAATTCAATTGTAACATCAGGATAAATCTCGTTATACCTTTTGAACATATTCTCAAACATGGTGTTTACTTCAGCAGAGGTGTTAAAGTATGTAATTTTTACAGCTTTTTTATCCGTGTTTGAGCCTGTTGAACCCACAGCATCTCCACCAGTTCCTGAAGTGGATGTACCCGTGGTCGTCCCGCTACATGCTGTTATTAACATGGTAACAACAGTAAGCATTAGAAACATTGCAAACAATCTTCGCTTCATGGTTTACCTCCTCTTACAAAAAGTTTGACTTCTTAAAGGTTGTAAAAGAATTCTCCCAAAAAGCATTTGGGATATTCTATATATTACTATAATAACTTTAATATGTCAACCCCTTAACATACTTTCGCCTGACGTTTTATGTTTACTTATTTAGCAATATCTTAATGCAGCCGATTATATAAAGCACTCATCCTAGAAACCGATTGACAATTTCACGTTAAATGGCATGCAAATTTGCGTGCTTTTAGCAATTTGATAACGCTCAATATATAAAATTCTTAATTATAATTCTAAGTCATAGTAAAAGAAACAACACCGTCATTATCTGTTGCATTAATACTGAAATCAAATGTCTTTAGATCTGCTTCCAAAAACGCAATGTAGCCATTATTCTCCCATTTGATCTTCAGTATATGTGTTTCAGATTCATCAATTGTAACCTTAGAATCGAAACCAAAGGCAGGGAACGTGTTCCTGAACCTTAACAATGAAAGCTGCTTCATGACCACTTCCCTGTGCAACGCTTCCCTAACTTGTTGTAACGTAAGATTTGTTCGGTTAATTTCCTTATGGCCTCTTTTTATAGCATCATAATCATTTTTGCCCGCAAAAAGGTCAAGATACCAAACCTGTGGCTTACCGGGCATGAAAATCTGAATGGCTCTGGCCAAAAGAAGTCTTTTGTCGCATTCGCCCAAAGCACTGTAATACGTACAATTAACCTGATAATACATATTCTTTTTCCCGTGTAAGTCTTTTACATGGCCACCTCGTTGTACTACTGTGTCTATCAGATTAGTTATGTACTCGTCAGGCAACAAACCCTTTAAGTCTAAAAGCGGAATTCCATCATGACAACCAAGCATGTTAACCACTCGGATTTGCTTTTCCTGCAACTCATTGATCCATCTGATTAACAACTGGTTTGTATGCCTTTCCATAGCATCAATAATCAAACCCGGAAGGAAAAAATCATAGGTCATATACCCTTTCTCGGCAAGCTTTTCATGGATTTTTTCCTCATATTTTGAATGTATCTCGGGTAGAAGTATAAGTCCGTATTTATCTGCTATATCCTTCACCTTTGCAAGCAACTCCCAGGTTTCGGGCTCATTAAAGAAGTTTTTAAGACCAGGTTTTTTGGACACATAAGCAAAGGCATCAAGCCTAACAATTTTCGCACCATACTGAGACAATTTTCGTAAAGTTTCTTCATAGTAGTCCCATACTTGCGGAGATTGAATATTTAAGTCCATCTGACCCAGGTATTTACGTTTAGATTCCAGCAATTCTACAACTTTGTCTTTAAAATTAGATAATACCCCAAAGTCGATCTCTTTTGGTTTTTTCCCGGCAGAAATCTCTGCGTTAACCAAATCTGCAAGTTTTTCTGCTGTTGTGTACTGAATATCCATAGCATATACTAAGTCAACAGCATCTAACTCATCATATTTCACTTCCTGGTAAAATGTATTCCAATATGGAACCTCTTTTCCATCCGGGAAACGGACAAACAGAATTGGCAGCCCGGGCTTTCTGAAAAACATATTTTTTATCAAACTCTCATCAGGCATTATATAGCCTTCATCTGTCATTTCGCCATAGCCAGTCCAGAATTTGTTCCAATCAATGAAAAAGTCCTTATATTTTGACTTGTCGCCATTTTTCAGAATGTCCTGAAACTGGCTTGAGAGCACCGATAAATGGTTCAGCACGAAATCAAGTTTTAGCTCAATTTCTAAATCTTTTAATTTTTTAAGATCTTCACTGGAAGCAAACTGTTCATTAAGTTCATAGTCGATAACTGAAAACCCTCGATCCAAATCAGTATTAAAAACACTAGGAAGTATATAAAAGGATTGAAATACGTTATCTAGCTCCGGCATTTGCAAAAACTCAATAATATCTGCCAAAGTACCACCTAAACTATCGGGATATGCGTTAAACATTGGTCCGGCATTATAACCGGTACTAATCGGTTTAGTCATTTATTTCCCTCCCATCTGCCTCATTCGTGTAACTTCCCAGTACCACTGTATTTAAAAACTCTTTATATGATATTATTTCACCGCTCAACGAAACAATTATTTTTGCTTGTGGTGCTTGCGTTATCAATAATTCCTGTTCTATATTCAATACCATTGTGGTAAACGGGCTGTCTGCTCCACTGTCTCTGTTGCGAAGTTTACGAAACTCTAAAGTTTCCTGAGGTGTACTGCTAAGCAGAATTGGAATATCAACACCCTTTAAATAGTAACTGTTACCGTGGGTCCATTCAATTACCAACACCTTAATGTCTTTAAAATCCACTGCTTCATACCAAATATCCTCTTCTTTCCTGCCCATACGTTTAAGAAATATTTGGTCTGCCCCATTTTTAAACTTTGAAATTATTTCATTCAACTCAGAAAAATTTATTTCACTGGGAGTTCCTAAATAGTGCCGAAGCCCCCTCCTGCCTTCACTCTGATATATGGATAACCAGGGATAAATTTTAATCATCTTTGGGTCAAAATCTTCATTGTTACTTTGCAGCGTATATAGATTTTTACTTCTTTCCTGCAAATACTGACCATGGGCAATAAGACCCTTTATTCCACTTTGCCTGAAAATGCGAAGCCTTTCTGCGTCATTGTATTTTGGAATTCTATGAGGATAGTTATCGCCGGACAGAGTATAACTGCCTATACCCGTCTGGTTAAAATAATAAGAGAGCAAAGATGCAATTTCAGACTTACCTGTACCAGAGCCGCCGCAAACAGATACAACAACTCTATTATAGGTATGATTTTCAATCAAAGGATTTATTAATTTCATCAGAACAGGTATAATAGTTTTCGCTCTTGTAACATGGCCAAAATTAATATTGATTTTATCTCCCGGCATATCTCCCTTAGGTATATTATTTAGCTCTTCTATGCTTTTCAATCTATCCATAATGTTATCAACCATTACAAAACCACCATGCCTTAATTTTTTTAGTTTCTGGTTGAATCAATTATAAATAAAAACCGCGAAAATGTCAACCGCTTGACATATAGATAATAGAATCAAAATACCTACTACCGCATTTTTACCCACCAAGTTCAATTTTTTATGGTCTTAATACCAACTATATTAAAAGGTTGACTTCTTTGAAATTGCTATAGAACGACGAATTAATCGTGCATAAGTGTAAAAATAGAAAAAGAGCTTGTTATTAAGCTCTTATGTAGATATGTGATATAATTATTGTCAAAGCTGGTTTAGGCTTACTGCCTATTTGAGGTAACGGTTACAATTAAATTGCCCACTCGATTCCCTTTTCAATGTATTCATTCCAGAATTTCCAGTCATGAGTACCTTTACTCTCCTTATAAGTATGTTCTATACCTTCTGCAACCAGGAACTCATGGAATCTTCTGTTCTCCGCCAGAAGAAAATCTTCTGTTCCACAAGCCATGTAAATTTCTGGTATCTGTTTATTTTCTTTTTTAAGTTGAAGAATTAGAGCCTCAGGATCCCTATCACTGCCAATAATTTTGTTGACATCGCCAAAAACTCTTGAATAATACTTATAGTCTGCTATATCATTCTTATAATCAACGGGTATTCCGGCTATGTTGTAAGTGATAAGTGCTGACGACAAGGCGATGATCCGGCCGAAAGTGTCAGAGTATTTCAACCCGTTTCTTATTGCGCCATAGCCACCCATTGATAATCCACCGATAAATGTATTTTCTTTTTTATCTGTTATTGGGAACATTTTTCTTGTAAAATCAACCAATTCTTTTCCTATATACTCGGAATACAAGGCACCCATATCCACATCATCCAAATAAAAGAAGTTTTCTCCCGATGGCATAAAAACAGCAATATTATGTTTTAATGAAAACTCCTGTATGTTGCTGTTACAAACCCAATCGGTATGGTTTCCGGCGTAACCATGCAGTAAGTAAAGAGCCTTCATGGGCTTATGCTCCAAAGTCTTTTTTTCGCCGGGAACGTCAAATCTGTCTAATGGAATCAGAGCGTTAAATGATGTCACTCTTTTTAGTGACTTGGAGAAAAAGTTCACCTGTAAAAACGCCATAGCATTCATTCCTTTCAAAGCATATTCTTATCTGCAAAAATTCTAAAGTCTTACAAACAGTTTATCACACTGTATAACCTTGTATAAACAGCTAAGTGATTTATATTTTTAATTCCTGATTGTAGTGCTATTACAAATACCTGAACGGTTCCTCTGCACTTATAAATGTTACGGGCACACCATTAACCAAAGGTTTCAACCAATCCACCATATGTTTCATTCCCCATTCCTCGGTGCGTTCGTGGCCAAGTACAATCATACCCTTATTGAATCCCAGCATCTGTGCATCGTTAATATAAGCACAAAGAGTCCATTCGGTTATTTCTCCGC
>JAAYNA010000105.1 GCA_012521105.1 Clostridiaceae bacterium
CCGTATACCTGGGCATAACCCGTAAGCCCTGCTTTTACAAGCGTTCTGTATTTATATGTAGGGATCTCGGCGCTGTACCTGCTCGCAAATACCGGCCGCTCAGGCCGGGGGCCCACAAAGCTCATATCACCCTTAAGTATGTTGAAAAGCTGCGGAAGCTCATCAATCTTGAACTTCCTCAGGAAAGAACCTATCGGAGTCACTCTGGGATCGTCCGCCGACGAAATGACGGGACCTGTCAGCTTTTCTGCATCATTTACCATGGTACGGAACTTGTATATCCTGAAAACCCTGTTTCCTTCGGTTATCCGCTCCTGGCTGAAAATCAAGGGACCCGGCGATGTAAGTTTAATGAGTATGGCACTTATGAGCATTATGGGTGAAGTTATTACAATCCCTGCTAAGGAAAGCACGATATCAAACGCCCGTTTGAAAAACCGCTGCTCGGGAGTCAGGCCAAGCCTGTCAATTATGAAGACCGGCATGTCCTCAAACTGGATGGTCCTGGACCTGTACAGCGATATCTCAAACAATTGTGGGATGGCATAAACAACCTTTTTTTGCTCAATACATTCTTTAATCATCTTAACCTTGAAATCATCCGGGACGCCTGAGCACAGAATAACTTCATTCACTTCATTGAGCCTTCTGTACGCGAGGTCTGCATCTTCGGGAGCTACAGCATATTTAATGGTTATTTTATGAGCCTTGTCAGAAGAAATCTTTTCGCACGCAGTCAGAAGCTCATCCTGATTGCCTATAAGCATGGCATTGGTTTCCCGCATAAATTTTTGCCTGATCTTAAGCAAAGAAACCCTCCAGATAGACAGGTATATGAGCATTATTAAGGCAGAACCCAACAGTACGGTTCTTGGAAATGAAAAACCTTGCAGGAAGTATGTAATTGACACAGTTGTTATGCATAGAAGGCCGACCAATTTTACTATACTCGATAATGCTTCGCTTACGGTCACCCTGTAAAACTTGGTCATTCCGAACATGTCCAGATAAATTAGAGCTGCTATGGTAATGAACGGCATGGCATTCAAGTATGGCCGTAAATTGAACATAGGGATATAAAAGCCAAATTTCAGCAAAAAGGCTGTTAGATATGAAAAATTAACCAATATGAGGTCTATGACTATTATAATCAGCTTATACCACTTTGTGATGTTCTTGCCCATCATTCTTCAATTTTATTGGTAAACCTGCTCGATATCTTATTAAAATTATAACATGGGAACAGGCTGAAAAATAGTATATAATATATAAGAATTTATATATTCTGCGGTCAGATATTTCTGCTTTATATTTGCAAGTTGGAGCTAACTTAAGGTTATTGTTATTTTTCCTGTTGGTTACACGCGAATAAATTAAGGATATATGAGTTTATTGTGATACGATATAAAAATGCATGAAAGGCTTTTGTATCGGGGGAACTCGTTTAAATGAAAAATAATAGGTATAAACCGGAAAAACTAACAGTAAGGAGACAGGAGAAGCGCAACAAAATACTTTTTTGTGCTTCAACAGTATCACATATTAACAATTTCCATTTGCCGTATCTAAAAGCCTTTAAGGAAATGGGCTATGAGGTACACGTTGCTGTTAATGAAAATGCCGATATTTCTTTTGCCGACAGGGTTTTTACCATACCTTTTCAAAAGAATATTTTCTCATTAAAAAACCTGTACGCAATTTTCAAGCTGCGAAATCTGATCAAAACTGAACGATACGAAAAAATCAGCAGCAATACCACGTTAGCAGGGCTCATCGTCCGATTTTCAGTCATGCTTTTAAAAGATCGTCCTGTAATATATCATATCGCTCATGGCTATCATTTCAGTCTTAACCAGGGCATAAAGAAATACCTTTATCTTGTGCCGGAGAAGATTGTCTCCTCCGTCAGTGATCATGTCATGGTCATGAATCATGAGGACTATCTCATGGCTAAGAAATACAAATTATTCAAGCACAAGCTCCACTACATTGATGGAATCGGTATTGACAAGAACCGTTTTAAGTCTGTTAATTCAGAAGAAAAGCACATACTCAGGTCGCGCATGGGACTATCAGACAAAGATTTCGTGTTTGTATACGTTGCTGAATTTTCAAAGCGTAAAAACCAGGAACTGCTTATAAAAGCTTTTGCGCAATGCAACTTGGATAAGTGTTTTTTGCTGCTGGCCGGTGATGGCAAAGAATTGGAAAAATGCAGGCGACTTGCCGAAAAGCTGAACCAGACAGATCGTATACGTTTCCTTGGTTATGTCGAAGATGTCCCGTCTTTATTGGCGGCTTGCGATGCGGTTGTTTCTACAAGCCAGAGCGAGGGGTTGCCTTTTAATATCATTGAAGCGATGGGATGCGGATTACCTGTAATAGCAAGCGATATTAAGGGACACCGTGAATTAGTAGAGCATGGAAGGACAGGATTACTGTATGAACCCGGTAATATTTACAAACTGACTGAATGTATGATAACATTATATTTAGCGAAGGCCAATCAAACGAACCTTCTCCGCGAGTTTGGAACCGCCGGTACCAAAAAAGCGGAAAAGTATACTTTAGATCATGTATTACCAAGGGTAATGGAAATATATACCATTACCTGAGGTATAACAGAAATCTACAATTTTACAATGGAGTGTTTTTTGGATGAGAAAATTAAAATATATATTGCTGATAGCAACGGTAGGTCTGCTCATGTATCTATTGCAATTGAAAATCCCGAACCTGTTTTTCAGTATTGAGGAAAACGAGGTATGGAATTCTGCTAGAAGGCTTATTTTGGCTTTTACTGTCTCAATTCTGTTCTGCGGAGCTATCGCTGCTGTCATTTATTGGAAGAAAATACGGCCATATTTATCAAAACTGTATAAATTCCGTTCGCTTCTTTATCAATTGGTAAAACGCGATTTTAAAGCAAAGTACAAACGATCTTTCTTGGGAATCATATGGACCATTCTTAACCCCTTGTTGACAATGCTTGTTTTAACTATTGTTTTCTCAAGCTTATTCCGCTTCGATATAGAGAATTTTCCGGTTTACTTGCTGAGTGGTCAGTTGATATTCTCTTTTTTTAGTGAGGCAACAACACTATCAATGGGTTCGATTCTGAGTGCAGGCTCATTAATAAAAAAAGTCAACCTGCCAAAATATATATTCCCTATTTCAAAAGTTTTATCAAGCCTTATAAATCTATTTTTTTCTTTCTTAGCATTAATCATTGTCATGGTGATAACCAGAGCACCTTTTTCTTGGACCATGCTCCTTGCGCCTCTTCCAATACTATATACATTATTATTCTCTCTCGGGGTCGGCCTGATTTTGTCGGCAGCCGTTGTTTTTTTCAGAGATATGATGTATCTTTACAATATATTTCTGACTATACTGGTATATCTTACACCTATTTTCTACCCGATATCAATTATACCTGACAGGTTCAGGTTCTTAGTTTCACTCAATCCTATTTACCATTTTGTGGAATGTTTTCGGACAGTAGCTATATATGGTGGCATACCGACCTTATGGCAAAACGTCGTTTGCTGCCTGATGAGCCTAGCCTCACTGTTAGCCGGATTGTATGTGTTTTACAAGAAGCAGGACAGGTTTATATTGTATATTTAAGGAGAATCTCAAATGACCAGTGAAACAGCCATAAAGATAGATAATGTGTCTATGTGTTTCAACTTAAGCAGGGACCGCGTTGATAGCCTGAAAGAATACTTTATCAGGCTAGTTAAAAGGCAATTGTTTTATGATGAATTCTGGGCATTGCGGGATATATCCCTTGAAATAAAAAAAGGAGAAGTATTCGGCTTGGTAGGCCTGAACGGAGCGGGAAAATCCACGCTTTTAAAGCTGGTGGCGGGAGTTCTTAAACCAACCAAAGGCACAATAATGGTCAACGGGACAATAGCGCCGCTCATTGAGCTTGGTGCCGGGTTTGATCCGGAGTTGACAGCTAGGGAAAATGTCTACCTGAACGGGGCAGTACTGGGTTATAGTTCCAAAACCATGGACAAGTACTTCGATGAAATTATTGCGTTTTCCGAGTTGCAGGATTTTGTCGATGTTCCTGTCAAGAATTTTTCGTCTGGGATGTATGCACGGCTGGGTTTTGCTATTGCAACCATCATTAAACCGGATATCCTGATTGTAGATGAAATCCTTGCAGTGGGTGATTACAAATTTCAGGAAAAATGCAAGCATAGAATTAACGAGTTGATGTCAGGTGGAACAACAGTTTTGTTAGTTTCGCACAATATCGATACCACAAAGCGGTTTTGCCACAGGGTCGCCTGGCTTGATAAAGGACGTCTTATAGAGGTAGGCCAGGCCAAAGAGATCTGCGAAAAATACGAGGGTATGTAACCATGATGAAGGATATGGGCCGTATTTTTATGCTGGCATGGGCATTTCCGCCAATACCTGGAGGAGAAAGTGTCGTTTGCGAACGTTTCATAAAATATTCTCAGCTTAATTATGATGTCTGTTCCGGTTTTGCTGGCGATCAGAAATGTGATTTAAATTTACCGAATGCGCGCATATATCCAGTAAAAGGCCGGTACTTTCTCTGGTCATTCCGCGCAGCCCGGCTTTTCAGGAAACTGGATAAGTTCAATCATTATAAAGTCATGATTTCCAGGGTCATGCCGGCGGCCGGCCATTTTGCCGGGCTCCTGGTAAAAATCCTGAAGCCTCGGATCAAGTGGGTTGTATATTTTTCTGATCCCATCTGGAACTCTCCGTTTATCAGTTTTAAGTCCTTGTTCATCAACGATAGAACACACAGGCCTAATTATTTGTTAATGAAGATATTTGGGATTCCTGCCAGAATAGCGATATCACTAGGCGATCTGCTTGTTTTCAACAACGAACGCCTTGCTCGCTTTATACTGGGCAAAAAGTATGCTATACTTAAGCATAAGATAGTTATCGCGCCATACGGGCATGAGGGCATAAAACCTGAAGCCTATAGTGAAACAAGAAAGGAATACAAGCGTAAATTTGTTCTTTCCCATGTGGGGCAGATCTACGGTAACAGGACATTTGGCGTGCTGATTGACGCCCTTAAAATATTAAAAGTAAAACATCCGGAGTTATATGACAGGCTTGTTATCATGCAGGTCGGATTTGTTTGCGACGCAGAGATTGAAAGAATCGAAAAGTCTAGTGTCAGTGACCGGTTTCATCTTATGGGCATGGTTGATTATTATACGAGCCTACAGATGATGCAGCAAGCGGATTGCCTGCTGGTTATCGATCCCGTTTTTGACAGACCTGGGTGCAACATATACGTACCGGCGAAAATATTTGACTATATGGCAGCAGGAAAACCGATACTGGCTATAGCGGACAAAGACAGCGCTACGGCCGACATTGTCAGAAGTATAGAAGGTATATTGTCAGCACAGGTTGCCAATGATTTGTGCGGAAAATTAATAGATTTGATAGCAGGCAATCCGATCAAGCCTGACCTAAAAAAGTACGAAATAATGCATAGCAGTATTCATGCCGCCGAGGTGGACAAGAAACTGCTTACTTTATAGTCTATTGGAGGAGCAAATATGGATATGAATGCTAAAGTATCTGTCATTATACCTTTTTATAACCGACTTGATCTGCTTTTTGAGGCCATAGAAAGCGTTTTGGATCAAACGTACAAAAATTGGGAACTGATTTTAATTGATGATGGATCAACTGATGATATTCATGAGCTTTTGGAGTTTATAAAAAGGGATCAGCGTATCATTTACAAGCGCCAGGACCATAAAGGTGTCTCAAGTGCCAGGAATCTTGGCATTAAAATTGCGTCAGGCGATTATATTGCATTTTTGGATTCCGATGATTTATTTTTACCGGAAAAACTGGAACTGCAATTAAGATATATGATGGAAAACGAATATGATGTCTCCCATACATCCTATGAGTTGATTGACAGAAGGACGAATGAGATTATTCAAACCGTGCATTCCGCCAAATTCTGCGGTGATGTTTTCCCTGCGATTATTCAGGAATGCCCGATATGTCCATCTACTTTTATGATCAAGCGAAGTCTCTTACATAAGTTGGATGAGCCCTTTAACCCAAGGTTTTCCATTGGCGAGGATGTATGCTTCTTTATAGATATCGCTTATAGGTATATAATTGGCGGAATCGATACGGTGCTCACAAGAATGAGACGTGATGAGTGTTCCGCTGCAGTAAACCTGGAGAAGCAAAGGCAGGGATTTTTAAATATCATATCCCACATCATGAGCCGTGAAGAATACTATCTGCATGAAAAGGAATTAGCCAATTTGGTTGCAGGTTTTAACTCCATGTTTATCAGCAACGGAGAACGAGTTGGATTTTGGAATTCGGAGCAGATAAACATTGAAGAAAAAAGACTGAGCCTCTATAGATATTTTATGGAGAGAAAATACTTCCCGAAGGTTTCCATCATTATTCCTGTATACAATGGCGCCAATTATTTAAGAGACGCCATTGAAAGCGCCATCAATCAAACCTATCCCAATACGGAAATAATCGTGGTAAACGACGGGTCCACCGACAATGGGGAAACGGAACGTATTGCTTTATCTTATGGGAAAAGAATACGTTATTTTTATAAAGAAAATGGAGGCGTTGCCTCTGCTCTCAATTACGGCATTGAGAAGATGGAAGGTGAATTCTTTTCATGGCTCAGCCATGATGATGCATACCATCCTGAAAAAATTGCAACTGAGGTAGAAGAAGCCTGTAAATACAAAGATCCCAGCAAGGTATTTTTCTGCGGGTACACTACTATTGACAGCGAAGGAAAAATCCTTCAGGATTATCACCTTCCCAAGTATGTTACGGAAAACATCGATTGCCTCCTGGCACTTGATACGGATTATACGCTGAATGGGTGTACATTGCTTATCCATAAATCCATGTTTGAAAAATATGGGAAATTTGATACAACAAGAAGATTTACACAGGATTATGACTTATGGCTCAAGTTCAGCAAATCGGCTGAATTTGTATATATTGACAAATGTCTTGTATATTCGCGGCAGCATCAGGAACAGGATACTAGGAAAAAGAATAATATCGTGACCTTGGAGGCAGATAAATTCCATTTTATGGCCATTTCTCAGCTAAGCCCTATTAGTGCGGCGAAATATCTGAATGGAAGAATGAACAAGATTTTCTATCAGTTTCAGAATTACAAAGCCAATAACTATATTTACACTTCCCTGGCCATTATCAAACTGATATTCCTGCTCTATGCACGCGAAGGAATGCATAGCGAAGGTATTAAGCAAATAGGCAAGCTCTTAAATGTAAAACTGTATAATACAAGCCGTATTCCGGATGATCAGATTGCAGTAAAAACAAAACCTAAAACGATTATGATATACTCCAATGCCTGGACATTCGGCGGAATCGAAAGAGTGATGACGATTCTATCGAACTACCTGTGCGATAAATATAATATTATCCTGCTTTCAGAGTCCAGTCCCAATGAAGCAGGGTATGAGCTGCCTGAAAATGTCGTACATTTAAAGATGGTGAGGGAATCCGATTGCCAGATTCCATTCTGTATATCCGCTATTGCTAATATGCTGGATATTGACCTTTTTATTGGCAATCCGAACATCATACAGGAATTTCTACCGGTATACAAATTACTGCATGGTTTAAACATTAAGTCGATAGCTGCAAACCATTACTACTATTTTCTTCCCTATCAGATCGAATGGATCAGGCCCATTGCTCGGCTGCGGCATGAAGCATTCAGGTATGCGAATGTTGTGACATGGTCTACTACTTTTGGAGCGAGATTATGCGCAGCTTATAATCCCAATGTAGCTGTAGCTGTCATGCCGAATCCCAATACCTACAGCCCGTCTGACGTCTCTGAGGAAAACCACCGGGAAAAGGTGGTATTGGCCGTTGGGCGCTTCTATGATGCTATCAAAAGAGTAGACAAGATGTTACGTGTCTTTAAAGAGATATACATCAGGGATCCTTCTGTAAGGTTTATCCTTGTGGGAGGCTATGATATGGACATGGTCGTACCTGACACCTGCAAAACTGTGGGCAGTTTATTAAAAGAGCTTGATTTTCCGGATGGTACCGTTACTTTTACCGGCGAGCAATCCGATGTAAAGCCATATTACGAAAAAGCATCGGTATTGATTTTGACTTCCGAATGTGAAGGATTTGGGATGGTTCTAACAGAAGCGGGCACGTTCGGCCTACCCGTTGTTATGTTTGAAATCCCCGGTACGGAAGAGATAATCATCGATAATGAAAATGGGTTTATTGTGCCCCAGAATGATTATGATCAAATGGCCGATAGAATTCTTCAGCTTATGCATGATGCCGAACTATGGAAGCAAATGAGCAGCAGAGCCAGAGGCTTGGCAACCCGTTTTTCCCAGGATATCATTTGCAGGAGATGGGAAAAGCTAATTGATCTGGTCTTTGCATGTGATATGGAACGTGATTGTATCAAGCAGCAGTTGATTCAAGAGGGTTTATTCCCTGGAGACGGTATTGATATGGCATTAATGACGCGGGTCGTGAAAGAATATGAGAAATACCTGAATAAGTATGCCACCGCCGCTGCTAATGTAAGTTCCCAGATTATCTACCAACCAATTCCCCAGACTGATGATGCTGCTAATAATATTTACATGCAAGAGATCATCAAAATGCAACAAAGCCTTTCCTGGCGCGTTACCAAGCCTTTGCGCCTGGTGAGGAAGGTTATGGTCACCGTTAAGCAGTTTGGATTGCTTTTTACAATCAGGAAAATTTTAAAAAAGATTAAGAATGAGATTGTCAAAAAATAAGGGGGGCTGTTTGCATGAAGCGTTTAGAAGACATATCTTCCATAAAGAACCTGGATTACTCTTCCAAGGACTGCCAGATTCTTATCCGTGAATTTTCCGAATTGATTGGAAAAATGGCGCAGGAGTATGATGCTTTGGTCATTGAAAATCAGAATCTAATGCGCAGATTGGAACAGCTCAACCAGAATAAATGTGAGCAGGTTACAGTCAGACCATCTTCAACTAACTATGTTAAAAAAAGTATTTATTCAATTAGACTATATGGATTTAAGGCGACGATTAAAAAAATAGCAAACAGGCTAAGAAAAGTTTATTAATAAAATGAAGTGAGGGTTACATTTGAACATCATTCAAATCAGTGATACAGATTTGCCAGGCCGCAGGTTCAATGGATACGACCTGAAACTTTTCTTGAATCAACAAGGCCATCAGGTATACCAATTTGTGATGAATAAGGTCAGTAACGATCCAAACACCATTCAACTGCTTACTGATAGAGGGCTTATAATACGCACGATGCTTATTGATTTTGAAAAGCGGCTTTGCATGAATGGACTGACCTATCCCTACGGAGAAATCATGAAGGGGCGTCAGGAGTTCCAGAAAGCGGATATAATACATTACCACTTAATACATAATTATTTTTTATCCTTGCTCGATTTGCCATTGCTGACAAAACTAAAGCCTTCCGTATGGACGATTCACGATCCGTGGGCTTTTACAGGACATTGCGTCTATCCTATGGATTGTGAAGGATGGAAAACAGGCTGTATACCTTGTCCCCGATTGCAGGATCATTTCCCAATGAGGTATGACAAAGCTGGCCAGATGTGGAAAATAAAACGGCAGGTATATAATGAAATGGATATAGACATAATTGTTTCATCCAAGTTTATGGAGGATTATGTCAGAAATAGCCCGTTGACCTCACATTTTAAAAATATACACAGGATTCCTTTTGGCATCCGGACAGAGGACTTTCGACGAGCAACCAGAGATAATGCCCGTAAGAGATGGAGAATACCGGATCATCATTTTGTGATTGCCTTCCGTTCTGAACAGAATAAATACAAAGGTGTCAAATATATTTTGGAAATGCTGAAAAAACTAAGTTCTACCAAGCCCATAACACTGATAACTGTTGGGTCTGAGCCATTGCCTTCTGGCCTCAGAAAACGCTTTAATGTTATTGAACTGGGCTGGCAGAACGATTTGAACACCTTATACGATTTTTATGCGGCTTGCGATGTCTTTTTGATGCCTTCCATTGCGGAATCCTTTGGGCTTATGGCCATTGAAGCAATGGCATCCGCACGCCCTGTAATAGTCTTTGAAGGGACCGCGCTGCCTGATGTTACATTTGCACCCGATTGCGGTATAGCAGTTCCTTACAAAAACAGCGATGCACTAAGAGTTGCTGTTGAACGTCTCATTAACAACCCTGAAGAATGTAGGTACAGAGGAGAATTAGGACGAAAGCTTGCAGAACAGCATTACAAGTTTGAGGATTATGTTAGACGACATATAGAACTGTATCAGGAAATTTTTAACAGAAAACGAATACGGTGAGCCTTATGGACGACAGAGAATTATTTGTGAAAAATATTATTAAGGATAAGGATAGCAGGATACTAGAAATCGGACCACTTAATAGGCCCATTGTCTTGAAGTCCGAATATAAAAACAGTCTTTACTGCGATATCAGAAGCACTGAAGAAATAAAGAAGCTTTATGCAGGCAACGAATATCTGGAGAAAACCGGTATCAGTATAGACATTAATTCTATTGTCGAGGTAGATTATGTCCTGAATAAGAGCTATCAAAATACATTTTCTCATATGGAGAAATTCGATTATGTAGTCGCATCACATGTTCTAGAGCACATGCAAGATATAATCGGCTTTTTTCAGGATATTTCAGGCATCATGAAACCAGGCGGTAAATTGTGTATCATTTATCCTGATAAAAGGTATTGTTTTGATCATTTTCGTGAATCAGCATCATTCCGTGACGCCTATGATGTTTTTACAAGAGGTCGAACGGAAACAGCACGTATGGTTTTAGATTTTTTCAGCATGTCAGTAAATGAGAATAATCCAGTATTTTATTGGAAGGGGAAAAATCTAAAAGAAATAATACCTCTTAATAATTTTGATCAGTCGATAAAGAACTATAAACGTGCTTTGAATGGAGAAAAGCTTGATGATGTGCATTATTGGCCATTTACCGACAGAAGCTTCTTATTGTTTATGTATAATTGTATAAGAGCAAAGTTAATACCATTTACCTGCTCACAATTTATACCTACAAAAGAAAACACTCAACAATTTTTTGTTGAACTTGTACATGATCGCTCTGTAATGGAAGATAATCTTCCGGAACTTAGGAAACTTCAAAATTTAATTGCTTCAATACCCGAGGATTATTATAACTCCGAGAATATCCGCAAAGATAAGACTATTTCCCAGTTAAATAAAAAGATTTCTGATCTCATATCACAAAATGAACAACATAAAAGCCTAATAAGCGCATTAACCTTGCAAATTTCTGATTTGGAAAAAGCCAATACTGATTTGAAAAAAGCCAATAATGAATTAACGAATCAGAATACTGAATTAATTAATGCCAATAAAGAACTGTCAAATCAAAACAATGCATTGATCAACACCAATAAGGAATTAACAGTCCAGCATTCTGCATTATTGGACATGATTCATGAGTTCACCATTAAAAATGCTTCCATGGAGGATAAGGCTGCAGAATTAACACGTGAACTGGAATTGATTAGGCAGGAGAAGAACTATATAATTAAAAAGTTGGAAGATGTTCAGAATCAGCTGAAAACCGCGCTGTCAACTTTGGATGAGATTTATAATAGCAAAGCATGGAAAGCGACCAAGACTGTAAGATTGATGTTGGATAGCATAAAAAGGATATTTAAAATAAAGCAAAAACATCACTATTATCATTAATTTCATAGGAGGCAGAAAAAATGTTCAAGGGTAAAACACTTTTGATAACGGGGGGAACCGGTTCATTCGGGAATGCGGTATTACGGCGTTTTTTGAACAGCGATATTGGTGAAATCAGGATTTTCAGCCGCGACGAAAAAAAGCAGAATGACATGAGGAACTATTATCGTAATCCGAAAATAAAGTTTTATATTGGGGATGTAAGAAATTATGAAAGCATAGCACATGCTATGAAAGGCGTTGATTATGTTTTTCATGCCGCAGCCCTAAAACAAGTACCTTCATGTGAATTTTTTCCCATGGAAGCAGTCAGAACAAATGTGTTAGGCACTGAAAATGTTTTAAATGCCGCAATAGAAAATAGAGTAAAAAAGGTTGTATGTCTTTCAACTGATAAAGCAGTTTATCCCATTAATGCGATGGGTATGACAAAGGCATTAATGGAGAAAATCTCGTGTGCAAAAGGCCGGATAAAAGATAATGGAGAAACAATAATTACTGTCACCAGATATGGAAATGTTATGTGTTCGCGTGGTTCTGTAATACCGTTATTTATCAAACAGATTGCTACAGGTCAGCCGATTACAATAACGAATCCGAATATGACACGTTTCATGATGTCGCTTGATGATGCAATAGACCTTGTCCTTTTTGCGTTTAAAAATGCTAAAGGCGGTGAAATTTTTGTCCAAAAAGCTCCGGCAAGTACTATAGGCACATTGGCCGAAGCAATTATCGAGCTGTTTGGTGGGGGTAAACATGAAATTCGCATTATCGGCACAAGGCACGGAGAAAAATTGTATGAATCACTTTTAACCCGCGAGGAATTTGCAAAAGCAGTAGATTTAGGGAACTACTACATGGTTCCTAATGATACCCGGGATCTTAATTATAGCCAGTATTTCACTGACGGGAAACAGGAATTCTCCACGGCTGAGGATTATACATCAAATAATACAAGACGCCTTAATAAGCAAGAAGTCATCGAATTACTGCTCAAACTCGATTATATTCAGAAGAAGCTTAAAAATATAAAAGAAGAAGACGAGGGGTATTAATTCATGAAAGTCATGACAATTGTCGGAACTAGACCAGAGATCATTAAACTATCATGTGTTATAGAAGCGCTGGATAAATACACCGATCATATTTTGGTGCATACCGGACAGAATTACGACTACGAGCTTAATGAGATTTTTTTCAATGAAATGGGGATCCGTAAACCTGATTATTTTTTGAACGCGGCAGGCAATACAGCGGCCGAAACAATTGGTAATGTTATTATCAGATCCGATGAACTGATGAGAAAAGAAAAGCCTGATGCGGTATTGATCTATGGAGATACGAATTCGTGTCTGGCAGTGATATCCGCGAAAAGGAACAAAATCCCAGTATTTCACATGGAAGCTGGCAATCGCTGTTTTGACCAGCGTGTCCCCGAAGAAATCAACCGAAAAATAGTTGATCATTTATCGGACATTAATATGACAATTACTGAGCATGCCCGCCGATACCTGTTGCAGGAAGGCTTGCGCCCGGAAACAGTGATTAAGGTGGGTTCAAGTATGAAGGAGGTATTACGCAAGCAGGAGAACTCAATTAAAGCATCCAAGATTATGGAAACCCTGGGTCTCAAACAGGGAGAATACTTTTTGATCTCCATACACCGAGAGGAAAATGTGGATTATAAGGAGAATTTTGATAATCTCGTTGATTCACTAAATGCCATAGCTCAAAAATATAAAAAACGGATGATTGTATCTACCCATCCTCGTACAAGAAAACTGCTGGAAAAGAGCAATTATAGTTTTTCAGAACTGATCGAATTTTTAAAACCTCTTTCCTTTGCTGACTATATCAAACTGCAAATGAATGCTTTTTGTGTTATTAGTGATAGTGGTACTATTACGGAGGAATCGTCAATTCTGCATTTTCCCGCCATTACAATCAGGCAGGCGCATGAACGCCCCGAAGGGATGGACGAGGGCACTTTAATCATGACAGGCCTTAAGAGAGACAATATTTTGGATTCAATAGATATCGTTACATCACAAGGCTCAAAATGGGTAAAAACCGTCAATGATTATGATGTTGATATTGTTTCAATGAAAGTCGTACGAATTATTATGAGCTACACGGAATATATAAATCGTACTGTATGGTATAAGCTCTGACTAGAAAGGGGTGTGAAGTAGGTATATGCAGAAGGTCGCGGTATTGGGTTCTACTGGCATGGCGGGGCATGTTATCGCGCTCTACCTCGAAGAACAAGGTTATGATGTATACAGGGTTTCCCGAAGCCAGCAGCCGGGTCCAAAAAGCATCGCGATTGACGTTCGTGATTTTGCCAGTCTTGCCGATTGGCTTGATAAAGTTTCTCCGGATATAATCGTCAATTGCATTGGTGTCCTGCAGCGTACATCCCAAGAACAACCCGATCTTGCCATACTGATTAATTCATATCTACCCCATTGGCTGGAGAAAAGATATGCTTCATCCCAAACCCGTATCATACAACTTTCAACAGACTGCGTGTTTTCCGGTAAGCGTGGAAAATACAAGGAAGATGATTTCCGTGATGGTGATACTATTTATGACAGAACCAAGGCACTTGGGGAAATCATCAACAAAAAGGATCTGACATTTAGGATGTCCATCATAGGTCCTGATATGCATCCTGATGGGACAGGCCTTTTTAATTGGTTTATGAAACAGACTGGCGTCATAAGCGGTTATAAAAAAGCAATTTGGAACGGGATTACAACGATTGAATTGGCCCGCGGTATTGATGCGGCGATAAAGCAAGACATCTGTGGGCTTTACCAACTCGTGCCGCAGACACAGATTGATAAATACACCTTATTGTGCTTATTTAAAAAGGTTTTTGAAAGAGATGACATATACATTACCGAGAATTATGAAGTAATATTGGATAAAAGCCTAGTAAATACCCGTAACGATTTTAATTACACTATTAGAAGCTATGAAGAACAGATAAAAGACATGAAGTTATGGATTGAGAATCATAGAGAATTATACAGGCATTATTTCCGATGATTACAGATAAAAGTAGCTATTCTTTACAACATCAAAATAAACTTCATATTGCATTTATTATACCGGATATGGTACTTGGCGGAGTGGAAAAATCCTTGCTGGCATTGCTGGATGCTATGCAGGGTAAGGGCTTCCATATTACTTTGCTGTTGTTCAGAAGGCAGGGCGAATTGTTGCCCTATGTTCCGGATTGGGTTGATATACGTGAAATAGAGACCGTGGGTAAACTGGAAACCATACGGAGAACCATTTCCGCCGCATTAAGCAGATTAGGCTCCAAAAAACTCTTTCTAGTTGCCAAGTCCATATATCACAAGTATGGTAGCAAAATTATCAAGAAAATTGTCAACATTCCAGAAACCGTTTATGATGTGGCCATTGCTTATAAGGATGGCGCTGCTACCTGGTATACGGCACAAAGCAGCATAGCACCGGTTAAAATCGCATTCATTCATACGGATTTCAAAACTGCCGGTTATAACCCATTGTCACAGAAAAAGGTATATAATAACTTCGCTAAGATTTTCTGCAATTCTAAGGAATCAAAGGATAGTTTTTTAAGAGTGCTTCCTGAGTTTTCGGTCAGAACTGAGGTTTTCTATAACATAGTGAATCCTTCGACCATATATAATTTGGCAAAATCGGGTACCAGCTACAATGATAATTTTTCAGGTTTAAGAATTCTTACTATCGGCAGGCTTAGTCACGAGAAAGGAATTGATAAAGTAATAGAAGTTGCATCCCGACTAAAAACTAAAAACTATTCTATAAGGTGGTATGTAATCGGAGATGGGCCTGATAAAAACAAGCTTATGAAGAAAGCCAAAAAGCTACATGTTGAAAATGAAGTTATTTTTCTAGGGTCTGTTATTAATCCGTATAGATTTTTGGCCGATTGTGATATTTATGTGCAACCATCAAATTATGAAGGATATTGTATATCTCTTGCAGAGGCCAGACTGTTTTGTAAACCTATAGTTACCTGCGATTTCTGTGGTGCAAGGGAACAAATAGTTGACGGTATAACAGGCATTATTACTGGTATGTCAGTTAACGAACTTTTTGCTGGTGTAGAAAAACTTGTTATAGATGAAACTTTACGATTGAAGTTTAGATACAACCTATTACATAGTTCTTGTGTCTTTGGAGCCGACATAAATGGCTTTTGTGATTATTTAGGATCGCTGAAGCGGTAGGTATTTAAGTAGAAACTGTTAATAATTTGATGTAGGTAAATCGGTAAATGCTACCTTCTCGTAAAATTTATTGCAGATTGGTTCTCGTTTTGGTAGACTATAATAACTGATATTATAGCAAAAGAGGCCGGCCATAGCCAGCCTCCCGGTTTATTAACGTTTCATCATTTTTAGTCCAAAACATCGGTTATTGTAAAGGATTTCAGGACATTACCGGCCGCGTCTGCAAGACCGAACACCTGATTGTAGGATACGTCGGTTGTGTTTTTTAAGTTCTCTCCTATCAGGGTTATTTCGTTGCCGTCAACAATGGCTTTCGTCAGCTGCGCGCTGCCGCCTGATACTGAGAATCCGTTCTTACTGTCGGCTGCAGCTGTCTTGCTGTCAATGTCCTCAGACAGAATTACCTTAATTGTAGTGCTGTTTATAAATACAACACTGACCACCTCGGGAGCTGCCTTATCGACAACTGTCGTCTCAGGTATATAAACAGTCTCACCGTAAGAGTTTCTTGAATCAGCGTTTGTTACCTTAACTTTAAGGGTCTTGCCGTCAAAGGATACCTCCGTGCTGTTCCAACCGCTCAGGGTGAGGGTTATCACGCTGAGGCCGTCAGAGTTGACCGTATGCCTGGCCCTGGTGACACGCACAGGAACATCTTTTCCGGTCTTTTCATTATAGTAGTAAACCGCGTCTTCAAAATCTCCGGACTTATATGTTGTAATCTTGTCATTCAGCGTGATGGTGATAGTATTTTTATCAGTCAGCGCGACGGCATCCTTGTCATTCTTCAAACCAAACTGTCCGGACAAAGCGATGTCCACATAGTTTAGGTTGGAAGCCGTCTTGTTGCCGGAAGCATCCGCAACCCTGGCGATGATCAGTTCCTCGCTGATGTAGGACACGCCGCCTTTCACGTAATCGGCTGTATCGGAGAAGTCGTAATAATCCACATATCTTTCAGGATTCTTCTTTTTCTCCGCATCTTCATAGGAAGGTATCCTGATTTCTACTGCCCTGTCGTTGTCAACACTCTTGATGGTCACGCCCTTTATGTCAGAAAGGTTGAACGACTTTCCTGAACCAACGACGATTTCATACTTTTCAAGGTCCAGAACTGAGTACCTGCCGTCGGTAGCCATGGTGTCATTGAAGTTAACCTTGAGCGTCTGGCCTTTTTTACCGGGGTTGTATATCCTTGCATCAAAGTCTTCGGGTATAGTCATGTCCTTCATGGTGAAGGATTTTGTAGTCTTTTTAATGACATTACCCGCAAGATCTTCTACATGCTCAACCACGATGGAGTAGTTACCGTAGAGCTCTTCCGTAAAGGTAATGGTAACGGTCTTGCCGTCCTTTCCAAGAACAGCATCGTCAATAATATCCTTAACCGTCTTACCGTTCTTGTCAAGGATGGTGTAGTTGTCGATGTCCTCTGCCGTATCTTCATCAAGCACCTTGTTGAAGGTCAGTATGATGCTGCTTTCATCTTCCTGCTCCACCTTAAGCAGCGTAACCGGTTCGGTGTCTTTGGATACTTCCACCACATAAGAGATCCTGGCGTTTGTGTTGCCCCACAGATCTTGTACGGCATCCTCAGCAATGTAGATATATGCACGGCCAGGAGGAAGCTTACTGTCTGTAAAGTCTATCGTAAGCTCCTTACCGTTTACCTTCAGGCCGGATGCAGGATTGTTCTTGTTGGTGTGATAGAACATCTCCAGGTAATCATCCGAATACTCGTCATCGGCATCAGCATCCTCGAGCAATTCTATATCTTCATTGAAGATAAGAGTCACTTCTGTGGACTTGGCATTCTTGTAGCCTACTACAACAGGGCCATCCTTGTCTTCCTTCACTTTGATATTGAAAGAGGTCTTCGTGATTCCAAATCCTGCATAATCCTTTATTGCAGGTTTTGCCTCAACCTTTACAGTGCCTTCTTCAAGGCTGGAGAAAAGGGTAATATTAATCTCCGTATCGTTGTTGACCTTTTCAACCTTCTCGATGAGATAATCGCCGTCATCAACGGTGAAATACTGATCCGGATCGTCTCCCTCTTCAGGAATCATGATGGGCTCGCTGAAGACAACTTTAATGGTGTATTGACCTACCACCGAGGCGGAAACCGCCTTGGGAAGGGTCGTGTCTTTCAGCTCGATGTCTTCAATGGTGGTCTCATCAAGCCATAAGCCGTTTTCAGCCTCGATATCCCTGATGGTAAGATCGATGACTTCCTGTTGTGCAGCAGCTTCAGTCAATGTAATAATTACAGTCTTCTTGTCTTCCGAGAGTTCGAAGTTTGAATCTTCGTCAATAACAGCCTGTGCGTCATCGTTCTCAATGATATAGTTGCTCTCGTCTCCTGCGTCCTTGAGAGGCAGATTAAACTCGACAAACAACTGCTTCAGGTTGTTTGTTGTCACTTGCACAACTTCAAGTTCATCAGGTTCCGGCTCAGGTTCCGGTTCGGCTTCGGGTTCTATAAAGCCTGCGGCGATGGCGGCCACTTCAGAAATAAAGCCTGCATCGATCAAGGACTGAATAAAGGTCCTGCCATCTGCGCATACACCGTTCTTGCAGGCGCCATAGAGGATACCGGCAATATCGTCACGGATGAGCGCGTCTTTTACCCTTAACTCAATTTCCTGGGTCAGGGTGATGATGCCGGCGTTTCTGGCCTCATCTATGGAATTGTTGGTACCCACCTTATAACCCATGCCGATGTTCATGAGCCATACCAGGAATTCCGTTGCTGCCATCTTCTGCATTGGCGCAAATTTCACTTTTGGTGCAACGGAGGCATCGACACCGGAAGTATAGCCATATTTCACTGCATAGGCTACCCACTTGATGCTCCATGAAGGAACCTGGTCTGCATATACAACCTTCTCTGCCAAAATCCGTTCAGCTTCAGTATCAGACATGGCTTCTA
>JAAYNA010000106.1 GCA_012521105.1 Clostridiaceae bacterium
CCAGTCTGATTCATCATTTTTCAGTGAAGAAACCAGATTCCCCTGTCCGTCCATAATATATACGCAGCCATTGTACTCACCAAGCGTGCTTGCCATAATGTCTGTCAAAACTGATTCTTCTATATAGAAAGTCACAATAACATATGGATGCACAGTGTTTATTGCAAGTGGATAGGTATATGTAGCTAATTTTTTAATTTCAGAATTATTAGCCAGTATATTTCTTGCAGGATGCATTGCAGGAGTTGTTAAGTATTGAATTAGATCAAAAAAATCATCCCTTCCCCAGCCTTCATATTTATAAACATATTCAAAGAACATATCAGGAGTAGCACTTGTGGTAGTCGTATAAATTCTGCCCTGTTTATCATTGTTATTGTAATAAAGTGCGATATCGTAAACAAATTCATTACTTGATTTGTATTTATTTAACTCATTAACTGCTTCCAGAGTCTGATAACCCACATCTTTAATCCTAAAATATTTTAAATTATCATTAAGACTGATATTTAACGCAGTGCGCTCCATTTCACGTAAACGTAGCTCTATTACGTTCATAAACTGTGTCACTGCCGAAAGATTTGATTTTTCAACTTCATTGTACATAGTTGAAATAAAATTTTTATATACTACAAATCCAAGAATCATCAAAATGGTTACTAAGAGGGATATATATGAAAGGAAATATCCGTAGAACCGCGATGAATACCTCTTGCGCTTATCAATCTTTTTAGTATCAGTCCTCATATTATATACCCCCAAGCAGAGAAAAAAACTGTATTACTAATTTATTCTATTTAGAAACTTCAGACCTGGCATCCTGGCTGCTTGTTTTATGAGAAAGGGTGTCTGACCTTCATTCATATTGCTTTTGTATATCTGCTTATAACCATCAAAAGAGCATCGAGTAACCGTATCCTTCCATATGTGTTCTATTATCTTACATCTAAACCTTATTCTTGATAATTATATCACAATGAAGTAAATGAATGGAAATTATTTAACAAACTTTAATTTTGAAAAAGCCCTGGCAGGACCAGGGCAATCAGAAAGACTTAATTATGATCAACTGCATTATTATATACTTTATTGATTAATTCAGGCAAATACTTGAATATCTGTAATTGACCTGTTCCCTCAAGATTTGCAATATTCATAATAAGTTCTATAGCCTTTTTCCATTCATCAGGGTGATCTGTAGACATTTCTATTATTTCTTGCCATGTCCGGTCAGGAATGGACTCAATATATTGAATATATGGACACTTGAACCAATGAGTCCAATTGATTGAACCCTTAAGAGGTGATATAATAACACCATCTAAAGTGCCCCTGGCATCTATCACTTGATTGTTTCCAACATAAATCCCGACATGTCCTGTTTTCCAGACACACACTCCCGGTAATTCCGGAATTGCAGAAATACTTCCTTTTTCACCAGCTGCTTCGAACATTCCATCTGCACTTACATCAGTTGATGAATCATAAACTACATCAGCTCCATGCCACCAGAGGAATGACTTTATAAGACCAACACAGTCAACTGTTCTTTTTCCAATATAACTTTCCAGGATGTAATTTTTATACCGTTCAATTTGTTCAGGGTACTGCTTAAGTTTAGAATTGAGTAAATCTTTAGTGAGAATTTTGCCAAACGTGCCGTATACATAGCCCCACTCTTCAGCAAGGGCTTTTTTACTGTGTTCTACCAGTCCAATGTTATTCTTCATTTTTTACCACCATCCTTTCCGGTTTCTGATATATGAACAATTCTCATTCAACGCCGCACAATAGGCCGAACACCTTCTTTATGGAAACCGGGCACTGGCACACAAGCACTCCCTTACTTTCATGATATTAAAAAACAGGCCGTTTGGTCTATTTTTTATAAATTCTATTGATTTTTTATGTTTGATAATGGAGATTACCCATATCACAGCTATACTGGCTAATACTTAACAACGAATAGGACATTCAAACCTCGGAACACAAACTAAAATATATTCCCACTTCCACAAGAAACCCTACCAAGAAGCAAGTGGTAAGATAGAAGCATTATTCACAAGAGGTTATACAACAATTTGAAGGAAAAGCATAAATGCTTTCTCTTTTTCCAACCAAAATCATTTTTTATGAAATGAGAACCAATTTTATCAAAACCTAAAATAGGGGATAAAATTACAAAACCCGCTAACCTTTGATATTAGCGGGTTTTGTATGGAGCTGGTGGACGGACTCGAACCCCCGACCTGCTGATTACAAGTCAGCTGCTCTACCAACTGAGCTACACCAGCATAGATTATTAGTTTGGCGACCCAGAAGGGACTCGAACCCTCGGCCTCTAGCGTGACAGGCTAGCGTTCTAACCATCTGAACTACTGGGCCAATTTTTAAATGGTGACCCATGGGGGAATCGAACCCCCGTTACCGCCGTGAAAGGGCGGTGTCTTAACCTCTTGACCAATGGGCCCAAAAGACTGACGAATACTATTTTAACTGCAAGAACTTAAAAAGTCAAGCATAATTTTTTATCTTTTTATATTTCGATATATTCTTAATTGTAAAGTAAATACCACTCCAAAAACCCTTAAGGTGGAAATAACTTTTGCAAAATTAATTGTGGAATTTAATTTTGCAATTGACCTATTTATCGTTCTCTTTTAATTTTGTTGTAAAAATATAGATGGAACGAATCACCTTGAAACGTTCCATCCCATATAGTGCTCATCTCTTATTCAGTCTGTCTGCCATACTACGGCTTTTGTCTTCTGGTAAGTGAAGACCTTTTTATGTCTATCTTTTCCGCTTTTTATTCTTGCCCGTTATATGAGCTAAAACATGCCTGTCAATAGACTTCTTTCTTCTGATTTCCCTACTATCCTTTTTTTTATGATTATGAGTAGTTCCATTGAACAAGTTCTCAAACTCGTGGGCATTTACAGACAGCATGAAATCAACCTGCCTGGTTTGAGGATCTGCTCTGGTAACAACAACTTCAACAGTGTCACCTATGCGATATGTTTTTCCCGTTCTTTCTCCCATAAGGAAGTAACGTTCTTCATCATAAATATAATAATCATCATCCATACTGCTAAGCCTAACCAGACCTTCTACTGAATTCTCAAGCTCAACAAACATCCCGAAAGAAGTTATACCCGAAACAATACCGGTAAACTTCTCTCCAATATGTTCCTGCATATACTCTGCCTTTTTGAATTCTTCATAATCACGCTCGGCTTCCTCGGCATTTTTCTCCCTCTCGGAGCAGTGCTTTGTAATATCATGTAGAACCTTTGAATAATATTCATTTCTTTCTGCATCCAGCTTTCCATGGATATATTCTTTCATAATTCTGTGTATTATCAAATCCGGGTATCTTCTTATCGGAGCTGTAAAGTGGGAGTAATAGTTTGCTGCCAAACCAAAATGCCAGGTGTGCTCATCACTGTATCTTGCTTTTTGAAGGCTTCTTAGCATCATGGTACTAATAATTCGTTCCTGACGTGTGCCTTTAACTTTGTCAAGAACATCCTGAAGTGCTCTTGGATGAACATTGCCACTTCCTTTAATTCTTACTCCGAAATTGAACAAAAACTCATTCAACCTTTGGATTTTCTCTGGATCTGGATCTTCATGAATACGGTAAACAAAGGGTGTATTTGTCCAATAAAAATGTTCTGAAACTGTCTCATTGCATAACAGCATAAACTCTTCTATTATCTTATTGGCAATGGTCATTTCATATTTTTCAATAGCTATGGGCTTACCCTGTTCATCTACAATAATTTTGGTTTCGGGAAAATCAAAATCAATAGCACCACGAAGGCTACGTTTTTTCATTAATATTAATGCCAGGTCCTTCATTTTCTCAAGCATTGGAACCAAAGGCTTATACCTTTCAATCAATTCCTGATCCTGTTCTTCAAGTATTTTATACACATCGGTATAAGTCATCCGTTCGGTAACATTAATAACGCTTTCTACAATCTCATGATTTATTACACGTCCTCTATCGTTAATTTCCATGAATACCGAAAAGGCGAGGCGATCAACTTTAGGATTTAGGCTGCATATCCCGTTGGACAATTCGGTTGGAAGCATGGGTATAACCCTGTCGGGAAAATAGACACTGGTTCCTCTTTTTAATGCCTCCCTGTCTAAAGGCGAATTCTCTTTAACATAGTAAGATACATCAGCAATATGAACTCCCAGACGATAATTCCGGTCTTCGGTTATTTCAAGGGATACGGCATCATCCAAGTCTTTTGCATCCTCACCATCAATCGTAACCATTGTTAAATCCCTCAAATCCCGCCTTCCGGCAAAATCATCAGGTGTCAGTTCCTGCGGTATGCCTTTTGCTTCCTGTATTACTTCTTCAGGAAAATCAACAGGGATATTATATGTTCTTATTATGGAGAGAACATCTACGCCTTTTTCATCGACGTCTCCAAGTATTTCAATGATTTGTCCTTCTGCATTTCTTTCAGATTCAGGGTATCTGGTTATCTCGACAATGACTTTCTGATGTGGTTTTGCACCCATTGAACTGTCAATTGGAACAACAATATGTCCTCTTATTTTTTTATGATCGGGAATAACATAACCTATTGAATAGCTTTTCTCAAAAGTTCCAACTATTTTATCATTTGCACGGGACAGAATTCTAACAATTTCACCTTCTGAGTGTCTGTCATCGGACATGTATTTGGTAATTCTGGCAATAACATGATCACCATGCATTGCTCCGTTTATCCTGTCACTTTGAATGAATAAATCATCTTGCTGGGGTGCGTCCGGTATTACAAAGCCGAAACCGCGTTCATGGCCCTGGAATTTACCTACAACAAGACCCATTCTTTCCGGAGCTCCATACCGGTTTTTTTTTGTTTTAAATATTAATCCTTCCTGCTCAAGTTCATCCAGGCATTGCCTGAAAAGCGGTATATCTTCCTTTGGTACATCCAGTGATACAACAAGTTCTTCAAAGGACAGCGGATGATAGGATTTTTCATGTATGAATCCTTTAATTCGTTCTTTTCTTTCTTCCAGCATTATATCAATCCTTTTTTCAAATGTAATTTTATGCAGGCTTTATAATCATATTATTTATCTATATCATTTAACGTATAAAAAGAAATATGCAAAAATTTTAGCTTGCATTGTATTCAATTTCCTGCATGGCTTTTAGGCCAATATCAATAAATTCTTCGAGTGAAAGCCCCAGTTCGCTGCAGGCTAATATCTGTTCTTTGTTAGCATCACTAATAAAACCGTCCTCCTGGAATTTTTCAAGAAGGTAATCTACGCTCAAATCAGAAATCTTTTTGTTCGGAACAGATAAAGCGCATTTTTCAATAAACCTGGGCAAGTGGTCACAGCTGTATAAGGCTTTATCAACCTTCCTTCTCCTTTGATAACCAAGTTGAGGGTTATGGGCTTTAATAGAATATATTATTGTTTGATCAACACTAAGACCATCAAGTATTTCAGCGGCTACCAGTCCATGCTTGTTCAAATCCCCTTCCACTATATCAAGGTCAATATCATGAAGAAGACCTGTCAGCCCCCATAACTCAATTTCCTCATGCAGATGACTTGCGAGCTTTCTCATGATGGCCTCAACTGCAATACTATGCTGTAATCTGCTTTTGCTTATAAGTCTGGCCTTTAATTCCTCAAGAGCTCTATCCCTGTTCATAAAAAAACCCTCCTGGGTAAAATATCTCATATAAAAGGAATATTATAGTTAATTTTATTATAGCACAGGCATACAACTATTACCTAAATAATTTTTTACTTGATAATACTATGTTAGAATGATAGAATTTCTTTTATGTCCAGTTCGCAAAATCCTGGGCGGCACCATTGTGCCAAAACAAAACTACGGAGGTTTTATTTATGAATAACAAGGTTTTATATGTGGTTCAGGCGGCATTAATCGCTGCCATCTACACTGTTTTAACTGTCTTAATTGCGCCATACAGCTATGGTATATTTCAGTTTCGTGTATCAGAGGCTTTAACAGTTCTTCCTGCAGTTTTGCCGTCTGCAATTCCTGGTTTGTTTGTTGGTTGTCTGGTTGCAAACCTGATAGGTGGTTTTGGTCCGGTAGACATGATCTTTGGTAGTTTAACAACATTGATTGCGGCAATTCTATCAAGAAAACTGAGAAAATACCCCTATCTTGTTCCACTACCGCCGGTTATTGCAAATGCTGTAATTGTTGGTGGTTATTTAAAGTTTCTTTACTTTCAGGATGTGCCATTACTGGTAAGTATGGGCTGGGTAGCCCTTGGAGAGATTTTGGCATGTTATGCCGTGGGATATCCGCTACTTTTATTGCTAACCAAAAGATTCGGGGAATATTTCAAAGAGTTGCAATAACGAAAATTCTTTGAGGGTTACTCGATTAACAGCATAATTATAATCGGGTAGGAGGCTGCCCATTAATTGAGCAACCGGCCTATGCAGAATAACATTCAACAAACTGAGATATCCGGCTCGCCTAAAGCGTTCATTGGATATGACTTTTGACAAAATCGGGCTATGGTCAATTCGCCATAGCCTTTTTTTCGTGCGCCCATGCTGAGCGTACGAAAAAAACAAGCATGAGATTGTCATCCTGTTTTCACTTATTTACTTACCCACCTTTTCCAAGCCACCTTAAGGTTCCGGGTGCTTTATAAAGTAATCATTTATCCATTTATATGAACCTTGGACTTCTTTGCTTCCAGTTATTTCCCATAAAGCTCCTCTTTTTTCTATGTTAAATAAGGTATATACGCCATCAATGCTTTGTTTGAAAATTACTCCTCTTGTTCTATTTTCATCCACATAAATTGACGGGGTAGTATCACCATATTCAAGAGGTATTTTCGGTCGTAGATTAAAAAGTCCTAAATCATAGTATTTAGGCTTAATAAAATCAATTAATGTATCAACCTTTTTATAACTATTCAGACTTATGTTAAAAGCATTTGATATTGTCTTGTCCAAATCTAAATAGAAACGATACATTTTTGCCATTTCATGATTATAACCGCTTAACCTCAATTTTATGTATGTAAAATTCGAATAAAGGAATAATCAATCGAAATAAAAACTAATAGTATTACGCAGAAAAATATGTTACTTTTTTTCACAGTATTTCACCCATTTCTTTTGTTATTTTCTTAAAAAGTGTTAAGTATTGAAGTACAAATCATGGGTCATCATGATTCTTCCAATCTTTCAGTTAATTATTATCTTTAATTTTTATTAAAACACTTTTGTCGATTAAGTCTATATAATGGTGTAAAAAGGAGTTGAGCCAAAGCTCATACCTCGGTAAAATATAGTTGCTAAACAAATACCAAACCGAGGAGGATGAACCATGGCTCAGTTTAATATTACTATAA
>JAAYNA010000107.1 GCA_012521105.1 Clostridiaceae bacterium
AGGGTTTGACTTTCTCCCATATCTCCATTGAAATTGTAAATTTTTCATTTGCCTTATCAAAATTTTCTTCTATAATGGCTTTCTCTAAATCAGAAAGAGATTCTGAAAAACCCATTCTTTTATCTACTGAAAATCAAGTAAACCCCTTGTATAACAGTTAAAATCTAACTACAGGTTGAATCTGTATTTATTCCAAAAAATATTGTACTAATAGCGGAAATATGGTAATATAATTTTAAAAGTAAACAGAGGTTTATTATTGTGCAGGTTTTGAAGGATGAAGTACGCAATAATATTCTTACAGCCGCGAAAAAGCTATTTTACCAGAAGGGGTATAACAATGCCTCTATTCGCGATATTGCAAAAAATTCAGGCATAACTGTAGGTAATGTATATCGCTATTTTGAAAACAAGGAAAGTGTTCTTGAAGGGGTTGTTTCTCCTGTATATGAAAAAATTATGGATTACATAGCCCTTTCGGAAAGTTACATAAAGGCAGGCGAGAATAAATCCTTTGAAGATTTCAGAAACGAAATTAACAGCTACATACTGCAAATTACCAAAGAGTTCAGGCTTGAACTGTTAATTCTTTTTAAAGGCACACAGGGTACCAGGTTTGAAAAAACCCGAAGCGAGTTAATTTCACTGATTGAAAACCGCATTTACGAAGGTTTGTTTAAAAGGCTAAGTATGGAAGATGACGAGGCAGCTTTCTTTTCAAAAATTGTGGCCCGTTCTTTTTTAGAAAGCCTGATAATGGTTATAGCAGAAACCGAAGACAACAGGAAACTAAAAAAGATGATTTATCGCTTAAACGATTTTTATTTTAACCACTTAAACAGCAGATTTGATCCAGAGGATTAATTTTTTTACTGCAAAAATGAACACTTGTTTATTATTGTTTACTAATGAAGATAATTGAACGCTGCTTGTATGGCAGATCCTTATTTTTGTAGCTATAAAAACTGAATGAAATGGGGTACTGGTTATGGGAAGACGCTTTTTAATGTTCTTTACGGCAAGCTTATTATTCTTCGCTACAGCCTGTTCGGAAAGGGAACCCGAACAGAAAACAGAAAAAGTGATTCCGGTAGGTGTATACCAGGTTTCAGAATTAGAGAGGCAGCATGCTTCCCGGTATATTGGAACGGTGCAGCCCGGCAAAACAGTAAAACTTTCCTTTAAAACAGGGGGAAGGGTTGAAAGTGTCCGGGTTGATAAAGGCGATAGTGTGAAAAAAGGGGATGTTTTAGTCTCACTGGAAAAGACAGATTTGATATATGCTGAAAATCTTGCGAAATCCCAGCTGGAAATGGTACTGGCGCAATATGAAAAGGCTTCTAACGGTGCGACTGAGGAAGATATAGAGCAGGCAAGACTTAATGCTGTAAAGGCTGAAGATGCGTATAAATATGCATTGGACAGATTCGATGAAGTAAAAGAATTATATCAAAAAGGCACTGCAACAAAACAGGCTTACGAACAGGCAGAGCTTGAGGTTAAAATAAGGGAATCCGATCTGAAGCTTGCTAAGGAAATACAGGCCCAGGTGCAGAAAGGAGCAAGATACGAAGAAATAAAGGCACTTTCTGCCCAGGTGGAAAGTGCAAAGACCGAGTACAATTACAGAAAATCTCAATTAAATGAAGCAACTTTAAAGTCTCCCATTGACGGAATTGTGCTTGATGTTTTATGTGAAGAAGGAGAAATGGCAGGTGCGGGTTATCCGGTAATGGTTCTTTGTAACGAAGACAGGGTTGTACATGTGGGTGTACCTGAAAAGGAGTTAAAAAACATCACACTGGAAACAGATGTTACAATAGAAAAGGAAGACAGGATGTTTGAGTCCAAAATCAGACATATTTCAGATTTTCCCGATACCGCAACGGGTTTATACAATGTTGAAATAGAGTCGGGCGAACTGGATGAACCCTTTGGTGCAACAGTTACAGTGCACTTTTCTTTAGGAAAAATAAAGGGGGTTTTTATTCCCATTTCAGCAATTCTAAACGATGGTGTTGATTATGTATTTACCGTTTCACAGAACAGGGTGGTCAGAAAAAACATTACAATTGAAGAAATAGACAACTTTAATGCCAGGGTAACCGGGTTAGTCAGCGGTGATTTGCTGGTTACATCAGGTATAGGGCGGATAAGCGCAGGTGACCGGGTTACCGTAAAAGAGGTGGACTATGGCACGGATAATTGAGTTGGTTATAAAAAAGAGGAAAATCACATTATTTGCCATAATTCTGGCTTTAGTTTTCGGATCGTACAGTTATTATATTATTCCAAAACAGGAATCTCCCGACATTAGCGTTACAGTGGCTTTGATAACAACAGTATATCCGGGGGCGTCATCGGAGGATGTGGAGCGCCTTGTTACGCGTAAAATAGAAGACAAGGTAATGGAAGTAACAGGTTTTAAAACGGTGAACTCTACATCGCAGAATAATTTATCTGTGGTTATTCTGGAATTGGAAGCGGGTACCGATACAGACAAGGCGTGGAACCAGTTAAGACAGAAAATGGACGAAGTTCAGGCAGAACTTCCCGAGGAATGTGAAGTTATAAATATTAATACCGATTTGTATCAGACTGCCGGAATGATTATCAGCCTGTCGGGGCCTGATTATTCATACAGCGAACTTGCATCCTTTGCTGAAAAACTGAAAGACAGGCTCATTGATATAGACGGTATCACAAGGCTTGAAGTAATTGGAGAACAGGAAAACGAAGTCTGTGTTGAAATTGACACCCGTAAATTAAACACCTTGCCGTTGTCCCTTGAGGACGTGGCAAATGTAATACAGGCACAAATTATGGAAATTCCGTTAGGCTCCCTTGAGGATGATAAAAGTAAGCTTAATGTTACACTGGGGGGAAATTTATCAACAATAGCCGATATAGAAAATATTGTTCTGTTAACATCTACCGAAAGCGGAAGTGTTGTCAGGGTTAAGGACATAGCAGATGTCTATTATAAACTTCAGGATTCAAACTATAAAATTAAGACGAATGGTGAAAATGCAGTATTATTGACAGGTTATTTTCAGGGAGAACGCAATGTTATTATAATAGGCAGGGAAGTTGAAAAACGCATTAATACATTCAGGGAAGAGTTGCCCGATGATTTAAATTTCAATAAAGTTTTATATCAGCCCGATGATGTGAAAAATGCAGTTGATGATTTTATAATAAATTTAATTGAAGGCGTTATTTTCGTTATTATTGTTGTTTTTGTCGGAATGGGTTTTAGAAATGCAATTCTGGTTTCAACCTCAATCCCGCTTTCAATTTTAATCACTTTTATTGCAATGAGGATAATGGGAATTGATATCCACCAGATTTCAATTGCGGCGCTGATTATTGCTCTGGGTATGCTTGTTGATAATGCAATTGTTGTAAGTGATGCCATACAGGTAAGAATTGACAATGGAGAAGAAAGGCTGAAAGCCTGTGTTGAAGGTGCGAAAGAAGTTGCAATTCCGGTTCTTATGTCAACATTAACAACAGTAGGGGCTTTTCTTCCGCTGTTATTGCTTTCGGGAATGGCAGGGGAGTTCATCCGCAGCGTTCCGCAGATTGTAATCATATCCCTGTCTGCATCGTATATTGCCGCTGTTTTTATATCCCCTGTAATGGCTTATGTCTTCTTTAAGCCGTCCGGGGACAGGGAGAAAAGGCACAGGGTTAGAACATTTTTTGAAAACCTGTTAAGAAATGCGTTGAGAAGGAAAAAGGTCACCATGTTTTTTACTATGGTTTTACTGGCATTGGCAGTTTGGCTTGTTGGTATTCTTGGCCTTCAGTTTTTCCCCAAGGCCGACACAAATAAAATCCTTATCGACATTCAGCATGAACATGGGAATGACGTAAATAAAACAGAGCAGTTGGCAGATCACGTGGCCAATATCATTACCCAACAGCCCGAGGTTACAGGGTACACAGTTGCAATTGGGGATGGGCTCCCAAAACTATATTATTCAATGCCTCCGGCAATGCAAGCCCAGGACTATGCCCAGATGGTGTTCACTGTTGATCTGGGTAAGGGTGAAAGGTTTAAAACCAACGAGGAATTTGCATCTTACCTGCAAAATATATTAGACAGCGAGACAGCCATGGGGACTGCTACAATAAAGCTCCTTGAACAGGGTGAACCAATCGGTGCACCTGTAAGAATAAGGGTGTTGGGGCAGAATCAGGATGAACTTGTAAGGATTACGGAAGAGGTAAAAAACATATTGAAGTCGGTTAACGGAACCTTTAATATCAGGGACGACCACAGCGATAATGTTTATGATTATTATATTGATATAGATTCTGACGAAACTTTAAGGATGGGACTTACAAATTACGACCTTCAAAAGGAACTGAATATAGCACTTATGGGCAGAAATACCGGAAACCTGAACCTGGGTTCCCAGCTTAATAAATATTCAGTTGGTAAACAGATTCCGGTGAAGGTAATATCCGATATAGATAATATTGACGATTTGAAAAACTTTGTAGTAAAGTCCTCAATAACCGGAAGTAAGACCCTTTTAAAACAGGTATCGGAAATAGGTTTGAAGGCGAAAATTTCAAAAATCAAAAAATATGACCGAGTTCCCGCCATAACGGTATACAGTGATGTAATGAAGGGCTACAGTTCTGTTGATATTCAGAAACAGGTTGAAGGAGAACTTGAAAATACTGATCTAGGAGAGGCCAGGGTGATTTTTGACGGTGAAAGAGAATCCATATTTAAGTACTTCGGAAATATCGGTGTGTTGGGAATAATGGCTGTTTTCATAATATATCTTCTTTTACTCATAGAATTTGGGAATTTCTCGCAGCCGTTTATAATCATGGTCACCATCCCCCTGTCTTCAATAGGGTCTATAATAGGTTTGTATTTGTTCGGGCAGCCGCTGTCATTCACATCCTTCCTTGGCATGGTAAGTTTATTTGGGGTTGTTATAAACAATGCGATCGTATTGGTAGATCATATCAATTATCTGAGAACTACGGGTAAAGATGTTGAAGATGCATGTATTGACGCTGTTGTACGACGTTTCAGACCCATTATGCTTACAACAATAACTACGCTGGTGGGACTGGTTCCGTTAATCATGTCAGGCAGTAACCTGTTTACACCAATGTCCATATCCCTTGCTTCAGGATTGGCAGTATCCACCTTATTAACCCTTGTTATCATTCCTGTTGTTTATGCAATGGTTGAAAACAGGCTACATAGGAAATAAAAGGCGATGGGGATCACCCCACCGCCTTTTTTATAAAGTAATTATTCGAAATCAATAATATCTTTAATTGGATTGGAACCATGTATTTCTCCGAGGACTTCTCCTGTGCCGGTCCCTTCGAACCTTACGACGGTATATGGCCAGGTTATTACCTGAATTACCATCATATCAGGATCGGGGCTTAGTACAGTTGCATAGATGTAAATATCGCCCGACTCTTCTTTCACTGCCCTATCAACTGTTACAGAATAACCGCCTGTATTTTTTTGTCCTGCTGCTATTAGGGCATATACATAATCATCTTTATGTTTATAGTGAATACCTGCCTGTTTATAGAGCCTATCTACCCAGGCAGACAGTTCTTCATCGGCTGCAATTTCTTCAAGGCTTACTGTTTCAAACTGAATTTCTACGGCGTTATTGTCAGGAGAACCAATAATAATACCATCAACAATAAGTTTGCCACCACTTTCAATAGCTATCAGCCTGGATGGATAGGTTAATGCCGTTGTGACATCCATATCCGGAGATGGTTTAATTAATTCAGCCACTATATAAACTCTTTCGGGATGAACAAGAGTAACACTGTTGATTTCTATTGAATATCCTCCGGTTGGTTTTTCACCGGCACAGATTAAGATATAGTCAGTATTATTCACGGCTTTATGGTAAAATCCTGCGTTGCTTCTGTTTTCCATAACCCATGAATACAGCTCATCTTCTTCTGATAATTCTGAAAGGTTAATTTCTTTGTAATCTGCCGGCCGTTCAACGGGAATGACCATTATGTCCTCTTCAAAAGTAACCAGGACAGATTTTCTTTCCCCATCCCATTCCACCAGTGCCCCAAGGCCTTCAGCTGCAAAACGCAATGGAAGATAAACCACATCATCAAGTATGAACGGAGCTACATCCATTTCAACTGTTTCGGGTATCCCTGTTAAATCGTATTTTCTGTATACAGAGGCACTTTTTTCTCCGATTGTAAATTCCACAGTTGAATATATTCCATCTAATGTTATGGTTTCTGTTTCTTTATCAAATTTTGTTACAGCACCTGCTTTTGTAAAAAAATCCGAATCCAGAGTTACCATTGTCCTTTGATTTTTAAATACCGGCGGTGAAACCATTTCAACCGTTTCGTTGTTTAAAAACAGTGAAACTTCCTGCATGGCAGAAACATTAAATGAAAATGTTGATATAAAAAGCATTAACGAGAAAATTAATAATGTAAATTTTTTCATGGTATCAACTCCTTTTTATTTCTCACTGGATTAGACTAATATTAGCAAAAATAGTTCGTTTTTATGCCAACATGTAATTATATTGTAATATTAGATCTATAATCATTCTTTCTCTTTACATTAAATCAAAGTGAGGGTAATATTATAAAGAGTGGCAATTAAAAGGAGGTCTCACCATGCCAAATTTCTTTCATATCAATAAAGCGTTATATATGGTAGGCCATGATTATGAAATAAACCTGCAATCCGTGAGTGTGCTCTTTCTTTAGCATTTTTTTTGAGCAAAAGGCTGCAGGTTCATTAAGAATCTGTGGCCTTTATTAGCTTGTAATTTCTTTTGTTCAAATTTGTTTTGGACAGCAGGGGGATTTTTATGAAAAAATTTAGAATTTTAATGCGGTTTATAAGGAAAGATTTACTTCGATACATCACAGCCATTATTTTTTCAGGGATAGCAGTTGTGTTTTCAATTATAAGTCCGATGGTAATAAGTTTCACCGTGGATTCGGTTATAGGTAATGAACCTATGGATCTGCCGGGCTGGCTTATGAAATTGGTTTCAGACTTTGGTGGAAGGGATGCTCTGAGGGAAAATATCTGGGTACTGGGTTTGATGTTTGTTTTACTCACGTTCTTTACAGGTATTTTTCAATATACAAAAAACCGTTGGTTTGCAATAAGTACTGAAAACGCTACAAAGAATATCCGCGACACTTTGTATGATCATCTCCAGCATATGGAATACCATGAGCATGTCAAATCACAAACAGGGGATCTTACGCAAAGGTGTACTGCTGATGTGGAAACAATGCGGAAATTTATGGCCAATCAGGTTACACAGGTTGGTGAAATATTATTCACAGTAACAATTACACTTATAGTAATGACCCGATTAAACGGTGAACTGACACTATACTCTTTATGCGTAGTACCTTTTATTTTCCTGGCCTCAATCATATTCTTTACAAAAGTAAAGAATACCTTTCTTGAAGTTGAGGAAGCAGATTCAGAACTTCATGCAACGCTTCAGGAAAACTTAACAGGGGTACGTGTTGTAAGAGCCTTTGGAAGACAATCATATGAGATTGATAAGTTTAAGGTAAAAAATGAAAACCATAGGGAAAAAATAAGAAAACTTAACGAGTTGTTAGCCTGGTACTGGTCAATGTCTGATCTTTTGTGCATGACCCAGGCAATGCTGGTACTTTTTATTTCGGTAAGCTGGGCCGCAAGCGGTAGAATTACCCTTGGAACTGTTATTCTTTTCATAACATACATAAGAAACCTTATATGGCCTATCAGACAGCTAGGAAGAGTTATTTCAGATATGGGCCAGGCATTTGTGGCTTTTGACAGAATAATTGAAATACTTGATAAATCTGCAGAACCTAAATTTACACAGGGTCTTACACCTGAGATCAAGGGTAATATAGAATTTAAAAATGTAAGCTTCCAGTACCCTGATGGAACAAATCCTTTAAAGGACATTTCCTTTGAAGTTAAGCAGGGTCAAACTGTTGGGATACTGGGTCCAACGGGATGCGGAAAATCTTCCCTGATGCATTTATTACTAAGGCTTTTTGATTACCAGAAAGGCTCTATAAAGATTGATGGATATGAGCTGAAAGATATTGATAAAAAGTGGCTTAGAAGTCACATTGGAATAGTGCTTCAGGAACCGTTCCTTTTTTCAAAGACTGTACTGGATAATATCAGACTTGCCAGACCTGATGCCAGTATGAGTGAAATAGAAGGGGCTGCTAAAATTGCTGCCATCCATGATACCATAGTCTCCTTTGAAAAAGGGTATGAAACTCTTGTGGGTGAAAGGGGTGTAACTCTTTCGGGTGGGCAGGTTCAACGTGTTGCAATTGCACGCACGGTATTAAAGAATCATCCTGTACTCATCTTTGACGATTCCTTAAGCGCGGTTGATATGGAAACCGATATAATGATTCGCCAGGCTCTTAAGGAACGTAGTAAGGGAGTTACTACATTTATAATTTCTCACAGAATAAACACATTAGCACAGGCTGATTTTATTGTGGTGCTGGACAAAGGCAGGATCATCCAGATGGGTACCCATGAAGAACTGATACGTGAAGAAGGTTTGTATTCACGGATTTGGGCCATCCAAAGTTCACTTGAAGAGGAACAGGAAGGGGCGAACTGTTAATGAATAATAGCTTTCAGGAAGAAGTCTTTTCAAAAGGTCTTAATATAGATCTTTGGAGAAAACTTATTCGGTATGCAAAACCTTATAGAAATAAACTGATAATGCTTAGCGTTTTTATGGCAATGTTAGCCGGGATTGATGCAGTAATTCCCCTGATGCAAAGGTATGCCATAGATAATTTTATTGTTGTGCATAATACATCGGGCACTGTTTTGTTTTTTGTTATCTATGCTTTGGTTGTGGTTATTCAGGCAATAATAATAAAAGTTATGATTTCATATGCCGGGTATATTGAAACAGGGATATGTTATGATATAAGAAAGGACGGATTTGAGCATCTTCAGGAATTGTCCTTTTCATATTATGATACAACTCCTGTGGGATGGATGATGTCAAGGCTTACTTCAGACATATGGAGGCTTGGTCATACATTATCGTGGGGGTTGACCGACTTTGCCTGGGGTCTTTGCATGATGGTTATTACAAGTATTGTAATGCTGGTTTTGGAATGGAAGCTTGCATTACTGACCTTCATTGTGATCCCGGTACTTTTTCTGGTAAGCATATACTTTCAGAAAAGGATACTTCTACATCACCGCGATATACGTAAAACAAATTCTCTTATTACTGCAGCATTTAATGAAGGAATTCAGGGCGTTAAAACAACTAAGACCCTTGTTCGGGAGGAAGGCAATTTAAATGATTTTAAAAAGATCACCCTTGAAATGAACCGCAAGTCCATAAGTGCTGCAACATTTGCAGCAATATACATGCCAATTGTAGCTCTTTTGGGAAGCACAGCGGCAAGTATTGTAATCTGGCAAGGCGGAAACAGGTTAATGCTTGAGACATTAAGTTATGGTACTCTTGCAGCATTTATTAACTATGCAATACAATTTTTCTTTCCTATAAGGGATATGGCAAGAATTTTTACAGACCTGCAGTCTGCTCAGGCCTCAGCAGAGAGAATAATGTCATTACTTGAGACAAAGCCGGATATAATGGATAACACTGAGGAACTTGCCAAAAACCGGCTTAATGACAGGAAAAACTGGCCTAAAATAAAAGGAAATATAATCTTCGAGAATGTTTCCTTTGCGTATAAAACCGGTGAAAAGGTGTTGGAGAATTTTAACCTGACTGTAAAAGCCGGTGAAAAAATTGCTCTTGTAGGCGATACGGGCTCTGGAAAGAGTACGATTGTGAACCTTGCATGCAGGTTTTACGAGCCAACCGGGGGCAGAATTTTAATAGACGGGTATGATTATACCAAAATGCCCATGATGTGGCTGCATTCAAACCTCGGATATGTTCTTCAGACACCGCATCTTTTCAGTGGAACAATTAAAGAGAACATACTGTACGGGAAACTTGATGCAACAGATGAGGAAATAATCAGGGCCAGCAAGCTTGTAAACCTTCACGATATTGTTATGCAAATGGAAAAGGGATACGACACCCCCGTTGGAGAGGGTGGATCACTGTTATCCACCGGGGAAAAGCAGCTGGTATCCTTTGCGCGGGCTGTAATATCTGATCCTGCAATATTTGTTCTTGATGAGGCAACATCATCTGTGGATACCGAAACCGAACATCTAATCCAGGATGCCATAGCAAATATACTTCAAAACAGAACAAGTTTCATGATAGCCCACAGGCTTTCAACAATACGTTCAGCAGACAGGATACTGGTGATAAGGGACGGTAAAATAATCGAGGAAGGAACCCACAATGATCTTCTGGCACGTAAAGGACACTATGCAAAGCTCTACACAAGCCAGTATACAATGCAATTGGAGCATAGTAATATTTAGGAATAATAAAACAGGAATACTCTTCCCTGAATTAAAGTTTCATTAGAATTGGATTAACTCTCTTGTAGGGCGGGTTTATTTATGTTACAAATAAAAGGTAATTAGTTCTCAAAATCTGGATGCAGTAAAAATTTCAGGGGGGAGTCTTATAATGAATAAAAAAGGTACAAATATCCTTCCGGTGATCGGTTTTATTATTATGATTCTGGTTTTGTTTACCGGATTTCTTATTTTCAGTAACAACCAAGCAATTACAGATGCTGACGAAAGTATTTTTAAAAGTACAGCTTCCAAAGTCAGAGAAATAGGTGGCTATACGGTAGATGAAAAGGGTGAACTCATAACCCATGGTAAGGATAAAATTTCAGTAGAAGCCGTTGCTACAAATATAAATATCTATACTCATACACAGGACGGCGTTAAAGCACATCTTTATGGTGAAGTTAAGACACTTAACAAAGAGGCTGTTCCATATCTGGAATTGGAAGAGGATGGGCAGACAGCTGTTGTAAGGGTTAAGTACCCACAAACAGTAAATTTCTTTTATTACGATGATCTCAAGCTGGATGTTTTTATACCTGAACTTTGGCTGAATAATTTAGATATCAGCACAGCATCGGGCAATATTTCAGCACAGAAGCTACCGGGAGCAGATGTTACTTTAATAAACAGTTCGGGGGATATTAAGATACAGAACATAGAGGGAAAATATATCACAGTAAAAACTGTTTCAGGTAAAGTTGAGTTAGACGCACTTAATGCAGAGAATGGGTTATTAAAGTCATCTTCAGGCGATTTTCTAATTGGAGAAGCTGCTTTTTCAGATACTTTTGAAGTAACTACTGTTTCGGGAAAGAGCCGGATTGATAAACTTGAATGCATAGAAGGGAAGTTTAAATCAACCTCCGGAGATACCGAAATTAAGGATGTTATAGCCGAAACAGTCAAATCTGAGGCAATTTCGGGTAAAATAGCACTAAAAATGAGGAATGGCTCTTGTGAGTTGAAAACAACCTCGGGTAATGTTAAGGTAGAATTTGAGGAAGGCTTTAACTTAATTAAAATAAAAAGCGTATCAGGAGATGTAAAACTGGCGCTTCCCGAAAGTAGTCAGTTTTCCCTGAATGTAAAAAGTGTTTCAGGCGATATAAATTATAATGACTTTCCTGTCCAAGCTATTTCCTCCGATGACAGAAGTTTAGTGGGCATTGTGGGAAAAGGTCACAGCAAAGTAGATATTAGTACAACCTCCGGAAATGTATTGATAGGAGAATCATTTTAACCCGCATTACGGGCCGGTGATCATTGCCGGTTTGCTGTCATATGTTGTTTTCTTTAATTTATATAAATTTTTTTATATATGATTGACAAAGAATTAGTAGTTTAGTATGATAATTTTAAACGTTTACGAAAAAAGGGTATTGAAATGTCTGTAACAATAAAAGACATTGCAAAAGTAGCCGGGGTGTCGTACGCAACGGTTTCAAGGGCTTTAAACGATCACCCTGATATAAATGAAAAAACCAAGAAAAAAATTAAAAAAATAGCAAAGCAAATGGGCTATACTCCAAACGCTGTTGCAAGAGGGCTGGTTAAAAAGAATACAAATATGATAGCCCTGTTAATCCCGGACATATCAAATCCGTTTTATCCGGAAGTAGCAAGAGGTGTGGAGGATATTGCCAGGAAGAACGGATATTGTGTTTTTCTGTGCAATACAAACTGGGATGAGCAAAATGAACATAAATATCTTAACATTCTTAAGGAACGCAGGGTGGACGGGATTATTATCGCGCCTGTAACCATAGACACATATCATTATGTTTCCAAAGAAAAGGCCGATGTTCCCGTAGTATACATTGGAAACAGAATAGATGATAGCAGCTCAAGTTTTGTCGTTATCGATGATTTTAAAGCAGGGTATATTGCAACCGAATATCTTGTTAAACTAGGTCACAGAAACATTGCATTTATTGGAGGGCATGACAGAACAACTTCACATCTGGATCGTATCAATGGTTACAAACGTGCACTTACCGAACATAAACTGGAAACAGACATAAATATCATAAAGGATTATAGTTTTAAAAAAGAGAGCGGATACCTGATTTTTCTTGAAATGGTTAAAAACAGAAGAGTACCAACCGCAATTGTTGCCGAAAATGACATTATTGCTCTTGGGATAATGGAAGCTGCCGAAAAACACGGATATGAGGTGCCGAGAGATATTTCAATAATTGGCATAGATGACATTGAATTTGGATCGCTGTCGAAAATAAACCTTACAACAGTTGCACAGCCCAAATTTGAAATAGGCCAGAAGTCAGCCGGTATACTTCTTGACTTGATTTCTGGAAGCATAGAGTCTAAACAGGTTATATTGGAACCATTTTTAATAGTAAGGGGTACATGTAGCAGGATATAAGCTTGCAATATAGGATTGTGCGCAGTAATCATCCTGATCTGAAATTTAAATTTTTTTGTCTTCTATTGTAAACGTTTGCAATAAAATTATAAAGTAAGGGGGTTTTTATTATGGAAGGTAAAATGAGAGGTGTAACGCTTGTTGCAGACTGGGAACCAAAAGAAGGTTTCAGGTTAGGTCCTAAAGATATCGACAAAAAACAGACATATCTTGGTAGCCAGGTATGGAAAAATCCGAGGATTGAGATTCGCGAGTACGATATTCCAAAGCCAGGGCCGGGTGAAGTATTGGTTCAGGTTAAGGCCTGTGGTATTTGTGGAAGTGATGTGCACATGGCACAGCCCGATGAGGATGGATATATCTATTATCCGGGTTTAACAGGTTTTCCGGCAATTTTGGGCCATGAACTTTCTGGTGTTGTTGTTGAGGCAGGTCCGGGGGCTATCGACAAAGTAACAAACAAGCCGTATAAAGGCGGAGAAATGGTCTGTACCGAAGAAATGCTGTGGTGTGGAAGCTGCCAGCCCTGTGCCGATGGATTCCCAAATCACTGTGAAAGACTGGACGAGATAGGTTTCAACGTAAACGGTGGTTTTGCAAAATACATTGTTCTGCCTGCAAAACTATTATGGAGCCTTGAACCGTTAAAACGAGCATATAAGTCGGAAGAAGATATTTTTCTTGCCGGATCTCTGGTAGAACCTTTTTCAGTAGCGTATAACGCTGTAATTCAGAGAGGTGGAGGGATTAAACCGGGTGACAATGTTGTAATTTGCGGTGGGGGCCCCATTGGAATTGCTGCATGTGCAATTCTGAAGCGCCAGGGTGCTGCAAGGGTAATCCTTTCCGAACCACAGCCAGAAAGAGCTGAACTTGGAAAAGTTATGGGCGCAGATTATATTATTAATCCACTGGAAGAAGATTTCACCGAAAGAGTTCTTGAAATAACCGATGGAATGGGAGCTAAACTGTATCTGGAGGCGACAGGACTGCCTACAGCTGTGTATCCGGGAATTGAAAAAGCAATATGGGAAGGAAGAACACTGGACAGTACAGTAGTTGTTGTTGCCAGAGCAGATGCTAAAATGCCTGTTACAGGCGAAGTACTGCAGGTAAGACGGGCTCAGATAGTAGGAGCCCAGGGTCATTCAGGCGATGGCACATTCCCAAGGGTGATTCAGAGCATTGCTTCGGGAATGGATGTTCTGCCCATGATTACAAAGAAAATTACACTTGACGAAGTACCTGAGAACATTGTTATGCTAAGGACCGACAGAAAAGAATGTAAGATTACCTGTATTATGGATTAATAAAGGGGGATTTAAATGTCTGAAAAGAACAAGAAATGGCTTCTTACAGATAACCCGGCAATTATATTTGAAGATAATACTGTTGGAAGGCTGAAAAAGCAAATATGGGATGCTTCAAAAGAAGAAATTGATAAAATTCTTGAAGAATACGGGATCCCATCCGAATCTGAGCTGGGGAAAGCCGGCTGCTACATACAGAATACACCAAGACATAAGGTGATAGAAAAAAGAAGAAAGAATGACATTGTGTTTGTGCCCATTGGGTGTACAGAAAACCATGGTTTACATGCCAACAGCGGTCTTGATACCTTTATGGTTACCCAAATACTTGAAGGTGTCAGAAGGTATACCGCCAAAAGAGGTTGTGAAGTAAGTCTGGCTTTTCCACCACTGAATTACGGAGGTCATCCATATCACCATCTTGGTATGCCCGGTACAGTAGTCATGCCCGAAGAAGTTGTAAAAGAAACCCTTATTTATATGATGCTTGGTCTATGGAATGACGGGTTCAGAAAAATTATTATGGTTAATAACCACGGGCACTTATGGATGCTTGAATCAGCAGTACAGGAGTTCATGAAGAGATACCATCTTCCGGGGATCTTCCGGGTGCTTGACTGGCACAGGGCTGTACGTGAATTCTTCTATCCGGTTGACAGAGAAGATAGTATGGAAACCCATTTTGTTCATGCAGACGAAGCTGAAACATCGGTTGCTCTTTTAATGTTTAAGGATATGGTCGATATGTCTGTTGTTCAGGATGCAGAGGGCGAAAGCTTTCTTCCCGACGGGCATTTTGACAGATCGGTGGAACCTTTCAGAAGACCTCACCGCTGGTCTGAAGGTGAGGGCCATGCTGCAATAGAAAGGGCTGCAACACCCGAAGGTGTTGTTGGAAAACCTTCACTGGCAACAGCAGAAAAAGCCAAAAGGCCTATAGCCGCAATACTGAAATACCTGACTTTGGTCCATGACCAGATACTTGAGGCATTTCCTGCCGGAACGGTCCCACCTGTAGAAAAAACAACTCTGCGCACCGAAAAGGAAATGGAACCGTTCCTGAGGGAACCTTTAAGTGAAGGCTGGAAATCTGTTTATGAGTTACCACCAATGGGAGTATTTACCAAGTTATAGTGGCCACTGGTTTTATTCCTTCGTGAGATTCGGATGCTTCACATGAATCTCACGAAGATTTTACATGATTGGTGTTGCAAGTAAAATCTTAACAGGCAGAAGCTTTAATCCTGTCAGGTTATAAACTTTGTTTCACAGCTGTGTAAAAGAATTCAGGAGGAGTTATGATAAAGTATAGTGCTACAATAGCAAGTGGTGGTACAGAATCAATGCCTTACCTCTTTAAAGGTAATATTATAGAATCAATTGAAACCTGTGCAAAAAACGGTTTTGACGCAGTTGAACTACACCTTAGAAAGGCGCAGGATATAGACAGGGTGTTGGTAAAGGAAATCTGTGATAAAAACAGTATTGCGGTATCTACCATCGGAACCGGCATGGGATATACCTTTGATCGGCTTTATCTTACAAATTCCGATGAAAGTAAACGAAAGGATGCGATTGAAAGGCTTAAAGAGCATATAGATCTTGCATCCTTTTTTAAATGTGCTGTCATAATAGGTTCAATGAGAGGCAGATTGCCCGATGCCGGTGAAACAGAATCAGCTTTAAAAAATTACAGGGAATCTTTGATGGCATTGGCCCACTATGCTGAGAAAAGAGATGTGACACTTCTTATAGAACCGGTTAACAGGTATGAAAGTAACTTTCACAATACTTCAATCGAAATGCGGGATTTTCTTAAATCTTTAGGAAGCAGCAAACTAAAAATGCTGCTCGATACATTTCATATGAATATTGAAGAGTTTGGGAAAACAGGCATGTACGACAGTATCAGGGAATGCAGGGAAGTGCTTGGGCATATGCATTTTGCAGACAGCAACAGGAAAAGACCTGGCGCCGGGCACATAGATTTTGCCGGGATATTAAAAACACTAAATGATATAGGTTACGACAAGTACATAGCCTTGGAGTGTTTGCCATGGCCTGAACCGGAACATGCCTCGATTGATGGCCTGAGATATATAAAATCCCTTGGTAACGGAGGTTAACATGTCGAAGAAAAGGTTAAATTTAGGTATAATAGGAGCCGGAAGGATAGGCCGGCTGCACGCAGAGAATATTGTATCCTGTTACAGAAATGTGAAACTGAAATCTGTCTCAGATCTTTATTATGAAAGCCTTGCCGATTGGGCAGGCAGCCTTGGTATTGAAAATATAACAGGGAACTATACGGACATATTAAATGATCCCGGGATTGATGCAGTTTTAATATGCTCTCCAACCGATACCCACGCTCAAATTTCAATTGAAGCCGCAAAAGCCGGTAAGCATATATTCTGTGAAAAACCTGTAGATATGGATCCTGACATAATAAGGGAAGTACTGAATCACGTTGAACAGGCAGGTGTGATTTTCCAGGTGGGTTTTAACAGGCGATTTGACAAAAATTTCAGGAAGGCTTTTAATACTGTAAGGGAGGGGAAGGTTGGGGACATACATATTATTAAGATTACATCAAGAGATCCTGCACCTCCCACCCCCGAGTATATTAAAGTGTCCGGAGGTATTTTTATGGACATGACCATTCATGATTTTGATATGGTGCGATATTTGTCAGGCAGCGAAGTAACTGAAGTGTATGCAACAGGATCTGTAATGATTGACAGGTCAATAGGTGAGTTTGGAGACATAGACACAGCTGCGGTAATATTAAAATTCAGAAATGGGGCTATTGGAATAATAGACAACAGCAGAAAAGCTGTTTATGGCTATGACCAGCGTATAGAGGTGTTTGGATCCAAGGGCTGTGTAACCGTTTCAAATGAAACAGAGTCTTTGGCTGTATTAAGCAATGAAACCGGAGTGTGGGCTGAGAAGCCCAAATACTTCTTCCTTGAAAGGTATAAAGAATCCTTTATTATTGAAATTGGAGAGTTCATTGACAGTATCTTAAATAACAGAAAACCGCCCGTGGACGGTTCGGATGGTCTTAACTCGGTTTTAATCGCAAAAGCAGCGAAAGAATCATTTATGACAGGAAAACCTGTAAAGGTTGAACTGTAAATTTTGAATGCCTGCAAATCGTTGTACATATGGTTTCGCAGGTTTATTTATTGTATCACTGGCCTTGTAAAGGAGTGAGGGTATGAAAAATAAGAAAATTAACGGCGAAGTCCTTAAGTATTTATTTGGGTCATCGGATTTACCTTTTAGCAAAGAATGGGGAAGCAGAATAAAGTCATGGATGATTGAGTTGTTGAACCATTTTTATATTGAGCTTGGAATTATTGAGCTATCGGGCTTTACAACCATGGATTTTTTAACTTATGACGAGGCTGTAAAAAAAACATTCTCTCCAATGCCATCGGGAACAAAATGGGGAGCAAAATGGGAATATGGATGGTTTAAAGGGGCTATAACCCTACCCAATGAGGCCCTTGGCAGGCGTATTGTTGTAAAGGTTGATACGGGTGCTGAAGGCATTGTTTTTGTAAATGGTGAAAATGCGGGTTCAATAGATCATGCCCATGAAGAAATAACTATTACAAAGTCGGGGGTACCGGGAGAAGTATATGACATAGTAATAGAAAGCTACGCAGGCCATGGACCGCGCATTGAAAATATTGGCCCCACCCCGCCGGGCAGAATAGCTATTCCCGAGCCCGGTAAAACACAAGCCATGATAGGCGAGAGTACTTTCGGAATATGGGACGAAGATGCTTTTCAACTGTTTATAGATGTAAGTACTTTGTACAAGGTTTTAATCAGTATAGACAGTAAATCCTTACGTGCCCAGGAATTATCAAAGGCACTTCGTGATTTTACATTGATTGTGGACTTTGAGCAGCCTTATGAAAAAAGAGTTCAAAGTTTCAGATTGTGCAGAGAAAGGTTTAAACCGCTTCTTCAGTGTGTTAACGGAACAACAGCACCCCTTATGTACATTTTCGGTCAATCCCATCTGGATCTTGCATGGCTCTGGACCATAAATGAAACCAAGAGAAAAGCAGGCAGGACGCTCTCAACCCAGTTGGCATTAATGGATGAATATCCCGATTACAAATTCTTTATATCCCAGCCTCCTATATTTACTATAATAAAAAAGCACTACCCGAAATTATATAAACGTATTTTGGAAAAGGTAAGAAATGGCCAGATTATGCCTGAAGGAGGTATGTGGGTTGAAGCCGATACCAACCTGCCTTCGGGTGAAAGCCTGATACGCCAGTTTGTTTACGGCAAGAGATTTTTTAAGGAAGAGTTTGGTATAGACAGTAAGCTTTTATGGCTTCCTGATACCTTTGGATTTTCAGCTGCGCTTCCGCAAATTGCAACAGGTTGCGGGATTAAGTATTTCTCCACTCAAAAGATTGTCAGAAACTATTATGAAGCAGATCCTTTCCCATACAATATATTTATCTGGGAAGGAATTGACGGAACACGGATTCTTTCCCACATACATAAGAAAAACAACTCTCATATTGATCCTGAAATGATAATACAGCGTTGGGAACAGGACAGAAATCAACAGGAAGACATTTCAACTTTTATTTTTCCCTTTGGTTTTGGAGATGGTGGCGGTGGTCCCACAAGATATCATATTGAATATGCGAAGAGACTTAAGGATCTTGAAGGTGTACCAAGAACAAAAATGAGTCACCCAAATGAATTTTTTGAAGACATAGAAAATAATAAGCTGCCTGAAAACAGGTATGTCGGTGAATTATATTTCCAGGCACATAGGGGTACCTATACAACACAGGCAAAAACAAAGAAGGGAAACAGGAAATCCGAATTTGCGTTAAGAGAATGTGAATTTTGGCTGGCAGCAGCAAATAAAATTAAAGGATATGAATATCCATACGATGATCTGGAGTCTTTGTGGGAAACAGTGCTTTTCAACCAGTTCCATGATATTCTTCCGGGAACGTCTATTAAGAGAGTGCACGAAGAAGCTTGTGCAGATTATGAAATGGTATTAAAAAAAGCTAAAGGCCTAAACAGTAAGGCCATATCGGTTATATCAGAAAAAAGCAATAAATTGACTGTTTTTAATTCCCTTTCCTGGGACAGGGAAGAATTTATACCCTTACCGGCGCAGGCTAAATCGGTAAAATCACAGCAGGGTAATATAATGCCCGTTCAAAATATATCCGGAACCTGTTATACAAATGTAAGAGTTCCTGCATGTGGTTGGACAACCATTGAACCCGTAAATGAAACCGTTCAAAGTGAGATCAATGTGAAAGCGGGAGAATATTTCCTTGAAAATGAAGTATTGCGTGTAACATTTAATGAAGCAGGACAAATATGCAGTATTATAGACAAGGAAACAGGTATTGAAGCTGTAAAAGGCTTATGCAATGATTTCAGAATGTACCGGGATATTACTTCCCATTACGATGCATGGGATATAGACAGTATGTATGAGAGCCTTCCTGTTCCTTTGGATAATAATGCCGAAATCCAAGTTTTATATCAGGGTAGCCTCCAGGCTGCAATCCGGGTTCGTAGAAAACTGAATAACTCTGACATGATACAGGAAATAACTTTAAGAAGCAAAAGCAGAAGGGTGGATTTTAAAACAAAGATAGACTGGAGGGAGGACCATAAATTACTAAAGGTGAATTTCTCAACAAATATCCACGCCAATGAAGCCCTTCATGAAATTCAGTTTGGATATGTTAAAAGGCCTAATCATAAATCAAGGCAATATGATGCCGACAGATTTGAAGTATGCAATCATAAATGGACAGCAGTTGCAGAAGGGAAAAGAGGTTTCGCCATATTAAATGATTGTAAATATGGTGTGAATGTATCGGAGGGCAGCATTAACCTTACACTGTTAAAAGCACCCTTAGTACCTGATATGACTGCCGACAGGGGAATACATGAGTTTACATACTCATTTTACTTATGGAACGGAAATTTCCATGACAGTGATGTAATAAGAGAAGCCTACAATTTGAATTCACCTGTTTGTATAATTGAAGGAGATGCAGGTGAAATGCGCCTCTTCAGTGTTGATCAGAGGGATATAATAATAGAAACTGTAAAACTTGCAGAAGACAGGTCGGAAGATATTATTCTGAGACTTTATCAAAGCACAGGAGCTACAACAGTTTGTAATTTAAACACAGTTTTTCCGCTTGAAAAAGCCTGGGAAACAAATATGCTGGAGGAAACAGAAAGAGAAATTGATATTGTCCAAAAATGTATTCAGTTGATTTTCAGACCCTTTGAAATAAAAACTGTAAGGCTTAAAATAAAATCATAAAGTACTTGATTTGTGCCGGCCACCGTGAACTCGGACAGGTTTTCACAGCTTGTCTGAGTTTGGCACGGCATTATTGATTTGATTTAAAATGTTTTTTTGCTTTCTGAAACGGTTGGGTGTGTATCCATATTTGGCTTTATACTGCTGAATAAAGTATGCCGGTGTATTAAACCAACCGGAAATATACCATGTTTGCTGACTGCTTACGGGCAGGGATTGACATTTTTAATGCTGGTTGAGTATCTTATTAGTAGCGGGAAGTGATAACATGGACATGGAACTAGTTAAAAGGTATGCTCCCAATATTTATTTTGATGAAAGAGAGCCTTTTTACCCCATAAAAATAGGCTGCACAATATTTACAGAATCCGGGCCATCACCATCTTTTAGAAGAGAAATCTTGCTTAACACCGAGGACATTAAATATGTTATTGAATATGCAATATATTGGGATTTTGATATTCAGCATTTATTTGAGCTTGAGCATGTATGGGTATATGTGGATCATACCGACCGGATTGCTGATTGTGAAGCAAGTTTTCATGGTAAGTACATAAAGGGTTTATTGAAAGATAGAAGCAATCTTGAGGGTAATACCCATGTAAGGTTATACTCTCAACCGGGAAAACATGCCTTTTCTCCGATTGCACAGCTGTTTGAACTGATACCGGACTTTGAGAAAGTAACTTATGAAAAGGCGGGTAGTGAGGGGTTATTAATTACGTCCATCTTAAAAAACCGATGCAATACGAATGAAAATATCAACAAAATGGTGGGGGATTATCTGAAACAGTTCAGATTCAGACCTTCAATGAAATATAGAAAGTATGAGTTAAGCGATGATATTTTTACCGATTGGGAAACATTATACAATGAAATACCAAGACTAATAGAAGATAAATTAAAAGTAATCATACAAGCATCAGAAAATTCTTCATAAAAAATACCCGGTGCAGTAACCGGGTATTTTTTAATTTTACAGTCTTTTATTTTACTTTAATTGTTATTGCATGATCAAAATTTGTGTAATCGGTCATGTATAGAATGTAACTCATATCATTGGCCGAGTCTTCAGAATATCCGCCCCTTATAAATTCGTGGGAAGCAAACCCGCCCGATATAATAAGCTCATCATTGTCCTTAGTAAAAAGAACCTCACCATCTTTTAATATCATTTGGCCATTCCCTGTTGTTTCGGTTATGAAATTTTCAGAATATAGCTTTCCTCCAACCGGAAGGCTTATTTCTACCCTTACAGGAATCCTGTCTATGCCGTTGGTTTTTATACGCACTTCAATTCCATTCGGAATGTCGGTTACTTCCACAACAATTTCAGTGAAACTGTTTATATATAATTCCCTGCTTTCATTATCCATTTGCCACCAGTCGGAGGTTTCGGGCTTTTCTTTAAAAGGCATGTAATACCAGCCATCGGCTTTAAATTTCATTATATAAGTATTTTCTTTATGTTCAATTTTCTCTGCTATAAAATTTCTGTGCTGAAAGTAACTCACACCAATTTTCATTCCCAGCCTTGTGGCATTGTTCTGAAAGAACAGAAAGTTTTTTTCTTTTTCAATAAGAGAATAGGTTATATTCTGTTTTCTAACCCTGACCAGCCCGGAGTATGGAAAATATTTGCTGTATTCTGTGGGAAACTCCATTTTATTCAATTCTATGTCTGCCATCCAATCATAAAGCATTAACAGATGCAGGCAGTCGATAGAATAATCCCTGTTTTCAACAGCATCAGCAATTATTTTGTGGGCAGCCGCATTGAATTTGTCGGCGCAATTTTTACTTTTCTGCGACATATAGAGAAACTGGTAAAAATACTTTGTTGGATATTCTTTTTTTCCCTTATCCTGTCTTAATGAATTTTCGGTGAATATGCTTCCGTCGGCATCAAACATCAATAGCATCATATTTAGATTACGCTCAACATATTCAAGGAACCTTTTGTCATTCAGTTCCTCACAAAGCATTATCATGGCTGTATTTACAACAGCATTGTAATTCCCGGAGGAGCGCTCCGAATATTCACCGTCATCGGTACAATCAACAGGTTCAACAAAGTATTCATTCATTCTGTTAATGCAACGCTGTGCAATATTTCCATCTTCTATGATATTAGAACATGCCGCAAGACCGGCAGCTATGGCCCAGCGGTGGTTTGGGGTATGGAACCCGCCTGTTATTAACGCATTGGCAGCTGAATAAATAATGTTATATAACTTATTTTTTATTTCTGTTAAGTTCTTTTGCTTGTCGTATTTTTTAATTAAATTATATGTATAGGTTAACCGTTTTATAATGAAGGCGGTGTCGGGTGCACTTTTAAAATTGCAGCTTGCCAAATCAAAACTGCCGTCTTCCCGCTGATACCTGCGCACAAAGTCATATGCAGCAGAAAGTCTTTTTAGAAGCAATTCGTTGTTATAATGTTTACTTTTTGGGTTAAGATAAGCAGCGACGCCTGTACATGCTATATAAACCGTCATTTTTACATCTATAAAGGCACTTTTGATGGAGCCGTAGTCGGGTCTGTCTTCGTTCATTACCTGGTTATCAGTAAAATAATCAATTTTCCTGTCTGCACTTTCAACGATAAATTTGTAATATCTTTTCATATCTGCCACCATCCTCTGGCCGAAATATAATTAATTAATTAAGTTAATAATACCCTTGTTTAACTGGTAAGTCAATATATTTAACAAATATGATTGACATTATTATTAATATGGTATTATATTATTACTTAAGTTAGTTAATTAATTAAAGATATTGGAGGACAGCTTATGGAGGCGCATAAATTTCCGGCACATTTCTTCTTACTTTACATTTTGTTTTATTCGGGCCAGGCAATGTATGGTGTATACTTTAATCTTTATTTATCAAATATCGGGTTTTCAAACACAATGATAGGCTTGCTGACAGCTTTATCGACGCTTTTGTTACTGATGGCCCAGCCTTTCTGGGGAGTTATGAGTGACAGGGCAAAAAAGAAAAATACCATACTTAAACTGTTATTTCTGTTGTCGGGTTTATCAGCACTTCTGTATTACCGTTCAACAGATTATTTATATGTAGTAATAATCAGCCTGATTTTTACAATGTTTTATTCCACTCTTGTCCCGTTGCAGGACAATATAACTTTAGAGTATTTAGCAGGTACAAGATGGGACTTTGGCAAGATAAGAATGGGTGGGACTATAGGCTATGCTATTACTGCCGTAATAGCAGGAATCCTGATAAAGAACCGGTACTCTCATATATTCTGGGTTGTTTCGCTTTCTATGCTGCTTTGTTTTATTCTGATGTTCATCATTCCGCCCGTTCTGGGCTTCAGAACCAGAACAGAAAAGGCTCCGTTCAGTGCCATAATAAAGAATAAAATGTTCATGTGCCTGATTGGATTTAACCTTACATATTCATTGGGTATAAGTTTCTTTTATACTTATTATCCCATTTATTTTGAGTCAATAGGGGGCAGCAGTTCTTTTATAGGAATGCTGATGTTTACCTGTGCAATTGCAGAAGTGCCCTTTTTATTTGTTATAGATAAAATTCTGAAAAAATTTGGTATAATTAAGTTATTGGTTTCAGCAGCAATGGTTTCAAGTTTAAGATGGTTTCTGATGTACTTTTTAACCAACCCGGTACTGATTATAATAATTAATTTATTACACGGTTTCAGTTTTTCAAGTTTTACTTATTGCCTTGTTACGTACATCAATGAAAGTGTACCAAAAAGTTTAAGGGCAACAGGCCAGACTTTTAACGCGATGGTTTCAACATTCTTTTCAAAAGTTGTATTTGGTTTTCTAGGTGGTGTGGCAAGTGACATTTTTGGCATTAACAAAATTATGCTTTTATCTTCAGCAATTACTTTTCTGGCATCAATTATATTTGGATTGCTTTTAAGAAAACTAAAGGAAAACCGAGAAGTGACTACTGCATCCTGATTGGAGAAAAAACAGAGTAATCTCCCTGGTAGTATGATGATTCGGATTTTACAGGTAATAAATAATATTATGGAGGTTGCATAATGGAATCATATGATCCAAATTATATTAAAGCGCAAAACAGGAAGCTTGTATTTGATCTGTTTATGGCAGAAGGAGAACTTTCAAGAGCCGAGATTACAAGAAAAACCACAATGAGTTTTCCCACCGTTCTTAAGGTTGTAAACTTTTTTATATCAAAAAAGCTTGTTTATGAAACCGGAATTAATGTACCGAGCAATGACGGGGCAGGAAGAAAGGGAAGGTTACTGAAGTTTAACCCAAATGCATATGGTGCTGTGGGCATTGTCTTTGAAGGAAAGTATATAAATATGGGCTTTGTAAACTTAAACGGTGAAATAATTGACAGCCTTTCGCTGAATACTGACGAAAATATTAAAGAATTTATGTTTTCACTATTGATCGACAGAATAGAGGAATTAATAAATAACAATAAACATATCCCCTGCCTTGGAGTAGGAATAGGATTACCCAGAGCTGTTAATCCCGGGAAAAAAACCATTATTGAATATACCGATACCATTATAAGAGAAATAAGTTTCGAGGATTATGCCGGTTTTTCTCCTGAAATTTTTCAAGTTCCGCTATTTATAGAAAATGATGTCAAAATTACAAGTATTGGTGAAATGTTCTTAAGAAAAAACTCTGAAATCGGAAGCCTTGTGTATATTTCCCTTGGAAGCGGGCTTGGCTCGGCCATCATTCTTGATGGCAAGGTTCACCGGGGTGTAAATTTCCTTGCAGGAGAGATAGGCTCTTTAATAATAAACAACCCTGATTTGGTGGATTATAAAAATCTTTCAAAGGAAGCAGTAGAGAAAAAAATAAACATAAAAGCCATAAAAGATAAGTTCGGAATTGATATACGTAAGGGTTTAAATGTGTCTGAAGCGCTTAAGCAGGAAATAACCGAGTACATTGCAAACTACCTGGCCATTATAATATATAATTATGTTCATATACTTGATGTAGATGAGTTCGTAATAACGGGAATAATCCCGGAATTTCTAGGTGATGAGTTTTATCAGTACCTGAGGTTTTTTATACGAAAACTGTTGAAAACGGGTATTAAAATAACACCTTCGGTAAACGCTGATGCAGGCGTAATAGGAGCAGGTGTAATGGTTTTTAATAATACCATTATGGATTCGGTATTATCGTAATTATAAAGGAGTGAAAACCCTAAAAAATGGTGTTCATATACCATTGATTAACAGAAGATTTTCCTTTAATATCCTACATAATCCGAAAAATTCTTTATCGCTTCTGTGTTTTCGCTTTAGATAATTTACGGTGTTTTCATTAAGGAGGATATTGTTCATGGGTTATTACTTTCACAACGAGCACGCTGTTTCTGTGAAGACACAGGATATCAATACCGTATTAAAAACCGTTGCAAACCGGTATATTGGCCAGAATCCGCCTTTCGGTGTTTCCTATTATGCATACCAGAAAAACGGAATCAGACAGGATAAGCACTACAGGTTTGTTTTTGATTTTCAGGATCTGTATCCGCTGGCCGGACTGGAAAGCAGTGTATATGCATGGAGTAAACTGTGGAGTGATGAAGATATGACAATGGCCTTTGAGATAAGTTGTTTTGGACCGGTCATAATCTATTGCAACGGAGAGAGGGTATACAAACCCAATGTTTTACTTGAAAGAAGGAGCGATCTTTCTGCAACTTTTTCTGTTCAATTGAAAAAGGGCTGGAACAATTTTGTTTTAAGGTTTATCCGTACCAATACAGGATGTGGAGGCATTTTAGGTGCAATTTCATCGAGAAACCGGCCACAAAGTTTTATTGTTCCGTCGCTTGAAAGGGAAGGGCAGAGAGGATGGTTATATACCCTTCCGCTGAAAGAACCGTTAAATAAACTCCCTGAGCCAGGAATGACCGAAGAAGAAACCGGGCTTTGCTGGTATCCGTTAAGAGACTGGTTACCCGAAGAAGAGACTATGGGTCAGATGAAAAGGATGTATTCTTTAAGGAAAGGCTGCTATGCAATTGCATGGACAAGACTTTTTGCAGAAAAAAACGGTGAATATTCTATAAGAGGTAGCAATACCGGAAATGTTCAGTTCTATATCGATGATAAGTTAATCTACAGTTCTGAAAAATCAGGTGAGTTTGAATTTAAAATTAATTTAAAGTATGGCCATTACAATGTTTTAGTTATAAATCAATGCGGGAATACCGATTGGGGCTTCAAAGCTGACTGTTTCTACGAAAATAAGAGCATTTCATTCATAAATCCCTTAAACGTAAAGGGTACTGATGAAAAATGGATATATGCCGGTCCATTTTCATTACCTGTTAATATTGAGCCCGGAATAATTTATTCGGCTGACAGACCTCTGGACGGTGCAGGGCGCAAAGTATTTTGGAGGCTTGATAAACCTCACACCGTTATAAGACCTTATAACGATAATAAATTATTTGGACACTGGAATTATCCCCTTGGGGTTACGCTGTATGGAATTATCGAAGCGGGAAGATTTACAGGTGACAATTCTCTTATAGAATATGCAGCTAAGCATGTTGAAATATGTACCCGTTTCTTTGAATATGCATTGTGGGAAAGGGACAGGTATGGGGCAGCAAGTATGCATAACCTTCTTTCCACGATAAGCACGCTGGATGACTGCGGTTCGTTCGGTTCTGTAATGCTGGAGGCATCCGGTGAGCTTACCGGTGATGATTATGCCAGGATAGCCGATTATATAGCAGATTTTATTAAAAATAAACTACACAGGCTGCCCGACGGAACATTTTACCGTGTTAATCCCGAACACCTGTTAATGGATGAAACAATCTGGGCCGACGACCTTTATATGAGCGTTCCTTTCCTGTGCAGGTATTATAGGCTGACCGGCAGACAGGAATTTATAGATGATGCTGCAAGGCAATTAATTTTATATCATAAATACCTGTATAGGTCAGATAAGAAAATAATGTCCCATGTTTACGATGTTAAACACAGAAAGGCCACTGAAGTTTCGTGGGGCCGTGGCAATGGCTGGGTTGCATTTTCATATTCAGAACTGTTAAAATTTCTGCCCGAAGAACATGAGCTAAGAGGTGAGCTTCTGAAGAATTTTAACGAACTATGTGAAGGTTACCTTGCCCTTCAGGATGAAAAAGGCTTATGGCACCAGGTTTTAACCGATCACCAATCTTACCCCGAATCATCGTGCACATCAATGTTCGCCTGTGCCTTTGCCCGGGGTGTACGCAATTCATGGCTGGAAAATCATGAAAAATACATCGAAGCGGTATTAAGAGCCTGGAGAGGGCTGTGCAATGAAGCCATAGATAAAGACGGAAATGTATACGGAATCTGCAGGGGGTCTGGCTTTTCCTTTTCTGAAGATTATTATAAAAACGACCTCGGTTGGCTGTTAAACGACACCCATGGTACCGGAATTGTTTTACTGGCAGGTGTAGAATACGGAAAACTTTTAGATTGGCTTAGTAACGGAGGCAAACAGTATGTCTGAAACAAGGGTTAAAATTTACATTGCAGGGGATTCAACAGTACAGAACTGCGCAAGTAATTACAGGCCTCAGGAAGGATGGGGCAGGATGCTTTCACGATATTTTAAAGATCATGTACATGTATACAACTATGCTTTGGGAGGAAGAAGTACCAAAAGCTTTATTGATGAGGGGCTTCTGGAGAAAATACTCAGCCTTATTGAGCCGGGCGATACACTTCTTGTTCAGTTCGGGCACAATGATGAAAAGCTGGAGGGAGTATACGCAGATCCTTTTGGAACTTATCAGGCCTATTTGAAGCGGTATATTGACGGGGCCAGGGAAAAGGGGGCTTTGCCCGTTCTTCTGTCCCCTGTTAACCGCAGGAGGTTTAATCTTTTTGGTGAGTTCTATCCCACCCATGGTGCATATCCCAGGGCTGTTAAAGAACTTTGTGAAGAACTGGATGTCCCTTTTATTGATCTTACCGCATTAAGTGAGGAATACTATAAAAAGCTTGGTGAAGAAGAATCCAAACGGTTATTTCTCTTTTTAAAACCCGGTGAATCAGAAAACTATCCTGATGGCTCTGAAGATAACACACATTTTAATGAAACCGGTGCTTACCAAATTGCGGGGCTTGTGGTTCAGGGAATGAAGCAGATAAACTTACCCTTAATAAGGCATTTAAAGTAACAGGAATCTGTTTCTCACAGCAGATGGCAGGTCAAAATCCCCCCGCTTCACTAATTTTACAGTTGTTTAACAAAAATGAACTCCTGGTTTAAATAAAGAATAATTTCAATAAGATGAAGAAAGGTGGATGCTTAATGTCAGTAAATGTTGAAATGCTTGAGCTTGCTGATAAGGTTGTTGGTATGCTTATAAATAACGAGGAAAGGGAAGGGTTGTATGATCACCTGCATATGGATAACTGGGAGTGGCCTACCGGTGTAGCCCTTTACAGCATGTTCAAGGTATACAAAAGAACAGGCGATAAAAAGTATCTTGACTACCTGGTTAACTGGTATGATATACAACTTTCAAAGCCTGCCCCACACAAAAATGTAAATACCGTTTGTCCTGCCCTTACCATGTTATGTCTTTATGAAGAAACAAAAAATGAAAAGTATCTCCCATATATAAATATGTGGGCTGAGTGGGCAATGAATGAAATGCCTCGCACGCAGTATGGCGGTATGCAGCATATGACTGTTTTGAACCGCCATTATCAGCAGCTTTGGGCCGATACTCTTTTTATGACTGTTTTGTTCCTTTTAAAAGCAGGAAAAGTATTTGGGAAGGAAGAATATGTAGATGAAGCAAAATACCAGTTTCTGTTCCATATTAAATATCTGCAGGATAAAAAAACCGGCCTGTTCTACCATGGATGGACTTTTGACGGCAAACACAATTTTGCTGAAGCATTCTGGGCAAGGGGAAACAGCTGGTTTACATCGGGCGCTGTAGAATTCCTGGATATATATGGAGTTGATGATGCGGTTTCAAGGCTTATAAAAAATTCATGGATTGATCAGGTAAAAGAGTTGGTTAAATATCAGGGCGAGAATGGTCTGTTTAATACCCTTGTCGATATTGAAGAGACTTATTATGAAACATCTGCAACTGCCGGTATAGCTTATGGAATATTGAAGGGTGTGCGCCTTGGAATAATTGGCGATGAATATTTAGAGTACGGAAGAAAAGCAGCTCACGCTGTTATTTCTAAAATAGATGAAAATGGCATGGTTCAGGGTGTATCCTATGGAACTGGCATGGGTAGGGATTTGGAGCACTACAAAAAAATACCCATTGCTCCCACAGCTTATGGACAGGGTTTAACCTTTTTAATGCTGACTGAGCTTATATAGTAAGTAATTTATTCTGATATATCTGAGGGACGAACCAAAAATATGCGGCATCATAGGATAAATAGAGTCCATATTTTTATAAAAGAAAGGATGCTGCATATGTACGTTTTACCCGGAATGCATAAATTACCGCCGCTGCCATACCCGTATGATGCTTTGGAACCGGTAATCGGCGCTGAGACATTAAAGATACATCACAACAAGCACCACAAAAGTTATGTGGATGGTTTAAACAGGGCCGAATTGTATCTTGTAGAGGCACGCAAGACAAATGATATAGAGTATATCAAATACTGGGAAAATGAACTGGCTTTTAATGGTTCAGGACATATCCTTCACAGCCTATACTGGACCATAATGGCACCTGTTGGCAGGGGGGGTCAGCCCGGTCCGAGAACTGTTTACCATGTTAATCAATATTTTGGCAGCTTAGAAGCTATGAAAAACCAGTTCATTCTTGCCAGCGAAAATGTAGAGGGGTCAGGGTGGGGTATTTTAACCTGGCAGCCTACATGGGGAAGGCTGGAGATATTACAGGCAGAAAAACATCAGAATTTAACCGAATGGAGTGGAATTCCCATTCTGGTATGCGATGTCTGGGAGCACGCATATTATCTGGACTACCAGAACAGGCGCTCAGACTATGTAAATTCATGGTGGCAACTGATAAACTGGAATGAGGTGGAAAGAAGACTTATAGATGCTATGAATGGCCGGGTTACACTTGTACAGGACTAAATTATGATATTTTGTTTTCTTGTATACTTGCTAGTTTATAACCGGTAATTTCCGGTCCTGTTTCTCAAACATGAAAAAGCTTGAAAATCCTTTAGTAGTGGTTTTCAAGCTTCATTAATTTAATGAGAAGTGTTATCAGTTGTTCGCAGGCAGAAACCAGGTTCAAAATACCAACAGAAAATAGGTGAAATAATGCAGGCAGGCCTTGTTTTTGTGGGTTACTGAAATGTGCCTGCTAAATAAAAATTTGGGTGCCGCTTAAAACCAGTTTAAATAGTTTAACCTTAAAATTTCCCATCAGTTGAGTAATACGATAAATACATAATGTTAAAACTTATAAAATAACTGTTAATCACGTGAGTTGAGAACTAAATGGTCTATTACATTTAATTAAAACATAAGCTGATATTAATTAAATTGTTAAGCAGATAAATTGACATATTTAACAATATCAATTACAATAAATTTATAAAATTTAGTAAAGAATAAACTGAACTCAAGAATGGATTCGGTGACACTTCTTATAGAGGGTCTGCAAGGACAATAATTTTGAATGAATTATTTTGCACTCAGGCAAAAAACACATGCCGGAGGGCATCTGTTTCCCATAACAGGCGGGGAAATAGTTAGTCATTATGCTTCGACAAGAAAAGGATTTTTATTTCAAATCTTTGAAATTACTAAAAATAACATAAATGGGAAGTTTACCTACGGGTATATGTTAGATCATATGAGGTGAATACTATGGAAAGAATTATATTGTCAGAAAACAAAAGATACCTGATGTATGAAAGCCGAAAACCTTTCTTCTGGTTAGGAGATACTGCGTGGCTGTTGTTTCAGAAACTTAGTCCTGATGAAGCAGAGAAGTACATAAAAGACAGGCAGAGTAAGGGTTTTAATGTAATTCAGGCAGTATTAATACATCAGGAAACCAATACAAATGTATATGGTGAACCGGCATTGTATGATGGAAGCATTACTAAAACATTTGTGAACGGGAAACCGGATTTGAAAAATACGAACAGTTACTGGAACCATGTAGACAAAGTTATAGATATGGCCGAAAAAGCGGGTTTATATATGGGGTTACTTCCTGTTTGGGGCAGTATGGTTGAAAACCGGCACTTAAATAAGGATAATGTTGTTGAATACGGAACATGGCTGGCAGAGCATTTTAAAAACAGGAAAAATATAATCTGGATTCTTGGGGGAGACATCAAGGGTGACAAGCACTATGACATATGGAATACTTTAGGAAACACAATAAAATCCATTGACCCGGATTCTTTAATGACATTCCATCCATTTGGAAGAACAAATTCTTCTGATTGGTTTCATAATGCTCCCTGGCTCGACTTTAACATGTTTCAGTCGGGCCACAGACGTTATAATCAAAAAATGAAAGCCGAAGAGGAAGATGATATCAGATTACAGATAGGGCAGGACAACTGGCGCTATGTAGTGAATTATTATCAAAAAACGCCGGTTAAACCTACTTTGGACGGTGAACCCTCTTATGAGAGTATTCCCCAGGGGTTGCACGATACGACACAGCCGTACTGGGATGCAAACGATGTGCGCAGATATGCCTATTGGTCTGTTTTTGCAGGTTCATGCGGACATACTTATGGCCATAATGCAGTGATGCAGATGCATAGACCTGGTGACGGAGAAGGCAGTTATGGAGTGCGTGAATACTGGTATGATGCTTTGGATGCCGAAGGTGCCCGGCAGATGCGTCATTTGAAAGAATTGATGCTGTCAGTTCCTTATTTTGAAAGGATCCCCGATCAGTCTGTAATTGATGGCGATGCAGGGGAAAAATATGAGCGTTTGCTGGCAACAAGAGGATTAAGTTACATTTTTGTTTATACCTTTACCGGAAGAAGTATTCGTTTAAAGATGGGAAAAATAACAGGGGACAAGGTATGTGCCAGGTGGTTTGATCCTAAAACCGGTAAAATACAAAAGGCAGGAGAATATGATAATAAAGGAGTACTGGAATTTACGCCACCTGAAAACAAGGATTCCTGGCCCGATTATGTATTAATCATTACAGATAGTGAAAAAGATTACTTTGCATAAATGAGGCTTTATTTATTAGGTTCTTGGGTCAATGTATGGGGAGATTTGAAAAATGAGAGACAGAAAAGTGTTTATAACAAAACGGATTTTTTTCAGATTTCTATTACAGTTTGTTGCTTTCCTGTTGTTTCCAATTATTTTTGCATCAAACCTTTATTTATCATCTGCGCAACAGGCAAAGCAGAGTTGCATTGACTCAAGCCTTATTTCCCTGAGGCATGTTAGAAATGAATTTGATAATTATGTAAATGCGCTGGACCAGATAGCAACTCAATTAATGTTTGAGCCAAAGCTTGATAAAATAGCAACCATTTCAAAACCCGAATATGGAAGCCGTCAGGTTCACTATATACAGGAATTTGGAGAATCATTGAAGGCTAAGATGAGCTCTTCCAAGCATATAGATTCAAATTTTATATTGCTGCTGAAAGATGTTTCGGCTGCGTATTATAGAGAAAATGCGGTATTTAATCTTGAGTTTTTTTATGACAAATTTTTAAATTATAATAATTATACATATCAGGAATGGTCTGATATTATTTTTCAAAGCAGTCGTCCGTTTTTCCTTCCCGAAAGTCAGATTCTTTACGATGGAGTAAATATATCGGCCATGACCTATGTTTTTCCTATAACAGCAGGTTATACCGGCAATAAAACCGTGCTTTTCTTTATTAACAGTGCGAAACTGGAGGAGTTTTGCAAAGGAACTGACTCAAACATGAACCGTAATTTATTCATATCGGGTTCTGACGGAGAGATGCTGTTCAAAATGGTCAGCTCAGATATTGAATTTGATTCTCTTAACATCACATCCAGAATAGATGGCGGCCAGGTTGAAGGTTTTTACTTTGATACCGTGGAAAACGAAAAATATATGATTGTGTATGCACGTTCCCAGTTCAAGGATATAATTTTTACAGAAGTTATTCCCCAATCGGTTGCAATGAATAAAGTTAATAATATAAGGAAAATGACCTGGTATATGGTGATTGCATATTTTATTATCGGGATAATAAGTGCTGTTTCTTTTGCCCAACGCAACAGTAAGCCTGTAAATGAGGTAGTTAATAAACTGATGCCTTTTCTGCAAAAGTTAAATAATACATCTGACGAAACACATTCAAATGAACTTGATTATATAAGAACAGGCGTGGATTATTTGAAAAATACGGTTCAGCAGACTTACGACGAACTTAAAGATATCTTTTTAGACCGGCTTTTCAATGGTAGTTTTAACAATCTGGAGGATATGAAGCAAGCTGGCGAAAAATTAAACTTAAATATGAATGGTTCATATTATTGTGTTGCTGTAATGGAACTGTTTTTTTCAAATAGTGAAGATGAGGATACACAGAAAGAAATTATTCAAAACACATACGAACAACTTTTACAGAATTTGCCTGAATTTGTTTTTGGGAGGGTATTAAGAAAATATAAAATCAGTTTGTTGTTTATGCTTAAAGAAAATGATAAAAATTCATTAGACGGTATTATGAATTTTCTGTTGAAAACCAAGTCTGCAATACGGCAATGGGAAGAAATTGATGCTGCTGCCGGTGTCGGACGAGTAGTTTCAACTATAACAGATATTCAGTTCTCTTATGAACAGGCACTTTTTACTTTAAACAATGCAGCAAAAGAAAATCAGAAAGTTTTACAATATGATGATTTACCCAGCTCAAGCCTGGAAAATATTTTCTACTATCCCATAGAAATGGAACATAAACTTATCAATTCCACCAAAGCAGGAGATCGGGAAAATGTTCGTTTAATTCTTGACACAATATATAAGGAAAACATAATCAAGCGTAAGCTTACCCAACGGGTAGGAAATTTATTGATGGGGAACCTCCAGTCCACCTTACTGAAAATTTGTGCTGATTCTTCGGTACCACAGGAATATTCCCAGAAAATAAAGAGGCTAAATATAAACATGCCCCAACCTATAGTTATAGATGAGATTATAAAGATCTTCCTCGAAATTTGTGAAGCATACTCATTGAAAAAAGCTAATCAAAAGGTAAACCTGAGTAATAAAATAATTAATTTTGTCAAGGAGCACTATAATGATCCAATGATGGGAGTTCCAATGGTAGCGGGTGAATTTAATTTCTCTGAGTCGTATTTCTCTCAGTTTTTTAAAGAGTGCACCGGTCAGAATTTCAGTGTATACCTTGAAAAATACCGGATTGAAAAAGCAAAAGAGCTTATTTGCGAAGACAAGTATGATTTAGAGAGAATCGCAATAATGGTTGGATATAACAGCAGCAATACATTCCGGCGTGCCTTCAAACGCTTGGAAGGGGTATCTCCTTCTACTTATAAGCAAAGTATATTCTACAAAAAAGCGTTGGAGTGAAAAGCTAACAAAGTAAATAAACACCAGAAATCTATTGATTTGCACTTCGAAAAATGAATTGCACGGTGAAATTCCACAAAAATATAAGAATTTTCACGGTTATATTTAGATGAAAGTTGAATTAATATTTGCAGCCTGTCTATAATGGCATTGCTGAACGATATGCTTTCGCATACTGTTTGGCTCGGAAAATTACCGACACAATTATTATTGTTAAGGAGGATTTGTATGAAAAAAACTCTAATCACTATTCTGACCGTGTTGCTGATAGCTGCCATGCTAACAGGCTGCGGACAGACATCCGGAGGTTCAACACCTGCAACTCCGGCTCCGGCTTCAAGCCAGGGAACTCAATCAACAGGTGATAGCGACAGTATTTACAATCCGGTAGGTACATACCCGATTGTAAAGGAAAGAATCAAACTTACAATTCTTGCACCGGCAGATGGTGAGTATGACAGAAATGAAAACTTATTTACCAAGGAACTCGAAGAAAAAATGAATATTGATATCGAGTTTACAGTTGCACAGCCAGGTGCTTTTAAAGAAAAAATGAACTTAATGTTTGCATCGGGTGACTTAACAGATATTGTTGCAACAGGTGCAGGCGGTACCGACAGAATGGACAAGGCCACAGAAGCACTATTGGGTTCTCAGGGATTAATTATCCCGTTGAATGAATACTTTGATACTGTATCAATTGGTTATAAAGAGGCTTTTGAACAGCTGCCCGGTCTGCGTGAGTTTATTACTACTCCTGACGGTAATATTTACTCGTTGCCTAACGTAGATGGAAGTTTACATGTTCAGTATACAAATAAATTGTGGATTAACACTGTTTGGCTGGATAATCTTGGGCTTGACATGCCAACAACAACCGAAGAGTTTTATCAGGTGCTGAAGGCCTTCAAAGAGATGGATGCAAATGGCAATGGTGATCCGAATGATGAAATACCATTGTCTTCAGTTAAATCCGGAACTGGAGTTCAATTTGACGGCTTCCTTATGAATCCGTTCATATTGACACCTCATCCCGAAAGAATGTGGGTTGATAACGGTAAGGTTATCTATAGTCCAATTGAAGAAGGATACAGGGAAGGTCTTGCTTACCTGCATAGATTATATAAGGAAGGGTTAATCTATCCCGAATCATTCACACAGGACATGAAAGCTCAGGTAAATCTTAATGAAAATGGTGACGTACCTGTTATCGGTGCTTTCCTGGCATTGCGCCCGGGATATGCTAATGATTTGAGCACATTACCAAACAGTAAAAAGTGGGAGCAATATCAATCATTACCACCGCTGAAGGGACCTGATGGAGAAGCTATAGCTGCATGGAATCCGTATGCAATGTATCAGACGGGTATTGCGTCCATAACAAAAGACTGTAAATATCCGGAAGCTGCATTCAGGCTCATTGACTACATTGCTACACCGGAAGGCACATTGCGTACTGCAGAGGGTATAGAGGGTAATGGCTGGAGAAAAGCAACTGCTGACGAAAAAGGTATGGATGGGCGTCCCGCAGTATTTACTCAGATTACCGAAGGAAAAATAGAAAACTCCGGATGGGGTCAGCTCTGCGGTCTTGTAAGAACTCCTGATTTTGTTCTTTCATACGCTTATCCGCAGGATCCTTATGCAGATGATGTTGTACCTTTGATAGGAAGGCAGATTGTTCTCTACAAGGGTTCACTTGAACATGAAAAAGTTGCACAGCCTTTAGAATCAGTACTTCCCGAGCTTTATTACTCTCAGGAGCAAATTGATGAACTGGCGCTGTTGAAAACAACAATTAACGATTATGTTAATTCTTCGGTAGTACGTTTTATTACCGGTGATCTTGATGTTGAAAAGGATTGGGAAAGCTATCTGAAACAAATGAAGGATCTTGGCGTTGAGCGTTACATTGAAATAGTACAGTCGGCATACGACGTAAGCAGCTTTAAGAAATAATGATGATTATCATTTAGCTGTTGAAAAATATCTTCATTTGAAAATAGTGGACAGATACAAAACTCACTGTTACAGATTGAGTCCACTTTGAAGTGGACTCAATCTGTATATTTAACAAACGAAGTATAACAGGTGATATACCATTTAATTTGAACCAGATAATTTAGGGAGGGCCTCATTTTGAAGTTTAGGAAGGCAGAACTAAAAAAAGATGTGAATCGTATAAGGAAAGGTATAATCAGACACTGGCAGCTGTATCTTCTTGTATTGGCGCCAATCACATATTTGGTTATTTTTAAGTACATTCCGTTGATCGGATCGGTTATAGCCTTTAAGGATTATAGCTTTGTTAAAGGGGTTTTTGGCAGCGATTGGGTGGGATTAAAGCATTTTATAAGATTTTTCAAATCTCCCCAGTTCAAAACCTTAATGCTTAATACTATAGGATTATCGTTATATCAAATTATAGCAGGAGTCGCTCCACCAATTCTGTTAGCGATTGCGTTAAACTATGTACGAAGCAAAATATTTGGGAAAACCGTTCAAATGGTAACGTATATGCCATATTTTATTTCAACGGTTTTAGTAGTGGGAATCCTGTCACAGATCCTGTCGTTGGGCGGGCCTGTAAACCAGATTATTAAAGCTATGGGAGTAGAGCCTGTTCATTTCATGGGCGACCCGAAGCTATTCAGAACTATTTATGTATTTTCTGGTATCTGGCAAAATAACGGATATAATGCTGTTATTTATTTGGCAGCATTGGCTGCAATAAGCCCGGAACTGTATGAAGCAGCTATAATTGACGGTGCATCCATCTGGAAAAGGATATACTACATTGACATTCCCAGTATACTTCCTACAGCAGTCATATTACTGATTCTTGCCTGTGGAAGAATCCTGTCAATAGGTTATGAAAAGGTTTTGCTTATGCAGAATAATTTGAATTTGCAGACATCTGATATTATATCGACATATGTATACAGAGTGGGGCTAATTTCAATGCAATACAGCTATTCCACTGCCATTGGCTTGTTCCAGTCTGTTGTTTCATTTATACTTCTGGTTTTAGTTAATAAAGTATCAAGATCATTAAATGAAACAAGCTTGTGGTAAGGGGGTATGGACGATGGAAAAAGCAAAAACAAAAAAGAGTTTATCAGATAATTTGTTCTTTATTGTAAACGGACTGTTTTTATTAATTTGTTTTATTGTTGTGGCTTTTCCAATATTGAATGTGGTTAGCCAGTCGGTAAGTTCACCAAAAGCTGTTATCGCCGGAAAGGTATTCCTGTGGCCCGTTGATTTTAACTTAAATGCATATAAACAGATTTTTCAAAACAAACTGTTGATGACAGGATATAAAAATTCCTTTTTGTATACCCTTGTCGGAACATTTTTTAATATAGTAATGACGGTGGCAATTGCATATCCGCTTTCACGCAAGGATTTTATAGGACGTAACGTAATTACAGGAATATTTGTGTTTACAATGATTTTTAATGCTCCATTGATACCAACATATCTGAACATTAAAAATCTTGGACTTTTGGATACATTCTGGGTAATGGTAATACCTGGTGCCATTTCGGTTTACAATATGATTATTGCCAGGACTTTTTTCCAAAACACTATTCCAACAGAGCTGTTTGAAGCATCAGAACTGGACGGGGCAAGTGATATGCAGGTATTAACAAATGTAGTTTTACCTTTATCTAAACCTATATTGGCAGTTCTGGTACTATATTATGCTGTTGGGCACTGGAATGCATATTTTGACGGTATGATTTACCTGAACACCGAAATGAAATTCCCGTTACAGGTTGTTTTGCGTAATATTTTGGCAAGTGTCGAAATGATTGAGCAAATGGTCAGTTCAATAACTGTTCAGGATGCTCAAAGGCTTGCATACGTGGAAGTAATGAAATACGCAATTATTGTTTTTGGAAGTATTCCGGTACTGTTATTATATCCCTTTGTACAGAAATATTTTGTAAAAGGTGTTATGATAGGGTCTGTAAAGGGGTAAAATTCTGTATAATGAATAAATTTAAAAATAAGATTTCATAGTGTTATGGAACTTAAAGTAATAAACTGAGAACAGGATAGGAATATGCACATAAATAATATCATTCGGGGGGATGAAAAATGTCGGTTCATTCAACTAAAGGAGCTTTGGCAGGAGAACGTTATCGGGTTATTGTTTCTACAGATATAGGAGGTAGTGATCCCGACGATTTTCAGTCAATGGTACACTACCTGCTTTATTCCGACGTATTCGATACAGAAAGTCTGATTTCTTCACCATGGGGTGCGGGTACAGTACAGGATATTCTGGAAGTAATCGATCAGTATGAAATTGATTACCCTAAATTACGCTCTCATTCTTCGGGTTATCCAACCCCTGAATATCTGCGCTCCATTACAAAACAGGGTGTCATTGATACGGCTCCATTCAAAGGATACAGTAAAGCAACAGAAGGATCGGACTGGATTATAAAATGTGCCAGAAAAGATGATCCACGCCCTTTGTACATACTGATTTGGGGGTTGCTGGAGGATCTCGCTCAAGCTCTTCATGATGCACCGGATATCAAAGATAAACTGAGGGTTTATTATATCGCCGGTCCAAATAAAAAATGGGGTTTGAATGCTTACGAATATATTCGTGAAAACTTTCCCGATTTATGGATTATTGAAAACAATTCAACGTACAGAGGTTGGTTTGTTGGTGGAAATCAGGAACAGGACTTGGGTAATAAAACCTTCGTAACTAACCATGTCTCAGGACATGGAGCGTTGGGGAATTATTTTGCGAAGCATCTGGATGGAGTTATTAAAATGGGCGATACACCTTCGGTTGCGTATCTGCTGAAGGGGACTCCCGAATGTCCCGAGAAACAGTCATGGGGCGGATCCTTTGTTAAAGTTGGAAACCGGCCAAAATCCGTATACCGGGGGCTTACCGATCAAAAAGACACAGTAGAGGTATTTGGTGTACTCGAACTGATTTTAAACGGTCCGCATATTGAAAAGAGTCCGGATGAACCTGCTTTTTCCTTGATTGTCCAGGAACAGGAGTTTTATGGTTACTACTGCGGGAATGGAGAGTACAGGGTTCGTTATATGCCAAAAACAACAGGATTATGGAGTTATACGACGAAAAGTGATATCCCTGAATTGAATGGACTGTCGGGTATGTTCACCTGCATAGAAGAAACAGAGGAAGGACGAAAAGGTGATGAGAACCGTTATCCAAACTGGTGGTCCGACATTATTGATGCAAAGTATGCGGAATACGAGCACAAGGGTGCAAAAACTGTGAGTACATGGCGGGAGGAGTTTTTACGTGATTTTCAGGTCAGGTTGGATCGGTGCTTATAGTTGCCGGCCATAAGGTATCACGAATGTCACATAGAAACGGGGAAAGCACCATATATATACACAACCTCTGAATTTGGGAAATTTACAGTTTTTTATTATATTAAAACTTAGTTTAAGATTTTAAGCAACGGAGATTCCACGTAAAATGAGTAATATCATTTTAATATTAAATTCAAGTGGAATCTTTTCATTTTCAACATAAACCGGCAATAATGGGCAACGCCTTGTTTACAGCCAAAAACGAGCAATTGTATCCAAGCATTGGCAGACAACTAAAATAATATTTAAATCAATTAAAAAACTTAAGTAGATTTATTGACATATTTTATAAATAATTATATAATTTATTTATATTTATTAGTTAAATTATAAAATATCTGTTATTGAGGGGGGTATGGAAATTGAGTTCAACTGTAGAAAAATGGGGAATTTTTGAGCTACAACTGAGTACAAAAAGGAACTATGCTAATCCGTTTACAGATGTTAAACTGAAAGCCTGTTTTTATAATTCAAACCATAAAAAAGTTGTATATGGTTTTTATGATGGAGATGGAATTTACAAGATTCGTTTTATGCCCGAGCTTGAAGGTGAGTACAAATATACTGTCTATTCAAATGATCCGGACATGAATAATATTTCAGGAGTATTTTCAGTTACTCCGCCTTCAGAAAATAACCACGGGCCTGTTAAAGTGACAGGCGAACATTTTACATATGCAGATGGCACACCGTTTTTTGTTATGGGAACAACTGCATATGTTTGGCATCACCGACCGGCAGAAATACGGGAAAGGACATTACGCAGCTTTTCAAAGTATGGTTTTAATAAAATAAGAATGCTTTTTTTTCCAAAACATTACACAGGTAAATTTAATGCAGTGGATGTAAGTTATGAACCCCCTTGTTACCCATTTGAAGGAGAACCGAAAAATTTTGATTTTACTCGTCCGAATCCCGAGTATTTCCGTTTATTTGAAGAAAGAGTTAAAGAATTAGGTGAGCTTGGAATAGAGGCAGATGTGATTCTGTTTCATCCATATGATTTTGGCCACTGGGATATTGATGTTAAAATGGACGAAGAAGATGCGCTTCTTTATCTCAGATATATCATAAACAGGTTGTCAGCATTTCGTAATGTCTGGTGGAGTCTTGCAAATGAGTATGATATAGGCTATGACGAAGATAACCCGGACAGGTTTATACTAAGTAAGACTCGCAGAAATTGGGATGTAATTGGTGAATATATAAAAGCAAATGATCCGTATGGTCATCCCAGATCATGTCATAATATTTCTTATGGATGGATATACCCCGATCGTCCATGGATGACCCATGTGTCTTATCAGCATCCTGATACTTACACCCTGATGCTGGAACTTAAAAGAGATTATAAAAAACCCGTTATTAATGATGAATATCAATATGAAGGTAATCTTCCTGACAGTTGGGGCAATTCGTCAGCTGAATTAACTGTATTGCGCCATTGGCTTTCTGTTATGGCAGGAGGGTATGCCAGCCACGGTGAAGCTTTCATAATAGACCGAAATAACCGCGACATATTCTGGTCTTATGGTGGAGATATGGTTGGAGGCAGTGCACCCTGTCTGAAATTTATGAAGGAAATTGTAATGTCTTGTCCATGGCATGAAATGGAAAGAGATTATGTAAATACTGACGGTCATAATTATTTTTCCCTGTCTAAAGGAAATGAGTTTTATTTACTGTTTTTCAAGAATGGAATGAAAAATAAAAATTTGTGGATTGGTTCAAAAGAAGACCCTCAGGCTGATTATATATACGATGCAGTCTTTTATGATGTAAAAAACTGTAAGGTTATAAAATCGTGCAGAATAAATACAAATACCGATACGATTGAAATTACCGACTGGACAGCAGTTACGCTTAAGCTTGTTAAATGATACTTTATGAAGATTGGTGCAAAATTCCAATTTATACTTGTCATTTTTTGTAGGGGGGCAAATATTTTAATGGAGGGGAAATATGAATACTTGTAAACACCTTATAAAAAAAGCAGCACAGATTCGCAGAGATATAGTGGACATAGTTTACCGGTCAAGTGCCGGACATATAGGAGGTTCACTTTCTGAAACTGATATTCTTGTTGCACTTTACTATAAAGTAATGAATATTGATCCTGAAAATCCCGAGTGGCCTGAGAGGGACAGATTTATACTAAGCAAGGGACATTCAATTGATGCTTATTATTGTGTGCTTGCAGACAGAGGTTTTTTTGATAAGAAAGAACTTCTGACATACTCTCAATTTGGGTCAAAATTTATTGGTCATCCGAACAGGCAGGTACCGGGGGTGGAAATGAACACCGGAGCATTAGGGCACGGGTTATCAATTGGGGTTGGAATGGCTCTTGCAGCCAAAATGGATAAAAAGGATTACCGGGTGTTTGTTTTAATGGGAGACGGAGAATTGGCTGAAGGTTCTGTATGGGAGGCAGCGATGGCTGCATCCAATTACAAGCTGGATAATCTTGTGGCTATTATAGACCGGAATGGCTTGCAGATAAGTGGAAAAACAGAAGAGGTAATGGCTATTGAACCTTTGGAGGAAAAATGGAAAAGCTTTGGATGGAATGTTTCTGTGATAGATGGTCATGATATTCCTTCAATTTGCAGTGCTCTTTCGGAAGACAAAAAAGTGCTGAACGTACCTTCCCTGATAATAGCTGAAACAATAAAGGGAAAAGGAGTATCCTTTATGGAAAATGAGCCCGGGTGGCACCATGGGGTTATGAGTCCCGATGAATATAAAAGGGCCTGTGAAGAACTGGACAAAATGCTGGAGGTGCTTTCATGAATACAATACATAACAGGCAGGTTGTTTGTGAAACTCTTATGGAAATTGCAAAAGAAGATAGGGATATAGTAGTATTGTGCAGTGATTCAAGAGGGTCTGCTTCAATGAAACCTTTTGCAGAAAAGTATCCCGAACAGTTTATTGAAACAGGAATAGCTGAACAGAATATTGTTGGGATTGCAGCAGGCCTTGCCGCATCCGGAAAGAAACCGTTTATAGCTTCACCGGCCTGTTTTTTGACTACCAGATCTGCAGAACAGATAAAAGTGGATGTATCTTACTCAAACACAAATGTAAAGCTTCTTGGAATAAGTGCCGGAATCAGTTATGGTGCTCTTGGAATGTCTCACCATTCACTTCAGGATATAGCCCTGTTGAGAGCAATTCCTAATATTTTGATTGTGGTCCCTGCAGACAGATTTGAAGCTCGGCTTGTAACTGAAGCGATTGTCGGTTACAACGGTCCGGCCTATATGCGCATAGGGCGAAATCCTGTAGAAGATGTTTACACATCCGGTAATTACGAGTTTCAGCTTGGTAAGGCAATTACCCTTAGAGATGGTGATTCTCTTTCCATAATAACTTTTGGAGAAACAGTAAAAATTGCACTGGATGCTGCAGAATTGATGTCTAACCAAGGTATAAACTGCAGGGTAATAAATATGCACACCATCAAACCCATTGATAAGGAGTGCATTATTAAGGCTGCAAAAGAAACGGGTGCCATAATAACAATTGAAGAACACAGCATTTTAAGTGGTTTTGGTGCAGCAGTTGCAGAAGTGGTTGTCCAGAATTATCCTGTACCAATGAAAATAATGGGTATACCAGATGAGCCTGCAATACCTGGTAAATCAAAGGAAGTGTTTGCCCATTATGGAATTAGCCCCGAGAATTTGTGCCTGGAAGCTGAAAAATTAATAAATAAGAAAAGAAATGGCTGGTGAAACAAAATGGCGGAAAAGTACATTCTTGCTATAGATCAGTCCACATCCGGAACAAAAGCTATATTATTTACCAGGGATTGCACCGTACATCACCGGGTTACAATTGCTCATACCCAGCATTATCCAAAATCTGAATGGGTTGAGCATGATCCTGAAGAAATAAATCAGAATATAAAGATGGCTATATCAAAAGTTATGCAAGAAGGAGATGCATCCTGGAGTGAAATAGCTTCTATAGCAGTTACAAATCAGAGAGAAACAGGAATGGTCTGGGACAGTGCAACAGGAAAGCCTGTTTATAATGCTGTTGTTTGGCAATGTCCCAGGGCAAAGGAACAATGTGATTTATTAGCACAGGAATCTGAAATTACCGAATATATACATAAAAAGACGGGTCTTCATCTCTCGCCGTATTTTACTGCACCTAAAATTCAATGGATTTTAAATAATGTACCGGGTACGAAAGAGAAAGCCTTATCAGGCGGTTTAAAGTTTGGTACGATGGATTCCTGGGTTATATGGAATCTTACCGGCGGAAAAGTACATGCGACTGATTTTTCCAATGCCAGCAGAACACTTCTGATGGACTTAGAGGAACTTAAGTGGGATCAGAAATTATTGGATATCTTTGAAATTCCGCATCAAATGATGCCCGAAATAAAGCCTTCGGACAGCATATTTGGATTTACCGAAGGAGACTCTGTTATTCCAAAAGGCATACCAATAAGCGGTGTAATGGGTGATTCCCATGCTGCTCTTTTCGGGCAAAACTGTTTTAGCATTGGGATGACAAAAGCTACTTACGGAACAGGTTCATCAGTAATGATGAATATAGGTGAAAAACCTGTATATTCCGACAGTGGGATTGTTACGTCTGTTGGCTGGATAACTTCTACCAATAAGGTATATGTCCTTGAAGGAAATGTTAATTGCAGTGGAAAAACCATAGAATGGCTTGTTGACGCAGGGTTTATTCCAAATCCAAAGGAATCAGGAAAGATTGCCTCAAAAATGAGTGATAATGGCGGAGTGTATTTTGTCCCTGCTTTTACAGGCCTTGGAGCTCCATATTGGGACAATTCGGCAAAAGCAATTGTTACCGGTCTTACATTAGGAGCAAAAATAGAAAATATCGTTCGGGCTGCAGAGGAATCAATTGTATTTCAGATCACTGATATTTTAGATTTAATGCAAAGCGATTCAGGTATTAATCTTAAAGAATTGCGGGTTGATGGCGGCGCAACAGGAGATTCGTTCCTGATGCAATTCCAGTCAGACATTGCAAATACAAAGGTAATAGTTCCCAAAGTCGAAGAATTGTCGGCGTTGGGTAGTGCAAACATGGCAGGGCTTGCAACAGGATTTTGGAAATGCAGAAGCGAATTGGAACAAAAGCGCTCGGTTTTGGCAGAATTTGTGCCTCAAATGGAAGAAGAAAAAAGAATAATGCATAAAAAGGGCTGGCATGATGCAATCAAGCGCGCTCTTACTAATAAATAGCTTGAAAGGTGGTTTAATTAATTATGTCTGTATTTGGTGTGATAGTTTCAACAAGAGGTTTTTTCCCAGGCTGGCTTGCACAGGAAGCCAGAAAGCAAATTACAAGAAAACTTGAAAGTCTGGGGCACGAATATGTTATTGTTGATGAAAATTCAATGCCTTATGGTGCGGTACAGACTTATGAACAGGCGAAAGCCTGTGCAGAACTGTTTCAAGAAAACCGTGACAGAATTGAAGGCATAATTGTCATCCTTCCAAATTTCGGAGATGAAATCGGTGTTGTCAATGCAATTTATGAGTCGAAGCTAAATGTGCCCGTCCTTATCCAAGCATGTGACGATGATTTGGAGTTACTTGATGTTGATCACAGACGCGACGCATTTTGCGGTAAATTATCGGTATGTAACAATTTAAGGCAGTATGGTATTCCTTTTACATTAACAAAATTGCATACCTGCAGTATTGAAAGTGATGAGTTTACAGAGGATATAAAACGTTTTGAAAAATTATGCAATACTGTTAATAACTTAAGAAAAGCGCGTATCCTTGCAGTTGGCACAAGGCCTGGGCCATTCCAGACTGTTCGTTTTTCAGAGAAACTTCTTCAGAAGTATGGAATATCAGTTTTGGTTGAAGATATAGGAAACGTAATTTCACGGGCAAATGAGATTAACGATCCGACAGAACTTGAGAAGGCAATTCTGGAAATACGGGAGTATGCAAATGTACCCGAAGACACACCAATGGAAAAGGTTGAAAAATTAGCCCGGTTTAAGATAGCCCTTGAGGAAGCTGTTAATAATTATGATGCAGACTGTGCTGCAGTTCAATGCTGGAATGTGCTGCAGAATCAGTTTGGTTGTGCTGCATGTCTGGCTATGAGTATGTTAGGTGATAAGGGTGTACCTCATGCCTGTGAAATGGATGTTATGGGTGCACTTACAATGTATGCGCTCTCATCTGCATCAGGAGCTGCTGCCGGGTATCTGGACTGGAATAACAATTACGGAAATGACAGAAATACCTGTATTAATTTCCATTGTTCAAATTATCCTGCTTCCTTTATGGGATGTAAGCCTTCGGTTGGCGTTCTGGATATACTGGGCACACAGCTTGGCTATGAAAACTGTTTTGGTGCGTGTGTGGGTAAAGTAGAACCCGGACCAATGACATTCTGTAAAATATCTACAGATGATGTCAATGGCAAAATCCGCGCTTATGTCGGGGAAGGAGAGTTTTTAGACAAAGAGGTTAATACCTTTGGCGGTCCGGCAGTGTGCAGCGTACCAAATCTGCAGGAATTAATGCATGTTTTGTGCGAGGAAGGATATGAACACCATGTATCAATGGTTCGCGGGCATGTAGCAGATATTATTGAGGAAGCTTTAACTAAATACCTGGGATGGGAAGTATACAGGCATCGTTAATACTTTAAACTAATAATTAAGTAAGATAGTTTAGTGTTAATTACCAAGTAGAAATAATCCTGGTATTTGTGTCTAAATTATTTATATTTAAAATTAAATTATATTTACTAGTTTAGTCAATGCAATGTTCAAAATGCCCAGTAAAATTGAATTATACAGCGTTTTAATTATTAATATTGACAACTGGGGACTTATATAATATATTATTATTATAGAAATATAAACTTAATATTTTACTAAAGTAACGAATATCTTAAATAAAATTAATGTTTTTTTGAAAACTGCTTATCCATTACAAAAGTTCATTGTATTTTATGATGTCCTGCATTAAAACAGATGTATGTTGGCTATCAATAGGAAATTTATCAGCATGTTCTTGAAGATATGGACAAATTAAAACAGATGTATGTTGGCTATCAATACAGCAAACATACATCTGATTAATGAAAATAAGGAAAGAGAAAGTTGAAATGAAAAGAAAAGTATTAGTTCTAAGTATGGCACTTCTTCTGATGGTTTCTCTGCTTACAGGATGTGCTGACACTAAGGGAACACAAACGCCACCTGCATCAAAAGGAAACACTACGGGAACTTCAAGCGATAAGTTTAAATCGCGAACAATTAAGTTCTTATCTGTCTGGCCAGAAGACGATAAAAACTCCAATGGCTGGATTATCAGTGAGCTTTCAAAACAATACGGTGAAACAGTTGATGGATTTGACCTGGAATACGAATATGTGGCTATTGATCAACTTGATCAGAAAGTAAAAATATTAATGTCAAGTGACGATTTGCCCGAAATATGCACCTATGAGTCAGGAGTAAGACTGAAACAGGTTATTCAGGCCGACATGATAATTGATGTTGAAAAAACATTCACAGAACTGGGCATCCGCGATTGTCTTGATGAGGGTGCGGTCAGCCTTTTAAAGAACCTTGTTGATGGGCTTGGTTTGTATTGCGTTCCTCTCGGTATGAACATGGAAGGGTTCTGGTATCATAAAGGCTTATTTGAACAGGCAGGAATAGAAAAGGTTCCTGAAACCTGGGATGAATTGCTTGAAGCCTGTGAAAAGCTTAAAGCAGCAGGCATAACTCCTATAGTGCAGGGTGGTAGTGACAACTGGCCAATGACCAGAGTATTAAATGCATATCTTGTGAGAAGTGTAGGGCTTAATGCAGTACAGGATGCAGTAACAGGCAAAAGAAGCTTTACAGATCCTGAGTATGTAGCTGCCGCAAAGATGTTTCAGGATATGGCAAAAAAAGGTTATTTTGCTGAAGGTATGAATACTATTGACCCTGGTACAGCAACTTCCATGTTAATGAATGGACAGGCTGCAATGAACTACGATGGCTCATGGAAAGCCTCCAATCTGAACTCTGAAGACAACGCAGCAGGACCTGAAGGAATTGGTTTCTTCAATGTACCGGTAGTAAATGATTCCAGCACTTTGCTTGACTATTCAATGAACTGCGGTAATATTTTGATGTTCTCCAAAAAGAAATATGATGACAAGGTAGCAGACTGGATGAAGTTTGTGTTCCCAAAACTTGGTGACTTTGCAATGCAGGAAACCGGATCATTTAAGGGCTTCGCGATTAGTAAAATGCCGGAAGATACAACATACTACACCCAGTTAGTAGCAGAACACCTTGCTAAAGCACAAAACGCATTCTTATGGTTTGAAGCTAAGATGGACAGTGAAACATCAACAATTGCTCAAAACAGTATTTCACTGCTATATACCGGAGAAATAACTCCAGAGGATTATATGCGAATGCTTGAAGAAACTGCGGCAAAATCCAGATAATTTATTTATTGGTGAGAGGTGTCCGTAGTGGGCACCTTTCTTAAACTTATATAAGGGGGAAGTTTTTTGGAACGTGTATTGGGTGATAAGAAAGCAATTGCATTAATGGTACTTCCGGCACTTATAATTTTTATAGTCATTATTTTTGTTCCAATAATATGGACATTTGTTTACTCTCTTTTTTCTGGTATGCCCGGCTTTAAGTTTGAATTTGTTGGCTTTTCAAATTACATTGATATGTGGTCGAATAAGCAGACTGTGGAAGCTATAAAAATGAACTGGAAATATATATTTTTTGTTACTCCTGGTCAGGTTGGTTTCGGTCTCCTTGTATCATTGATGATGTACTTTAGTATCAAAAAATATAGAACTTTGTCCAGAACCATTGTTTTTATACCAACAATACTACCAACAGTAGCAGTTGCACAGATGTTTGCCAAAATGTATGAAATGGTTCCCAACTATGGTCTTATTAATGCATTATTAGATCTGGTAGGACTGGATAAATATATTCAGCCTTTTCTTGGACAGCCTAATACAGCTTTTGGTGCTCTTGTTGTAATGGATATTTGGACAGCTATTGGATTTTATACAGTAATTATTTATGGTGCTTTGGTGGATATACCCCATGAAATATTGGAAGCTGCACGTATCGACGGAGCAAGCGGCGTAAAGCTTTTTACCAAAATTGTATTTCCTATGATAAGAACAATAATGATCACTTGTCTTGTGTTTAGTTTTACCGGAACTATTAAACTCTATGAATCAGCAACAGCTCTAACAAAAGGAGGTCCTGGTTTTGCAACTACATCAATGACAATGAATATGTATCAGAATGCCTTTTTGTTTGATCAATATGGTTACGCAAGTGCAGTTGCAATACTGATTTTAATACAATGTCTATTGGTAACATTTATTATCAATAAGATAAGTCGGGAAAAATATTAAGGAGTCAGTATTATGGACAGAGAAAAAAGAATGAAAAATGTAATTTCGATAATAGGAAAGATACTGATTGTTATATTCCTTTTTGTAGAAATTTACCCTATATTCTGGATACTTATGAGTTCTCTTAAAAATACACAGGAATTCAACCTGTCACCTTCATATGCCCTGCCTAAAGAAATTCATTTGCAGAACTATGTTAAAGCATGGTTCCAGGGAAAAATGAATATTTACTTTAAAAACAGTGCAATTGTTACTATAGTATCCCTGTTTTTTATCATTCTGTTCGGAACTACAAGTGCTTTTGCCCTTACAAAAATGCGCTGGAAGCTGAGGGACAAGGTTATGAAAATTTTTCTAAGTGGTATCATGATCCCAACAGCTGTTGTTTTGATTCCCCTGTACTCGATGTACAAAAGCACTAACCTTTTAAACACAAGAATATGCCTTATATTAACTTATATTGCTTTTGGTCTTCCTCTTACTATTTTTCTGTTAAGGGGTTATCTTACTTCTTTGCCTGATGACATGATAGAAGCGGCTATAATTGACGGAGCAAACATATACCAGGTATTTACCAGGATAATGTTTCCACTTATGAAAACAGGAATAGTAACAGTTGGTGTTATACAGTTTTACTTTCGATGGAATGATTTAATTTTTTCATCCACTTTTATTTCAAATACTAATATGAAAACTGTGCAGACAGGACTTTTATATTTCTCAGATATGTACGGAAATAGAGACTGGGGTGCTATTTTTGCATGCATTTCTATTAGTGTTCTGCCCACATTGATAATATATATATTTATGAATAAAATGGTTATTGAAGGCATGACGAGTGGAGCCATCAAGGGATAAAATAAATTCACAATTAAGGGGGTAGTGTGAATGATGAGAATTTTAAATTTAAAAACGAACCGGTTAAAGAATCCTCTCGGTTTTGCTATAAACAATAAACCGAGATTATCCTGGATTGTTGAATCCGAAAGTGCAAGACGCCAGGAAGCAGCCCAAATTGAGGTTTCCACAGATATGGAATTCAGCAATATCATATTTGACAGTGGGAAAAGAACAGATATTGACAGTATCTCCTATCCGCTGGATATAGAGCTTAAGCCACGAACAAGGTATTATTGGAGGGTTAGGGTGTGGGGGGATGACCGAACCGAAGCTGTAAGTGAGCCGGCCTGGTTTGAAACATCCAAAATGGACGAGCCATGGCAAGCCAAATGGATTACACCTGACTTTGATCCTTCATTTCACCCTGTTATTTTCTCGGATTTTAATGTGGAAAAGAAGGTAGTCAATGCACGAGCTTACGTTTGCGGACTGGGCTTATACGAGATGACAATAAACGGTGAAAAAACCGGTGAAGAGTGTTTATCACCGGGGCTTGTAGCATACGATAAGTGGATACCCTACCAAACATATGATATAACAGGCCAGCTTAAAAAGGGGACAAACAGTATTGAAGTTCTTCTTGGCAATGGTTGGTACAAAGGCCGTTATGGGCTGAACAGAAGAGTTCTTTTCCAATACGGCGACAAATTTGCTTTAATCTGCGAAATCCACATAACCTATGATGATGGCAGTACCGAGATCTTTTGCACCGACACAAACTGGAAGTCGCGAAAATCAAAAGTTAAAGACAGCAGTATTTTTGACGGCGAAATTTATGATGACACTTTTTGTGATGATACCGTTTATCCGGTTAACATTATAGATTTGGATATTAATAAGCTTGAAGCAAGAAGAAGCCCTGCAATAAAAATCAAAGAACGTATAAAGCCTGTGGAAATTATTCATACCCCTGCAGGTGAAACAGTTATTGATATGGGGCAGAACATGGTGGGATGGCTTGAGTTTACAAACCGGGCACCAAAAGGCTCTGAGATAATGCTTCAGTTTGGAGAGGTTTTACAGGATGGGAATTTCTACAGAGATAATTTAAGAACGGCTAAATGTGAGTATCGTTATATTTCAGATGGAAAAGAGAAAAAAGTACGCCCCCATTTTACCTTTTATGGATTCAGGTATGTAAAACTGACAAAATGGGAAGGGGACGTAAATATAGATGACTTTACAGGCCTTGTTTTATACTCGGATATGGAGCAGACCGGGAATATTACAACCGACAATCCCCTGGTAAACAGACTGTTCTTAAATGCTCTGTGGGGTCAAAAGGGTAATTTCCTTGATGTTCCAACAGATTGTCCCCAGCGTGATGAAAGAATGGGATGGACCGGAGATGCCCAGGTGTTTTCAGGAACTGCGGCGTTTAATATGGACGTTTTCGCTTTCTTCAATAAGTACCTGTACGACCTGAAGCAGGAACAAAAGGCCCGTGGCGGGAACGTACCTGTAGTTGTTCCTGCCCATGATGTAAAGTGGAACGGAGCGTGCGGATGGGGTGACGCTGCAGTTATAATTCCGTGGAACATGTACCTGTATTATGGTGATATTTCTATATTAGAACAACAGTATGAAAGCATGAAGGGCTGGGTTGACTATATTAAAAGCAGGGATGAAGCCGCAGGGGGAAAAAGATTGTGGATAAATGATTACCACCACGGAGACTGGCTCTCTCTTGATGTTGAAGAGCCGCTTGACCGTTTTGGCGGAACAGAACATGCATACCTTGCCAGTGCATTTTACAGTTATTCAGCGGGTATAGTTTCAAAAGCAGCGCGAGTCTTAAGCAAAAATGAAGATGCAGAGTATTACCATAAGCTTTCCGAAGAGGTAAAAAGTGCCATACGTAAAGAGTATTTTACACCAACAGGCCGTTTGGCTGTAAATACACAAACTGCTCATGTGATTGCGCTATATATGGATCTTGTTCCTGATGAGTGGAAGGAACGAGTTGCTTTTGACTTAAGGAAGAAATTTAAGGAAACTAAATATCATCTACGTACAGGTTTTCTTGGTACACCGTATTTATGCCGTGTTTTATCTGAGTACGGAAGCAATGATATTTCATACCGCCTTCTTACAAACCTTGAATATCCAAGCTGGCTGTATCCCATTACAATGGGAGCAACAACAATATGGGAAAGATGGAATTCCATACTTCCCGACGGAAAAATCAGTGACACCGGCATGAATTCCTTAAATCACTATGCTTATGGCTCAATTGTGGAATGGATGTACAGAAATGCGGCAGGTATACAGCCAATGGAAAGCGCACCCGGGTTTAGGCGATTCAAGCTTCAACCGCAGCCAAATTACCTGCTGAAATCAGTGAATGCCGAATTTATGTCGCCAGCTGGTAAAATCATAAGCAGGTGGGATATTAAAGAGGATGGGTCTGTTTCCTTTTACTTTAAGATTCCGTTCAACACAACAGCCGAATTGATTTTACCCGATACCGAAGGAACAGAGTTACATGGAGTTCATGAACTTGAATGTGGTGAGTATACTTTTTCGTACAAACCACAAAAGCCATACAGAAAAATGTTTGACATTGATACGTCCATGAGGGAAATATATGAAAATAAAAGAGCTACCGAAATTGTGCAATCCTGTTTGCCCGAAATCACAAACTGGATGCTGTCGGCGATGTTTGTTGGCGAGCGGAGCATTTGTGATTTAATAAGAGAAGGCCTTTTAAAGGTTGATGATGACTTACTGAAAGAAATTGATGAAAAATTAAAACAGGTTACGGTGGAATAATTCTTTTAAAGCATTGTAATGGCGGTGAACCTTTCACCGCCCCATATAATACAGGCAAAGCCGGACATTACATTTTATTAATACAATAAAAGTTGAAGGAGGGTTAAACTTGAACAGGGAATATTATGAGAATATTAAAGAGTATATATCCAAAAGTGTTGACAGGGTATTTAAGTCACCAAACGATCTTTTTAAATATCCGTTTATAGATCCGGGTTCTGTTTATGACGGAAACCTTTGGGATTGGGATTCATTCTGGACTGTTTATGCACTGGCAGCCTATGAAAAGACTCTTAATGACGGCGGAGCATTTAAGGAAAAACTAATAGAAGGTGCCATGGGTAATGTTTTAAACTTTTTTAGCTTCCAACTTGAAGATGGGTATATTCCTATGATGGTCAGCAAATTTAATCAGGGTGAGAACGAGGAACCTTATTTAATACAAAAGCACAAGGATGGCGTAATTCTGAATATGCATAAGCCTTTTCTTTGCCAGCAGGCATGTCTTGTAAGCGGTTTGGTTGGTTCCTTTTCATGGCTTGAAAAATATATTGATAACCTTGAAAAATATTTTGAATGCTATGACAGGTATTACTACAATGAAAACTGCGGCTTATATGTATGGGCTGATGACGTTATGATCGGTATGGATAACGATCCTGCAGTTTTTGGTCGTCCTCGTTTTTCTACAGCAAGCATTTATCTTAATTCATTTATGGTAAAGGAAATGCATTCAATGGCTAAGATACTCAAAAATACAGGCCGGAATGACAGAACGGATTATTATACAGAGAAAGCGAATAAATTAGCTATGTCAATACAGAACGAATGCTACGATCCTAAAGATAAGTTTTTCTATTCTGTGGATGTGGACATTAAAACCCGCAGTTATGACTGGTTCCATAAAGGGTTAGGTGTTTTCTGGAAGACACTTCCTATTAAAGTTCAGGCATGGACAGGCTTTATACCAATGTATTCGGAGATTGCAAACAAAGAACAGGCAGAAGACCTTGTGCGGATGCATATGGAAAACCCGAATACATTTTGTTCAGATTTTGGTATTCGTGCACTGGCGAAAGATGAGAAAATGTACAACCTGGAGGCTACCATTAATCCGTCAAACTGGCTTGGACCAATATGGCTTGTAGTTAATTACGTTGTTTTTCGGGGGCTGTTGAATTACGGCTATCAAAAAGAAGCATCAGAACTTTGTAATAAAACACTGCTGCTCCTCGGTGAGGACTATAAGAAAAAAGGTTCACTTCATGAATACTATAATCCTGAAACAGGTGAGCCCATTATGAACCCCGGTTTCCTTAATTGGAATATGCTTGCGGTAAATATGGTTTTAGAGCTTACAGAAGGTTTCAGTGTATTTGATTATCTGTAGTCGAATTACAGGAAAATCTACGCGGCGCTTTAGCGCCGTGTTTTCGTGCACATTAGTGCAAGTAAGAGCCCATTGAATTGTTTTTGCAGATAGTTGAAATATAATGTCAACATAAGCTACCTCTTTATTGAAAAAAATGAGTTTATATGGTAAACTTACTACGAGTATTTACGAAAGGGTGTAAATTTTTGGGTATTACAATCAACGAAATTGCGCAGAAAGCAAATGTATCAACAGCAACAGTTTCAATGGTTTTAAACAATAAACCCGGTATTAGCGACGCAACAAGGGAAAAAGTATTTAAAATAGCAAAAGAGCTTGGCTATTCTCTTTCACCGCTGAAAAGAGCAAATTATAGAAATCAAGGAAAGCTTCAACTTGCAATATATAGAAAGCACTCGAAGGTGGTCAGCGATACGCCGTTTTTTCATGCATTAATAGAAGGGATAGAGTCAAAATCCAGGCATTACTCATATCAGCTGATCATAAAATATCTGTCCGATTCTTCGGATATTGATGCAATTCAAAAAGAAATAAAAGAGAATTCAATCGACGGAATGCTCCTTTTGGGTACCGAGATGGAAGAGCAGGATTTTATAAAGTTTACAGAAATGGAAATACCCTTTCTTTTACTTGACAGCTATTTTATGAATATAAATGCCAATTATGTCGTTATTGACAATGTCAGCGGTCTTTACAGAGCCACAAAATACCTTTTGGACAGAGGTCACAGGGAAATTGGCTATTTAAAAAGTTCAATACCTATCCAAAATTTCAAGGAAAGGTATGAAGGGTATTTGAAAGCTATGAATGAAGCAAGTTTAGTACCAAACAGCAGGCATACTATATCTTTGCTGCCAACAATGGATGGAGCCTACGAGGATATGGTTAAGGCTTTGTCCAGAAAAACCCATTTACCTACAGCCTTTGTTGCCGATAATGATATAATTGCTTTTGGAGCAATGAAAGCGTTAAAGGAAAGTAATATTAAAATCCCCGAAGAAGTTTCTATTGTAGGTTTTGACGATATGCCCTTTTGTACAATAACAGATCCAAAACTTACTACAATAAATGTGGATAAAAATGCTCTGGGTCAACTTGCTGTTGAAAACCTTGTTTATATGATGGAAAGGGAAAAAATGATCTTTTGTAAAACTACCCTTGGTGTAACACTTGTTGAAAGAGATAGTGTCAGTTCAATTATATAATAAAAGTATCTATAAAGTTAAAGCACCTATATTACCAGCAGGTGCTTTTTCATTTGGGGCTGTCCTTTTCCCAGAATTTTTTTAAGTCACCTGCTAAATCATTATTTTCTTTCGGAGTTTTCAGCGGAAACCATTCTGAAGGCATAATACTTTTATAACGCGGTGTAGTAAACCGATCGTCGATCAGCACAACAAACCCTCTGTCATGTTCTGAACGGATTACGCGCCCCGCAGCCTGTTGTACCTTATTAAATCCGGGAAAAGTATATGCAAAGTCAAAACCTTTGCCATTCTTTTTCTGATAATACCTTTTAATAATATCTCTTTCGTCACATATTTTTGGAAGGCCAACCCCCACAATTACCACTCCTGACAAACATTCTCCCTTAAGGTCAATCCCTTCGGAAAAAATTCCACCCATGACAGCAAAAGCTATAAGTGTATTCTTTCCGTATTCTGAAAAATGTGCCAGGTATTCCGAGCGCTGGTTTTCGTCCATGTTCAGTTCCTGAATCAGCAGCGTGTCGCCAGGGTACTTATACAGGTATTCCCTTGCAGCTTTCTGCATATATTCAAAAGAAGGAAAGAAAACCATATAATTGCCGGTTTTAACGCTGACGCATTTGTGAATTAATTCAGTCAGGTATGAAAGCGCACCTTCACGATGTTTGTACCTTGTTGATACGGTGTTCTCAATGTAAATAAATATGTTTTCCCGGGGAAACGGGGAAGGGAGTATTAAAAAACCGTCGCCTTCGTTTCCTCCTAAAACTTCCCTGAAATATGAAGGCGGTGACAGTGTGGCCGAGAAGAATACCGAGCTTTTTGAATTGTCAATACGCTTCCTTAGCATTGGTGCAGGATCAATGCAAAAAAGCTTAATGGTAAAATCACCCTTATCACGACGGTAGATAGTGGCATAGTTATCTCCATATAAATCATAGATTCTTAAAAAATGGACTAGTTCAAAAAATAATGTTGCCAGTTCGTCCTTAAAGGGGTATGGGGTTTCGTCATTTAATACACCTTCTGCCAGGTATAAAAAATTTTCTATTGGTTTTATTAATTCAAAAGGCCGATCGGTATCATTTAATACCCATGGTAAGGGTGTGCTTGTGAACTTTGCTGGTATTTTACCAATATATGAAAGCAGTGCTTTACGCACCTTTTTCAAGGCTTTTGCAACGCGAGGCAGGGTTTTCTTTATTACCTGATAAACCTTTCTTATCATCGAGCGCTTTAACCCGGCAGAATACATTTCTCTGGCTCTGTCGGGAAGATTGTGGGCTTCATCTACCAGAAGACACATATTTTCTGCAGGCCTATCCTGGAAGAAGCGTTTTAAATATACCCGCGGGTCAAAAACGTAATTATAGTCGCATATTATAAGATCGGCCGAAGTGCTTAAATCAAGGGATAATTCAAAAGGACAAATACCATTCTCTTTAGCTGTTTGTCCTATAAAATCCCTGTTAAAAAAATCGGTTTCATTTAAAAGACTGGAAATAATTCTTCTGGATTTCTGCTGGTAATCAACCAGATATGGGCATTCATCTTCTGTGCATTGCGTATCGGGCGAAAAGCATACTTTCTCTTTTGCTGTAATTTGCAGTGTTTTAAGGCGAAGCCCCTTTTCAGCCATCATTTCATAAGTCCTTAAAGCAACAGCCTGAGTTGTATTCCTTGCTGTCAGATAAAAAATTTTATCTGCGTAACCTTCACCCATTGCTTTTACTGCCGAAAACATTGCGCCAAGGGTTTTGCCAATTCCGGTTGGTGCCTGAATAAACTGCCTGTTACCGTCCCTGATAGCCCTGTACACTGCTGCGCTCATAATCCGTTGCCCTTTTCTGAACTCAGGAAAGGGGAAGGACAATTCTTTAATAGAGCTGTTACGCAAATTCTGCCATTCGTAATGCTTTTTCAGACCGTTGATATACGGGAAAACAAGGGCATGAAAGAATTTCTCAAGCTCTGGAAAGGTGAGGGTTTCTTCAAAAGTACGGATTTCTTTATCTTTACGGTGGAGATATAACAGGTTAATATTGATTTTGTCGAGGCCCTTTTCTTTGGCCACAATATAGGCGTAACAACGCCCCTGGGCCCAATAAGCCTGGTTTGATGATTCATCCAGCAGGTCTAAAGGCCTGTCGGTGGTTTTAATCTCGCACAGTGTGAAATTACCATCTCTTTCAATAAGCCCGTCAAGTCTGCCTGATATCTGTAACAGAAAAATCTCATGGAAAAAAGTGGTGGTCACAGATACTTCCTGCTGGTATGTACCCAATGGTTCAATCTGCTGTTTCAAAAGCCCGTGTATGAACACATGGCCTTCAATGCCTTCCATTGCAGAAGTCAAAGAAAAAGTGCGTGATTCTTCACCGGGAATTGAGAAAGAAACCAGATCGCGCACAGATACATTTATTTTTACAGGTTCCATTATGCCTCCAAAAACTTCTTAACATTCAGAACAAACGTTCCTTTTATATTGTACCTTATTATCTTTAAGATATCAATTACATCAGGCATGTAAAATAGCGTCATTTTATTGCTGGGTCTCCATATCCCGGGTGGTTCAGCTTTACGCTATCAACTGCCGATATGCAGCATGGCTTCGAAGTGTGTTGCTCTGCGTCGTCGAAAACACCCGAATCACCCGCTTCTTAGAAGTCCTGGAAGGCACTAAAGGTTTACTGCATTGCACTATATCTATAGATTGTATGTCATATGCAAGCAATACTCTATCGGTATGTATATTTCAAGGGATTAAACGGGAGTAAAATTAAAAGGAGAGCATTTTGCTCTCCTGTTGTTTACCATCTGCTTCCGCCCTGTCCATAATTGGCTCTGTTGTTTCTTTGAGCTTTTCTTGCCCTTCTGCAATCAGGACATCTTTGAGGTTCGTTCTCGAAACCTTTCTCTTTGTAGAACGCTTGTTCCCCTTCGGTAAAAACAAATTCAGTTCCACAATCTTTACAAGTAATGTTTTTATCAGCCATTTTACATACCTCCTTAATTATTTTGGATTAAATATTTCTTGACACTACGCTCCAAAATAATTTAAAGAGGCTGGTACAGGGGAATATATTTAATCCAATTTTATTATATCTAAAATGACTTTAGCAAATAAACTATAACATGGAAATTAAAAAAAAACAAGTAGATAAATGAAAAAATATTATCCACGACAATAACCCTGATAATCAGCTGCTATTTACACTTTACAAGGCCAGTTTGTATTATTGTTTACTTATCTGCATGAAACACAGTAGAGGAATACCTAATAAATTACCGCAATTAATTAAGCAAAATGTAGTTTTACCATTTAAATGGGTAAAATAATAAAAGGTTAGGGAAGTCCAGGATTGGGTAAAAAAATAATAAATATTGGATGAAGGTGATTTTATAAGCGAAGTAATTAATAATCGTGAATACAGGCGTGAGACACTGAAAGAATTAATTATGCGGCTTCATGATGGGGAGTCGGTGGATGTAGTTAAAAGAGATTTTGAGAAATTGCTTAAAGGTATTACCACAGAAGAAATAGTTGAACTTGAGAATTCGCTGGTTGCAGAGGGTATGCCTGTTGAGGAAGTTCAAAGGCTGTGCGATGTGCACGCAGCAGTCTTTGGCGGTTCTGTAGAGGAGATCCATGATTTAAAAAAACCAACCGAAGAAGATGGGCATCCAATTGAAGTTTTCAAGCTGGAAAACCGCGGTATAGAGGCCTTTATTGAAGATTCACTTAAGCCTGCCATGGAAGAGTTCCGAAAAGATAGTACCGATGAAAATGCAGAAAAACTGTTAGAAGAAGTTAAAAAGCTCCTTGACATTGATAAGCACTACAGCCGCAAGGAAAACTTGTTGTTTCCGTACATGGAGAAGTACGAAATGACAACCCCGCCAAAGGTAATGTGGGGAGTGGATGATGAAATCAGGGCAGCCATAAAAGAAGCTATTAATGATTTAAAAAACAAAAATGACATGGTAAATATTTTGAATAGGATTGAAAATGTAATAACCAGAGTAAATGATATGATTTTTAAAGAGGAAAACATTTTATTCCCAATGGTTGCCGAAGTTTTAACCGAGGATGAATGGCTTACAATACAAAAGGAAAGTAAGGAAATAGGTTTCTGCTTTATTGATGACAAAATAGAGGAATGGAAACCCGAAAGAGTGGATGTGGAAAAGGAAGAACAGAAAAAAGGCGAAAAGGAAGCAGACGGGTATATACGTTTTGAAACCGGTTTTCTGGAAATTGAAGAATTAACATATATGCTTAATACACTGCCTATCGATATAACCTTTGTTGACAGGAATGACACAGTAAAATACTTTTCAGACTCAAAGGAAAGGATTTTTGCCAGACCCAAAACTGTTATCGGGCGCAATGTGCAAAATTGCCATCCCCCCGCCAGTGTTCATATTGTAGAGGACATTGTGAATGACTTTAAATCCAGGAAAAAAGACAGTGAAGAATTCTGGATTAAAATGGGCCCGAAATATGTTTATATCCGCTATTTCGCTGTTAGAGACAAGGAAGGGAAGTATCTTGGAACTGTAGAGGTAACTCAGGATATAAAACCCATACAGGAGATTACGGGTGAAAAACGTTTAGTTGAATAGCTCAGTAGAAAAGTCCTGACTTGGCGATAGAACCAAATCAGGACTTTCTTTTATTAGCCAAGTATTGCCTTAAGATCCTGTTCGGGCGTTGTGATTGGTTTGATACCAAACTTGTCCACAAGAACCTTAAGAACGTTTGAAGACAGGAAGGCCGGCAATGTAGGACCTAAATAGATGTTTTTAATACCGAGGGACAGTAATGTCAGCAGTATACATACTGCTTTCTGTTCATACCAGGACAGAACCAGTGTTAAAGGCAAATCATTTACGCCGCAATCAAAAGCTTTTGCCAGTGCTAATGCAACCTGTATTGCTGAATAAGCGTCATTACACTGTCCCATATCCATGATTCTTGGAAGTCCGCCAATAGTACCTAAATCAAGATCATTAAAACGGTATTTCCCACAAGCTAATGTAAGGATAATGGTATCCTTCGGTGATTTTTTTACAAACTCGGTATAATAGTTTCTACCCGGCTTTGCACCGTCACATCCTCCAACCAGGAAGAAATGCTTAATATCTCCTGATTTTACTGCTTCAATTACCTTATCTGCTACACTTAAAACGGTATTTCGTGCAAACCCTGTGGTAAGTTCAGAACCTCCGTTAATACCGGTAAAAGTCATGTCCTCGGAGTATCCGCCCAGCTCAAGGGCCTTTTCAATTACAGGTGTGAAATCCTTAACGCCATTGTCACCATCAGGGATGTGCCTGATACCATGAAATGCCACAACTGCAGTTGTGAATACCCTGTCGGCATAGGAAGCTCTGGGGGGCATTAAGCAGTTTGTTGTAAACAAAAACGCACCCGGTATTCCGTCAAATTCTTTCTGCTGATTTTGCCATGCAGTTCCGAAGTTTCCCTTTAAATGCGGATACTTTTTCAGCTCGGGATATCCATGTGCCGGCAGCATTTCACCATGAGTGTAGATATTAACGCCTTTGCCTTCTGTTTGCTCCAAAAGATGTTTAAGATCAAGCAAATCATGGCCTGATACAACAATAAAAGGACCTTTTTCAACATTGGTTGTAACCTTTGTTGGAACAGGGTGACCGTAGGCAGTTGTATTGGCTTCATCAAGAAGTGCCATACATTTTAAATTCATTTCGCCAAATTCCATAAGAAGATCCAGCCACTGTTCAACAGTGTGCTCTTCTCCCAGAGCTTTCATTCCTTTAAAGAACCAGTCGGTTACATCGATATCCTCTTTACCCAATACATGAGCATGGTAAGCATAAGCAGCCATACCGCGGATTCCTAAAAGCAATGTTGAACGGAGAGATACAATGTCAACGTTTCCGTTCCAAAGTTCTGCCATATTAAAATCTTCAGCGCCACCCAGAGCATTCTTCTCTTTATCAACCTGTTCCTTAAGTTCAAAAATTCTTGTTTCGTCAAAATTCACATTTGTTACCGTTGCAAAAAGTGATTTAATCATAAGAACAGCAGCATTACTGTTAGGACTTTTCCCGCCTGCTGCACGTGCAAGACCTATCAACGCACAGGTTAATTCGTCCTGAGCGTTTGATACTACAGGTTTCTTACCGCATACACCTGCTTTTGTACATCCTTTACCTCCTGCAGTTTGCTCACATTGAAAACAAAACATTGACATAGATATAATCCTCCTTTTTATAAAAATGGTCTTTCCGACCTGTGAGTCGACATTTAAATTCTGTTTTAGCTAAAAAATAATCCTTTATTGAATTACACTGATAATTGTAATATATTTAAAAGAGCAAATCGGTAGCTGAGGCTACAAAAAGAGGTGGTTATTATTAAAAATAAATGGGAAGAAATATTAGTAAACTCATTACTGTTTTCAGATATTGACAGGAAAGATATTATCCACATGCTGAACTGTCTTAGCCCAAAGGAAGAATCTTTCGGAAAGGGAGAATTTATAGCCCGGGCAGGACAGCCAATGAAGGGTCTTGGTTTGCTGTTGGACGGAAGTGTTTCGGTTTTGAAGGAAAATGTAGACGGTAATCGGATAATAATAAATATACTGAAACCTGGTGAATTATTTGGTGAAATGGCGGTTTTTTCAGATGAGAGGGTTTGGCCTGCAAGTATTTCAGCGTTGACCGGCTCAACTGTTTTGTTTATTTCTCCTGATAAAATAGTTGGAAGATGTGCAAATGCTTGTTCCTTCCACCGCCAGCTTACTGTAAATATGCTGAAGTTATTGTCTGATAAAGCCATGAAGTTAAATAAGAAAGTGGAATATATGTCTATCCGCGGAATGAGGGAAAAGCTTTGCACCTTCTTCTGGGAACAATACAAAAAACAGCAAAGCAATATAATTCACCTGCCAATGAAGCGTAATGAAATGGCAGATTTTTTGAATGTATCAAGACCGTCAATGTCGAGAGAAATGAGTAGGATGCGTGAAGAGGGACTGATTGATTTTTACCTTTCAACGGTTAAAATTTTAAAGCCTGATAAAATAACAGAATATGTACAATAAAAGCAATGTAAGCACCTCTTTTTAAAGGGACGGGGATTTTTGTGGAAATCTTTTCATAACATTGGTATAATAAGTTCATTAAATCAAAGGGATTGGCCTCTTGATGAAAACATGAAACAGAGAGGGTTGTATATGAAAAACATACCATTATATGAAGTCAGACAAATTAGCACACTGAAAGATATGCTTGAAAGCAGTGCCAGATTATATGCTGATGAAGTGGCTTTTTTAGTAAAAACAGAAGAGGGTGGCCCATATAAATCAATAACGTACAGGCAATTCTTTGATGAAGTGAATGCTTTGGGAACAGCCCTAATTAATCTCGGGCTTTCCGGGAAAAGAGTGGCAATTATCAGTGAAAACCGCTATGAATGGACAGTGGCGTATCTGGCGGTAGTAAATGGTACCGGAGTAGTGGTGCCTTTAGATAAAGAATTGCCCGTTGCTGAAATTAAGAGTTTGCTTCTCCGTTCAAAGGCCGATGCAGTGTTTTATTCAAGCAGTAAGAAAAGCGAAATAGAATCTATTGCCAATGAATTGTCAGACCTGAAACATCTTATTTCAATGGACGATGATAAATCGGAAGACAGTGTTCTTTCATATAAAGCTTTGCTGAATAAAGGCTTTGAACTGATGAAAAATGGGGACAGAAATTTTCTCGATGCTGAAATTGATAAAGAGGCAATGAATATTCTTTTATTTACATCGGGAACCACCGATAAGTCCAAAGCAGTTATGCTTTCACATAGAAATATTTGTTCAAACCTTATGGATATGTGTTCCATGCTTTATATAGGTAAAAATGATGTTTTTCTGATGATACTTCCCCTTCACCATACCTATGCGTGTACATGCGGTTTTTTATGCCAGATATACAGAGGATGTACAATTGCTTTTTGTGAAGGACTAAGGCACATTGTTAAAAATCTTAAGGAATCTAAAACCACTGTTTTGCTAAGTGTGCCCCTTATACTTGAAGCTATGTACAAACGCATCTGGGATCAGGCTGCCAAAGATCCGAAGCAACTTAAGAAGCTTAAGCTGGGCTTAAAAATAAGCAGAGCTCTGAAAGCAATAGGGATTGATGTAAGAAAGAAACTGTTTAAGCCCATCCATGATACTTTTGGTGGTTCAATAAGACTTTTTATCAGCGGTGGTGCGGCTATCGATCCAAAAGTAGTCCAGGGTTTTCAGGATTTCGGAATTCATTGTGTTCAGGGATATGGATTAACCGAATGCTCACCAATTATTGCTCTGAACCGGGATGTTGATTATAGAAACAGTTCGGCAGGCCTTCCTCTGCCAAATACAAAAGTTAAAATTTATAATCCAAATGAAGATGGAATAGGGGAAATAATTGCGAAAGGGCCTAATATTATGCTTGGCTATTATGAGAATGAAGAGCTTACAAAAGAGGCTATTGTGGACGGATGGTTTCATACCGGAGATCTCGGATACATTGACGAGGACAATTTTGTATATATTACCGGGCGAAAAAAGAATGTTATAGTCACGAAAAACGGTAAGAACATTTATCCCGAGGAGATTGAAACTTTACTTAACCGAAGCCCGTTTATAACCGAATGTGTTATTTATGGAAAAGAGGGTGAAGGAGAAGGTGACGTGGAAGTTGCTGCTGAAATCTACCCGGATATGGAAAAAGTTAAGGAAGAATTAAAAAACGAAAACCCTGCAAAAGAACAGGTATATAAACTCATTGAAGAAGAGGTTCATAAAGTAAATAAGATGCTGGTGTTATATAAATACGTACGTCATATTACAATCAGGGAGACTGAATTTGAAAAGACAACTTCAAGAAAAATCATCAGGAAATATAACTAAGTTTCATAAAAATGCTTTTTTCTTGTGCAAAAAAACCGGATCTTTTTAATATTGATCCGGTTTTCAAACTTATATCAAACATTGAATCTAAACAGGGTCACATCTCCATCCTGCATTACATAATCTTTTCCTTCGGAGCGAACAATCCCCCGTTCCTTTGCTGCATTATAAGAACCTGCATTAATCAAATCCTCATAGGCTACAACTTCTGCACGGATGAAACCCCGTTCAAAATCACTGTGAATTTTACCGGCAGCCTGTGGAGCCTTTGTTCCTTTTTTGATTGTCCATGCTCTTACTTCACTCTCGCCTGCAGTTAAAAAACTTATTAGTCCTAAAAGTTTGTAGCTTGCCTTTATTAAACGATCAAGTCCTGATTCTCCTATACCTAGCTCTGAGAGGAACATCCTTTTTTCATCCTCTTCAAGATGTGCAATTTCTTCCTCAATACGTGCACAGATAACCAAAACTTCTGCATTTTCCTTTTCTGCATAGGATTTAAGTTCTTTCACAAAGGGATTATCATCAGGGTTTTTAAGATCCTCTTCGGATATGTTTGCACAATAAAGCAAAGGTTTTGATGTTAATAAAAACAACTGCTCAGTATATTTCTCCCATTCGGAATCAATTTCCATTGTACGAAAAGGCTGATTAGATTCAAGATGCTTATGAATGCTTTCAAGAAACTTAAGCTCCTCCTGATGTTTTTTTTCACCCGATTTAGCCTGCTTCTTTACCTTTTCAATACGCTTTTCCAAAAGTTCAAGATCGGAAAAAATTAGCTCCAGGTTAATTGTTTCTATATCGCGCACAGGCCCGACAGAACCATCAACATGCACTATATTCGGATCTTCAAAGCATCTTACAACATGAACAATCGCGTCAACCTCACGGATATGAGACAAAAATTTATTTCCCAGGCCTTCGCCTTTGCTTGCTCCCTTTACCAGTCCTGCTATGTCTACAAATTCAATTGCAGTGGGAGTTACTTTTTTTGGTTTATACATTTCAGCCAGCCTGTCAAGACGCTCATCAGGTACACTTACAATTCCTACATTAGGATCTATTGTGCAAAAAGGATAATTGGCGCTTTCTGCACCGGCTTTTGTAATTGCGTTAAATAAGGTACTTTTTCCTACGTTGGGAAGTCCAACAATTCCAAGTTTCATTTCATTCTTCCTTTCAAGTCTTTGGGCAATAATTTTGATTCTAAAAAGGTATTATAACTAATTGGTTTCATTTTGTTAATAGCTTCACTTTCTTTGCCACCTTGACCTGGAATAACTTTACTCTAACAATTTTACTTAATTCTTATACCGTAAATTTTCTTTGCATATGTTCCAACAACCACCATATCGTTATAGATTGCCGGGGACGCCTCAACGTTAAGGCCAACCGATATGGTATCCAGTATTTCGCCATTGGCAGGATCCATCAGATGCATTTCTCCTGCGAAGTCACAAAAGATCATATAGGTTTTTCCTTCATCTGATAAAAAGTCAACAGGAGAACTCCAGCTGTAATTGGCAAGATCTTTTACCCACACTTCTTCACCGGTTTTTTTGTCAAGTGCAACCATCTTTCCGCTTTTCCAGTCGGTTGTTTTGCATATGTTAAAAATGACAATATCAGATATATCGTTTTTCCCAAGCACCGGTGTTGACAATAAGCCCCCATTTACACCGTTCTGATATATACAGCTGTATGATCTTTCCCATATAAGCTCGCCTGTTAATGCATTAAATTTACGAAGCTGACAGTCGGCATAGGCAGGCTGTGGTTTTCCAATTGCCCGCAAATCTACTTCATTACCTGTGTAAATAAAAACACCCTCATGGGTTTCTTCAAGTACTATTGTTGCATCGGTGTCATCTTCCAGGTTTGCAATCCATACAGGCTCGAGGGTATTAATATCAATACACTGCAAAAGCCCGCCATTATCAGCAAGATATAAGTAATTTTTATAAAATACAGGAGAATTCTCGAACCCTATATTCGGATCAAAAATTCCTTCATACCTGTATTTGGTTACTTCAGGATCAATTGAAAGATCACCGGTTTCCCTGTTGAAATCAGTATTCATTTTAATTCTGTATAAAATCCCGTTTTCACCGGGCTGAATCAGTGTATCGGTTTCCTTATGCAACAGGGGGGAGGGATCAAAAGCTCCCCAAACACGAAAAGCCTCGGGTGTGGTTCCGGTTATAGAAAACAATTCGGTTTGATCAATAAGACTGAATATTCTGAACTCATGGTGTGCGAAATTGTCACCATTCTGGTTAAGGCCCTGTCCGGTGTAAAGGATGGGATATCCTCTGGGGTCAATCATACCCGTACCCTTGGTGGAAAACCCTATATTAATCGGGTTTCTTGTTGGTTTACCATCTTCAAGGTTCAAAAAATAAATATTTCCATCCAGTGTTGGATATATGACCTCTACAAGATCGATATTTTTAAACTCGGACTTAATATTCATTAGTTTTCTTATATCTTCATCCCAGTGAACAATTAGCGGCTGCCCTGTCCATCCAACTCCAGGCCAGTATGAGCTGCCGGTACTGACAGAACCAATGTCCTTTGTCCAGACAAGCTCAAGTTTTTTTTCAGCCACCCTTCTGGTGCCATAGGCCGCACTGTCACGATAGTGATTTCCCCTGAAGGTGGTAATACCTTCAACATCTGTATAACTGTCGGCTGCACCGAAATAGATATCAGGGTTTTCAACATCGGAAGTTACAATATCAAACCCTAAAAAATGCCAGAACTTAAAAACAGTATCACCGAATTTCTTTTCTTTCGCGTATTCAGCGAAAGCATTATCACCATCATATACAGGAAGAATATCCGGATTTACATCTTTTGGATTAATAACATGCTGTGTGTATTCAGGTGTTACCGTTTCTATTACGGGTGCATGGGTTGGTGTTGGAGTAGCAGGCATTTCAGAAGGTGAAGCATTTTGTGTGATGGTTGGTGCAGTGGTTATGTCCTTCTGGCTTGCGTTTGTATCAGATGGCTTTTTTGATGTTAATACCAATAAAATGCTTGCAATAACAGTTAAAAAAAGCAGTAAAAAAAATAATCTCTTAATTCTCATTGCAACTTTAAAGGCTTTGAAAAATTAAAATTCCTACCAAAGGAATATTTATAAACAGCCTTTTTCCATCCTTTCGACAATATGTAGTAAAAACAAGAAATATTCTAACATAAGAATTTTATTCTTTCAATTAAACGCAGAAGTTTGGCAAACAGTATAACTAATTAATGCAATAATAATCATTTCCAAAAAAAAGTTTGACTTTTTTCGCCAAGTAAATTATTGTAAAATTGTTTAATACCATGGAAATATATTGCCGTTTTAACACAATAGAAAAACGCCTTGTATTGTTATTATCTCTACTGTCTGAACGGGTGAAAAAAGTAGTTATTTTTTCAATTTTAGCAGCTAAGCTGTAATTGACAGGGGTACTATTTTATAGTAATATTATACTTAACGGTTAGCAAAATTATGTAATATTTTTGGCTAAATATACAAAAACCTAATCAGGAAATAAATAGAATTTGTATTATTATATTCTGTACATAATAGGCATATAAATATATAGACATATAAATATATATGTTTATATATTTATAAATAATAAATATCCATATAAAGGCTTAAAGGACAAGCTTAAAATTTTTAGGGGGTGCCAGTTATGTTGAAAAAATGGTGGTTTTACGTTATCGTGGCAGTAGTTATAATTCTTATAGCGGTGCCACTATCAACCATCATAAGGTTAAACAATTCCGTTTATGACGATTTGAGCTTTACCTACGTACAACTTGAGGATCCGCTGAACGAAATTGCAAAAAAATATTTATACTATAATGCGGACACCAAAACAGTAGAAATTGAAGTTAACCAGGATTTAATCAACTCTCTTATCAAAGACCAATTGGAACAATTGGATTTAGGATTACCCAAGAATTTAACAATTCAGGAAGTAGCATTTAAAACAGCTGATCAACGTATCTACATTAACGCAAAATACGGGTCAATAAGCCTTCCCATCAGTGCAAAAATCTTTATTGAACCAAGCGATACAGGTATATCAATTTCAGCAGGCGAATTGAATTTAGGAAAGAAAAAAGCTCCTAAATTTGTTACCAAACGCGTACCCATCGACCAGCTAACTTATGCTATCAATTATTCCGATCTCGGTGTACCACAGGTATTTACAATTAAAGATATCAAATATGGTACAGGTAACCTGAATGCATTCATCGAGCTTGATGTTGATGCAATAAAAGCTCTGGCAAAGGATTATGTAAATGAGTTTGAAGTAGAAATTAACAGCTTTAAGCGCACTGCTTCGGATACAGTAGCAACCTTTATCGACAGAGCTTTGGCAGAAGGTCTTTTATCAGATTCCAATGTTGAAAAATATGTTGACCAGGTTCTGAATAATGAAGAGCTTGTTAATAGTGCTATATACTTTGCACTGGCTCCTGATCTGGATAAATACGCAAAAGGCATAGAAAAATATCAACAGGCAATAGTTAAATGGGCAGAGCCAATTCAGACCGTTAAACTGGATGGAACAATTGATGAAATTGTTGAAAGTATTATAGAGAATGATGAGTTGCATGACATGCTAGCCTGGTTTATTCCGGCTGCAACATTATCTGAATACGTAGACACAGCAAGTTCCTATTACACAGTTTACAAAAAGGCAGAAGGCTCATTGAATAATCTCAGTGTAGCACTTCAAGGCGGTGATATTGAAAGGGCTATTAAACAGCTTGTTGCCGACAGGGAACTGTATCAGGCTCTTACAATGGTTATTCCCAGTGAATCGGTTGATTATTATCTTGGCTCAATTCAGGGCTACTATAACATGTATGCCGATATCACCAGATCTTTAACAGAAATGCTGGAATCCATACCTGACGATGAAATTACCGAGTATGTAAATCAGGCTGTCAAGTATGCATACGAAATAGAAAACGGGCAGCAATATATACTTGATATCTTAGCAGGTATAGATACAAAATATATCCAGGATATTGTTTATTACCTGAATGAAGATGACGGATACATCAAAGAACAGCTTGATTTGATAGATCCCGAATCCTATGATATTTTCATGGCCTATGTTGATAATCTTGATGCTGTTAAGTCAGAGGTTATTACGGCAATTAAGAATGCAGATGTTGCGGCTGTTAGAGAAGGCGCCGATATTATCAAGAATATAAACAGTGATTTGGTATATGTACTTGATCTGTTAAAAGCTCAACAGTTTGAAAAGGCTGGAGATGCAATCAATAAGATCCGCTTTGATCAGGCTGAAGAGTTTATAGAAAAGCAAACTCAGAAATTAAGTGCTTCAGCAGGCTGATTAAATACATAGAATAATCCGGCATGTTGCAGCGCCGGATTCCGATATTATTAAAAGGTGGACTATCAAAATAGCAATTATGTATAGCTACAAATACATAATTGCTATTTCTTTTTGTGTGACCATATTCTTCAAAAGCCGCCCCTTGTATGCCCAAACCGATTGTGCTATAATGGAGTTTAAATATTCAGGATACAGAACATACTATGAAGGAGTTAAGTAGCATATTCCCGCTTTAACCAGAGAGGGGATGTCGGAGGCTGAAAGCATCCCTTTAAATGGAATAGTGCGAATTTCCCTCCGGAGTAGCTTTTTTGAAACTTGCAGCGAAGCTATAAACGAGTTTTCAGCTTTCTTCAAATGTGGCTTCGGTTCTTTAAGAAGTAGAAAAAGCCGGTTTCCCACCGTTAAAAGGGGTAGAGTGTACACGGTAAATTCTGTGTAAACATAGGTGGTACCGCGGAGTATTGCTTCGTCCTATTTTGGACGAGGCTTTTTTGTTTTAAAGAAGAATCTCTGTTTACTTGTTTGTATTAAAAACATTTTGAAAGGAGAGGAAATATGAAGGAGCAGATTGAATCAATTGCCAGTGAAGCAATGGAAAAACTGGAAAATGTTCAGGACATGAAAAGTCTGGAGGAAATAAGGGTTTTATTTTTAGGAAAGAAAGGAAAACTCACAGGTATTTTAAAGGGAATGGGAGCTCTTTCTCCAGAAGAAAGGCCTGTTGTAGGTCAAATGGTTAATGAAGTAAGGAAGCAGGTAGAGGATAGTATACTGAAAAATAAAAACAGGCTTTTACAGAAAGAAAGAGAAGAGAAGATCGCGAAAGAAACCATTGACGTGACCATGCCGGGTACTTTACTGGCAAGAGGAAAAAAACATCCATTAACACAGGTTTTAGATGAAATTAAGGAAGTTTTCATAGGTATGGGATATGAAATTGCCGAAGGACCTGAGGTTGAGCTGGATTATTATAATTTTGAAGCCCTTAATATCCCTAAAAATCATCCTGCCAGGGATACTCAGGACTCATTTTACATTAATGAAAATGTTGTATTAAGAACTCAAACATCGCCTGTTCAAATCAGGGTTATGGAAAACAAAAAACCCCCTATAAAAATCATATGCCCGGGCAGGGTATATCGTTCTGATCAGGTTGATGCAACCCACTCTCCAATATTCCATCAGGTAGAAGGCCTTGTAGTAGATAAAGGAGTTACAATGGGTGATCTCATTGGAACTCTGCAGGTGTTTGCAAGAAGCCTTTTCGGAGAAGACACGAATATACGCCTGAGACCTCATCATTTCCCATTTACCGAACCAAGCGCTGAGGTGGATGTTTCATGCTGGGGATGCGGGGGAAAAGGCTGCAGGATTTGTAAAAACGAAGGCTGGATAGAAATACTGGGAGCGGGTATGGTGCATCCCAAGGTTCTTGAAATCTGCGGTATAGATCCGAAGGTATACAGTGGTTTTGCTTTTGGGCTTGGTGTTGAAAGAACGGCAATGGGGCGCTTTAACATAGATGATATGAGGCTGTTATATGAGAATGACATGCGTTTCCTGAAACAGTTTTAGCGCTGAAATTATCATTAAAGATTGGAGTGATTTTGGAATGAAAGCACCTATTTCCTGGTTAAAGGATTATGTAAATATAAATGTAGACATAGAAAAGCTTGCCGAGCTGTTAACTCTTTCGGGCAGTAAGGTAGAGGCCGTTGAAGACCTGGGAAAGTCTATTGAAAATGTAGTTGTAGGCAAAATAGTCTCAATGGATAAGCATCCAAATGCAGATAAGCTGAAGGTTGCTCAGGTTGATGTAGGAAAAGAAGTTATTCAGGTTGTTACAGGCGCTCCTAATGTTCAGGTAGGAGACTATATACCCGTTGCCCTTGTGGGGGCACATCTTCCGGGAGGAAAGATTAAAGCGTCAAAATTAAGAGGTGTTGAGTCCTATGGAATGATGTGTTCAATAGAAGAACTCAATTTAACCAGTGATTATTTGCCCGATGCACCCGAAAACGGGGTATATGTATTTCGCAATAAACCTGAAGTGGGCAGAGATGTTAAAGAAGTATTAGGGCTTGAACCTGTTATTGAATTCGAAATAACATCAAACAGACCCGATTGCTTCAGTATTATTGGATTGGCACGGGAAGCTTCTGTAACATTATCCACCGATTTTAAAAAACCTGAAATTACTGTAAAAGAAGAAGGTAAAGGAAAGGCTTCGGATCATGCTTCGGTAGTGATCAAAAATCCTGAGCTTTGCAGCCGTTATGCTGCAAGAGTTGTTACAGATGTTAAAATTGAACCGTCCCCCGAATGGATGCAAAGACGCCTTGCAGCAGCGGGTATGAGACCTATTAATAATATAGTTGACATAACAAACTATGTAATGCTTGAGATGGGACAGCCAATGCATGCATTTGACCTGGAATGTGTGGACGGAGGGAATATAATTGTCAGAACAGCAAGGGACGACGAAGTAATTACAACGCTTGACGGGCAAAAGCGCCAGCTTGATTCTTCAATGCTTGTGATAGCAGATGAAAATAAACCCGTAGCAATTGCTGGAGTTATGGGCGGTGAGAATTCTGAAGTGACATCCGGAACCAGAATGATTTTACTTGAGTCGGCCAACTTCAATGGAACTTCTGTAAGACTTACAGGTAAAAAAGTTGGAATACGGAGCGAAGCCTCGAATCGTTTCGAGAAGGGGTTGGATGTTGAAAATGTTATACCGGCTCTTAACCGTTGTGCACAACTGATTGAAGAATTGGGAGCCGGAAAGGTTGTTCCCGGAATTGTTGATTGCTATCCGGTTAAATCTGAAACCGTTGAAATTGAACTGAATGATAAAGAGATAAACAATTTGCTTGGCACTGATATCAAAAGGGAATGGATGTTAGATCTGTTTGAAAAACTTGAGTTTGGTGTGGACAGAGATTCGGGAATATTAACTGTTCCGTCTTTTCGTGCCGATGTCCGCGTCCAGGCTGATTTGGCTGAAGAAGTGGCCCGCTTTTATGATTATAATAATATTAAACCAACCCTTTTGTCAGGAAAGTCTTCAACTCTCGGAAGAAAGACCTACAGCCAGAAGATGGAAGATTTGATTATACAGCAGATGCTCTCCTTTGGCCTGTATGAAACCTATACATTTTCATTCACAAGTCCGAAGGTCTGGGATAAAATGAGACTGCCAAAGGAGCACGAACTTAGAAATGCTGTTGTTATAACGAATCCCCTGGGTGAAGATTTCAGTATTATGAGAACAACTACCATTCCCGAAATGCTTGGTGTATTGAAAACAAATTATAACAGAAAAGTTGAGGATGGTCGTTTCTTTGAAATATCATATGTGTACAGACCGATAGAAGGCCAGATGCTACCTGAGGAAAGGAAAGTGCTGACAATCGGGCTTTACGGAAATACCGACTTTTATTACCTGAAAGGAATAATTGAGCAGTTGTTTGCTCAAATGAATATTAAAGACGCAGATTTTTCACCCGAAAAAAATCATCCTGCCTACCACCCGGGCAGATGTGCAAGGGTTACAATTGGTAATACAGCAACAGGTTATATAGGAGAAATACACCCAGAGGTTGCCGATAATTTTGAATGCCCGGCCAGAACTTATATTGCTGTGCTGGATATAAAGACAATGATTGAGAATTCAAACATGACAAAAGAATATAAAGGCCTTCCGAAATATCCGGCAATAGTAAGGGATATAGCATTAGTAGTTAAAAACGAGATTCCCGTAAAGGATATTGAAGCGGTGATCAGACAGTTTGGAGATACCATTCTTGAGGAAATAAAACTTTTTGATGTATATAAGGGCGAACAGGTACCTGAGGGTATGAAGAGTGTAGCCTACACTTTAACATTCCGTTCACCCGATAAGACACTTACCGATGATGAAGTAAACAGGGTAATGGAAAATATACTTAATGGGCTTAAAACAGACTTGAATGCAACATTAAGGTAATATTGATATTAATTTAATCAGAAAGCGGAGGTATTAGTTATTACCTCCGCTTTTGGCATTTCACATCAAAACAGCGGCCTGTATCCCCACCAGGTATCCTTAGCCTAATGGGCTAAAAATGCTTTATTAATTTAACATGTTATTTAAAGGGATGGCAGTACCTGTTTCCTTTAACAGCAGGACTAAACTGATTGAAATAGTGTGTTGAAGCTGTTAATCAAATTCTTCTGTTGTTTTAATAACAGGCATTGTGAAGTCCTGATCTCCAACTCTTTGGCTATTATCAGGAAAGGCTAATACATATGAATTGGTTGCTTTTATATCATATTCAAACATTACTTTAGACAAGCCCGATAATTGATTTCTGTAGTTTGACACTTTTACAATTAAAGGAAGCTTGGCTTCTTTCTGAATTCTTGCAAGTAATTCACGCCCCTTGTTGTTAAATCCAAGTACCCGCAAATAACCGCAGTTTTCGTCATTCACAAAATTTCTAAGCTGGTCTTTTGTAATACCCCACAATAAATTTGATGTAATTCTCTTTACACGGGTGGAAGGATACCTGCTTGTTGATACTTTTTCAACTAGTTCGCCAAGCGTACCTGCCTGCAGAGCACAGGAAATGAGCCTGTTTTCAAGTCCTTCGGTAACATCCGGAATCTGCCTCAGCATGTCCGGATCTATCAGTCGCAGTTTATGCAGTATAATTTCCGAAAAGGCATCAGCAAAAACAGGCCCCCTTTGTTTCTTTAACTCGTTTTTTATCAGGTCAACAGTAAAACCCGGAAGATTATTTGATAAAACAGGATCGGTTATTAATCCTCCATTTTGTAAAAATTTCCTGATGGCAGTGGCACTTGAAAAAGATGAAGAAATTTCAGCGCTCAGATACGAAGCCCCCATCCTTTTTACAGTTACAGGCTGCATACTGCTTTTTAAACTTTTCAGAGCCTTAAGGTATTCTATGGCAAGAATATTGTTAGACTTAGACAATATATTTTCCGGCAATTCACGAAGAATTGCGTGTAGAGCTTTCTCACGGGATGAGGGGAAAGAATGGCCTTCATTTAAATATTTCCTTAGAAGTTCCTTATATTCCAAAGGCTCATCGTACAATACCGATGCTATTCTCCATAGTGAGCCAAGTTCACCCTGCTCACTGCCAAAACTTAAAAAATCCACAATGCCGGTATTGTGAAGTGTACGCACAGCTCCGTATGCAAACAATTCTGCTGATGCGCAAGCAAAAACAACGGGCAGCTCCAGCACCAGATCTATCCCTGCATTAAGTGCCATTCTTGTTCTGGCCCATTTGTCAACAATAGAAGGCTCACCACGTTGAACAAAGTTTCCACTCATTACACAAACAGTATGAGTTGCTCCTGTTTTTTCAACCGAAGCCCGGATATGGTAGATATGTCCTGAATGCAGCGGATTGTACTCCGAAACTATTCCAAGAACCTTCATAATTCAGCCTCTAAAAACATTGATTTATTGATGTATTACTGAGTACCTGAAGTTTTTTTCGGTGGGGAGAAATCCCTGTACTAATTATAAATGCTAAAGGCAAGAATAACAAGGGAGGTATATAATGACAGAGAGGCTGGCAGAAGTAATTCGAAATGGATTGGTAGAAAGTATTCACCACGGCAATATTGCAGTAGTTAACACCGAAGGGCAACTTATCAGTTACTTAGGGAATCCTGAACAAATTTGTTATTTTCGCTCATCAGGAAAACCATTTATTTTATTGTCCCACCTGAAAAAGAAAATTAACGAGCGTTTTGGATTAACTATGCAGGAATTGGCCATTATGGCTTCATCCCACAGCGGCGGCACTAAACATGTGCAAACTCTTCTATCAATTGCAAAAAAGCTTGAAGTAGAAGAAAGTGATATTACCTGCGGGATAAGGGAACCCTATGGTTTAAACGAGAAATTTGAGCTATATGGTACGGGAAAAAAACCTGCGCAGTGGCATAACAACTGTTCGGGAAAACATCTTGGCAATATTGCAGCCTGTAAGGCTATGGGGTGGTCTATTGAAAATTATTCAGACTTTGACCACCCTGTACAGCAGGATATACTTGAAACAATATCTGAATTTAGTGGCTATCCTAAAGAGAAAATTTATATAGGAGTGGACGGGTGTGGTATTCCTGTTTTCGGGGTTCCGCTGAAAAACATGGCCCTTGCATATGCCAGGATTTTTGATACCGGATTTTTAAACGGGGAATATAAGGATGAGCAGGAACTTCTGTATGATGCAGTAAAGAAACACCCGGACATGATTGCAGGAGATGGCAGAATAGACACAGAATTAATCAGGGCAACATCTGGTGATCATTTCGGTAAAATGGGGTCAGATGGTGTATTCTGTGTTCACGTTCATTCAAAAGGTCTTGGTATAAGTATTAAAATTCAGGATGGGGGAGTAAGGGCTGTTGATCCGGTTGTTATTGAAACATTAAAACAACTGGGTACATTATCTGATGAAGTATTGGGGAAACTTAGAAAATTTCATTATCCACCTGTCAAAACATGGGGAGGAGAGACAGTAGGGGTTATACACCCTGTTTTTATACTTATGGATAACTTAAAATAATTCCAAACAGTTTTTATTGTTAAATGGCCATTTCTCAAAGTATTTCCACCATAATAAATAATGCAAATTTTATAATACTGTATTTTTGCCCAGTATAAGCTTGCCATGAAATCACATGTGGTGATGAGCCTTTATCGTAAATAGTTAAGATAAATTGTTTTGAGATAATTATATGTTGACGCTGATATATGTTAACTATATAATAATATGTAAGTATATTACAATTGGCAAAAACCGACATTATGGTGGAGACAGAGCTTAATTGCTTCAAGCTCTTTTCTCATACAGTCGGAATAATCATGTTCCAGGAAAGGTTTGTCCACGGACTGGCATTCGATTTCAGGAGCCAGTTCAGTAACTTTACAAGGGTTGACTCATTTTTGGAATGGTCTGAAATAAAGAACTGCCAAAAGAATAACAAACCCACCAAACAGGATAACCCATATTCACCGAAACTGCTGAAATGTTTTTGTGAAGCAGCGCATATGGCTGAAATAAATGAATCAACTCATCATGGCTGATATATTAAAAATAGAAAGCAAACCGGCACATTTACACGCGGGTGCTTATCTCATATCCAAATATTCCCCAAAATGCAAAATAATAAAACAATATTATACATATTTTCTACAATTTGGGGTAATTCTGTAAGTTGCAATTTTTTTAAAAAAATTTTTAAAAATACTCTTGACTGATGCTAATTTCCATAGTAATATATCATCAAATATCTAAAAACTGTGAAGGGGAATAGTAGATACCCGGAACCTTTCAGAGAGCTGTTGGCTGGTGTGAAACAGCAGGGGAATGGTATTGAACTGGCCCTGGAGTTGCCGTCTGAAATCTATAGTAGGACCGGACGAAAGCCCATCGTTATCAGGGCAGGATATCGGTACGATTGACCTGTATCTGGATTGAAAAAGAGTGGTTTATTAATCCTTCGTCTCTTTTGGCGAAGGTTTTTTTGTAGAATCAGTCATAGCATCAGGGAAGATCTATCGGTATCTGAATGAGTGTATTCCGAAAGGAATAAAAAAGAGTGGTACCGCGGAACAACCTTCCGTCTCTTTAGCAGAAGAGGCGGAAGGTTTTTTATTATAAAACAAATTCATTAAGATTATATAAAGGAGGTCACTAAAATGAACTGGAAAAAATACAAAAAACATCCACAATTTATTCTGGAAGACAGGACATGGCCCAATAACACAATTGATAAAGCCCCCATATGGTGCAGCGTTGACTTAAGAGACGGCAATCAGGCACTGCCCGTCCCGATGAGTGTTGAGAAAAAACTAAGGATGTTCAACCTTCTGAAAAAGATAGGATTTAAGGAAATAGAAGTAGCTTTCCCGTCAGCTTCGAATACCGACTTCCGCTTTGTTCGCAGAATTATTGAAGGCTTTTTGAACGATGATATCACTATACAGGTTTTAACGCAATCAAGAGAACATTTGATTAGAAGAACATTTGAGTCACTTGAAGGAGCAAAGCAGGCAATAGTACATTTGTACAACTCGACTTCAGAACAACAGCGCCGTATTGTTTTTAAGAAGGATAAACCTGAAATTATAGATATTGCTGTCGAAGGGACAAAGCTGATAAAACAGTTAAGCCAAAACTGTGATACCGATATCCGCTTTGAATATTCACCTGAAAGCTTTACCGGTACCGAAATGGACTTTGCCCTCGAAATATGTGAAAGGGTATTGGACATATGGCAGCCAACCCCGGAGAAGAAAGCTATAATTAACCTTCCTGCAACCGTTGAGATGACTACTCCAAATGTATATGCAGATCAAATTGAATGGTTCTGCAGAAATATCAGCTGCAGAGATAGCGTTATAATAAGTGTGCATACCCACAACGATCGGGGAACCGGAGTGGCTGCAACAGAGCTGGCCATGCTTGCTGGTGCCGATCGGGTGGAAGGCACCCTTTTTGGAAATGGTGAAAGAACCGGAAACCTTGATATAATAACAGTGGCGCTAAACCTCTTTTCCCAGGGAATTGATCCCGAACTTGATATTTCGGACATAAACTCAATAATAAAAACCTATGAGGAATGCACCGATCTGAAAGTACATGAAAGACACCCTTATGCCGGGCAACTGGTCTTTACTGCCTTTTCAGGCTCTCACCAGGATGCAATTAATAAAGGTTTCAGATATTTAAGGGAACAAAAACCCGAATACTGGGATGTACCGTACCTTCCAATAGATCCGACAGATATAGGAAGGCAATACGAAGCCATTATCCGCATAAACAGCCAATCAGGTAAAGGTGGAGTGGCGTTTATTATGGAGCATGAATTTGGATATATACTTCCAAAAGAGATGCATCCTGAATTTGGAGTAATGATCAAACAGAAATCTGATGAAACAGGCAGGGAACTGTCACCTGATGAAATTATGGATGTATTCAGAGAAAATTATTTAAACGCTACCGGTCCCTACAAACTGGTAGATTACCGGATTGAAAGCAGAAGCGAATCGGTAACAATAAGTGCACGAATATACAAAAATAATGAATTACTTGAGATATCAGGAAAAGGAAACGGACCCATTTCTGCATTCTTTGATGCACTGAAAGGTGCCAGTGCTTCGAAATATCGTTTTGAAGCCTATTCCGAGCATGCTCTTTCGAGTGGTGCAGATGCTGAAGCCGTAGCTTACATACAACTGGCTAACGGTGGAGGAAAAAGCGTTTTTGGAGTAGGAAAGGACAGAAATACTACCACTGCATCCTTTGAGGCGATAATTTGTGCACTGAACAGGGCTGTTGCCGGGAATAATTAATCAATTTGGCTGATGCTGCAAAAAAGCATCAGCCTGCTTTTTTATAATACTGCTGATGTATTTCATTTTTCTACACACTAATTTCCCGATTCCATTAATAAGGATTTTGCTTTCTGATAATCAGGCTGGACGAAAATTTACAGTTTGTTTGTTTTATAAACTGCCTGTTGTCATGCTCGACATTTATTATATAACATTATCGGCCGGCATTTTTCAGCGTTCCTTTTCTACAATAATTGATAAAATACCTCAACCGGGATATAATATTGGTATTCTAAATCGGGGGTTTTTGTCATGAAAAAAAAATCAGTCAGAAAAAAGATTCATATTATTTCAGGAATTAACATTATACTGCTTATAATACTTATTATATGTGGCTCTATATACTTTCAGGGTAATAAAGGTTCAAAGGACAATGATAAGCTTTATGGCAACGAAACAGAAGAAGTTCTGCCAGGTATGGATGATGAAATTAACGATATTCCCCATGAACAGGCATCTTACCCTGAAGAGGAACAGCCATCGAAGGATATTGTTTCAAATGAAGAATTAACAGAAAGTCAGGAATTGGCTTTATATTCTGATTTGCCATATTTTATAGGCGAGAATACAGAAAGATATATTAACTATAAAAAGCAGAATCCTGATTATCCTTACGAAAAAATCATTACATATGTAAACATTGGCCTAGATTGTGAATTTTACGAAAATGTGAATATTATCGATGATGGACATGACATAACTGTTTTAGTAAACAAATATAATAAACTTCCCGATGATTTTAAACCGGAATTGGTTCAACTGGATTCAGCCATATGTGCTCCCGGCGTTGGACCACAGTATCTTCAAAAACAAGCTTTCGAGGCATTTGTAAAAATGCATGAGGATGCCAAGAAATTAGGCTTGAATATTACAGCATATGGAACCTACAGAAGCATTGAAACGCAACATTGGATCTGGAATAATGCTGTAAACAGCGGCCGTACCATTGAAGATGTAGACAGCCTGAATGCAAGGGGCGGGCATAGTGAACATCATACCGGCTTAGCTGTTGATGTAATAATAAATAATTACAGCGTTGAAGAAACTGAAGAATTCCAATGGTACAGTAAGAATGCTCATAAATATGGCTTTATTATTCGGTACCCAAAGGATAAAGAACATATAACCGGATATAAATATGAGCCATGGCATTTAAGATATGTAGGCCCCGAAATAGCAAGTGAAATTTATCAAAGCAATATTACCTACGATGAATATTACGTTCAGATTCTGCAACCAGAAATAAATCTTCAGAATACACAGTAAAATATAGTTGACAAAAACCGAAGGGCTTTGTATAATATAAAAGTCGCTTGAGGATAGGCAGAAAAATGCGGGTGTAGTTCAATGGTAGAATTCCAGCCTTCCAAGCTGGCCGTGAGGGTTCGATTCCCTTCACCCGCTCCATTTGTGCCTGTAGCTCAGCTGGATAGAGCAACGGCCTTCTAAGCCGTGGGTCCGGGGTTCGAATCCCTGCAGGCACGCCATAACCGAACCGATTACCCTTCTTAGCAAAAAAGCTGAGAAGGGTGTTTTTATGTCAGGAAAAAAGGAATCTACAGACCTGTCCGAATACTTGAATTCTATAAAGTTAAGCAAATGGGAAATTAAGAAAAGCTTGGGATAGCTTCAAAAGGCTATCTTTTTTTATGCCAAAATGGGTAGGAACCCTAAGTTAACCATAATGTAAATTTAAAGATAAAATTTAAATACTTGCAATATCCTGTAATAATATAACAATATGGCTTTATTGGCAGCAGTTGGAAATAACGTTATCAGGGAAGCTGGCAACTTAATGCTGATAAGGCTTTTGATAAAAATATTAAAGATTATATTATCTTTATTATTAATTCTGTCAGGTATATCAATTCCTAAGGTAATAACAGATAATCCCGGTAAAGCAACAGCAACTGGTTCCAACCAAGTATTAACGAGTGATTCTGACGAAATATCAATGGATAATTCCAAATTACAGAGGGATTAGAGTTTTTGGGCAGAAGTTAAACAACATACCGCCAGATGATGCTTATAACCTATACTCTGCTATAGCCGTTATAAACACAACTACCTTTGAAGAAATAAAAACAGAAGACAGATGAAGCAGTTGAGAACAAAAAATGAATTATAGTCATGCTCCACGGAATTAACCCGGACAAAGAAATATATGAAATAACTCAGGATTTACCGGAGCAGGTTCTAAAATATGTTTCCGCTTTTGACAAGAAAGATTTACTGCCTGTAAATACAAGCGATTCAATATTATTTTCTGAAAAATATATGAAAGTCTTTACAATTAAAGTAACATACATAATGTTTATACATTTTAATACCTTTATAAGGGGGGTTCCCTCAAGGATTTATTATCCGGACTCACTTTACAAAACAGAGCATGGAATTTTAATAAAAATATTTGCATTGCAAATTGTTCCATGATATAATGATTTTGGTTTATTAATTGTGTTTTGCAGTAAAGAGTGGGTGATTCCCACTCTTTACGTTTTAAATTGGGACTATGGCTTTTCTTCTCAAAGTTTTTACTTGCAAAGTCTTGGGATAACGATATACTTTTAAGTATATCCCGGCTATATATTTGCTTTGAGAAGATACAACCGGTTACAGCTTTAGTATTTTTACTATTATGATATATTAATATCTTTGCCTTAGCGTTTTACTTTAGCAAAGGTTTTTTTATCCGGATTTGACTTTGTCAAATCCTTTATCATGAAGTATTGAAAATACATATTGCTACAGCAGACGTTATAGCTTTGAGAATATAGCAAATTTTTTCAAGTGGAGGATTAAGCAAATGGCAAATAATAAAGTATCGGAAATAGTAAAAAATATAGCCACGCCTATTACCGACGAGCAGGAACTTGAATTGGTGGATGTTGAATTTGTACGTGAAGGCAAAGATTGGTATCTGAGAGTATATATTGATAAAGATGGTGGAGTTACACTGGATGATTGTGAAGCAGTAAGCAGACCTTTAAGCGAGAAGCTTGATGAAATGGATCCGATTCCACAGTCATATATTTTAGAAGTTTCGTCTCCAGGGGTTGAAAGACCTTTTAGGACTAGCAGGGATTTTGAAAAAGCCATAGGTGAAAATGTTAGGGTAAAATTCTATAAAGCCATGAACGGAAGGAAAACGATAGAAGGCATACTTGAAAAATACGACGGCGAAACAGTTACAATATTGACAGATAATGATGAAAGGGAAATATATCAGCTAAAAGATATATCAAAAATACACAGAATTATTATGATTTAAATGCAGTGGCAAGCAATTATAAAGGTTTTAAAAAGGTTCATATATAGGGAGGCTTAAGCGATGAGTGCCGAATTAATTCATGCATTGGAACAAATAGAAAAAGAAAAGGGAATTGGTAAAGAAGTCCTTATTGATGCAATTGAAGCTGCTTTAATAACTGCATACAGGCGGAATTTCGGTTCAGCGATGAATGTAGAAGTCTATATCGACAGGCTTACGGGGGATGTCCGCGTTTTTGCCCTGAAAAATATTGTTGAGAAAGTAAAGGACCCTTCAACCGAGCTTTCGTTGGAACAAGCCAAACAGTTTGGTGCAGAATTTGAAGTTGGTGATATTGTAGAAGTTGAAGTTACACCACGTAAATTTGGCAGAATAGCTGCTCAGACTGCAAAACAGGTTGTTATGCAGCGTATCCGTGAAGCAGAACGCGGAATCATTTATGAAGAGTTTTCAAACAAGGAAGAGGATATTGTATCCGGTGTAATTACCCGGTTTGAACGAAAAAATGTTATTGTTGATTTAGGGCGTGCAGAAGCAATCCTTCCACCTAGTGAACAAATTCCAGGCGAGGTATATAATATTCACGACAGAATTAAGGCATATGTCATTAACGTTAAAAAAACAAACAAGAATCCGCAAATTTTTATATCAAGGACTCATCCTGGCCTTGTAAAAAGACTGTTAGAGCTTGAGGTCCCTGAAATTCATGACGGTACTGTGGAAATTAAAACAATAGCTCGTGAACCGGGCTCCAGAACTAAAATTGCGATATTCTCAAAAAATGAAAATGTAGATCCGGTAGGTGCCTGTGTTGGTCAGAAAGGTGGACGCATTCGGGCTATTGTAGAAGAATTAAGAGGCGAAATGATAGATGTAATAAAATGGAGCAGTAATCCCGAAGAGTACATTGCCAGTAGTTTAAGTCCTGCAAAAGTAATTCGTGTTGATACAGATGAAGAAAATAAGGTGGCAAGGGTTATTGTTCCAGACTTCCAGCTTTCTCTTGCAATTGGCAAAGAAGGCCAAAACGCAAGGCTGGCAGCAAAGCTTACAGGCTGGAAAATAGATATAAAGAGCGAATCCCAGTTAAGGGCTCATATAGAACAGCAACTATTGAACTATAATCCAGATGAATCCGAAACAGGCAGCGATGAAATTGAGTTTGAACCCGAAAGTCTTTTTATTGTCAATACGGATTTTAACACAGAAGAGGATGAACCCGAAAACATTGAAAATGTAAACAATGAAAACTGATTATATATTTAAAATGGGTAGAATATGGTCTTAAAGGCAGGTGACAAGACCGATGAAGCGAAAGAAGATTCCTATGAGGCGGTGTGTGGCATGTCATCAGATGAAGGATAAAAGGGAACTGATTCGTGTGGTAAAGAGCCCCGAGGGCGGAGTATTCATAGACCCAACAGGAAAGAAGAATGGCCGTGGTGCCTATCTGTGCAAAGATCCGGCCTGCTTTGCCAGAGTACGCAGCTCAAAATTACTGAACAGGGAATTTAAAACCGAGATTCCTGCTGAAATATATGAGCAGTTAGAAGAACAATATGGAGGGGAATAGTGACAGATAATGTCTATAATTTTATAAGTCTTGCCATGAAAGCCGGTAAAGTGGTTTCTGGTGAACAAGGCTGCGAAAAAATAATAAAAAGCGGTAAAGCTTCATTGGTTATTATCTCAGAGGATGCTTCCTCAAATACCAATAAGAAGTTTAAGGATGCCTGTTTGTATAACCGGATTCCTTTATATACTTTTGGAGAAAAAGACAAACTAGGCATGTGTCTTGGAAAGGGCGTGCGTTCAGTTATTGCAATTACAGATGAAAATTTTTCCAGCAACTTAGTCAAATTAATAACAGAAACTAAAAAAAACACGGGGGTGGGCTGATTGAGTAAAAGAGTATTTGAACTGGCCAAGGAATTGAATACTACCAGCAAAAGGTTAATGGAGAAAATGGAAGAAATCAATATAAAGGTAAAAAGTCATATGAGTTTGCTGGATGATGATCAACTTGACCGGTTATATAAGCATATAGGAGTAGTAAACAGAAACCTTATTTCTGGTACTGATGAAGGGAGTAGTGCCAATCAGCCAGAACAACCGAAAAACCAGCTTGTTCGGAAATCCATACCAAGAATCATCAGAAAAACCGAGATTATTATTCATGACGATGATGATGTCAATGACATAAACAAGGATAAGCAGAAGAAAAAAGGCAAGAGGGGCTATGTTCGTACATCGACAAGTACTGACGGACTAATGGCTGGATTGCAGCGTGAACATGATGACTTAATTAGCTCAATACGAAAGCATAAATCTGAACAGGATGAGAAAAAAGAAGTTGCCTCAAAAGGGGGTACTGAAGAAAAGACCGTTGAAGAACCAAAAACTGTACAGACCACAACCGATGATGGTATAGAGGATATTGGTCAAAGAAGTGAAAGAATAAGACGACCTGTGGATAGTATATTAAGTATTAAGAAGGTTTCGTCAAGGAAGGAATGGGAGAAGCGCAAAGCTGATGATTCCGATAAGACCGAAGATGAAGTTGTTGAAGCTGGCGATGAACAGAAAGAGGTTAAACAAAAGGCTGAAACAATTGCAAAAACTGACGATGTAACAAAAGCCGAAGTTTTACAGGCTGAGAAAGATAATAATTTGGATAGCAATCAAAAGGAGACAGTTTCTGCGGGGGCAGATCAAAAAGAGGGGCATATGCAAGTTGATACTCAAAAAATAGATACAGAACAATTAAGTAAGGAAAAAACTAAAGTTAAAGAGCAAAAACCCATAGAAGAACAAGCTTTTGTATCTTCAAAGGAAGAAAAGAAAACAGAACAAAGTGACAGCATCAGTGAAGCTGCAGAAAAAACTGATAAAGAAAAGAAAATAGACCCTGTTCAAAATGCCGAAAAGGATATCTCCAAAGGACAGGATAAATCAAAGAGTAAAAAACAGCAGAAACGCACTGACAGCGCTGCTCAGGACAGCAGGCAAAGCCGCGGCAGGGACAAAAATGTAAGGCATGACAATATTGACAGGCAAAAATCAGCAAACAAGCCACTTGTTATACCAAAGGCCACCCTTGCACCCGGTCAGGTTGAAGAAAAGAATAATTTGCGGGGCGAAAGGCGTTCTGCTACTGTCCGGGATTTGGAAAAGGGAATTAAGCGGGAAGCCAAAAAAGAGCAGCCAAAGAAAGATATTAAAGCAGTTCTCAGTGGCGGTATTAAAGGTAAAACAAAATATAAGAAACACTTACATGTTGGGCATACTGCAAATGTGTCTGACATGTATTCCGACGATTTTATATTGGATGAATTCTATGAAGAAAAGGTTAAACTGAAAAAGGATAAAGCCAAAAAGAAGGAAAAATATATTCCTCCAAAAGCAGTGCTTACCGAAATTACAATACCCGAGACCATTACCGTTAAAAACCTTGCCGAGGCTTTAAAGAAAACGGTAGCCGAAGTAATAAAGAAGTTAATGAGTCTGGGTGTTATTGCTACAATGAATCAGGAGCTTGACTTTGATACCGCTGCGATAGTTGGGGAGGAGTTTGGTATAAAGGTCAATAAAGAAGTTGTAGTCAGTGAAGAAGATATTTTATTCGACGAAGAAGAAGATAATGAGGAAGATCTTGTGGAAAGAGCACCTGTAGTTGTGGTAATGGGTCATGTTGACCATGGAAAAACATCGCTGCTTGATGCGATTAGGAATACTAATGTTGCAAGCAGAGAGGCCGGCGGAATTACACAGCACATTGGAGCTTACAAGGTTAATGTGGGTGGAAGGAGCATAACTTTCCTGGATACACCAGGACATGAGGCCTTTACCTCTATGAGAGCCCGCGGCGCACAGGTAACAGATATTGCCATTCTGGTTGTTGCAGCTGATGATGGAGTAATGCCACAGACAATTGAAGCAATTAACCATGCAAAAGCTGCAAATGTAAGTGTAGTTGTTGCAATAAACAAAATGGATAAAGGCGATGCTAACCCCGACAGGGTAAAACAGCAGCTTGCAGAACATGGTTTGTTGATAGAAGAATGGGGCGGGGATGTTATTGCTGTACCCGTTTCTGCAAAAACGGGCGAAAATATTGACGAGCTGCTTGAAATGGTGCTTTTAACGGCAGATATGCTTGAACTTAAGGGAAATCCAAACAAACAGGCTAAGGGTATTGTTATTGAAGCAAAATTAGATAAAGGGCGAGGCCCGGTTGCTACCATCCTTGTACAAAGAGGTACTTTGCGTACAGGAGATGCTGTTATATCTGGTACGGCTTTTGGCCATGTCCGTGCGATGACCGACGAACATGGGAACAGGGTGGAAGCAGCAGGTCCTTCAACACCTGTTGAGATAATTGGGCTTGATGAAGTCCCGGAAGCAGGGGAGCTTCTATATGCCGTTTCGGACGAGAAGGTTGCAAAGCAGCTTGTTGAAAAGCGCAGAGCCGAACAGCGCGAAAAAGCAATAGGTGCTGCTAAACCGGTGGTCTCCCTTGATGATTTGTTTAGCAGAATTCAACAGGGTGAAGTTAAAGAGCTCAATCTTATAATAAAGGCCGATGTGCAGGGTTCTGTTGAAGCAGTAAAACAATCGGTTGAGAAGTTAAGTAACGAAGAGGTAAAAGTTCAGGTTATACACGGGGGCGTGGGCTCTGTTAATGAAGCCGATGTTACTCTGGCCAGTGTTTCAAATGCCATTATTATTGGATTTAATGTCAGACCGCCACAGAATGTTATTGATGCTGCACAGGATGCCGGTGTTGATATCCGCCTGTATAGAGTAATTTACAATGCTTTGGAGGATATTGAAAAGGCAATGAAAGGTCTTTTGGATCCGGAGTTTAAAGAAGTTGTTGATGGTCATGTAGAAATTCGAAAGATCTTTAAGGCATCAAGTGTTGGTACAATTGGCGGTGGGTATGTAACAGATGGTAAGATAAACCGTAATTCAGATGTAAGAGTTGTACGTGACGGAATTGTTGTTTATGAAGGCAAACTGGCCTCACTAAAGAGGTTTAAGGATGATGTCCGTGAGGTATCCCAGGGATATGAATGCGGTCTGTTAATTGAAAAGTTTAATGATATTAAAGAGGGAGATGTTATAGAAGCCTTCAGAATGGTTGAAATAGAAAGGACATAATTTGTAGTTGTAATTCTTTGGCGAAAGATGGTGAGAAAATGGAAAGAACAGACAGAATAGCCGGTGAAATTCAAAAGGAAATATCTGATATAATTCGAAACAGTATAAAGGATCCAAGAATTCCACAAATGGTTTCGGTAACTGGGGTAAAAGTTACAAAGGATCTGCGTTATGCAAAAGTTTATATCAGTATTTATGGCAGCGATGAAGAAAAAAAGAATGCAATGACTGCTCTAAAAGGTGCTGCAGGGTTTGTAAGACGTGAAATAGGACAAAGAATACAACTTAGATACACGCCGGAAATAATTTTTGAAGCTGATGATTCCATTGAACGTGGAATGCATATAAGTAAGCTTATTGAAGAAACGCTGCATTCTGATAAAGAACGAAGGGATTGAGATTTTGAAGGATTTAATTGACCTTATTCATAATGCAAATTCAATAGCTATTGTTACTCATACATCAGCAGACGGCGACGCTTTGGGTTCTTCCTTTGGCCTTGCCTTTGCTTTGGATGCTTTGGATAAAAAAGTATCTGTTTTCCTGGAAGAACCCGTACCAAAAATGCTTAGCTTTTTGCCCGGCCAGCACTTTATTTCCGAATATAGAGGCGAGAGATATGATTTATGTATGTGTTTAGACACCAGTGACATGAAAAGGCTTGGAAAATGCGCTGATATTTATTCCAGTGCGAATAAAAAAATTACAATAGATCATCATACTACAAACAATATGCAGGCAGACGGGCTATGGATCGATGAAAGAGCTTCAGCAACAGGTGAAATGATATATAAATTGGTAAAGGCTTTAAATGTAGATATAACCCGTGAAATTGCCATAAACCTGTACACTGCAATAATTACCGATACGGGTGGTTTCAGGTACAGCAATACTACTCCTGAAAGCCATATTATTACAGCAGATTTACTGTCTAAAGATATACCTTTTGCAGACATTGTAAAAAAGGTTTTTGATACCGTATCGTACTCTAAAATGTTTTTACTGAAAAAAACATTACAGAATCTGGCTTTGTATTTCGATGGAAAGGTTGCTGTTTCCTACCTTTTATATGAGGATATAAAAACCGCAGATGCCCAAACCGATGACTTTGAAGGTCTGGTAAACGTAGGTCGCAATCTTGAGGGTGTCGAAGTTTCGCTATTCCTGAGGGAAGAGCAGTCAGGTGTTTTTAAGGGTAGTCTCAGAGCAAATGAATACGTTGATGTGGCACAGATAGCCTCAATTTTTTCAGGAGGGGGTCATAAAAGGGCGGCGGGATTTTCTGTTGAAGGCGGGCTTGACGAGTCTGTTGGAAAAATTTTGGCAGAGATAGAAAAGGTGCTGTAGATGAATGGTATACTACTGGTTATAAAACCTCCGGGTATGACTTCCTTTGATGTGGTAGCCTATCTTAGAAAAATTTTCAAAGTAAGGAAGATCGGCCATGCCGGGACATTAGATCCTGCTGCCGGCGGTCTTCTTCCCATATGTTTGGGAAAAGCAACCAAAGCAATTGATTGGTTTTTGAATTTTGATAAGTCATACCGCGCTGAAATGATTTTAGGGGTGGTTACAGACACCCAGGATGCCGAAGGCAGTGTAATAGAAACAAATGAAGTTACAGTGGGTAAAGAAGCCATTATGAGTGCATTAAAGGCTTTTGTCGGCGAGTATGCACAGATTCCACCAATGTATTCAGCAATAAAAGTAAAGGGCAAGAAATTGTATGAACTTGCAAGGCAGGGTATTGAGGTTAACAGAAAGCCTCGACAGGTGGAGATCTCCAGAATTAATCCTATTGAGATAATACAGGAAGAGCATACCACTATAGTAAGATTTGATGTGGATTGCTCGAAGGGTACTTATATACGTACGCTTTGTCACGATATCGGGCAAAGGCTTGGGTGCGGTGCGCATATGTCATTTTTAATACGTACAGGAGTGGGGCCTTTTTCATTGGCAGAAGGTGTAACTCTTGAGGAAATAAATAAGCACAGGGAAGAAGGAACTTTAAACTCTTTGCTAAAACCGGTTGACATCCTGTTTCAGGATTATAAATCTCTGGTTATTGGCGAAAAATTTTTGTCTGGATTTTTAAACGGTGCCTTTGTTACACTACAGGATTATGAATCATTCGAAAATAACGAAACAGTAAGGGTTTATTCAGACAGCCAATCTTTTCTTGGACTTGGGCGTATCCAAACCAGGGCTGGAAGAAAAATATTAAAAGTTGAAAAGCTTTTTGTTTCCAATTAAGTAATACAGCCTGACAATTTTATCTATATAGCACGTAGATAAAGGAAGGGACAATTTGTGGACATATTCGGGAATGAATTTCACATTGCAGATTCAAAACACTGTGGCGTGGGGCTTGGTAACTTCGATGGTTTGCATCGTGGACACATGGCACTTATCAATACATTAATACATGAGTGCCATGTAAATAATCTACATTCTGTTATTTATACTTTTAAAAAACACCCGGAGCATATTTTAAGAAAAGAATTATTTACCCCATTAATTATGACAATGGACCATAAAGCCATGCTCCTTGAAAAAACAGGGCTTGAAAGCTTATTTTTTCAGGAATTTAATGAAGAGTTCTCCAGGATTCCTGCCGAGTCCTTTGTTGAAGAGATTCTGATAAATAAATTGAGAACAAAACTTGTTGTAGTAGGTTTTAATTATCGCTTTGGGTACATGGGCAAAGGGGACGCTGAGTTTTTGAAAAAAATGGGGAAGAAATTCGGTTTCAAGGTAATTGTAATTCCCCCGGTTAAGGTCGGAAAAGAGGTTGTGAGCAGTACATTGATTCGGCAATATATAATGAAGGGACAGATGGAAAAGGCTTTTGAACTTTTAGGAAGGTATTTTTCTGTTCCGGGAAAAGTTGTTTCAGGCCAAAAAATAGGCAGTAAAATGGGTTTTCCAACTGCTAATATAATTCCTGAGAAATTTCTTGTAATACCTGCTGCAGGTGTATATATAACCCGTACACGGTATCAGGGAAAATGGTATGACAGTGTTACCAATGTAGGTAAAAGTCCTACTATAAAAAGTGGCAATGAAATAACTGTTGAAACTCATATGATTGAATTTGCAGGAGAACTGTATGGAGAAGATATTGAAGTGTTTTTCCTGAAGAAACTAAGAAATGAAAAGCAGTTTAGGACCCGCGATGAATTAATTAATCAGATCAAACTTGACATAGAGAAGGCCAAAATGTATAAAAAACACCTTTGTCTGGGATAATTCAAAGAGAATCTTATAATAATTTCGATAAGGGTGTTTTTCTTATGCGTAAGGGAAGGGTTAAGCTGATACTGTTTTTCATTACAGTTTCTATATTATTCCTTTGTGCCAGATTATACCAACTGCAGATTGTGCAATACGATAGTTTCGCCTCAGCCGCTTTCCGCCAACGAAGTCGAATGACACCACTGTACCACGAAAGAGGACAGATTTATGACAGAAACATGATTCTGTTCACTGACAGAAATACTGAATATGTAGCAGTAATTCAGCCTGCAATATTTCCAAGAGACAAAAAAATTTGGGAAACGGTTGCTGAAGCATTAGGTATCGACAGTGAAAATTTTGCTAATTTTTCTGTTTATAATGCATCACCGGTAATATATCCAATAGACGAGAATACAGCCATTTCTTTTATTGAAAATCCTGTCAGGGGAGTATCAATTATTGAACGAAAAGTAAGAACAGATAAATCAATGCCGGCAGCACATTTGGTTGGGTACACCGATGAAACAGGAAATCAGGGGTTGTCAGGAATTGAAAAAGCCTATCAGCATATTCTGCGTTCTGATAATACCGTATATGTATTAGCTACAACCGATGCCGGGTATCAGTACCTTGAAGAGTATGGTTATCAGATTAGAGAAGTCAAAGCAGACCGGCCGTTAAGCATAAAGCTTACTCTTGACTACCATATGCAAAAGCTGGCAGAGGAAGTAATGGACAAAATGATGGTTTCGGGTGCTGTAGTAATTATAGATATATTAAGTGGTGATATATTGGTTCTTGCCAGCCGTCCGGGGTTTGATCCTGCGAATATATCCGAATACCTGAATGATGGGAGGCAGCCTCTTTTTAACAGGGCTATAGCAGGATATACACCTGGTTCTATTTTTAAGATAATTACTGCTGCCGCAGCTCTTGAATCAAATTTTGATCCCGAAGTAACTTTTGATTGCCCAGGGTATGCGATGGTAGGTGAACATGTTTTTAAATGCTGGAATTATGATGCAGGAGGGCATGGCGTTATGAATTTAATCAGCAGTTTTGCCCAATCCTGCAACAGCTATTTTATTCATCTTGGAATACATCTTGGTGCTGAAAAAATGCTTGAGACAGCAAGGGATTTCGGTCTTGGTAGCATCACCGGTATCAGCGACCAGTTAATTCCTGAATACGAGGGAATGCTCCCAAATACCGTTGAATTAATCGGTGACGGGAATATAGCAAATCTTGCAATGGGACAGGGCAGAATTCTGGTAACTCCGCTACAGGCTGCCGGAATGGCTTCAATAATAGCAAATGGAGGTATCCGACATACATTTAACATAGTGGACTGCATCGTTAACAGTGAAGGTGAAATAATCAGAGATTTGAAAAAGAGAGAATGGAAGAGAGTAATATCAAGAGAAACTGCGGCAGCTCTTATGAAGATGATGGAAGCAACAGTTGAATATGGAACGGGGCAACGGGCAGATATTGGAGGGTACGGTGGATCGGCAGGAAAAACGGGCAGCGCAGAGACAGGTATGTTTGATGAGGACCGCCCGATTCTTCATGCGTGGTTCACCGGCTATTTTCCGTATACTGAACCAAGATATGCAATGTGTGTTTTTGTGGAGGACGGAACAGGGGGCGGTTCTTCGGCAGCACCGGTTTTTGCTGAAATAGCAGCCAGAATTATGGAATGGGAAGAGATGCGATGATATGATATATTAAAGTTAATAAAGTGTTAATCGATTTTTTCAGACAATTTAAAAACCTTATCGTATTTGCTGATAGAAGGAGTTTATTGATGAGGTGATAATATGCGTAAAAGGTTATACCGCAGCACCCGGGATAGGGTTTTTGGTGGTGTGTGTTCGGGTCTTTCTGAATACGCACAGGTTGACAAGGGGCTATTAAGGTTCCTTGCAGCAGTAGCAATCCTTGTTACCGGTGTTTTCCCCGGGTTAATTGCATACATTTTATGTGTTCTTATAATTCCAACCGAAGACGCAGTTTTTAAAGATAATATGTATAATAATAACGAACAGGCAACCCCAGCACCCACAAACCCTGAAAACGCCCGTTTGGTTATTGGAGTTGTGCTTATTTTAACCGGATTGTTTGCCCTTGCGAAACTTGTGTTTAAGTGGGTAGATTACCGTTATATCATTCCTCCGGCATTGGTTGTTATCGGAGCGATATTGGTATACAAAAGCAGGGGGCACTCTGAATGAGAAAAAAAAGTGTAATTGGTTTGATTTTGATACTGACAGGTATTGCCTGGATTATAAATTTAACCGGGTTTATACATGTGGATTGGTCTAAAGCAATAAAGACGCTTTGGCCTCTTATTTTAATTGCAATAGGCGTTTCTATGGTGGCAGGCCGGTATAAGTTAGTTACAACAGTGGTTTGGATTTTAACCTTTGCTATATTTATTGGTTTCGGTATATATCAAAAGGATGAGAATAATCATGAGTTCAAAAAAGAAAGAGCAGACCATAGAGAATATGTTGACATTAAGAAAACGCCTGCAGAAGATGAAATAGCTTTTGACAGTATAACAGAAGAAGGTAAACTGATTATTGATCTTGATACTGTTAAGATCAATGTTGAAGGTGCAGATAACAGTTTGCTTGCAAAATTAAACACAAATATTCCCAACCTTGAACAACAGCTTGCCACAGGAAAGCAGGCTGTATTAAAATACATAACTCAGGATTATGAAAAAGGTAATATAGTAAGTAGTTTTGATCTTCAAATCAATCAAACCATTCCTTGGGAAATAGATACAACCCTGTCTGTAGTTGACGGAAGGCTTAATCTGAGTAAAATCCCGGCAAACAAGCTGAACCTTAAACTTGGAGTAGGTGATCTTGAGCTGATTGTTGGTAAACAACAGGAACATACGGTAATAAATATTCAGGCAGGAGCTACCGATCTTGACATATACATTCCGGAAGATGTCGGATTAATGGTTAAATCGGGGAAACTGCTCACAAAGCTTTCATTTCATAATATAAATATGACCAATCAGGATAATGTATATGTGTCTGAAAATTATGATAAGGCAAATCAGAAAGTTGAGATGCATATCCAATCTGCTGTAAGCACAATAGAAATCTTTGCAGAATAATATATTTTCCTTCTTATTTCCTGAATACAAAAAAATAAAATGTCTTTTTAGCTTGAATTTAAGCGCATTTGAAAAAATTGGGTTAGTATCAATTGGAAAAAACCTTGCAACATGATAAAATTGGAAATATAATGGTTTATAGATGGTAAAAAGAAGGAGGTTTTTCCAGTGGCATATCCCATTAGTGTATTAGTTGCTGATGACAATGCAGAATTTGGTGAAATTGTATGCGATTACTTATCGAACTATGATGATTTAGAGGTAGTTGGGAGGGCAGAAGATGGTTTGGAAGCTATAAATCTCATTGATGAAATAAATCCCAATATAGTTATTTTAGACATTATTATGCCTCATATGGATGGATTAGCAGTATTGGAACACTACCATAAAACTCCCAACCCTTCAAAACCCAAATTCATAATTTTATCAGCAGTAGGTCAGGATAAAATAACACAGCAGGCAGTTAGCCTCGGAGCAGAATATTATATTGTTAAACCCTTCGATCTTGAAATTCTTGTAGAAAGAATCAGGCAATTAGGAAGGGGAAATGGCATTGTAAGTCGTCCTGAAACAGCAGTGAAAACACCAAGACAGCAACTACAGTCGGCAAAACCTTCCAGTATAGAAAGTCGTATTACACAAATTATGCGAGATGTAGGGGTACCAGCCCATATTAAAGGATATCAGTATATGAGAGATGCAGTACTTTTAGTTATTGACGATATAGAATTAATCAGTTCTGTTACTAAAAGGCTATATCCGGAGCTTGCAAAAAGGTACAAAACCACTCCCAGCCGTGTAGAACGCGCAATCAGGCACGCAATTGAAGTAGCATGGACAAGGGGGCAGGTAGAAACCATACATGAACTTTTTGGCTACACAATTAACACTAAAAAAGGCAAGCCTACAAATTCCGAGTTTATTGCAATGATTGCAGATAAACTGCGCCTGGAGTATAAAGTCAGTTAAGTTGAAAATAATACAAAATATATGTAATATTTAAGGTATCAGTATTTTTCTGATGCCTTTTTTTATGTCGGAGGTAAGTTATATGATATTGCAACAGGCTTTGCACCAATCCCATGAATATGCGAAAAAAGTTGTAAGAAAGGGAGATACCGTTATTGACGCTACTTGCGGAAATGGTCATGACACGTTATTTCTTGCCGGTCTGGTAGGAGATTCGGGAAAAGTGTATGCATTTGATATTCAGAAAGAAGCCCTTTGTAATACCCGAAAAAGGCTTCTCGATGGTGGAATGATTAACAGATGTACTTTGATACACGACGGGCACGAAAACATGCACAGATATATCAAGGAACCTGTAAAGCTTGTTATGTTTAACCTGGGATACAGGCCAGGAGGAGATCATGCCATATGTACAAAGGGAGAAACAACCTTTAAAGCAATCCGGACTGCATTGGATTTATTAGTAGTTAATGGTCTCATTGTTTTAGTTATATATCATGGGGGGGATTCGGGCTTTGAAGAACGGGATTACTTATTGAAGGAGCTTCCAAATCTGGATTCAACAAGGGCTGTAGTTATGATGACTAATTTTATTAATCTTCCCAATAATCCTCCCATCCTTGTTTGTATTGAAAAAATAAGATAAATACAGGTTATTAATTGTTATACCGGGGTAAATAATTAGTAGCGTGACAAAGGAAATACAATTGTTAAAATTTTAGCAAAAACTTTGCTATATTCTTGCAAAGCTTTTTCAATTACGCTATAATTCTTAATAATTGCATTTAATTTAGAGTAAAATAGTGGTGCTATGTGTTTTTTATTTAATCATAAAGGACACTTTATATAAAATGCAATTTTATAATTACGAGGTGGGGTAATAATGGCTACTATGGATAAGATTAGCGATCTATACGCCAGGAAACAGGAGGCTTCCCTGGGCGGTGGCGAAGATCGTATTAACAAGCAGCATGACGCAGGCAAGAAAACCGCCCGAGAAAGAATTCAAATGCTAATGGACCCCAACAGTTTTGTTGAGGTTGACGCATTTGTAGAAACCCGTAGTACAGAATTTGACATGCCAAAGAAAAAGGTATTAGGTGATGGTGTTGTTACAGGCTACGGTACAGTAAACGGGCGTCTGGTTTTTGTTGCATCTCAGGATTTTACGGTAATAGGTGGTTCACTTGGTGAAATGCATGCAAAAAAGATAACCAAAGTCATGGATATGGCTATGAAAATGGGTGCGCCGTTTATCAGTATAAATGATTCAGGTGGTGCAAGAATCGAAGAAGGAATAGACGCATTGAGCGGGTTCGGGGAGATTTTCTACAGAAATACCATTGCTTCGGGGGTAATACCTCAGATTTCGGTTATTATGGGTCCGTGTGCAGGTGGAGCTGTGTATTCTCCAGCTATCACCGACTTCATATTTATGGTTGAAAAAACCAGCCAAATGTTCATAACAGGCCCGCAGGTTATTAAAGCCGTAACCGGTGAGGACGTAACCTTTGAAGAGCTTGGTGGGGCAGAAACCCATAATTCATTAAGTGGCGTTGCGCATTTCAAAAGTGCTACCGAGGAAGAATGTATCAGAGATATTAAGCGTCTTTTAAGTTTTATTCCCGACAATAATCTTTCAGACAGCGAGCTGGTAAATTCCAATGATGATTTAAACCGTGTTATTGCAGAACTGAACACTATTGTTCCTGATGATGCTAATAAACCATATGACATGAAACAGATTATAACTTCTGTGGTTGATAATCAAGACTTTCTTGAGGTCCAGGAAAGTTTTGCAAAGAATATCATAGTGGGTTTTGGCCGCATTAATGGCAGGACCATTGGCATTATTGCTAATCAGCCACAGGTTAATGCGGGTGTTCTGGACGTAAATTCATCTGATAAGGCGTCTCGATTTGTAAGATTCTGCGATGCATTTAACATTCCTGTTGTTACTTTCACAGATGTTCCCGGATATCTGCCCGGTGTTGGTCAGGAACACAGCGGTATTATCCGTCATGGTGCAAAATTATTGTACGCTTTTTCTGAAGCTACAGTTCCAAAAATAAATGTTATTGTGCGTAAAGCTTACGGTGGGGCGTATATAGCGATGAACAGCAAGCATCTCGGTGCGGATATGGTATTTGCGTGGCCAACAGCAGAAATAGCAGTTATGGGTCCTGAAGGTGCTGCAAATATTATTTTCAGGAAGGATATTGCCAAGTCTGACGATCCGGTTAAATTCCGTGCTGAAAAGATTCAGGAATACAGAGATAAATTCTCGAATCCGTATATAGCTGCGGCAAGAGGTTATGTTGATGATGTGATTGAACCTGCAAAAACAAGGATACACCTTGCTGCTGCGCTTGAAATGCTCACCAGCAAGAGAGAAACAAGACCGGCTAAAAAACATGGAAATATTCCGCTATAATAATATCAATATAGCATAACGGGAACGAGTAATGGTTCCAATATATTTCATTAATGATTGATTAAATTTGATAGTTATGGAGGTATAAGAATATGAGAAAGTTTGTTATAAATGTTAACGGAAACCAATATGAAGTAGAAGTTGAAGAAGTGGGTGCAGTTCAACCTTCAGCACCTGTTGCTCCTGTTGCAGCACCTGCTGCACAAGCGGCTCCTGCTCCTGCTCCCGCTGCAGCACCCGCTCCGGCACCGAAAGTGGAAGCACCAAAGCCGGCTGCTGCACCATCAGCATCAGCTCCTGCAGGCGCTGTTAAAGTTAATGCTCCTATACCGGGAACCATTCTGGATATTAAAGTTAATCCGGGCGATCAGGTTAAACGCGGAGACATTTTACTTATTCTCGAAGCTATGAAGATGGAGAATGAGATACTGGCGCCCCAGGATGGAACTATAGCTTCGGTAAATGTTTCAAAGGGAGCTTCGGTTAACAGTGGTGACTTGCTTGTATCAATAAACGGATAAAATGTTTTACGAGCACATTACCACTTTAGACTCAAAATAAATCAGTAAAGGAGGCTAAATGCCATGGGTATAAAAATAACAGAAACAGTTCTCAGGGATGCACACCAGTCATTGATAGCTACAAGAATGACAACCGAAAGCATGCTTCCTATTATAGAAAAGATGGACAAAGTGGGTTATCATTCTTTAGAGTGCTGGGGTGGAGCAACTTTTGATTCCTGTCTTCGCTTTCTGAATGAGGATCCCTGGGAGAGACTTAGAAAAATAAGAGATAAGGCTAAAAATACGAAACTTCAGATGCTGTTACGAGGCCAGAATATTTTGGGATACAAGCACTACGCAGATGACGTGGTTGAATATTTTGTTCAGAAATCAATTGCCAATGGTATTGATATAATTCGTATATTCGATGCATTGAATGATCCAAGAAACATTGAGGTAGCTATTAAAGCTACAAAGAAAGAAGGCGGTCATGCTCAGGGTGCTGTGTGTTACACAATAAGTCCGTTCCATGATCTCGAACAATTTGTTAAGGATGCAAAGGGCATGGTTGAAGCAGGTGCCGATTCAATATGTATCAAGGATATGGCGGGCCTTTTAACACCGTATAAAGCCTACGATCTAATAAAAGCGTTGAAGGAAAATATAAAAGTTCCCGTTCAACTGCACACTCACTATACCAGTGGTGTTGCTTCAATGACATACCTGAAAGCCATTGAAGCAGGATGTGATGTGGTAGACTGTGCTATTTCGCCTATGGCAATGGGAACCAGTCAGCCACCTACTGAAGCCATTGTAGCCACTCTTCAGGGAACAGAATATGATACAGGATATGATTTAAAACTTCTGTCTGAGATTGCAGAGTATTTCCGTCCGCTCAGGGAGGAATATCTTGCATCGGGCCTTCTGAATGCGAAAGTTATAGGTGTTGACATCAACACATTACTATATCAGGTTCCGGGTGGTATGCTTTCAAACCTTGTTTCACAGCTTAAGCAGTTTGGTAAGGAAGACAAATTCCAGGAAGTTCTCGAAGAAGTACCAAGAGTGCGTGAAGACTTGGGTTATCCTCCCCTGGTTACACCTACAAGCCAGATTGTTGGAACTCAGGCAGTTATGAATGTTATTTCCGGAGAACGTTATAAAATGGTTCCAAAGGAAACAAAAGCACTTGTTAAAGGGGAGTATGGAAAAACACCTGCTCCAATTAAGGACGACATTGTTAAGAAAATCATAGGCGATGAAAAGAGAATTACCTGCCGTCCTGCAGATTTAATTGAACCCGAACTGGATAAAATAAGAAATGAGATGAAAGAATATCTCGAGCAGGATGAAGACGTATTGTCCTATGCACTGTTCCCGCAGGTTGCAAAAAGATATTTTGAATTCAGAAAAGCACAAAAATATAAAATAGATCCTGATATGGTTAATTACGAAGAGAAAGTGCACCCAATTTAGAGTTTCGTAACTTCACCACAAAAAATTGCATCTTGAACCTGCATATACTATAGAGGCGGATTACCGCCTCTTTTGTATAAATAATCCTTTGGTAATAAGGAGGAATTATATTATGATAAGGTTTGATTATAATAATACCGAGGGCTTTATTGCAGGGCATGAAATTGAACACCTCAAACCCTCAATTGAAAATGCCCACACACTTCTTCACACAAAATCAGGTCCGGGAAATGACTTTTTAGGCTGGCTGGATCTTCCTGTTTCTTACGACACTGCTGAATTTGCTCGTATAAAAGAAGCTGCAGAAAAAATTAAAAGGGATTCCGATATTTTTATTGTAATCGGCATAGGCGGTTCCTATCTGGGTGCCAGGGCTGCCATAGAGGCGCTTACTCATTCTTTCTACAATATACTCCCAAAAGACAAAAGAAAAGATCCGCAAATCTTCTTTGCCGGACATCATATTAGTTCCACATATCTTGCAGAACTAATCGAACTTATCGATGGAAAAGACATCTCAATTAATGTTATATCCAAATCGGGAACTACAACCGAACCTGCTATTACTTTCAGGATACTTAAAGCTTATATGGAAGACAAATACGGAAAAGCCGAAGCTAAAAAAAGAATATATGCGACCACCGACAAATCCAGGGGAGCATTAAAGACTTTGGCCGATTCAGAAGGTTACGAAACTTTTGTTATTCCTGACGATATAGGCGGACGTTTTTCTGTGTTAACAGCAGTAGGTCTTTTACCCATAGCAGTAGCCGGGATTGATATTGTGCAAATGATGGAAGGTGCCCGGGCAGGTTACGAACAGTACCAGAAACCCTTTGAAGAGAATCCTTCGTACCTTTATGCAGCATACAGAAATGCATTATACCGTAAGATGAGAACAATCGAAATAATGGTTAATTACGAACCTTCACTCCATTATATAACCGAATGGTGGAAACAGCTTTTTGGTGAAAGTGAAGGTAAGGACGGCAAAGGAATTTTCCCTGCCGGTGTTGATTTTACTACAGATCTGCATTCGATGGGACAATATATTCAGGATGGTTTAAGAAACATATTTGAAACCGTTCTTTATGTAGAAAGGCCAAGAAAAGAAATACTTATTGGTGAAGATAAACTCAATCTTGATAAACTGAATTATATTTCCGGGAAAAGTCTTGATTATGTTAATAAAAAAGCAATGGAAGGTACAGTTTTAGCTCACCATGACGGAGGTGTGCCAAGTCTGGTTGTTAATATACCTGAAATGACTCCTTATTATTTCGGTCAGCTGGTTTATTTCTTTGAAAAGGCTTGTGGAATAAGTGGTTACCTGCTGGGCGTGAATCCCTTTGATCAACCCGGCGTTGAGGCATACAAGAAAAATATGTTTGCTCTTTTGGGAAAACCCGGCTTTGAACAGGAGAGAAAACACCTTGAAAAACGCCTGTATGGTTAAGGATTTTTTTTGTAAAAAGTCAGGTAAACTTTACCTTTACCTGACTTAATTTTACTAAAATAGATTATAATTTAAAACTTAGTATTGATTATTATCAAAAACTTGATATATAATACGATTATTAAGAGTATCTCCATAAGTACAATTTGAACCGCTTAAATTTATTACCTGGACAGGTGATTTTTTTCATACAACAGTAGTAGATTATACATAGGTAAATATATGTCAGATGCGATTACGCGTATTCAATAAGGAGGTTCTTTTGTGACGATTAAGGAGAAAGTTGAATCGAATGCTTTATATTCGGAATCCAGTATTAACAAAACAGATAATATTCAGAAAAATCTACAGAAAAAAACCTTGTATGAAAATGCTGAGTATTTGGAATCTCTGGATGCAGATAAAAATGACTGGATTTTTGCTCTTTCCCACGAACTTAGGACACCTTTAAACGTTATTCTGTCTACAATTCAGGTTGTGCAACAAAATATCAAAAACAATCAGGACGGCGAATACAGCAGGGTAAAAACCAGATATCTTGACATTATGAAACAAAACTGCTATCGCCTTCTTAAAATGGTAAACAATCTTATTGAAATTAACAAAGTAGAATCGGTGTTTTTTAACATAGATCTGAAAAATGAAGATATAGTGCATATAGTTAGGGATATGACTATTTCAGTTACCGAATATGCAAAAATTAAAAACATTGACTTAACTTTTAAAAGTAACCAAAAAAAACACATTATGGCGGTAGATATTTTTCAACTTGAACGTATAATGTTGAATCTATTATCCAACGCTATAAAGTTCACTCCCGTCGATGGAAGTATAAAGGTAATATTAACTGTCGAAGATGATGAAATCTTTATTTCCGTATCGGATACCGGCCCTGGCATTCCGGAGGAATATGGAAACATGATATTTGAAAGGTACTGCCAAACCGGTGGCAAAAGCCTGCTGGAGAAAAAGGGAAGTGGAATGGGTTTATATCTTGTAAAAAAACTTCTGGATAAAATGAACGGCAGAATATGGTTTTGCAATAATGAGGATAAAGGTACCACACTTACGTTTTCATTGCCAAACCTGAAGCTTTCTCAAGGTAGTGCCGCAGAGGAAAGCCCTTCAACCGAATATATAAAAAGCAGGACAGAATACCTCGAAATAGAGTTTTCAGATATATATGTTATTTAAAATTACATCTTGACAATTATCGCTGTTTCATGTATAGTTTTAATTGACAATCAAGTAGAAGTACCCACTTCTCACCCTGTATCCGGTTGATTTCAGGGTCCAAATCGTAGCAAATTTTATGCTGTGGTTTATGCAGGTGAAGTGGTTTGCCTGCTTTTTTGTTTGTAAAAATTTTTAATAGAAAATGAAATATAATTATTGCCCACTGTAATTATTTAAATGGGTTCAAAAAATATGGAGGTGTTATTTATAAAAAAAGATCAAATTCAGGTGAACAATCAGATCAGGGATAAAGAAGTCAGGTTGATTGACTTTGACGGCACAATGATCGGAATTGTATCGGCCAGGGAAGCACAATTAAAAGCCAATGAAAGGGATATGGACCTGGTTAAAATTTCACCGAATGCGAATCCCCCTGTCTGTAAAATCATGGATTATGGCAAATATTTATATGAATTAGCCAAGAAAGAGAAAGAAGCAAAGAAGAAACAAACTAATATTTCCGTTAAGGAAATCAGGCTTTCAGCAAAAATAGAGGAACACGATTTTGCTTTTAAACTGAAAAATGCAATGAAGTTCCTGAAGGATGGAGATAAAGTAAAAGTATCCATAAGGTTCAGAGGCAGGGAAATGCAATTCACCTCCATGGCTTATGAGGTAATCGACAAGTTCGCCGACATGATAAAGGACTACGGGAAAATGGAAAAAAAGCCCTCAATGGATGGCAGAAGTATGTCGGTTATGTTTGTGCCCATTAAGGAAAAACAATGATTTACCAACAGATTTTATCTCGGTAGTATTTCAGAAGTAATATCCACAGCAAAGTAAAGTATTGAAAACAGAGGAGGTTTTATCCATGCCAAAATTAAAAACCCATAGTTCTTCGAAGAAAAGATTCAAAATAACTGGTACTGGTAAGGTAAAACGAAATAAAGCATATAAAAGTCATATTCTTACCAAGAAATCTGCAAAGCGGAAGAGAAATCTTCGTAAATCTACTATTGCTTCAACTGCTAATGAATCAATAATCAAGGTTATGCTTCCTTACAAATGATTAGAAAGAGGTGTGAGATATGGCAAGAGTTAAAGGTGGAGTAAAAGCCAGAGCCAGGCATAAAAAAGTCTTGAAACTTGCGAAGGGTTACTTTGGTTCAAAAAGTAAATCATATAGAATTGCAAACCAGGCAGTTATGAAATCGCTGGTATATGCATACCGCGACAGAAGACAAAAAAAGAGAGATTTCAGAAAACTTTGGATAACAAGGATAAATGCTGCTGCAAGAAAGAATGGTTTGTCTTACAGCAGATTTATGAATGGCCTTAAAAAATCGGGTATTGAACTAAACAGAAAAGTTCTGGCCGATATGGCGGTAAATGATGCTGCAGGCTTTGCAAAACTTGTTGAAAAGGTTAAAGAGTAATCTATTTCTAAAAAGCGGCTTTCTGCCGCTTTTTTTATTCAGATACTTTTTTCATTTATATTACAAAGTAAATAAAAAGGTACCAATTCACGATATAAAGATATATAATCTCATTATAGTAATATTTATCAAAATGCCCCTAAGACCCCTGTTTCTATAGGCAAGGAAGTACTTTGAAGTTTCAGGCGGGTTCAATCCCTCATTAAGGGGATAATTGATAATATGCTGGTTATGCATTGCATACAAAGCGCGAAAGAGGCACGTCAGTGCTCAGGTTTGGGTACCCGTTCGCGCAAGTGTTCATTGATTAATGTTTTAAATTCACGGTTATAAAAACATTAGCCCTGGCTTGAGTATAAGAATGTTGTATTATACAATAAAGACAGGACAATGGATCAGGTGGGAGCTTTAGTGGCAGATATAAGTAGTATTCGGGAATTTTTCATATTGATTGGGAATTACCTGGGGCTTAACGGACCTCTGGACTTTGTATTAATGCTTATTGATATAAGTATTATTTCCTATATCGTTTACAAGGTCATCCAGTTGGTTCGTGAAACCCGTGCTATGCAGCTGGTGAAGGGCATACTGTTTATTGTTATCGGACTGAAGGCAGCCCAATTAATTGGCCTGAAAACAGTGGCATTCATCCTGGAAGGTGCGATATCATTATTGGGTTTTTCGCTGATAGTTTTATTCCAGCCTGAGCTTAGGCGAGGGCTTGAGAAAATAGGTAACAGCGGCTTTCAGAATTTATTCCTTTTGGATTATGATGAGGACCAGCTTAGAACCACCGCTTCTATTGAAGCTATTGTTAACTGTTGTGCCCATTTGTCGGAAGAGTATATTGGTGCCTTAATAGTAATTGAAAGAAACACCAAAATAGGCGATGTAATAAATACAGGAACCCAAATGGATTCGATCATATCCTATGAATTATTAACTAATATTTTTACACCTAATACACCTTTACATGATGGTGCTGTAATAATCAGAAATAATAAAATAAAGGCTGCAGCCTGTTATCTTCCTTTAACAGAGAATACAACAATCAGCAGAGAGCTTGGAACAAGGCACAGGGCTGCATTAGGAATTACCGAAGTATCCGATGCAATATCAATTGTTGTTTCGGAAGAATCCGGGAAAATATCCTATGCTCATAACGGAGGTCTTACACGGAATCTTACGCCCGATACTCTCAGAAAAGCATTGTACCGCTTTCTACTTGACAAGGGTTCGAGTAAAAAGCGTTTTTGGTTTAGAAAGGTGAAAACCGATGAATAAAAAAAACATCAGTTTGAATAATATTTTGGAAAAAGATTCTGTCCTAAAAGTTATTTCTGTATTGATAGGTATTCTGATTTGGTTTATAGTTTTGGACCATCAGAATCCACTTAGTGAGCGTACTATTTCCATTCCGTTAAGATCCAACGCCCAAGTGCTTGATTCCAGTAACATCAGATTAGTATCATCAAATATCCCCAACAATATTGATGTAGTAATAAAAGGAAGAAAGCAACGACTTGATAAGGTTACAGCTAACGATTTCGAAGCATTTCTTGATTTCAGTGAGATATATAATACCGATATCACGGAGCTTACGATAAATATCCCCAAATATACAGGGGATCAGGATATTATAGTTGCTGATGTAAATCCTAAGATTGTAAAAATAAAGCTGGAGAGAATTACGAGAAAAGAATTTCCCGTTAGTGTAAGGTGGGTTGGCAACCTTCCTGAAGGATACGAGGTTGTAAATGTTAAACCCAATCCCAATACTGTTATTCTGCAAGACTTGGAAAGTGTAATGGACAGCGTAGCGAGTGTTGTTGTGTCGGTAGATGCTGAGCAAATATTGAAGGAAGATTCCATCAATAAACGAATTGAAGTTTACAATAACGATGGCAGGATTATATCGTCACTTGATGGCAGTGTGCAGGTTACTGTTGGGTACAATATTGCTAAAACAGTGCCAATATCTACTACTCTCACAGGAGAACCCAGAAACGACTACTATGTCCAGGATTACACAATCTCCCAAAACACCGTTAAAATTACGGGTAGTTATGATGTGCTTAAAGAGATTGATACAATTGAAGCCGAGCAGCTGAATGTTGAAAATGTAAATGAATCATTTCAGAAAGATTTAAAGCTTATTCTTCCTGAGAATGTTCAGTTATATAACAGCCCGGATGTTGTAACTGCGGGTGTAAATATTCAGCGGTATTCGCATAGAATGATAACTATTCCAAAGTCGTCCATTACTATTTTCGGTGGGGATGTAACAGGTCAAACGAATTACCGGATTCTTGAAGACGAAATAACCTTCAGTGTTAAAGGTCCGGCAGAAATATTAGATACATTGGATATCAAAACTATTAAGGGTTTTGTTGATGTCTCGAATACAACCGAAGTTGTTCAGTTGGTTGTAGTTCGTGTATCCCTTCCATCGGGTATATATATGGAGGGTGAAGTTTTTGTAAACATTGAGACAGAAAAAGTTATATTATCACCCACACCATCGCCCGAACCAGGCACTGGCAGCGAAACAGAAATAACACCCACACCTGGTCCGGAATCTGATGAAGATAAAGAAAATCCGTCCGATACATAACTTTTATATTTACAAAGAATAATATACTTGTGCACCTGAATTCCTTTGTGCTAAAATAGTTACCGATGTCGAATTTTGGAGGTGCATATGGATACAAAGGAAATATTAAGTTTTTTGCCTGGCCTTTTGGGTGGTGTGGCCGTATTTTTATTTGGCATGAACATGCTCAGTGAAGGGCTTCAAAAGATTGCAGGAGATAAGCTTAGGCACATAATCAGTATTTTGACGAATAATCCGATAATTGGTATTCTGGTTGGTACAGTTGTAACAGCTATTATTCAGAGCAGCAGTGCAACAACAGTTATGGTTATTGGTTTTGTCAGTGCAGGTTTAATGACATTAAAGCAGTCCATTGGTGTAATAATTGGTGCCAATATTGGAACAACTGTAACTGCCTGGCTGGTATCTATTGATATTGGGGAATTAGCCTTACCTCTTACGGGTATAGGTTTTATTCTTTACTTTTTTATGAAATCAAAGAAATTAAAATATATCGGTCAGATTATCTTTTCTTTCGGTCTGCTTTTTGTAGGCTTAAATATAATGAGTGATATGATGGCACCCCTTGCTAAATCCCAGGCTGTTGCAGACACTATGCTTAAGGTGAGTAACAACAGGTTTCTTGTGCTGTTTATCGGTACAATATTTACAGCCATTATTCAAAGCAGCAGCGCTGCAATTGCTATTATGCAAAAACTGGCAGTGCAGACAACTGCTGCCGGTGAACCGTTAATAACACTTCGTGCGGCTCTGCCCATTCTTTTTGGCAGTAATATAGGAACAACAGCAACTGCTTTGCTTGCGTCAATTGGTGCCAGTGTTAACGCAAAAAGAGCTGCTTTTACTCATACAGTATTTAATGTTGTGGGAAGTCTCATATTCATCTGGTTTATAGGGCCTTATGAACATGTTATTTCTTTAATTATGGGTGGGACTATCCTGCCCCATGAAATGGATACGGCCATAGCCTATTCTCACAGTATGTTTAATATAGTAAATGCGATACTGTTTACTCCATTTATAGGATTACTTGCGAAATTTGTTACCCGATTATATAAAGGAAAAGGAGAGCTTTCGGACAGAGCACTTGTGTATATCAGTGATAAGGTTTCATCTCCTGCAGTAGCTCTGAATCTTGCAATGCAGGAAATGCTGAGAATGGGAAAGATAGTTCAGAAAATGATCACAAGTACAAAAATAGTCATACTTGAGCAAAAGGAACTTGTCATACAGGAAATTAATGAAATGGAAGACACTGTAGACATGCTGCAGAACGAAATTTTAAATTATCTGTCAAAGATTATTTCTCAAAATGTGTTGAGTGAAGCCGAATCTGTGAGGCTAACAGGCTATATGCGCATGGTCCACGACCTGGAAAGAATAGGTGATCATTGCGAAAGCTCAGCAATGCTTGGTCAAAGCAATATTGAAAATAAGGTACAATATTCTGATAGTGCATTATTCGAGCTAAAAGAGGTCTTTGAGAAGATTGAGCTTATTATGAGTCAAACACTTGTTGCTTTGGAAAATAACGACAAAGAACTTGCGAAATATGTGTTATCTGAAGAGAACAATATGGATGACATTGAAAAAACTCTTAGAGAAAGGCATTTGGAGCGCCTTAAAAATGGAGAATGCAATCCAAGCACAGCAATAACATATGTGGAATTAATTCATACAATGGAGCGTATGACCGACAATTGCAAAAACATTGCAGAATCTGTGATTGATGATTTAAACCACAGGTTGATCGGACATTATGATAAGGCTGGTAAAGCCATAGATTATAAAATAATCAGGCATTAATTTGTTAATAATAAAAGAATATTGTATACTTGAAGCAGATTTATTTAAACTATTAATTTGTTTGGTGGGTCAAGACTATGACAATAGAATTAACTGAATTTTTGCATCAATTGATAAATAATCCCGCACTGGCAATAACAGTGCTGCTGACATTGGGGGTTATATTTGTAAACGGGTGGACCGATGCACCAAATGCAATAGCCACATGTATTTCAACCAGATCTTTAGGTCCCAGGGCAGCTATTATAATGGCTGCAATATTTAATTTCTTTGGTGTTCTGGTAATGACACTGTTCAATGCAACGGTGGCTCAGACCATATATAACATGGTTGACTTTGGGGGGAATTCACATAATGCGTTGGTCTCTCTTTGCGCCGCCCTTTTTGCAATTGTTTTGTGGGCAACTGCAGCATGGTGGTTTGGCATTCCAACCAGCGAAAGCCACGCCTTAATTGCAGGCATAACAGGTGCTGCAATCGCAGTCCAGGGTGGGCTTGAGGGAATAAATCCAGACGAATGGGTTAAGGTTATTTACGGTTTATTCCTTTCTGTATTCATGGGTTTTATATTAGGTTGGATAATCGTAAAACTTATAGAGTTTATTTTCCGTGGTTTTAACAGAAGAAAAACCACTGTATTTTTTCAGTATGCTCAGGTTTTCGGCAGTGCAGGCATGGCATTCATGCATGGTGCCCAGGATGGCCAGAAATTTATGGGCGTTTTTCTGCTGGGTGTTTTTCTTGCCCAGGGAAACACCGATGTCTCGCAGTTCAGTATTCCTATCTGGCTTATTTTATTATGTTCATTAGTTATGGCACTTGGTACTTCAGTTGGAGGTTATCGTATAATAAAAGCCGTGGGCATGGATATGGTCAAGCTTGAAAAATACCAGGGCTTTTCTGCCGATTTGGCTGCGGCGATAAGCTTGTTTTTTGCTTCGATATTTGGATTACCTGTTAGTACAACCCACACTAAAACAACCTCAATAATGGGTGTTGGAGCAGCAAAAAGACTGTCAAATGTCAACTGGGGAGTAGTGAAGGATATGGTAGGTGCATGGATATTGACTTTTCCAGGCTGTGGCTTAATAGGGTATCTGATGGCGAAGCTGTTTTTGAGATTATTTTAGCACTGATTAATAAAACTTCAGTACCTGCTTATCTGCAGACTGATTTAAATAACGTTTTATAAGAACATCGAAAAAGAGGTATGTAATATGGCGAGAAAAAGAAGTGAAGATTATTTTGACACTTTTGTAAAACTTGTTGATTATTCCTGTCAGGCAGCTAATTTATTAGATGATATAATGAATAATTTCAATGCTGATTTACTTCATGAAAAAATGAATGAGATGCATAAAATTGAACATGGCGGTGACACAGAAAGACATGCAATGATTCGGAAACTCTCAAGAGAGTTTATTACCCCGATAGAACGGGAGGACATAATGTCCCTGGCTGATGCAATTGATGATGTTACCGATACTATTGAGGATGTTCTGTTTCGCTTGTATATGTTTAACATACGAAGCGTAAAGGAACATGCCAGAAAGATGACTGAAATTATTGTAAAATGTTGTAATGCATTAAAACAGGCACTGGAAGAGTTTCGACATTTCCAGAAATCGAAAATATTACACGATTTAATTGTTGAGGTTAATGTCCTGGAAGAAAAGGGTGACAAACTTTATACCGAGGCCGTTCGTCATTTATACGTTAACAGTAAAAATGTTGTTGAAATAATGGCGTGGGATCAAACTTATGACTACCTGGAAAACTGCTGTGATGCATGTGAAGAAGTAGCAAATGTTATTGAATATATAATATTGAAGAACTCCTAACAATAATAGAAATTTATTGATAGTATAAACCGCGTTAGAGTATTATAATGAATAGGGAATTTTAGTTGGGAAAATACGCGAGTTAGAATATACGTTGAAACTTTGTGGTGTTAGGAGGAATCAATTTGGGCAGGTTATTCGGAACCGATGGAGTTAGAGGCATTGCCAATAAAGAATTAACATGTGAGTTGGCATTTCAATTAGGAAAGGCAGGCGCCTATGTTTTGGCTGAAGAGTCGAAACTTACACCCAGGATTGTCATAGGTAAGGATACCAGACGCTCTGGGGATATGCTTGAAAAGGCTCTCATAGCCGGGATTTGCTCAGCAGGAGCCGAGGCCATATGCCTTGGAGTAATTTCAACGCCGGCGGTTGCATATTTAACTCGTAAATATAAAGCAGATGCCGGTGTCGTAATATCAGCATCCCATAATCCCGCAGAATTTAACGGGATTAAGTTTTTTGACAGACATGGTTATAAACTGTCCGACAGTCTTGAGGAGAGAATTGAAGCTATAATCCTGGAAAATGCGGAAAAACTGCCAAACCCTGTAGGGTGTTCGGTAGGCTGTGTAACCGAAATAAAAGAAGCAAAAGAAGATTACATATCATTTTTAAAGAATTCAGTGAATACATCTTTTGAAGGACTAAAAATAGCTCTCGACTGTGCCAATGGAGCAGCTTTTGAGACAGCGCCAAAAGTTTTCTGTGAATTAGGAGCAGATGTTATTGTAATAAACAATGCCCCTGATGGTCTGAATATTAACGGAAACTGTGGTTCAACCCATATGGAGATGTTAAAATCTGTTGTACTTGAAAACAAATGTGATCTCGGTTTTGCTTTTGACGGTGATGCAGATAGAGTGCTGGCTGTTGACTCTGATGGAAACTATGTTGATGGAGATAAAATTTTAGGAATTATCGGTCTTGAACTGAAAAAGCAGAATAAGCTTCCGAATAATACAATTGTAGCTACTGTTATGAGCAACCTTGGTCTTGATATAATGGCGAAAGAATACGGGCTTTGTTTGGAAAAAACAAAGGTTGGCGACAGATATGTACTGGAACAAATGTTGAAGAAGGGGCATATGCTTGGCGGTGAACAATCAGGTCATATTGTCATGCTTAACTTCAATACCACTGGTGATGGGCAGCTTACAGCTCTTCAGTTGGTACAGATTATAAAGAACACCGGCAAAACCTTAAAAGAATTGGCCTCTGTAATGAAGGTATACCCGCAGGTACTTAAGAATGCCAAAGTTAAAAATGAGAATAAATTCAGGTATATGGAAGACCCTGAAATTGCGGCTAGATGCAGGGAGCTTGAAAAAACTTTTCATGGAGAAGGACGTGTACTGATTCGTCCATCGGGAACAGAACCCCTTGTACGAGTTATGATTGAAGGTAAGGAACATGACTATATTGCCAGAAAAGCTGAAGAACTGGCTAAATTTATAGAACAGAAACTTGGTTGATACAACCTGGGGCAACACCATATGGAGGCATAATCATGAAACATGACAATAACCATCTTACAAAAAGACTAAGCGTAGTTTTATTAATGATTTTTTTTATTCAGTTTTTAATCACCGGATGTTCTGATAATTTTGTTGCAGATACAGGCTACAATCTGGACGAAGAGTTAAACATACCAAAGGTAGTTTTTGTTTTTGATGATTCTGAAATGTCAAAAGATGCTAAGCCGGTTATGTCTGAACTGCGGAATAAGTATCAGGAGCAGGCAAAATTCTATTTTATCGACTCAAAAACAGATGAAGCACGGCCGGTTGTTGAAGAATATGGCTTGACGAAATCCGATGACTATCCTTATATAGCAATAGAGGATGCAAGTGGTATGTCAAGCAGAAGCATTCACGGGTTTAATTCTATAACCCGCCAAAGTATCGAAGACTATATATTGCAGGCTGTTAGGGATTCTACTATTCCGGAGGGCTTTGACGGCCAATGGGAAGTTGTGAGTACACAACCGAAAGGTGACGGACTTAACAGCACAGCATATGGAATAATAATCAATTCAGGGGATAAAATTCAATTTATTGATGGAAGAATTGTTCAGTTTGGAGCATTCAGAATGAAATATGAACTAACCGGAGATAATGAAATTCACATGGTAATAGATAGTACAAATTCTATGGTTTTTACCTATGAAATTAGTGAAAACACATTAATCTTAGAGAACAATTTCGTTATTGTAAAAGCCAATAAAGAATAAGCAAGAAGAGCAGGGTATTTGCCCTGCTCTTTTCAGCACATAGCCAGGTTCTATTTACTGCAGCAGGCAGAGAGTTTAAATCTCCCGCCCCGTTGAAACGATGTATTGAAATTTCCATTGAATATTATATTCATGGCTCCAATATAAAAAAGAAAATATTTAAATTCTAAATACGGAATTCCCTGTTATTACAATCTCCATTATTACAACTTGTTCAGTGTTTTGTTGTAAATGGAGATTTTTTTATTTGTATAAAAACATTGACGCAAATGATTTAATATTATATTATTACAATAGTTAAAGTAAATATAAAATAATTTAACATAATATAAATTACAGCTTTATATTTTACATAAATATAAGTCAAGGGGGACTAATCATGACAAAAGCAAAGCTAAATAGAACGCCTTATAATCAGCCATTAGTAGAGCAGCGAGCAGATCCGTACGTATACAAACACAAGGACGGATATTATTACTTTACGGCTTCAGTACCCGAATATGACAGAATTATTTTAAGAAAATCCAAAACAATTAAGGATATAAGAAAAGCTGAAGAATATGTAATCTGGAGAAAACACGACAGCGGTGAAATGAGTAAAAATATCTGGGCTCCGGAAATACATTACATTGATGATGTCTGGTATATCTATTTTGCTGCAGGGAGAGAGGAGAATCAATGGGATATAAGACCTTATGTACTCGAATGCAGAGATCCGGATCCAATCAATGGAGAATGGAAAGAGCTGGGCAAAATGCAATGTGCTGAAGAGGATGAATTTTCATTCCGTGCCTTTTCCCTTGACGGAACGGTATTTGAGCATAATGGAAAGAATTATTTCATATGGGCCGAAAAGGTAGGAGTTGGTAAAAAAATTTCAAATCTTTATATAGCCGAAATGGAAAAGCCGTGGAAGCTGAAAACTGTGCAGGTTATGCTCACTACCCCCGATTATGACTGGGAACGAAGAGGTTATTGGGTAAATGAGGGCCCAAGCATACTGAAAAACAATGAATACATTTTTCTTGTTTATTCTGCAAGCGACACAGGATCCAATTATTGTATGGGAATGCTATATGCACATAAGGACTCGGATTTATTGGATCCTCGTTCCTGGGTAAAATCGAGATATCCCATTTTATCTACTGACAGGGAAAAAGGCATTTATGGTCCGGGGCATAATAGTTTTACAAAATCAGAAGACGGCACGAAAGACATAATGATATTCCATGCACGGCAATACGAGGAAATAGTTGGGAATCCGTTGTTTGATCCTAACCGCCATACTATGATAATGGAAATTAAATGGAGTGACGACGGTATGCCTGTTTTTGAGTTTCAAAAGCAGGTTTCCGAATAGATTGCAGGAGGAGTTGAAAAGTGCGGAAAAAAACAATATTTTTGCTTACTGCCGGAATTTTATTGGTAACAGCGGCCTGCGGAAACAATGTATCCGGTAAAAAAGAGTCTGCCCATGGTGCTTCAGGTAAAGAGGTTCAATCCGAAGAACCCGAAAATGATGAAGAGGAAAAAGACACCATTATAATAACAGATGATATTAAGTTAACAGCAGATAATCCGGTTAATTATTCTTTCAGAAATGTTTCGGTTCATGATCCTTCTATAATTGCAACCAATGGCAGTTTCTACGTATTTGGGTCCCATCTGGCCGGGGCAAAATCAAAGGATCTGATGAACTGGGATTTGATTGGCTCGGGTGTTACTGCAAACAATCCAATTATACCCGATGCAATGAGAGAAATGCCGGAGGCATTTGAATGGGCTAGAACCAACACCTTTTGGGCTCCCGATGTAATACAGTTAAATGATGGCAGGTATTATATGTACTATTGTACCTGTGAAGGCAGTTCTCCTTTATCTGCTTTAGGTATTGCCGTTTCAGATAATGTCGAAGGGCCGTATAAAGATTTAGGTATTATATTAAAATCCGGGATGGGATTTGATATGCCCAGTGAGGATGGAAATATGTATAATGCCAATGTGCATCCTAATGTAATTGATCCGTGCTTATTCTATGATCCAGAAGGAAGGCTTTGGATGATTTATGGCTCGTATTCCGGAGGGATTTATGTTTTGGAGATGGATCCCGAAACGGGCTTCCCTCTTTACAAGGGTTACGGGAAAAAGATTCTGGGTGGAAACCATGCCCGCATTGAAGGACCCTTTGTGTTATACAGCCCCGAAACCGAGTACTACTACCTGTTCTTATCCTTTGGCGGATTGGATTCAAATGGGGGTTATAATATCAGGGTTGCCCGTTCAAAAAATCCCGATGGACCATATTACGATGCAGAGGGGAATGATATGATTAATTGCAAGGGTGCGCCGGGCACTTTCTTCCACGATCCTTCCATAGAAGGTTATGGTGTTAAGCTAATGGGCGGTCACCGCTTTGCTTGGATTGACGGTGAACAGTCAAGAATTCGTTTTGGGTATCTTTCCCCGGGGCACAATTCGGCATATTATGATGAGAGCACAGGACGGTATTTTCTGATTTTTCACACAAGGTTTGAAGGCAGGGGAGAGATCCATGAAGTCCGTGTGCATCAGTTTTATATCAATGAAGACGGGTGGCCTGTTGCAGCTCCATACAGGTATGTAGGGGAAACATCTGGTACTTATACCGAAGAACAGATAACAGGAATATACAAATATATAAATCATGGCAAATCTATCAACAAAGAGGCAATATTATCCGAATTAATTCAACTGAATGAAGATAATACAATTACAGGGGCGGTTGAAGGCACATGGAAACTGAAAGATGATGGAAGAAGTGTGGAAATAATTATTGGTGAAGACATTTATAAAGGCGTGTTTAATATACAGTGGGATGAATACGGTAAAAAGAACGTTATGACTTTCACAGCCCTGTCCGATAAAGGTGTTTCTATATGGGGAAGCGGTATTTGGGCCATTGAATAAATGCCGGGCTTATTATCTGCCCGGCTGTTATCTTATACAACCGGCCTTGCAATGCAACATTTCACTGAAATTGCGACAGATTGTCCGATTTAAGTTTTATACACTCTTTATCACATTTAAGTCAATATAATCTATTTATAGGAATTCACTCATGGGAAAACCTGTGGTAAAAGCCGAAAATATATTGACTTTAAAAAGTCTGTCATATATAATTAAATATATATTTCAAATAAATATGAAATAATTCATATTACATTGAACTCGCAGCATATAAATAGTTGGATTACTATGTATTGGTGGGAGTACTATGGGATTGAGAATCCGCAGAGGTTTTCCTGTTTTATTGTTGGTCATTGCACTGGCAATGAACAGTATGTCGGCAGCTGAATACAGCGGTTCAGATTCTGTGTCTTCCAATACTTATGTATCCGATGATACGGGTTACTTAAATAAAATATTCAATGAAAGATATTCTCATGTAAGTTCCGGGTATACCTCAGCCATATATTCCGGAGAGACTATAGAAATTCCGGTTCATAATGCATATATTGAATTATCAGGTGGAAGGCTCACTTCAGACAATGCCGGTTACAAAAACGATGTTGTACACCTTTCCGCCGGCAACAGTGCATCATTTTCAATAAATGTTCCTGAAACCGCACAGTACTACCTGAGCTTTGACTATTATCCAGTTTCTGTTTCAATTCTGCCGGTACAGTTTTCATTGTCCGTTAACGGACAAATACCGTTTTATGAAGCCAGAAGATTAATTTTCGAAAGTACCTGGGTTGATAAAGAGGAAAGAGCCTACGACAGATATGGCAATGAAATTGTTTCGGTTCCCGAGAAATTAATGCGGTGGGAAAACAAATTTCTTATGGACGGAAGCTACCGCTATTCCAATCCTCTTGCTTTGGAACTGGAAGAGGGAGAAAACATAATTGAATTAAAGATTAGCGAAGGTACCGTGCTTCTCGGCAATATATATCTGTCCGGCAAACAGGAAATTCCGGAATATTCAAAGCAGGGCGCCATGGACGGTGATAAGATAGTTATTATCGAAGCCGAAAGAATAAGCTACAGGAACGATTCTTCAATTCGTGCCACATGCGAGTACAACACAGCTTTAACCCCCTATGAAACATCGAAAAAAGTATTGAACGTTGTAGATGCAGCATCTTTTAAAAATGCCGGGCAGACCATCTCATACGAGTTTTACATAGATGACCCCGGCTATTATTATATCGGCTTCACATACAGGCAGAGCGACAAGACCGATTTTCCCGTATTTCTGGATATAAAGATAGATGGGAAGGTTCCGAATAATCTCTTTAAATCTTATCCCTTTAAATACACAAAGGACTACATACATTTAACTCCTGAGGATTACGAAGGTGAACCCATAGCTGTGTATTTAAGCAAGGGACAGCACATCATCTCCCTGACAATTAATATAGATAATATCAGGCATGCTCTGGAAACCACAGAGAGAATCATATCAGGCATAAATGATTTGGCGCTGGAAATAACCAAGGCAGCAGGAGCCAATAAGGATAAATACAGGGATTTGGATTTGGAAAGCTACATTCCTGATGTTAAGGAAAGGCTTTTGAATTGGGCCGACGAGCTTGATAAGCTAAGAGACGGATTAAAAAACTACAACAGGAATGTAAAGGAAATTGGTATTCTTTCCTTTGCAAAAATTGCATCAGAAAGTTTAAGGAGGCTGGCAAAAGAACCTAACAGAATTCCATACAGAATCGACGAACTGGCCCAAAGCACAAATTCAGCAGCTCAATACCTGGCCAATTTTATTGATGTATTAAAGGGAAATCATCTGGCCATTGATAAAATATTCATATATCAGAAAGATGCAAAGCTTCCTGAAAAAATCGGAGTTTTCAAAGGCATTTATCTGAATATAGTCAGATTTTTCTCGTCATTTACCGATCAGGCATATTCAATTTCTAACAAGAACGAAAACAATCTTCAGATTTGGGTAAACCGTTCCAGGCAGCACGTGGAAGTGCTTCAGAAAATGATCGATGAAAGCTTTACCCCAAAAACAGGAATTAAGGTAGATGTCTCATTAATGCCCGATCAGGGCAAGCTCGTCATGGCAAATGCATCAGGAGATGCTCCCGACGTGGCACAGTCCATAAACTATTCCATACCCTTTGAGCTGGCAATAAGGGGCGCGTTGAAAGATGTAACCGAATTTGAAGATTTCACCGATGTATTGACAAGGTTTGTTGACGGCCTGCTCGTTCCGGCCATGATAGGGGATGGAATTTATGCGGTACCCGAAACAATCAATTTCTGGGTATTGTATTACAGAACAGATATATTGGAAAAGTTGGGTCTTGATGTACCCGATACTATTGAAGATGTGAAGCTTATGCTTCCCGAACTTCAGATACGGGGTTTGAACTTCTACTATCCCACAGCAGGAATGGGCTCTTTCAAAACATTTCACGGGACAACGCCGCTTATATTCCAGTACGGTGGCAGTCTGTATGAAAAAACTGCAGGCAATACTGCTTTAAGCAGTGAAAAAACCGTGCAGGGGTTTACCGAGCTTACCGAACTTTTCACTATTTATAACCTCCCCGTGGAAGTACCCAGTTTCTATCAGCATTTCAGAAACGGAAATCTGCCCATAGGTATAGCTGAATATGGCATGTACAATCTGCTTATAAATGCTGCGCCCGAAATAGCAAACAGTTGGGATATTGCACCTGTTCCCGGAGTGAGAAAGGAAAACGGAGAAATAGCGAGGTATACCTCGGGCGGTGCTGAAAGCTGTGTTATTTTCAAAAGCAATGAAGAAAGAGAAAACATGGCATGGGAGTACATAAAGTGGTGGACATCAAAGGAAGTGCAGGTAGAGTATGGACAGACCCTTCAGATAGCCTATGGACCGGAGTACATATGGAACACTGCAAATCTTGAAGCTTTTGCAGAACTTCCGTGGGATACAGACCATAAAGCCGTTATCATGGAACAAACAAAATGGATACTGGAAGCCCCCAGGCTTCCGGGAAGCTACATGGTGGAAAGAGAATTAAGCAATGCATACAATGCTGTAGTAGTGGACGGAAAGGATTTAAGGATCACTTTAAATACCGCTGTAAAAAGAATAAACAGAGAGACCGAAAGAAAGCTGAAAGAGTTTGGATATCTTACACCTGACGGAAAACTGATTGAGGAATATGAAGTTCCCACAATCAATAAGATTCGCAAGATTCTATATGGTGAGAATTAGGAGATGAAGGCTTTGAAAATCAGGAATAAATTTACAGGTAAGGACAATAACTTAAACGCATACGTGTTTTTGGCACCTTACTTAATATTGTTCTTCATCTTTATATTAACACCAATTGTAATAGCTATAATGCTATCTGCAACTAATTTTAACACCCTGGAATTTCCCGGTTTTGTCGGGCTGATGAATTATGTAAATCTTATCACTCAGGATGAAATCTTCATGCAGTATGTATTGCCCAATACAATAACTTATGCTTTGATAGTCGGCCCGGGCGGGTATGTTCTGTCATTTTTGGTGGCATGGGCACTGTCCCAGCTGTCGAAGGTTCCAAGAACCATACTGGCTCTGATATTCTATTCGCCGTCCATCACCTCAGGAGTGGCTATGAATGTTCTGTGGAGGATTATATTCAGCGGTGATCAGACAGGATATATCAATGCCTGGCTGATTAAGCTGGGAGTAATAACAGAACCTGTACAGTGGCTTACAGAAAGTAAATATCTGTTAACAATAATGATTATAGTTGCACTGTGGAGCAGTATGGGTGTTGGTTTTCTGGCAATTCTGGCAGGTATTTTAAATCAGGATGAAACACTTTACGAAGCGGCTGCTATAGACGGTATAAAAAACCGTTTTCAGGAAGTTATATATATTACAATCCCCACAATGAAGCCTCAAATGCTGTTTGCTGCGGTAATGTCGATAGTAAACACTTTTCAGAACGGGATGATTGGTGTTCAGCTGTCAGGTTCAAACCCTACACCTGGGTATGCAGGACAGCTGGTGGTGAACCATATAGAGGACTACGGGTTTATCCGTTATGAAATGGGGTATGCTTCAGCAGTTTCGGTGGTTTTATTAATAACCGTTTATGTTTTCTCAAGGGTATCTAAAAGGCTGTTTGCAGAGAAGGAATATTAATGGGGTGGTTTAGGTGGCAAGGTACAGAAAAAGCAACATAAATCCTAAAAGGTTTGACAGAAGTCAGATAAAAATAATATTGATCATCCTTCCTCTGGCTTTATTTATGCTGCTGCCCATAGTTTTTATATTCAGCCATGCATTCAAGCCAATGGATGAGCTGTTTGCGTATCCTCCCAGGTTTTTTGTTGCAAGACCTGCTCTGGACAATTTTTACAAACTGTTTAAAACCACTTCAACATCAGCAGTTCCTATTGGCAGATATGTATTTAACACACTAATGGTTACACTTGTTGTGGTGATTGGTTCTGTTCTGATTTCCACATTTGCTGCATTTGCTTTATCAAAATTAAGGTTCAGGGGTAAGTTTACCCTTATGGAAATCAATAACGCAGCTTTAATGTTTGTACCTGTTTCGGTTATGATACCCAGGTATCTGATAATTAATGCTCTCGGACTGATTGATACATATCTGGCACTGATTCTGCCTGTATTGGCAATGCCGGTCTGTTTGTTTTTAATAAAGCAGTTTACAGATCAGGTTCCCGACTCGTTGATTGAGGCGGCATATATAGAAGGGGCCAGTGATTTTAAAGTATATCAGAAAATTGTTCTGCCGCTTATAAAGCCTGCTGTTGCAACAGGGGCCATTCTTTCGTTCCAGCAAGTTTGGGGAGATATAATGAGTTCAGCATATTATATTTCCAATGAAACACTAAGAACCCTTCCCTTTTTCATGAACACATTAACGAGCATCAGCAATACAATTGCCGGCCAGGGTATGGCAGCAGCTGCAGGTTTAATTATGTTTGTACCAAATCTTCTGCTGTTCATTATTTTGCAGAGCAACGTTATGAACACAATGGCACATTCGGGACTGAAGTAGACTGAAAATGGAGGTTTGCATGTGAAACCGTTCAAGAGTTTAGTCGAATCTGCAAAAACCATAACTATATTTGTTTTAATCAGCGTGACAGCAACTTTTTTGCTGACTCCGATCAGTGTTTTCGCAGACACTCCATATAAGACATTTACGCTAGACGGATATGGAAGAGTTGTGGAAACCCAGTCTGCGTATATACCACTTACAACTATTAACAAAGCCGGTGAACATTCTTTTAAAAATGCATCAGACATGAAAATTACAGATGATGAACAGATATATATAGCCGACACCGGGGGTAAAAGGGTTTTGGTTACAGATATAAACGGCAATTTACTGAGGATATACGGCGAAGGGGTGCTGAATGAGCCGACCGGCATTTTTGTAACTGATGATAAATACCTTTATGTAGCAGATAAAAGTGCACAGAAAGTTATTGTAATGGACCCGGAAGGAGAAGTTGTAAAAGAATATACAAAGCCCGATCACCCGTTGTACGGCAGGGGAGTGGAGTTTAAACCCCAAAAGCTGGCAGTGGATGCCAAGGGTATAATGTATGTTATCTGTGAGGGAAACACCAACGGTATTGTGCAAATAAGCCCTGTGGATGGAGGCACTTTTCTTGGTTACTATGGAACCAATATAACTTCTGTTAACTTCCTGGATATATTCAGGCGGGCAATTTTAACAGAAGAACAGCTGGCAAAACTGCCGAAAAAACTTCCCAAAACCCCTAAGAACTTATTTATCGATAAAAAGGGTCTTGTTTATACGGTTACCCAGGGTGGAGCGCAGGATAACACGGGTTTGAGGAAATTGAATGTTGCAGGTAACAATCTTTTGCAGCCAGACTATACAGATGCACTTCTGTCAGCTGTATCGGTCGGAAATTATGAAAATATCTACGTTGTTTCCGAGCAGGGATACATATACGAATATAATAAAGACGGCAGCCTGCTTTTTATATTTGGCGGAAAGGACTCGGGGCATTTAAGAATAGGTTTGTTTCAGAAGGCTGTGGCAATTGATGTGGATAAGTCTGATAATATATTCGTACTTGATCAGGAAAAAAACGAGATTCAGGTCTTTAAACCAACAGAGTTCGCAAATCTGGTTCATGATGCCTTATATTTATACCAGTCGGGCAGATATGAAGAAAGCAGGGAGCCCCTGCAGGAAGTTATAAAAATGAACAGCCTTTTCGATTACGCAAACCAAGCTATTGGGCAGGCCTATCTCCAAAAAGAAGATTACCCGATGGCGATGAGGTATTTTAGAATAGCAAAAGACAGAGACGGGTATTCCGATGCTTATTGGGAGGTACGTAATATATGGCTTCAGAATAACCTTGTTACGATACTTTTGATTCTGGTAATAATTACAGCTTTGTGGGAACTGGCCAAATTTATGCAAAAAAAGACCCAGGTGTTTAATCCTGTTATCGCCGCTGTCAGGTCTCATAAAAAAAGGTCCCTGATATCTAAGCTGAATTACACATGGTATTTCATAAGACATCCGATAGATGGCTGCTATGGAATAAAGGCGGAAAACAAAGCCTCATACCTGTGCGCAAATATACTGTTATTTCTGTTTATAATTGTCTTTTTGGTAAATAAGTACGCTGCGGGTTTTATTGTAAAAACGGTACCGGACGGAAGGTATGACATATTCTCGGATATAGGGGGAATTGTTGCATCCTTCCTGTTGTTTTCAATCTGTTCATATCTTGTTTGCACCATCAATGACGGCGAGGCTACATTCAAGCAGCTCTATCAGGCATATACATATACTTTTGGACCGTATCTTATTATAAAGATTATAATCGTGCTGTTAAGCAATGTCATAACCTACAATGAGATATTTCTGGTACAATTCTCCAACTTCTGCCTTTATGCCTGGATGCTGGTTTTGTTGTTTATAGCAATCAAGGAGTTAAACGGTTATACCGTCAGAGAAACCGTAAAGGTAATACTTTTAACTGTTTTCTTTGCTTTAATTGTAGTACTTTTAATCTTCATTATGTATGTTTTGACCACTCAGGTGTACGATTTTATCGAGTCAATGATTGGAGAGGCGGTGTATCGAATTGAGCAGTTGTAAAAATGCCATGCTGAGAATATTTGCTGCCTGCCTTCTTGTTATTGTGTTGTTTCAGGCTGTTTTGCCCGAAGTTAAAGCTGAGTCTTTGACTGACGAAAAATATCTTCTTAATTACCAGACTGCAATGAATGATATAGTACCCGACGGTGTAATATTTGTAAAGCCGGCTAACACCATTAAGGGGCATACCCTTATTGCCCAGAGCAGTACTCATCAGTTGTATTTTAAAGAGGATTCGCTGTCGGTTATTATACGGGATAAAAACACAGGGGCAATAATGGAATCGGTTGTTGAAGGAGATGTACAGGGAAATGCCATTGCCGGGTGGCAAAGCTATTTGAAATCAGGAATTGTTCTAAGGGTTTTAAAGGGAATTAACTTAACCCCTTTAATAGTTGGCGTTGATATGGCTAACAGTGATATAAAATTAACCGGCAATGGTTTTTACGCTAAACTTTATTATGATGAATATGGAATAGGCTTCGATGTACATGTATTACTTTCAGAGGATCAATTGATTGTTGAAATTCCTGACAACTCTATTGTGGAAGATAAAGACGAATACAAAATAGGTGAGATATATGTTTATCCTTTTTTAGGTCATACGCATCTTGGAGACAGGTCTGGTTACATGCTGCTGCCCGATGGTAATGGTGCGCTTGTTTATATCAACGATAAACATGGAAGGTTTTCATCAAACTATTCACAATATGTATACGGCAGGAACATAGGTATAGATGAACATTCTACCCTGTCTTTGTTTATGAACAGATATCAGACGGTAAATGAAGCCGAAAACATTATGGCACCGGTGTTTGGAATGGTTCATACCGACTCTGGAATGGGACTTATTGGAATTATAGAGAGCGGGGATTACAGTGCAAAAATAGAAGCATATCCCAATGGAGCTTACACTAATTATAACTGGATTTGCTCAAAATTTATACTGAGACAGATTTACACACAGCCCACAGGTAAAAGAGAAGGGCATATAATAACCAGGCAGGAAAAGCGTAATGAGTTTGATATCCGTGTAAGGTATTGTTTCGTTTCGGGTGAAGATGCAAATTATACAGGCCTGGCGTTAAAATACCGAGATTATCTTATAAAGAACACCAGCCTGGTTCAAAAAGCCGATGATTTTAAAATACGGCTGGATTTTTTAGGCATCGACAAGGAGAACTGGCTGATATTCAAAAGAAATGTAACCATGACAACAGTAGATAACATAAGAGAGATTTACAGCGAGCTTGAAGAAGAAGGGGTAACGGATATACTGTCGGTTTACAAAGGCTGGCAGAAAAACGGAATAAATGCCCTTCCAATAGAAAAATATAAAGCCGACAGGGATATAGGAGGAACAGCGAAACTTACGGAACTGATAAAAGAATGCGAAAACAGAGGGGTTGATTTCTATTTGGGTCAGGATTTTCTAAGAGTTAATCCAGCATTGAAAAATGCAGCCTTTAATGTTGTAAAGCAGATAACAAAACGGGTTTATGAGGAAGCAACATATAAAAACGTATTCGAGAAATTCAGGTATATAACTCCCGGCAGGACAAAGCAGATAATGGAAAAAACAGCAAAATCCTATCAGCAGAACGGCGTCAGGAATATAATGCTCAGTGGAATTACAAATATTCTTTTCACCTATACCCACAAAGGAAATCTATATACCAGGGTTGACACTGCAAATACTTATGAATCAGCAATTAACGAGCTAAATGATGAATTGAACTTTGTCATGGAAAAACCTTTTGCCTACCTTTGGGAATATACCGATGCAATTCTGGATATGCCTGTTGATACTTCGAACTATATTTTCACAGATGAAGAGGTACCTTTTTTGTCTATTGCACTGAAAGGAATAATTCCAATGTATTCCGAATATGTAAACTTCGAGGCAAATAAGGAGGAATTCTTCTTAAAGCTGGTTGAAACCGGAGTTTATCCGTCCTTTTACATTACATATGAAGATCCGGCAAAACTTCAATACACAAATTCTTCTAATGTATACAGCTCAAAATACAGCATCTACAAAAACGATATAATCGGGTATTATATCGAGCTGAAGAAGATAAATGAACTGACTAAGGGAGCCCAAATAATCTCACACAGGCAGTTTTCAAACCAACTTACAATCGTCAGCTACGACAACGGTGTAAAAATATATTTGAATTATAATGCCGACAAAGCGCTGGAAGCAGATGGATATGTTATTGAACCAATGTCTTACATGGTAGGTGAAAGTAAATGAAAAGCATTACCCGAAAAAAGAAAACAACAGGTTTGAAAAAAAGAGAATCATTAACAGGATACCTGTTTGTTTCTCCGTGGATAATTGGAGCCTTAATGTTTTTAATTATCCCGTTAGGGCAGTCCTTCTATTATTCCCTGTGCAATGTGAAGGTTTCACCAAAGGGCAGAAGATACGACTTTGTAGATTTTAAAAACTATACCGATTTATTCAGGCTGGATGTTGGTTTTATAGAGAATATGCTCAGGTATCTTCTGAATACTTTGATTTCTGTACCCGTTATTGTAGTGTTTGCCCTTATTATTGCAATGCTGTTGAATAACAGAATGAAGGGTAAGGGCTTTTTCAGGACAATATACTTTTTACCAGTTATCGTAGTAAGCGGGCCTGTAATGATACAGCTGGCAGATCAGGGTGCCACAAGTATTCCTGCTATGAATGTTTCGGGCATTACACGAGTACTTAGTACGTATTTACCGAGGTTTATGGTAGAACCAATAGCAAATCTGTTTAATAATATGATCCTTATCTTATGGTATTCGGGTGTACAAATACTTATATTTTTGGCGGTACTGCAAAAGATTGATAATTCGCTGTATGAAGCAGCCAAGATAGATGGTGGTTCTGCATGGGAATGCTTTTGGAAAATAACCCTGCCAATAATTAAACCGATGATTTTACTTACTACCATCTACACAGTAATCTATGTTTCTGGAAATGAACAGAACGTGATAATAAATTCAATATACAATGACATGTTTGCAGTAAACAGAGGATATGGGTTTGCATCGGCCAAAGCGTGGCTGTATTCGGTTGTTGTTGTGGCAATTGTAGCCTTTTTCACCGTTGTATTGAGAAACAGGGATACATACCAGGCTGAGATAAAAAGGTTTGAAAAGATGGAAGCAAAAAAGGAAAAAGAAAGAAGAAAACTTTTAAAGAGGCAGACAAGACGTTCGGGAAAGTGGGTTGTGGGGGTGTTTAGAAAGTGAAAATGGTAAAAACAATAAGAAACCATGTAACTCCAGATATAAACAAAGAAAAACCAGTAAAGTTGTTAAGGGGCACAGACAATCGGAAAGGCTTGATATACACATTTTTCAGGTACTATTTACTGGTTGTGATAGGTTTTATATATCTATATCCGTTATTTTACATGATTAGTACCAGCCTTATGTCACTGGACGATTTATTAGATGTATCAATTAACTGGATACCTTCCAGGTTCTATATAGATAATTACGTTAATGCAGCAAAGGCAATGGATTTATGGAATACATTTCTAAAAAGTATTATAGTGGCAGCCGTTCCTACAATCATTCAGGTATGCTCATGTTCAGTAATAGGTTATGGATTTGCAAGATTTGAGTTTAAAGGAAAAAAAATAATGATGGCAATATTGTTATTTTCTTTTATCCTGCCAAAACAGGTTACCATGATGCCCACCTACGAATTATATACAAAACTCAAGCTGATTGGGAACCTGAACTCTTTCAACATTCCCGCCTTATTAGGTCAGGGTTTAAATGCACAGATTTTTATACTTATTTTTTATCAGTTTTTCAGGCAGTTGCCCAAGTCATTGATTGAATCTGCACAAATAGATGGTGCAGGCAGTATCAGAGCCTTTCTAAGAATTGCGATACCTTCTGCTGCGCCTGCCATACTGGTAGTGTTTTTGTTCTCTTTCGTATGGTATTGGAACGAGTCGTATCTTACCACATTATATATAGCGGGTTTGGGTACAAGATCGGCTAATAATTGGACCACTTTGGTTGTAGAACTTAAAAATTTCGAAGATATATATGCCCAGTATAATCAGAGAAACCAGGAGCAGCTAAGAAGCATAAACGAATCAATAAAAATGGCGGGCACATTCCTTACAATACTTCCATTGCTTATAATGTATTCCTTCCTTCAAAAGTACTTTGTTGAAAGTGTAGACAGAACCGGAATTACAGGCGAGTAGCCACCGAAGCATCAGTTCGGTGCGAAATAAAAATTAAGTAAAGGAGGATTTTTCTATGAAAAGTATCAAAAAAGTTTTATCAATCTTATTGGTACTTGTTTTCTGCATCTCGGTTCTGGCAGCATGTGGCAAAGACAAAACTGATAAAGACCAAACCCAAACAACATCCAATGCAGAGCAAGCAACAGACACAAGTTCTGAAAAAACAACACACGATAAGCAGGAAGAGGAAACCAGGGATGTGACTAGATTTTTACCTCCAATGACAACAAAAAACATTACACTAACTTATGCCTCGTGGGAAAACGAAGTACTTACAAGCCATTTAGCCAAAAGATTTATGGAAAAGCACCCCAATATAACGGTGGAGGTTGTAACTCTTCCGCTTGACGGGTATAATGATGCTCTGCTTAACCTTATTTCCACAGGTCAAATGCCTGACGCTTTCTGGATACTGGGTGAATGCGATTTCGCAATTTCAAACCAGCTGCTTGGGGATATGACCGAATATTGGGAGAATGATCCTGAGTCTGAAAATGTGTTAAAAACAATTAATGAAGGTAAGTTTGGTTACTACGGTACCGACAGAAAATGGGCCACACCAGTTAAGTTTTTTCCCGAAACAATATATGCCAACAAGGCTTTATTTGACCAATTGAATGTAGAAATGCCACCGATGGACTGGACATGGGAAGAGATGGTTGAATACATAAAGAAAATGACTGTACCCGAGCTTGGGATTTATGGTTTCAATCAGTACAGAAGAATTGTTACGTGGTATCCGGTTGCAGCCGATGACAATTGCTGGGGCGAGTTTGGCTGGGATGGTGAATCCTATGATTTTACAAACTGGGCAGACGGAATTAACCTTGAGGCAGAATTAATAAACGGTGGATACCATGCACCGCCATTTGATTCTGATGAAGCAGAAGCCGCCTTTGGTGACAGAACCATGTGGGCTGCAGATTCGGGTAAAATTGCCTTCCAGTTTGATGCCTGGTGGACATTCAATAACTTGTTTGCACAGGATACATATCTGGAAAAGGGACTTATATATGTGCCTTACCTGGTTCCCAGAGCAAAGGATACAAAAAGCACTCATATGATGGGAACCCTGGATTTTGGGGGAATTTCATCAGCAACAGAATATCCGCGGGAAGCATATGAACTTCTAAAGTACATGAACTGGAGCGAGGAAGGCTGGATGGCAAAACTTGAAGCATACAGCACTCTTACAAATCCTGATGGGTCGAAATTGTCCCTCGATGCACTGCCCATTACGTTAAGCGAAAAGGTATGGTCGGAAGTAAGAAATTTCTTCCCCGGCGATGACGATCCATACAGCAGAGGGCCATGGTTTGATTACTTCTTTGAACACTGTAAAGAGCCCATTCCTTATGGTGGAACCATGATTCCGGGATTTGCAAGTTTCCTGGGTGAAGGATATGCAGGAGTAGAAGACTCTATTATCAACGGCGGAGTAAATGCTCATGATTTAGTTCAGGATCTGAACGAAAAAGCAAATGCGGCAAACAGAGAAGCTATGAAGGCATTTGATTCTTACGAATAAAACAGCAGTACTTAGCATGTAATAAAATCAAAACATAGAGCAAGGTATTCAGCCTTGCTTTATGTTTTATAGAAGTTAAGCAATGGTTCTTTTGTGAAATCAGAACAATACTCCTCCGAATTTACATGTCTTTTCCCTGTTACTTATTTGATACATCAATATTCCATTCTGTTACTAAAGCTCTGAGAAAAAGTGAAGGTGACAATGATATACATAAAAATATGTAATTTTTAAGCACAATTTTAAGTTTTATTTATATTATATATTAGGGAAAAGTACATGCAATAATTTAAGGAGGATTTTATATGTCCCGGAATTATGTAACAGGGAACAGTCCCGAATGCCGAAATTGTGTATGTGAGTTTAACCGCCTCACAGAAGCATTGTTCTGGTCAAGAATAATGCAGGAACACGCTCTTTTTATTAAGCTTGGATTACCTGCAAACGAACCCGAACTGATAGAAAAAGCACAGGAGTTTATTGAAAGATTCAGGGAATTGCGAAAGAGATTAAAAAAAGCATACAAGCTTGAGGGAGAACTGTTAAAAGACCTGATAGATGCAGTGAAGGATATAATCGAGTTTAAGGCTAAATTATTGAGATTGCTTATACAATGTAAAGCAGAACCAGGAAGTAATTACCCTTTATTGTTAGACCATATCAGAAGGGAAGCAATGCACTTTCTGGAGTTACTTAAAAAACCCGAAGCCAAGGAACCATTGTTTATGCTGTTACAGGAGCAGGTGTTCTGGCTTCGAATAATGAAAGAGCATATAGAGTTCATTATTCACTTGCTCGATCCCTCTGAGAGAGAACTGTTAAATCAGGCTGAAGGTTTGAGACAAACTTTTTCCCGTTTGCTTGAAACTGCCCGAGACCTGGAGTCTATGGCTGAAACTAAGCCTAAAACTTTTAATGCCGTATTGAGTTTTACCAGAAATGTTATAACAGCTGCAACCGAACTTCGTAATTTTAAAGCGACAGCTTTTGAACTGGCAGAACTTTGCGAACTGTTGAGCATTGTTTCAACACCGCTGTTGCTTGACCATGTGAGACGTGAAGCAGATAAATTTCTTGATGAGATGGAGGCACTTTTACCTTCAGTCAGAAAGTGCAACACCAGTATAGGATAAATACAGCAAAATAATATCATTAGAAATTCTCTTTTTGAAGTTGTGCTTTGTTTGTAAATTGGTGCAATCAGACAAAATCAGAATTTCTATGAGATCCTGCTTGAAATAAATACAATATTATAGTAAACTTTTTATTGTGCAAATACAGTGAATTTGCACAGTAAAAACAGAAAAAGGCACAATTTTAACTGAATAAGGAGAAACATCGAAGTGAAGAAGGTAACTATTCAGGATATTGCCAGGGAGTTGAACTTATCCAGAAACACGGTTTCAAAGGCACTTAGAAATAGTGAGCAGGTTTCTTATGAAACCAAGTGTATGGTAATCAAAAAGGCCTGCGAGATGGGATACACTAAATTATCTCCTGCTGTTTTAAGGCAATCCGGGCCGAGTGACATAAGCGATAAAAATAGAACTATTGTAGTCTTAATCAAAAGAGAAATTTCTCTGTTCTGGAATAGCATAATTATGGGAATTTCAGATGAGTTAAACAGTTGTGGATACAAATTACAGTTAAATTTTATTAGTGATGAAGATGAGAAAAATTTGGTTTTTCCGCTGGATTTTGATGAGAAAGTTAGCGGAATCATTATTTTAAGTGTGTTTTCCCAGGATTATCTGGACAAAATTATTAAGCACGGTATTCCTACAGTATTCCTGGATGCTCCCGGTGATTTGGAAACCATAACCAATCAGGGTGATTTTATTATCTGTGAAGGTTTTAATAGTGTAAAGCAGATTACTGCCAACCTGATATCACAGGGCATAAGAAGAATTGGATTTATTGGGGATATAACTTATTGCAGGACCATTAATGACCGTTACCAGGGATACTTAAAAGCACTTGAAGAGGCAAACATTGAACTTGATAGTTCTATTGTTGCATATCAGGCACCGAACAGATTTTATACGGCACAGGAAGTTGAAGAGGCTTTAAATAAATTTTCCTGTATACCCGAAGCCATTGTATGTGCCAATGATGATATTGCTTTAGATGTAATTCGTTACATGAAAGACAGAGGTTTGGCAGTTCCAAAGGATGTAGCAGTAACCGGGTATGATGATATCGAAGGTCTGACTCGGGTAGAACCATTTCTTACGACTGCCAGTGTACCAAAACAAAAACTGGGCAGAAGACTGGCTCAGCAACTATTGTGGAGAATAAAACATCCAGACTTCCCGAAAGAAGTTGTTTTTATAGAGGTACAGGTTGTTTTTCGGGAATCTTCGAACAAACAATCGGAATGATTAGATAAAATATAAGGGTAAAAAATAAAATAAAACAAAACGAGCAAAAAACGAGGAAAACCTCGTTTTTTTTCTCTTGTTTTGCAAAATATGCACAATATTGCAACGTAAAATGCATAAAACAATTCAATACAGTGTGGCTTAACAATGAGTCCGGGTCAACTCCTTGCAAGTGGCCTGTAAGCCAGTAGAAAAGAAGGGTTTGTTTTGTTTTCATACTCAATAAAATGAGTATTGCATTTTCTGGATATATGTATTATAATACAAATGCAAAGCAAAACGCACCAGAAAATGCACCAAATAGCACAATATAAAGAGGTAATTGGTAAGATGATCAAATCAATTAGGTGGAAGTACCTGGCATTAATCCTGTTTACCATAACCATAATCCTTTCCGTTATGGTAGAACTAAGACAGACAGCCATAGCAAAAACCGATCTTTCCATAGATGAATTTAAGGAACAGCTGAACAGGGTTAATATAGACGGCATAGCCTATAAAGACTATGTTGCCTTATATGATATAAACAAAAGAGTTGACGCAGAATATATTATCGAGGCAGAGGACTATGTTCGTATAGAAGATATGGAAATACAGAAATATACAGATTTTGAGGGAATGCCAGGCACTTCTGTATATACCGGGGAAAAGGGTTTGATTGAATATGAAGTATATATAGAGGAAGAAGGTTTTTATGACATCTCCATCCTTTATTATCCGGTGAAGGGTAGGAGTGCATCTATTCAAAGAGCCATATTTATTGACGGGATACTACCATACAGAGAACTTGTCCTGGTAGAGTTTTCAAGGATATTTGTAAATGCCTGGGATGAATGGCAGAGAGACAACAGAGGAAATGACCTTAAACCAAAACAGATCGAAGCCCCACAGTGGATTACAAGTTTCTGCTACGACAGTGAAGGATATGAGACGAGAGAGCTTTCGGTATATTTAGATAAAGGAATTCACACCATTACTTTATGTTCTCTGCGAGAACCAATGCTTATCCGCAGGATTATTTTGAACAAATCTGAAGATGCGCTTCCATATAGCCAGACCAAAGAAAAATATGATGCAAACGGAGCTGTCGACACTTCTAATTATTTAATCCGAATTGAAGCTGAAAATGCAAACAGGAAATCTTCACCTATGCTGTATCCTACGCAGGATAGGTCTTCGCCGGCTGTGTACCCGTATGATGCTAAAGAGCTGAGGAATAACACTATCGGAAGCAATGGTAACTGGAAGATTGTAGGGCAGTGGATAGAATGGGATTTTGAAGTTCCTGAAACCGGATATTATTATATCACATTGCATACTAGGCAGAACTTTGTAAGGGGTATCTACACATCGAGAAAAATAACGATCGATGGGAAGGTACCCTTTGAAGAAATGGGCGATTATGGATTTAGATATGGAAGTCAGTGGAAAATGATCACATTACATGACCAAAAGGGTGATAATTATAAATTCTACCTGGAAAAAGGGAAGCATGTTCTCAGAATGGAAGTAGTTTTGGGGAAATTTTCCCATATTGTAAGCAGGGTTCAGGATGTTGTACAGAATCTTAATGCAATTTACCGAAAGGTTATTCGTATTACAGGTGTGGAGCCTGATAAGTATAGGGATTATCATATTGAGAAAAATATTCCGGGTATAGTGGATGAGCTTATTGCAGAAAGGGATAGTTTAATAATTGCAATAGAAGAACTTAAGGCAGTTGCGGGAAGTGGAAGCGATCGTGAGGCAGCATTAAATACCATGGTAAGACAGTTGAATTATGTTATTGATGACGTTGAACGGCTGCCAAAGATACTGGGTTCTTTTAAAATTGACATTAGTGCATTGGGTAACTGGATTACCGGTGTTTTAGAACAGCCTCTGGCCTTAGATACTATATACATCCATTCTCCGGATATAAAAGTGCCTAAAACAAACAATTCTTTATGGGACCGTATTGTACATACAGTTAAATCTTTATTTTATTCATTTGTAATTGACTATAACTCTATTGGCAATGTAGCAGAAGAAGGGGAAAATATAAGAACAATTACTGTTTGGATTGGTTCCGGACGGGACCAGGCAAACGTTCTTAAATCATTAATTGATGAAACTTTTACTCCCAACACCAATATCAATGTAAATCTTGTTTTGGTAGATATGGGGATGCTTTTGCAGGCTACCCTGGCCGGGCAGGGACCAGATATAGCTGTTCAGGTTTCGAATGATATACCTGTAAATTATGGTATGCGCAATGCTGTTGTAGATTTATCCAAATTTCCTGAACTTACCGAAGTCAGAAAGCTGTTTCGTGAAAGTGCGATGGTTCCATATGAATTTGATGGGCATGTATTTGGTTTGCCCGAGACCGAAACCTGCCTGATGATGTTTTACAGGAAGGATATATTAGATGAGATGGGTTTGGAGATACCAAAGACATGGGAAGAAATGAAAGCCGCTCTTTCTATGCTTAGCAAGAATCAAATGGATGTTGGAATGTTACCAACAAATGTATCACCTCAGTTAGCAGAGCAGGTTTTTGCCATGCTGCTGTATCAAAACAGTGGACAGTATTACAGTAAAAATGCTACAGTTTCTGCTTTAGACAGCGATATTGCTGTCCAGGCTTTTAAGGAGTATTGCAAATTTTATACCGATTACAGGCTGGACAGAGAAACTCCGGTGGATCAGCGGTTTAGAACGGGAGAAGCACCCATTGTCATTGCAGACTATACTTTATATAACCAGCTTCAGGTATCAGCACCCGATATCAAGGGTTTATGGGGATTTACAATGGTTCCGGGTACGGTGAGAGAGGATGGAAGTGTTGATTATTCTGTAACCGGCACCGGTACAGCTGCGATTATGATGAGTCAGACAAAGGATGAAGAGGCGGCCTGGGAATTTATTAAGTGGTGGGTTTCTACAGATACCCAGGTTCAATATGGCCGTGAAATGGAGGCACTGATGGGGGCTGCTGCACGGCATCCTACTGCAAATATAGAAGCCTTTGAGAGCTTACCATGGCCAACTGAGGATTATGAAGCTTTAAAAAGTCAGTTCAAATGGATGAAGGGTATACCTCAGGTGCCTGGGAGCTATTATTCCTGGCGAAATATTAACAATGCATTTTACAGAGTGGTTATAGCCGAGGACAAAAACAGAATGCAGCCCAGGGAAGCACTTACTGAATATGTAAGATATATTAATGACGAGATAACATTCAAGAGGAAGGAATTTGGCCTGCCAACAGCTGAGGATTAAGGGAGAGAGCATAGTGAAGGATATGGGAATTAATGTGAATGCTGATCGACCCAGAAGATGGCCCTTAGGTGGCATATTAAAATTACAACCTACTGAGGAATGGTCATTAATTAACAGAATCAAAAAGAATGTAGCCTCTTATGTTTTAATAGCTCCATATTTTATTCTTTTCTTTATTTTCACGGTTTTACCCGTTGCTATGTCCATGACTTTAAGCTTTACCAGTTTTAACGTATTGGAGCCACCCCAATTTATTGGTTGGGGAAATTACATAAGATTGTTCCTGAACGATGACATATTCAGAATTGCAATAAAAAATACATTGATATTTGCGGTTATTACCGGTCCGATCAGCTACTTTATGTGTCTTCTCTTTGCATGGATTATAAATGAGTTTAAGGGAAAACTCAGGGCTTTTATAACATTGATCTTTTATGCCCCATCTATCTCAGGCAATGCTTATGTGGTGTGGAATCTGATTTTGAGAGGTGATAAGTACGGCATTTTAAATGGTATCCTGCTTCAGCTTGATTTGATTGATGACGCTGTAATATGGATGAAAACCGAAAAGTATGTATTGATGTTTTTGATTATCGTTCAACTATGGCTCAGTCTGGGAACCGGATTTTTAACATTTATTGCAGGACTGCAGACAATAGACAAGACATTATATGAAGCTGCATCCATAGATGGTATAAAAAACCGATGGCAGGAGCTGTGGTATGTTACACTTCCTTCAATGAAACCTCAATTAATGTTTGGAGCAGTAATGCAAATCACCCAGTCTTTCGCTGTTGCAGATATATCTGTTCAGTTGGCGGGTAACCCCAGTGTTAACTATGCAGGCACCACTATTGTCACTCATCTTATGGATTATGGTTCTATAAGGTACGAAATGGGTTATGCTTCGGCAATAGCTACTGTTTTGTTCCTTCTTATGGTTGGTTCAAATAAGCTGGTCCAGAAATTACTGAGAAAGGTAGGTAATTGACGTGCAGAGGACTTATGGAAGCAGAAAAAAACTGCTTGGAAGCCTTAAAAGACATAGAGGTCTGAACCGTTCCATGGCAGGAAATGTGACACTGTTCATATTCATGGGAATTTGCGGTGTATTTATGGCGGTACCTCTGATTTTTGTCATAAGCAATGCCTTCAAACCTCTGGACGAACTGTTCCGTTATCCGCCACGATTGTTTCCCAGGTATCCCGGTTTTGATAATTTTGCTGATCTTAAGGTATTGATGTCAAATTCCTGGGTACCATTCAGCAGATATATATTGAATACTGTAATAATCACAGGAGGAGGAACACTGGGTCATGTAATAGTCGCTTCCATGGCTGCATACCCATTGGCAAAGCATGATTTTCCGGGTAAGAATATTCTGTTCAGTATAGTTGTTCTATCTCTAATGTTTACATGGCAGGTGACCCAGGTGCCTAACTATTTGATCATCTCCAAATTAGGGATCAACAACACATATTTGGCTGTTATGCTACCTGCATTTTCTTACGGTCTTGGATTATATTTAATGAAGCAATTTATGGAACAGATTCCCGATTCGTTAATAGAGTCAGCAAGGTTGGATGGTGCAAGCGAGTATAGAATTTACCTGTCTATAATCATGCCGAATGTAAAACCTGCCTGGCTAACTTTAGCAGTATTGCAGTTCCAAACAATGTGGGGCAATACAGGCAGCCAGTTTTTAAGAGATGAACAGCTAAAACCACTGCAGTATGCTTTGTTGCAGATTGTGAACAGTGGGCCTGCAAGACAGGGGGCGGCTGCTGTTGTTACATTAATAATCGCCGCCATCCCGATTACCTTTTTTATCATATGCCAGAGCAGTATCATTGAAACCATGACCACATCGGGCATAAAGGAATAGGGGAAAACTATGAGACGAAAAAAGCTTTGGTTAATTATGATTATTATAATAATGTGGCTAAATTGTATTCCGGTATCAGCCGTTTCAAGCGTTCCTTATCATACCTACAATTATGATTACTGGGAGTATATATACTATACACCAGCGGCGTATATTCCAAGAGAAAATATTTCTGGGGTAAATACAGGCAGCGGGATGCTCAATAATCCCCAGGATATATTTGTAGCAGAGGATGGAAAAATTTATGTTGCCGATACGGGGAATAACCGTATTGTGGTATTTGACTCCAGTATGAAATTGGAGCGTATTGTTGACAGTTTTGAAAATGAGGGAAAAAAGGATACTTTCAGTTCGCCCCACGGGGTTTTTGTTACATCTGATAATAAGCTGTATATAGCTGATACTGATAATCTTCGGGTAGTGGTGCTGGATGAGAATGGCTCTCTCAACAGGATTATCAGCAATCCAACTTCTGAAGTGCTGGCTCAGGACTTTGTATTTTCACCATTGAAGGTTGTCGCCGACTATGCAGAAAGGGCTTATGTTATTGCTAAAAATATGTTTCAGGGAATTATGGCTTTCGATGAAAATGGTAATTTTACCGGATTTACAGGTACCATTAATGTTACCATCAGTACTTATGAAAAAATATGGAGGAGGCTGTCTACCAAAAGACAGAGAGAAAAGCAAATTCAGTTTATCCCAACAGAATTCACTGGTCTCGATATTGATGAAGATGGATTTGTATATGCTACCAATATTGATTCCAAAGGAAAACAGTCTGTAAGAAGACTTAATCCTAAAGGACAGGATGTAATAAAAAAGAGTAACCGAAATGTCAGAGGTGAGGGAACTTTAAGTGGGGATTTATACTGGAGATTGCAGGGGGATTATTCAGGTGCTTCAAGAATTGTAGATGTGGTATACCGGGGCTATGGGATTTATTCCATTTTGGATATTACCAGGGGACGGATATTTACCTACGATGATGAAGGTAATTTACTGTATATTTTCGGCGGAAGGGGAAGCCAGGAAGGTACTTTTAAAAATCCTGTGGCCATAGAGGCTATTGATGATAAGATTTTGGTGCTTGATGCATATCGGGGAGAGATTATGACTTTTAGTGCAACCAGATATGGCAATCTCATTAATAAGGCTGTGAGCCTGAGATATGACGGGGACGAGGCCTCAGCTGTAAAGCTGTGGAAACAGGTGCTGGAACTGGATTCCAACTTTGAACTGGCATATGTGGGTATTGGGAAATCATACCTTGCTGCCGGAGATAATAAGAAAGCAATGGAATATTTTAAGCTGGGAATGGACAGGGAGTATTATTCTATTGCATATAAAAGGTATCGGGACGATATACTGGAGGATAATCTCAGCTATATACTAACAGCCATGGTTGTTTTGACAGCGATAAAGATTACAGTATCCCGGATAAAAAAAGTAAATGCCGGAAAAGCAGAAAGGGGACTGTGACATGCTTAGCAAGGAAAAATTTAAGTACCCGTTTTATGTTATGGTTCATCCCTTTGACGGTTTTTATGAAATAAGGCACAGGGAAAAAGGGAGCATTTTCGTTGCATTAATGCTGGTATTCCTGTTTGGCCTGTCTTATTCCATAAACAGGAGATATGCAAGTTTTGTGGTAAATTATATTAACCCTCGTTCGGTTGACAGCAGGGTGGAAATAGCAGGTATATTTATTGCGGTGTTGCTGTTCGCCTGTTCTAACTGGTCCATTACCTGTTTAATGGAAGGGGAAGGCAGATTTAAGGACATACTTACAGTAATCGGCTATTCGTTACTACCAATGGTACTTACACTTATACCTGCTACCATTCTATCCTGGTTTGTTGCCAGCAGCGAGGAAGGGTTGTACTACCTGATAATCAATGTAGCGACCATATTCACTGTTATTTTGATAGTAATCGGTATTATGACAATTCACAACTATACTTTCGGAAAGACCCTGATAACGTTATTTATCAGTTTTATAGCACTATTAATAATAATCTTTATCATATTGCTGTTAATATATCTGCTGCAACAGGTTTACATGTTCTTCTACGGTTTATATACAGAAATAATTCTTAAGTTATAGGAGGGCGAGATGACAGACAGAAAAAGAAAAATATGCACAATTATAATAATAGCAGTTGTCCTCGCTATATTGGGATATGTAGCTTATATTTGCCTGCACTATTTCTTTTACATGGAGTATAGGGCGTGCCTGGTTGATTATGCTTATGAAGAAGGGAAGGAATTTATCCCTCCGGATGAAAGTAATTCATTAGTGGATGGAATGGTTTTGGTTGCTGAAAGCGATGTGTTAAAGCTTTATACAAATACTAAAACCACCGAGATAGCTATTTTTGATAAAAGAAACGGACAGATAGTTTATTCAAATCCTCCGAACCGGGAAGAAGACGAGATTGCCAGTGGAAGAAACAAAGTAGCACTGAATTCTCAGTTGGCTGTTACATATTATGATTCCAGTATGACACGGGCTACCATGTACAATTACGATTACAGTGTTGAAAGAGGGCAATTTGATATTGAGGTATTGGAGAACGGTATCAGATACATATATTTATTAGGAAATCTGGAAAGTCCGACTGGTATTGTCCCGGTATATATAACCGGTGAGAGATTGGAAGAAAAGGTGCTGAGCAAGCTGAGCGAGGCCGATGCCAGAACGGTTAGAAGCAGCTATAAGGACGCAGAGTCCCTCGAAGGATTTCTGGAACTTACGTCTGGAGTGAAGGTTAGTAAGATCGGCATGCAGAGATTAAATAAGCTTTTTGAGGAAGCAGGCTATACGCAGGAAGATTTTTATTATGATGCTGAAATGGCATCTATTGGTGAGTTTCAGGAACCAACTACATTTACAATTCCCTTAGAATACCGACTGACAGGAGATAAGCTTGTGGTATCCGTTCCGGCTGGGAATATTAAGGAAACGGGTAAAGGAAAGATTGAAAGGATTGACCTGCTCTGTTTCTTCGGAGCGGCAGGCATGAAAGAAGAAGGCTATATTCTTGTGCCCAATGGCTCAGGTTCACTTATATATTTTAACAACCGAAAAAAGACCGAACGGTATATGCAGTATGTATATGGCGTTGATGAAACAGCCCAGTCTTATACCGTGGTGGAGGATACAGTCAATGCCATGATTCCTGTATTCGGCATAAAGAGGGAAAACGGTGCTGTATTCGCAGAGATTATTGAAGGGGATACATTAGCAGCCATAATTGCTGATGTATCAGGCAATATAAACAGTTATAACTACGTATATCCATCTTTTCTGCTGAGAGGGTCAGAGAAGGTATCGGTGTTTGGGATCACTGGTGTATCGGCAGACTTACCAACCCTTGAGAAGGATATATACGATGTAAACTATACAGTTACATATTCATTTCTGGAAAAAAAGGATGCCAGCTATTCAGGTATGGCAAACTATTATCGAAATTATTTGATTAAAAGGGGTGTCCTCGGCCTGCAGGAAGAAAAGCAGGATTCTATCCCATTTTATTTGGATATTGTTGGGGGAGTTAAGCTACAGAAAAGTTTCCTGGGAGTGCCTTACATGGGAGTATACCCCATGACCACCTTTGATGAGGCCAAAATAATGGTCGATGCTTTTATGGAAAAGGGGATCTCAAATTTAAGGGTAAATTACCTGGGATGGTTTAACGGTGGTTATTATCACGATGTTCCAATCAGACTGAAGGTAGAAAAAGTCCTGGGAGGAAAAAAGGGATTAGAAGAATTGAATGCAAAACTCACCGAATCCGGGTCCAGGCTGTTTGGCGATGTGGCTTTTCAAAAGGTATCCTTTGAGGCGGATAATTACAATTGGAAGATGGAGAGTTCACAGTATTATTCTGGTTATGTGGTTGCACTTGGACGTGTTAATCCTGCCACTTTAAGACAAACCGGCGGACTGGGTTATAGTGAAACCAATTATGATATAGTTTCTCCTAAATTTTTAGTGCGGCATGTTGACAAGTTTAGAGCAGGGATTGAAAAGGTGGACATATCGGGCATTTCTCTCAGAGATTTAGGGAATACCGTAGCTTCTGATAAGAGGAGAAGCAATATAATCAATCGTCAGGAAGCAAAACAGGTTATTATGGAACAATTAAACATTCTGGCAAATTCAAAGGATAACATAATGGTAAAGGGAGGAAATGCCTATTCCTGGGCATATGCAACAGACATAGAGGATGTGCCGGCCAATCATAATCGATTTTTTATTGTGGATGAGGAAATTCCTTTCTATCAGATGGTAATCCACGGGTGCATTGATTATTCCGGCAGTGCTGTTAATCTAAGTGACAGCTATGATAAACAGGATATAATACTCAAGCTGATAGAGTTTGGATTATACCCCCGTTTCACACTATCCTGGAAGGAATCAAGTGATATTAAATATTCAGGTTTGAACAGTCTTTATTCAACCCAGTACAGGATATGGCTTGAAGATGCTGCAGATATATATCACAAAGTCAACGAAGTATTAAGGCATACAACCAATAGTACTATTGTTGAGCATAGAATTATGGAGCCAGGGGTTAAAAGAATTACCTATAATAACGGTGTTGTCATCTATGTGAATGTAAATGATGCAGAAGTTATTGCAGATGATGTAGCTATACCTGCAAGGGGTTATGTGCTTAAGGGGGTTAAGGAATGAAGAAAGGAAGATTTACATTAAGGCAGAAAAGAGCTGCAACCGGTCTGCTGTTTATACTTCCCTGGCTTATAGGTTTTTTAGTTTATTATGTGAGAAGCCTGATTCTAACCGTGCAGTTTTCCTTAAGCAAGGTCGAGATATTGCAAACAGGGGGATACCAGACAACCTATACCGGGCTGTCAAATTACCGGTTTGCCCTGCTAGAGCATGCTAAATTCAATCAAATACTGGTAAATTCACTCAGAGATATTTTAATAGATATACCATTTATAATATTTTTCAGTTTGTTTATGGCAATTTTGCTTAATTCAAAATTTAAGGGAAGGTCTTTGGTTCGGGTTATTTTCTTCTTACCAATTTTGATGGGTTCGGGGGCAGTGCTAAGGAGCCTGGAACTGGCAACAAGAAATATTATAGGTGGGGCCAGTGCGATGATAGAAGAGTTGTCTGCAGCTAATCAGATTAATATCAGCTTTTTACTGTATGTATTGGAAGACCTGGGTTTACCGACAACATTAATTGACTATATTACAGGGCTGGTATCCCGAATATTTGAAATTGTCAGGGCTTCCAGTGTGCAAATTATTATTTTTATTGCTGCACTTCAATCGATACCGAATTCTATGTATGAATGCGCCAAAATTGAGGGAGCTACAGGTTATGAGACTTTTTGGAAAATTACTTTTCCTATGGTCTCACCGCTGATACTAACCAATGTAGTATATACTATCGTAGATTTCTTTGTTAACAGCGAAGTTGTTGATCTGGCATATGAAGTTGCTTTTACCAACTATAACTATGGATTGAGTGCGGCTATGAGCACAATAAGTACTGTAGTTGTTTGTCTTATACTTGCAATTGTCAGCGCTTTAATAACGAAGAAGACTTTCTATTATAATTAGAAAGGAAGAGGAATTTTGAATATTAGGGATGTTAGGGGTTATTATGAGAAAATAAGTGAAATTGCCAGTGATGTTACTTTTAGATCAAGGACTCTCAACAAAGCAAAGTCTGTGCTTCTTTCAATTTTCAAATTAATTATTATTGTTGGAATGTCCTATATTATACTTGGGCCGGTAATTAATATTGTAAGTAATTCTTTCTTTTCACCATCGGATGTATATAATCCATCGGTATTCATGATTCCGCTAAGTCCTACCCTTGAGAATTTTAAGCGGGCTTTTACCAGGCTGAATTACTGGAGTACCCTCGGATATACCATGGTATATATTGTTTCCATTACTTTGATTCAAATCTTGATTTGCTCCATGGTGGGGTATGGGTTTGCAAGGTTTGAATTCCCGTTGAAAAAACTTCTATTTGGCTGTGTGATAGTTACTATCGTACTGCCTGCCCATGTAATTATGCTTCCCATATATCAGCATTTCCGGATGTGGGATATTTTTGGCATCATTCAGGCAGTCACAGGGAAAACGGTTAATTTGCTTTCGCAGCAAACTCCCATGTATTTGATGACACTGTTTGGTACAGGTCTCAGATCTGGATTGTACATATATATCTTTCGGCAGTTTTTCAGGGGGTTGCCAAAGGAAATTGAGGAAGCTGCTCTAATTGACGGGGCAGGGATATGGCATACCTATTTCAGAATAATGTTGAGAAATGCAATGCCGGCGGCTATATCCGTAGCGGTGTTTTCCATGGTATGGCAGTACAATGATATGTTCTATGCAAGGCTGTTTTCCATGCCAACCAGCAAAAATTTAACTTTCCGGTTATCTACTATTCAGGCAACTATTGAATTTGTGGACCAAATTAAAGATCCCATGATATCCCAGCTGGCAGTATACGCTGGAATAACGCTTGTTTTGCTGCCCATCCTGATTATTTATTTTGTTTTGCAGAAATATTTCGTAGAAGGCATAGAAAGAAGCGGTATTGTTGGATGATACAGGCTCCATGTCTGTATAAGAATAAATAATATGGTTGGAGGGATTTTTGTGAAAAGGATTAGCAGGAAAATCGTGGCATCATTGTTAGTACTTACTATGATCATGGCTTTTTCAGCCTGTTCAAATGATCAAAGTCAGGATGCAACAACAGTGGGCGACAAACCTGACACAGCTGCTGCAGACAAAGGAACCGTGAAGGAAACCGGCAAATCAGATTCAGAAGAAACAGGTAAAACCGAACAGGAAGAAACACCGGCAGAAGTTGAAATCGATCCATACCCGGCATTTGACCTGGGGGGCAGGACAATAAAGGTGGGTATATGGTGGGATTATTACTATACCAGTGAACATAATGACATCAAGGATGATCCAGGGTTAAGTAATGCTGTGACCGCTCAAATGAAACTGGACAATGTCAGAAGGATTGAGGACAAATATAAATGTAAGATTGTATATGTGAATCTCGGCTGGGACGGAGTTATAGAAAGTATCAACAGATCTGTTGCAGCAGGTACTCCTGAATGCGATATCTATTTAACAGACCTGCAGTTTGGAATTCCTGCGGTTGCAAATGGTTTGGCTCAGAATTTAGAGGAAATTGCCCCCGAATTTACCGATTTGTTTGGTGAGCAAAAGGTGCTTAAGCCCATGGATAATAAAGCATTAGGTGGTACTTACCTGTTTGCCGAACAGGGATTACCAATGAGTGGCATATATATAGGTTACAATTGGACCATGATGGAAGAGCTGGGACTGGAAGATCCCCAGGAACTTTTCAAGAAAGGCCAATGGACATGGGAAAAGTTCAGAGAATATGCGGCAGCAGGTACCAGAGATACCAATAATGACGGAACGGTGGATATATATGGTTTTGGTGGAGTATTTACTGATTTCGTGAACGGACTGGTAATGAACAATAATGGAGCCATAGCCGCCGGAAAGACAGAAGGAATAAGCTCAAAGGCCACTGTGGAAGCACTGGACTTAATAAACCAGCTATATAATGTAGATCTTTCAGCCAGACCCTGGAATCCCGATGACTGGAACGACAACCTGCTGGCATGGTCCGACGGTAAGGTTATGATGTGGACTGCCCAGGCCTGGGCTTTAAAACAGGAAGCGGATGCAGCAATTTCCGAAGGGTCTGAACTGCCATTTGAATACAGGGTTGTATCATATCCGGTTGGACCAAGTGGAGACAAAAACATATACAGTCCTGTATCAGGTAACTGGTATATGATACCTGTAGGAGTAAAAGAACCGACTAAAGTATTACAGGTTTTCGAAGAATTTATGAACTGGCACAAGAAAGATACATCTCTTAGAGATGATCCTGTATGGTTTGAAAGCTGTTTCCAGAGAATAGAAGATGTAGAGATGGCTTATGAATGTGGTAAGAATCTTAAATTAGATTTATGGACCAGCTTACCTGGTTTCGATTTTGGTGAAAATATATGGTGGCCCATTGTTGTAGAAAAGACAAGTACAGTATCACAAGCTGTTGAGGCTACCAAGCCGGTACTGCAGGACGCTTTGAATGCTTTCTGGGAAAAGTAAATTAACTCGTATCAATAAAAGCTGAAATAGGCGGGCAGGTTGCAATGTTTGAACGTCATATGCTTTATGCCGTTGCAACCTGTTCGGGCAAATTCTTTAAAGCTGTCTTCTGCAGAGCAGGCCGGCTTAACGGGAGGGATATCCATATGAAAAAGTATTTTATACAGCTTATATCCATATTAATAGTACCTGTTTTATTGGCCGGCTGCAGCATAAAAGACAAAACTTTGAGCGAAGGAAGTGAGCATGGAGCTGAAATGTCAAATACAGAGAATATATTCGGATATAAACTTTTTCTTGAAGCAGAAGATGCAGCAGTTACAACCGGCAATGTGAGAGTGGAAAACAAGCACCCGGGTTTTTCTGGAAGTGGGTATTTAACCGGTATTGAAGAGGACGGGGATACAATCACTTTTACCGTTTCCATTCCGGAAAGCGGATTTTATAACCTTAACTTTGTATGTTCAAGTTATGGTGGCTATAAGGAGAATTATATATATATAAATGAAGAACAGGCAGGAGTAATAAAAACAGATGGGGATGATTTTCATGACTCAATGTTAAAAAGGGTGTATTTGTCGGAAGAAACACAGGAGATAAAAATTACAAAAAGCTGGGGGTGGATACGAGTGGACGCATTAGAAATAACAGCTTCTTCTCCGGCTGACGAATCCATCTATGAAGTATCTGCAGAACTTGCAGATCCTAAAGCAACAGAAAGCACCAGAAGGTTGATGCAATATCTGGCAGATATGTATGGCAAATATATTATATCAGGTCAGTACAGCGATAAGGGTATCAATGGTCCTGAATTTAAGGCAATATATGATGCTACAGGAAAATATCCCGCTATGCTGGGTCTTGATTTTATCGAATACACTCCTTCCAGAGCAGCCCATGGTTCTGTGGGAAAGAGCGTAGTGTATGCCGTTGAATTTGCGAAAACAGGCGGGATTGTAACCTTTTGCTGGCATTGGAATGCACCCGAACCATACTTATATAATACTCCTGAGATACCCTGGTGGAAGGGGTTTTATACCGAAGCTACCAATATTGATTTAGAAGCAATTATGAATGGCCAGGACATTGAGGGATATGATCTGTTAATACGGGATATTGATGCTGTTGCCAATCAGTTAAAACGCTTGCAGGAAGCTGATGTGCCTGTTTTATGGAGGCCTTTGCATGAAGCCGGCGGCGGATGGTTCTGGTGGGGTGCTTCAGGTCCCGAACCCTACATTAAGTTATACAGACTACTCTTTGACCGCTTAACTAAAACTCATAACATTCATAATCTGATTTGGGTATGGAATGGACAGGATCCAAAGTGGTATCCCGGGGACGAATATGTTGACATTATAGGGATTGATATATATCCGGGAGAAAGGGTATATAGTTCGCAGGCAGCTAAATTTAATGAGATTTTGGAATGGACCGATAAAAATAAGATTATTGCCTTGACCGAAAATGGATGTTTATTCGATCCTGATTTGGTTTTCCGGGACAATGTCATCTGGTCGTATTTTGGGACATGGAGCGGTGAATTTGTTGTTCTCAATAAAACATATACTCTTTCAGAGAAATACAATGAAAAGCATATGGTTAATAAGGTATATAACCATGACAAAGTAATTACGCTGGATGAATTACCGGATTTAAAGACGTATGGGCAACAAATAGAGGAGGATTTATATTGAGCAAAGTAAAATTGTTTACAGATAATTTACCCAACATTCCCTGGCAGGATGCAGTTACAGATGATGACAAAAGTATTGGAATATGACAAATTACAAAACTGCCCATGACAGCAATATCTGCGTTCCAGGGCAGTTTTTTCAGTCTCTTAACAGGATGTTTATTTTAGATTATAATACAGATATATAAACATCAAAATACGAAAGAAGGTTAGGAATGAACACCGTGAAACCCGACAGAAATACAGCTTTTGAACTTCTTAAAAAGTTCAATAAAAATGAAAGTTTAATAAAGCATGCCCTGGCAGTTGAAGCAGTGATGCGTCATTTTGCTGAAATCTTTGGAGAGGATACTGAAAAATGGGGAATTATTGGCCTTGTTCATGATATTGATTATGAAATGTACCCTGACCAGCATTGCAAAAAGGCTAAGGAAATTTTAGAAGAGAATAATTGGCCCGAAGAGTATATACATGCTGTGGTATGTCATGGTTGGGGAATATGTTCTGATGTTGAGCCTGTTGAGAAAATGGAAAAGGTTCTGTATACAATTGACGAGCTTACAGGATTGATTACTGCTACTGCTTTAATGAGGCCAAGTAAAAGTATTTTTGACACAGAAGTGAAATCGGTTAAAAAGAAATGGAAGCAGAAAAGTTTTGCACAGGGTGTAAACCGTGAGATAATAGAACAGGGAGCGAAATTACTTGGCCTTGATCTTGATTATATAATCGACGAAACAATTAAGGGTATGCGCAAGGTTGCCGAAGCCATAGGGCTAAAGGGAAATCTGTAGGTTCTTGTGTGTCAGCTGGAGTTAAAGACCTTTAAATGAATTAAATACTGAATATTCATTTTGACAAATCATCTTGATTGAGCCCGGAAATACTTATTACCTTTGGCCGTGGCCAGTTAAGATGATTTATTTTTTATTCTGTGATAAAATAGAAAGGATGTAGTTCATTTACTGTAATATATGTAAAGCAAAAAGCAATAAAAATACATTTACATAGGTAGCGATGTAGATATGGATAAATCAAAATTGAGTAATATTACAGATATTAAACTCAATACCGGTTTAAAAAGCATACTTGGAGTGGATATCGGTTCCACTACTGCAAAACTGATTTTAGTGCAGAACGGGGAAATTACACACAAAATTTATGAAAGGCATTTCTCCCAGGTTCGCCATAAAATTCGTGATATGATGCTTGAAATAGAACCGCTGGTTTGTAATGAACAGCTTTATGTTGCAATTTCAGGCTCTGCAGGACTTGGGCTTGCAGAGGATGCCGGATTACCCTTCGTGCAGGAAGTTTTTGCAACGGGTGAACTGATAAAACAACTTCAGCCCGATACTTCTGTTGTAATAGAGCTTGGCGGTGAGGATGCAAAAATAATTTTCTTTGAGGGCTGTATGGAACAGCGGATGAACGGGGCCTGTGCAGGCGGTACCGGTGCATTTATAGATCAGATGGCAACATTAATGAATATGTCGATAAATGAGCTGGACAGGCTTAGCCTTCAAAGCACAAAAATTTACCCAATTGCTTCAAGATGCGGTGTTTTTGCAAAGTCGGATATTCAGCCGTTATTGAACCAGGGTGCAAATAAAGCCGATATAGCCGCAGGTATTTTCCAGGCCGTTGTGGATCAGACAATTGCAGGTCTTGCCCAGGGACGCAGGATAGAAGGGAAGGTCATGTTTCTTGGAGGCCCAATTTACTATTGCAAGGGCCTCAGAAAAAGGTTTGTTGAAACACTGAAATTAGACGATAACAACGCCCTTTTTCCCGAATACGGACTGTTTTCTGTGGCTATGGGAGCTGCATTATTTGCTTCAAAACAGCAAAACAGCTTATCCTATCCCGAACTGACAGAAAGGCTGGAAAAATGTACCTGTAACAGACAGAATACAGTATACCTAAAACCCCTGTTTGAAAACAAAGAAAGTTTCGAAAAGTTTAGAGAAAGGCATCAGAAGGCCACAGTGGAGTGGCTGGATATAAAGGAATACAGCGGAGATGCCTACCTGGGTATTGATTGTGGCAGCACAACAACAAAACTAGTATTAATATCCGGCGATAAAAAACTTCTTTATTCGTATTACAGCTCAAATAAGGGTAATCCTGTTGATGTAGTGAGAGAACAGCTTATCAGGATATACAGGCTTTGTGATACACGTATAAAAATAAAGGGCTCGGCTGTAACCGGATACGGTGAAGACCTTATTAAACACGCGTTTCATATAGATGCAGGTATAGTGGAAACCATGGCTCATTTTACCGCAGCAAGGCATTTCAAGCCAGATGTCGATTTTATCCTTGATATAGGCGGGCAGGACATAAAATGCTTCAAAATACATAACGGTACAATTGACAGTGTCATGCTTAACGAAGCCTGTTCTTCCGGGTGCGGTTCATTTATTGAGACCTTTGCAAAGTCTATGGGCTATGGTGTTGAAGAATTCTCAAGACTTGGCCTGAAATCAAAAACACCTGTAGATCTTGGAACCAGATGTACAGTTTTCATGAATTCTTCGGTGAAACAGGCACAAAAAGACGGAGCAGACATATCAGACATTTCGGCAGGACTTTCGATGAGTGTCGTTAAAAATGCGCTGTATAAAGTAATACGTGCAGGCTCTGCCCATGAGCTGGGTGAGAACATAGTTGTTCAGGGCGGAACATTTTTAAATGATGCAGTGCTTAGAAGTTTTGAGCTTGAGCTTGGAATAAATGTTATCAGGCCACAAATTGCAGAACTGATGGGAGCGTATGGCGCTGCCCTTTATGCAATGTCGCTTGGGCTTCAAAAGTCGTCAATTATTTCAGATAATGAGTTAAAAAATTTTACCCATAGTTCTGTTCCTGCTATCTGCAAAGGATGCGGGAATAAATGCCACCTTACTGTGAACACTTTTTCGGGAAAGGATAAGTACATATCAGGTAATAAGTGTGAGAAAGGGTTGGGTAAGGGAAATGTAAGAACGGAAGAAATTCCCAACCTCCATGAATTTAAGCGGAAAAGGATGAAAAATTTGTCAGAGGGTGACAATATCCGTGGAACAATTGGTATGCCGCTTTCTCTTGGTATGTATGAACTGGCTCCCTTCTGGCACCGAATTTTTACAAGCCTTGGTTTTAAGGTGATCTTTTCAGGATTTTCGGGCAGAGAGCTTTATACAAAAGGGCAGGACAGTATACCTTCGGATACTGTGTGCTATCCTGCAAAACTAATGCACGGTCACATCGAAACACTGCTCGAAAAGAAAACCGACTACATATTCTATCCATGCCTTACGTATAATTTTGATGAAAATATGGGGGATAATCATTACAACTGCCCCGTTGTTGCGTATTATTCCGAAGTTCTTAATGGAAACATGGAATCTCTGAAAAATACCAGGTTTCTTTTTCCATATCTGAACATAAACAGTCGCAGGGAACTTACCAATGGAATCTTTTCGCTGCTTAAGCCAAAACACCGGGATTTAACACGAAAAGATGTTAGAGAAGCTATTGACAAAGGGTACGAAGAATACAGGAAATGGATGGCGGAATTACAGCAGGAAGGCAGGCGTGCAATTGAATATGCAAGAGCGAATAACAAGAGAATTCTGATACTTGCCGGAAGGCCCTACCACATAGATCCCGGGATAGGTCACGGAATTGACAAACTGGCTGTATCCCTTGGCTTTGTTGTAATAACTGAAGACAGCATAAGCAATGTTATTAGACCTGAAAATGTAGGGGTTCTTAATCAATGGACATATCACGCAAGGCTTTATAATGCTGCAGAGTATGCAGGACATCATGATGATTGTGAACTGGTGCAGTTAGTTTCCTTCGGCTGCGGGCTTGACGCCATTACATCCGATGAGGTTCGGGACATTTTGGAAAGACATCGGAAAATATATACTCAGATAAAGATTGATGAAATAACCAACCTTGGGGCAGTTAAGATAAGGCTTAGAAGCCTTTTAGGAGCATTGGAGGAGAGGGAGAGAAAAGATGGGTAAAAAAGAAGGAATTGTTCTTTTTACTAAAAAAATGAAAAAGGATTATACCATTTTAGCCCCAACAATGCTGCCTCTTCATTTCAAAATGTTAGAAGGAGTATTAAACTCTTTCGGGTATCGTACAAGAATACTGGAAACTTCGGGGAAGCATATTATTGAAAAAGGTCTGAAATATGTACATAACGATACCTGTTATCCTGCTCTTATTGTAATAGGTCAGCTTCTGGATGCTCTGGAAAGCGGTAAGTATGATCGTGATAAAACAGCATTATTGCTTACACAAACAGGAGGAGGCTGCAGGGCATCAAATTATGTATCCTTACTCAGAAAAGCCATTGTAAAAGCAGGATATGAACATATACCTGTAATATCGTTAAATTTTGCAGGTCTGGAAAGACACCCCGGATTTAAGCTCACAGTGCCTATAATTTACAGGATGCTTTATGCGATACTGTATGGGGATTTACTAATGACTCTTAAAAACCAGTGCAGGCCTTATGAGATAAATAAAGGTGAAAGTGATGCTTTAGCCAACGGTTGGGCTGTTAAGCTTTCTGAAGAATTAAGCAGGGATAACAGAATCTGCTATAAGAAAGTTAAAAATAACTATATCAGCATAGTAAGGGATTTTTCAAAAATACCGCGCAATAAAGACAGGAAAATAAAAATTGGCATAGTTGGGGAGATTTATGTGAAATTTTCTCCAATAGGAAACAACAACCTTGAAGACTTTTTAATATCAGAGGGCGTTGAGCCCGTGGTGCCAAGCCTTTTGGATTTTTGTTTATACTGCGTCTATAACGGTATAGTTGATGCAGAACTTTACGGCATTCGTCGTACAAAGGCCTTCTTTTGTAATATCCTTTATAAATATTTAATTAGAAAACAGTGGGATTTAATATGCAGTATTACTGAAAACAGTGACTTCAGGCCTATGGGATTTTTCGAAAAAACACGAACTTTACCCGAAGGCATAATAGGGTTGGGAACAAAGATGGGTGAAGGCTGGCTTCTTACAGCAGAAATGTTTGAACTTGCCACGCAGGGTGTACACGGCATTATTTGCACCCAGCCCTTTGGCTGCCTGCCAAATCATATTGCAGGTAAAGGTATGATGAAGCCATTTCAGAAAAGGCATCCCGATGTAAATATTGTGGCTATTGATTATGACCCCGGTACTTCCCAGATAAATCAGGAAAACAGAATTAAGCTGATGCTGGCTGATGCAAAAAGCAGAGCAGGTTGAAATTAACCATGAATAAGATAGAATAAAATTATAGAAGAATTCATTCGTGTCTGTGTATAATAAAAAAAGAAAGGAGATGTTTTTTTGGATAAGATTCTGGAGGCAACAAAACTTATCAAAGAGTCGGAAAACCTTGTAGTTATTACAGGCGCAGGTGCTTCCACAGAAAGCGGCATTCCGGATTTCAGATCAAATGTTGTACCGGCAAAAAGCAGGAAAAAATACGATTATCCTTCTGAAGTGCTTTTAAGTCATAGTTTTTTTATGAATAATACAGAAACTTTTTATGACTACTATATGAATAATATGATTTACAGGGATGCAAAACCCAATGAGTGCCATAAATCACTTGCTGAAATGGAAAAGTATTGCAATATCCTTGCAGTTATTACACAGAATATTGATGGATTGCACCAGGAAGCAGGTTCTTCTGATGTTATCGAACTTCATGGTACTACAAAGAGATATTACTGTATGAAGTGCAGGGAGGAATTCTCTTTGGATGATATATTTGAAATAAACCGGCCGGTGCCCGAATGTAATAAATGCGGTGGTATTATAAAGCCTGATGTTGTGTTGTATGAGGAACCTCTGAACGAGAAAGATCTGACAAAAGCTATGAACCTAACCATGAGGGCCGATGTACTGCTTGTGGTGGGTACAAGCCTTTTGGTTTACCCCGCAGCGGGTCTGTTGAATTATTACAGGGAAGATAAATTAATTATTGTAAATATTGGCACCACACCCTTCGATAGCAGGGCAAGACTGGTGATTAATGACAGTGCAGGTAAAGTTATGAGAACAATTGCAGATGGCTTAAAATCGTGAATGCTTTGCACCAGGTTTGTCACGAAACTCTACAATTTTATAACAATTGTTCAGGTTATTTGATTATTGACTATAGATATATTTTTCGGAAAACAAAGGATGATTAAAATGCAAAATATTAAACAGAAAAGTTCACCGGAACGTTTATTATGGGCTCAGTTTGATGCCCTTCAGCTTGGTTCGGGATGGGACGAAAAAGATATTTTAAAGCCACAGGTTTTAATTGAGGATGTATATGGTGACAGCCATCCCGGCAGCACACATCTGAATAAACTGACCGAACAGGCAAAGTATGGAGTGATTGAAGAAGGCGGATTTGCAGCCCATTTTCATGCTACCGATGTTTGTGATGGGTGTGCACAGGGACATAATGGTATGAATATGATTTTAGCTTCCAGGGAAGCCATTTGCGATATGGTAGAAGTTCACGGAAGTGTTGTCCCATGGGATGGCATAATTCTTACATCGTCCTGTGATAAATCGGTACCCGCCCATTTAAAGGCTGCTGCCAGGCTTGATATTCCTGCAATTTTCATACCGGGGGGAAGTATGAGGCCCGGGCCCTTTATGACAACATCTCTCGGAAATGGTGATATCTCTTTAAGACAGAGGAAGGGGGAAATTACCGAAAAGGAGATCCGGGATTATAAACTAACAGGATGCCCATCTGAGGGAGCGTGCTCATTCCTTGGCACTGCAAGCACAATGCAGTGTATGGCTGAAGCCCTGGGGATGGCATTGCCGGGAAGTGCATTAGTACCTGCGACCATGCGCGATATCTTATCTTTTTCCCGAAATTCGGGCAGGAAAATCATGGAGCTGATAAAAAATAATATTACCCCGTCGAAAATTATGACTGAAGAGGCATTTATAAATGCCATAATCATACACAGTGCCATTGGCGGTTCTACGAATGCAACAATTCATTTGCCTGCTATTGCCAGAGAGCTTGGCATTATTCTGAGACCTGAGTTGTTTGATGAGATTAATCATAAAATACCACATATTGGGAACATTAATCCAAGTGGTGAGCATCTTACCGAATCCTTCTGGTTCGCAGGTGGAATTCCAATGGTTCAGCTAATGCTGAAAGACTTTTTGAACCTTGATGTTTTAACGGTCACAGGTAAAACGCTGGGTGAGAATCTTGAAGATTTAAAGAAGGATAATTTCTTTGACAGAAATCTTGGTTACCTGGTTAATTACGGTTTAAAACGTGAAGATGTAATAATACCCGTTGAAAAGGCAACCGAAAAGGGCTCTATTGCAATATTGAAGGGAAATATCGCACCTGAAGGTGCGGTTGTAAAATATTCTGCATGTGCTGAAAACATGAGGAAGCATAAAGGTATCGCAAGGGTATATAATTCAGAGGAAGATGCTTATAATGCAGTGGTTAACGGAGGTATAAACCCCGGAGAAATTATTGTAATCAGGTACGAAGGCCCGAGAGGCAGCGGAATGCCCGAAATGCTGATGACAACCGAGGCAATAGTTTGCGACAGGAGATTAAATGGTACTGTTTCGCTTATTACCGATGGCAGGTTTTCAGGTGCAACCAGGGGTGCAGCTATAGGGCATGTATCGCCTGAAGCTGCTGCAGGTGGGCCCATAGCATTCATTCAGACAGGGGATATTATCGAATATGATATAGAAAAAAGAACACTGAATGTAGTTGGAATTGAAGGAAAAGAAGTACCCAAAGAAGAAGTTGAGAGAGTATTTAACGAACGTAAGGAGAAGAATGGAATTATCCCGCGCCCGCCAAAAAAAGGGCTTTTTAAACGATATACCGAATCTGCACTTTCGGCTATGGAGGGAGCAGGGTATTAAAAAGGATCACATTTCCAATTCCAAAGTTTGCCGGGAGTGGAACAGAAGCATACCCGAAAAAAGCCAATATTCTTATATTTAAATAGAATGCAGGGTGATTGTATGTTTGAACTAAAAGAAATAAATGCGGCTGATAAAAATGAATTATACAGTCAAATAAATGCTTATCTTACAGGGTTAATAAGCAATGAATCCGACTGACTTGCCGGTATATCAAATGCCTGCGCCTTATTAAACCAAACTCTTTCCGATATTAACTGGGTGGGCTTTTACTTATGGAAAGGAGATGAACTGGTTCTAGGGCCATTTCAGGGCAAACCGGCATGTGTCAGAATAGGTCTTGGCAAAGGAGTGTGCGGAACTGCAGCAAAGAAAAGAGAGATTCAGCTTGTGGAGGATGTGGAACAGTTTCCGGGGCATATTGCATGCGACAGCGCGTCAAAGTCTGAAGTAGTTGTTCCAATAATAAAAAATGAAAGACTTATAGGTGTTCTTGATATTGACAGCCCGGTAAAAGCACGCTTTGATGACATGGATGCAAAAGGGCTGTCGGATTTTGTGAATATACTAAACATGTACCTGGATTGGCCGGATAATTTCGTTTAAAACTCAGTATCCGTTTTTTGAAGCTCTAATCCAAAGAAGTTTAACTATACCCCAGCCGACAAGTGCGTATATTGCCATTGCAATTATAGTGGCAGGGTCAAACACCGATCTTGTTGCCAGGCCTGTTGTGGATACCGGGTTGAATATGCCTGAAAAAGGTGCTATAAATATGCCCGTTATGGCATATAAAAAAGCTGTAAATCCACTTCTTGGATTAGCTCCAAGCAGCATGAAAAGAAATCTTAGCCCAAGCAAAGTCTCTATCACTCCAAGGATATAGTAAATTATGTTTTTAGCTTTAACAAACCATACAGGTGTATCATGTTCTACGACAACATCACCTGAATTATGCCTTGTTATGTGAATAATATTATCTATTTTTTCCTGAGAAGATTCTTTTCCCTGATCCATATACATTACTCCTATTTGCGATAGTCTAGTTATTATTTAGTATTATCGAAAAAAAGTTTTATATTCATACACTTGACACGGGTTGCAATGATGATTTTTGCACAATATGCCATATAAAGCATATTATATTATGTAGTCTATGTTTATTTGTGGAGGTATGGAATGCAGGATTATTATGGGATGTCGCCATATACACCGGTGTATGGGTATAATGGCACGCGTACACCGTACAGAAGTGGTTGGCAATATCAGTCAGCCCAACAACCGATTCTGATGCAACAGCAGCCCCAAAGAGTTATCAGAGGATTTGCACCTTATACATACCCTCAAAATTACAGGGATGCTTTGGAATTACTTCGTGATGCTGTGAGAGGTGAAGCGGAAGACAGGGCGTTTTATGAATATCTTATTGAGAATGCACCCGATGAAAAGGCAAAAGAAATTATCAGAGGAATACGTGATGATGAAATTAACCATTTTTTCCTGGTTGGACAGGTATACTATGTATTAACGGGCCAAACAATACCAGCACAGGAGGAGATAGAATTTGAAGACCCCGACTCATATTGTGCAGGCTTAGAAAGTGCAATAATAGGAGAGCAGAATGCAGTTAAAAGATACAGACGAATTCTTTATGCACTTACAGACAGGGTATTAATTAATGTATTAACAGATATAATAACCGATGAAATAAGGCATGGAATACTATACAATTATTTGTATTCAAAAGCTAAGTGCCCGGTCTAAAAAGCTTAATTAAACGTATTAAAATGCGAACACTATGGTCGGGCAAAAAAAGGTCAGGTGGAGGAAGGTACTCCACCTTTTTTAACTAGATTTTACACTTTTATGTGAAGGATTGGATTTTTGAATGCTGATTAAAACCATCCCGATTAACAATATTACAACCCCTGATATAACATATGAATTCATGCTTTCGTTCAGAAAAAGCTTCGACCAGAGCAGTGTAAACAGAACAGAGGTATTACTGATTATACCCGCTGCAAGAAAGGATACCTTTTTCAAAGCTTCTGCATTAAGGTAGAAACTTACACCTGTAACAAGGCCAAGGCCAATTAAAGATAATATGGCCGGGATATTTACATTCCCGGTAAAAGGAGAGGTAAACGGTACGGGAATAAAAGTAACCATGGATGATAACAGGAATATTGAAAAGTTCATATTGCCCGAATCAATATAATTAACAAGGGCTTTTTGACTGGTAACATGAATGCCGGCTCCAATAGCTGCAAAAATGAGCAGAACGGACGATAATAAATTCCCTTCAAAAAGTTCGGCCAGAGTCATACCTTTCCAGCTTACCAGGAATACCCCGGCAAGACAGAATAATGAAGCAACAACTTTAACAGGGGTAATTTTTTCTTTGAACAGAATAAATGCCATGATCAAAAGAAATACCGACTGTATAGGCCAGATGATTACATTGCTGTAAGCATAACCAATGCTGATGGCAATGTTCTCAAATATATAATTCAGGCTTTTACCTATAACTCCAATCCATATCCATTTATCCTTCCAATAAATTGAGATTTTCTTACCTTTGGCTTTCATGAAAAGCCCCAGAAAAACAAAGCCAAATAAAAAACGTCCGAGTGTTATTACGCTGCTGGAGAACATTGTTGATGCAGATTTAACCATCACCCCGACAAAACTCCATAAAAGTGTTGCAATAATGAGATATAAGTAACCCATGTAGTCAGCTCCTATGTATAAATATTTTACTTTAATAAAAAATAAAAGCTAAAAAGCATTATACAACGGAAAAAGCAGGGAAGCAATTATTACGGTTGTATTTTTAATGACATACGTGCTATAATACTAAATATTGCTTCTATAAGAAATCAATTCTTTGATTATCTTAATCTGAAATTATATTATTTTAATTCAAATTTAATTTTAATAACGATAAATTCTCGCTAGCCGGGAGTTTACTAAAAAAAGGGGGAAATGGCTTGGAATTAAAAGAAACAGTAAAAGAAGTTGTTTATTCAGTGGTACCTATAGTGATTATTGTTGCTGTGGTACAGTTTGCATTAAAACTGCCTGCAGAGACAATTGTTAATTTCTTTGGTGGTGCTGTTTTTGTTTTTATAGGGCTTGTACTGTTTTTAACGGGAGTAAAGGTTGGTTTTTTACCGGTAGGCGAATCCATAGGTAATGCAATTGTTTCAAAAGGTAAAATGTGGATTGTTTTATTGTCTGGTTTTATCATTGGATTTGTTGTTAATGTGGCAGAGCCCGATCTTCAGGTATTAGCCGGGCAAATAGATCAGGTGTCAGGAGGTACCATTAGCAAAACTTTGATAATTGTTGTTGTTTCATTGGGGATTGGTGTATTTCTTGCGCTGGGTCTTTTGCGAAATTTTCTGAAGATACCTATGTTATATTTGTTATTAGGCGGATATGCAATTGTTTTTGTTCTTTCCATGATCACACCAAAACATTTCTTTGGTGTGGGCTTTGATTCGGGGTTTGTAACCACAGGGCCAATGACTGTACCATTTATTATTTCTCTCGGTGTTGGTGTTTCCTCAGTTATGGGAAAACATAAATCTGATAACGACAGTTTTGGTTTGGTTGCATTATCCACCATTGGACCGATTATTGCAGTATTGTTATTGGGGGTATTTTTTGGATGATACTAAATTTGTTTGATGGCTTTGGCGATGTATTAATAGAAGTAGCATTGGCATTGACACCAATAGCAGTTGTGTTTGCTTTCTTCCAAATATTTGTTTTGAAATTCCCTAAGAAAAAGATTATAAATATAATTAAAGGGGTAATTATAACATTTTTTGGCTTATCGTTTTTTCTGCAGGGTGTGAATGCCGGTTTTATGCCGGTTGGTGAGCTAATGGGGATGGCTCTTGGAGAAAGTGAATATAGCTGGGTTTTAGTCCCTATTGGTTTTTTGCTTGGGTTTGCTGTAACCCTGGCAGAACCGAGTGTTCATGTTTTGGTAGACCAGGTGGAGGAAGCATCCGGGGGGCATATTAACAAAAAGGTAATGCTGATTACGGTGTGTATTGGTGTGTCTATATCTGTGGCTCTGGCAATGTTAAGAGTTATTAAGGGAATACCGTTGTGGTATATTCTTATTCCAGGTTATATAATTGCATTTGTTTTGGCTAAATTTGTGCCTGCCCACTTTGTACCTATTGCATTTGACTCTGGAAGTGCAGCAACGGGTCCTATGACCGTAACATTGATATTGGCAATAGTTATGGGCGCAGCAAAGCAAATTGAAGGCAGGGATCCATTGATAGATGGCTTTGGTATGACTACCATTGTTGCTCTTGCTCCAATCCTTACTGTTTTACTTCTTGGGTTCCTGTATGGAAGAAAGGAGAAAGAAACAGATGGCTGATTTACAAGAACAGTACAAACTTATTGTAACCATAGTAAAAAAAGGGATAGCGAGCAAAATTGTGGAAACAACCAAAAAAGCAGGAGCCGAAAGCGGAACCATCCTCCTGGGAAGAGGTACGGCTGAAGAATCAATATACCTTGATTTGCTTGGTATTAATTTTGATCTTGAAAAAGAGGTTATTTTCACCATTTGTGAAGAAAGTAAGGTAGAAAATGTTTTAGAGGCAATAACAGGCGATGTTAAGCTGAAGAAACCGGGGAATGGAATCAGTTTTGTAGTAAATTTAAAAACATTAAGCCGAGTCATTCCTTTGCTTAAAGACCAGGACAAACACTAACCTGTAATTCGAAAAATTTAGTATGGAGGTAATTAATGATGCCTGATACCGTGAAAACAAATCTAGAGCTTATTGTAACCATTGTTAACAAAGGTTATTCAGAAGATGTGGTTGATGCCACAAAAAGAGCCGGCGCAACAGGTGGTACAGTTTTGCATGGAAGGGGCACAGGGATACACGAAACAGCAAAACTGTTTGGCATTCCAATAGAACCTGAAAAAGAAATTGTTCTTACCTTAATTGATAAGAATAAAACCCAGGCAGTTTTAGAGGCCATAAATGAAACAATTAAACTCTACAAACCGGGAACGGGTATTGCCTTTGTTCTTGAAGTGGAAAAAGCTTTGGGAATAAACCATCAGTTTGAAAAGGAACAGAAGTAAATATAAAAGAAAGTACTTGAGATGCAAGTTATTAATTTATAACTTGCATCTTTTTAATATTTATACGGTAAAAGTATTATGAAAACATTGCGGTTATTTTTTATGTTAATCATAATCTTAAGTATATTATTTGATTAGTTAAATTCATATAATAAAAATGATACTATTCAAAAAATGAAGTCTTAAATACAAATAAATTTCATAAAACTATTGACATCAATAGTATAACTGTATACAATTATTCAAGAATATCAGCTGGAAGAATATAACCCTCAAAAGGTAATTCGTGTCTCTTGGTATTAACTTCAATGCTTTAAGGAACAGGTTTTAAGGAGGATCAGAGATGAACCGTGAAATGAACAAAGAACAGCTGGAGCAATATTACGAACGTTCAGCTCAGATTATTGACAGGGACAGCTACTACAGTCCTGATTTATATACAAAATATAATGTTAAGCGAGGTCTTAGAAACGAGGACGGTACTGGTGTAGTAGTGGGGCTTACCGAGATTGGCGATGTTCAGGCCTATACCTTCGAAAATGGTGTAAAAATCCCGCAAAAAGGAAGGCTTATTTATCGGGGCATAGACGTGTACGAGCTTGTGGATGCATGTATGAAGGAAAACAGATTTGGTTTTGAAGAATGCGCATATCTTCTTTTATTTGGCGAACTTCCAAACCAGGCTCAGTATGACGAATTTAAAAAAGTACTTTCCTGTCACAGGTATCTGCCCGATGGCTTTGTACGTGATATTATCATGAAAGCGCCAAGTGCAAACATAATGAATAAGCTGGCAAGCACCATTCTTGTTGCTTATTCCTATGATGAGAGCCCTGAGGACACAAGTGTAAAGAACCTGTTCAGACAGAGCATGGAAATTATTGCCCGTATGCCGCTTCTTGCAGCATATGCATATCAGGCCAAATCACATTATTATAATGGCAGCAGTCTTTTCATACATATGCCTGAACCTGAATTATCAACAGCAGAAAATATGCTGCGTTTAAGCAGGCCGGATTGTTCATATACCCAACTTGAAGCATCAACTCTTGATATAGCGTTAATACTGCATGCCGAGCACGGCGGTGGCAATAATTCAACATTCACAAGCCATGTTGTTGCCTCTACAGGAACAGACATTTACTCATGCATTGCAGCAGCATTAGGATCGCTTAAAGGCCCCAAGCATGGTGGAGCTAATCTGAAAGTTATGGAAATGATGAATGAGATAAAACGGGAAGTCAGGAACTGGGACAGCGATTCACAGGTAAGTGATTACTTAGTAAAAATACTTAAAAAAGGTGCTTACGATCAAAGCGGATTAATTTATGGTATTGGTCACGCTGTATATACATTATCCGATCCAAGGTGTGTACTTTTGAAGAAAAAGGCTAAAGAACTGGCAGAAGCAAAAGGGAGAATTGAAGAATTCATGCTTTATGAAAAAGTAGAGCAGCTTGCCCCTGTTGTCTTTAATGAACTGAAAAAGACAAACAAACAAATGTGTGCCAATGTAGACTTTTATTCAGGTTTTGTATATGATATGCTAAACATTCCTACAGATTTGTTTACGCCAATTTTTGCAGTAGCAAGGGTTGTTGGACTTTGCGCCCATATTATTGAAGAAAGGATTAACGGTGGCCGAATTATAAGGCCTGCGTATCAATACGTAAGGGAAAGATCAGAATATATCCCGTTGCATAGACGGAAATAGAGGCGGGGTAGACCCATTCTCCTTCAGTGGCGGGGCAGTTCCCACCGGTGGCATTCGATTAAAGTTAATATTCTATTATAAAAAAGCAGGTGAAATCCTGCTTTTTTATTTTTATTTGCCGGGTAATTCCATAAAACGTAATATTGCTTTACCATTAATTTATGGTAAAATAAGCTTGTTATACGTAAATGGTTGATAATTTAGAATATCAGTCTTTTAGAGTGTTTTTGACATATTATATACATCAGAAAAAAGAGTTAAGATTTTCGGGGTGGACAGATTGCATTTAAAAAGTATTGAATTGCAGGGGTTTAAATCCTTTGCTGATAAAATAACTCTTCATTTCAATAAAGGTATAACGGCGGTGGTAGGACCAAATGGCAGCGGAAAAAGTAATATTTCGGATGCGGTCCGCTGGGTTCTCGGGGAACAAAGTGTAAAATCCCTTCGTGGTAGCAAAATGGAGGATGTCATTTTTGCCGGTACGCAACACCGCAAACCTGTTGGTTTTGCACAGGTATCGCTGCTGATAGATAATTCAGACAGAACTTTGCCAATTGACTTTTCCGAGGTAACAATAACAAGGAGGGTATACCGATCTGGTGAAAGTGAATATTTTATAAATAAAACTCCCTGCCGCCTTAAAGATATAAATGAACTTTTTCTGAATACAGGTGTTGGTAAGGAGGGGTACTCTGTTATTGGGCAGGGCAAGATAGACGAAATTCTCAGTACCCGCTCTGAAGACAGGCGCGCTATTTTTGAAGAAGCAGCAGGTATAATGAAATATAAGGTCAGAAAAAAAGAAGCTGAGCGCAAGCTTGAAAGTACAAAGCAAAACCTGCTTAGAATTGATGATATAATTCTGGAACTGGAGTCCCAGTTGGAACCCCTTAAGGAACAAGCTGAAAAGGCCAGAAATTATATTGAGTTAAGCAGCGAACTTAAGGAAATTGAAGTTGCGCTTTACCTGGATAACATTGAAAAGAGCAGGGATAAAATTGAAGAAATAGATAAGCAGATTAATCAGGCAGAGAAAGACATACAGGAAGAAAAAACCCGCCTGGAAGAGAAAATGCGGGAGAACCGCGGAAAAACCGAGAGGCTTGAAAGGCTTAAAAAGAGTTTGGAAGCTTTACGGACTGAACTTGTTGAGCTGGATAAAAATATAGATCAGCTCGATAATCAAATAAAGATAGATGAAGAAAAGATAAGTCACATAGAATCAAGCAATGCCGCTTCCAGCCAGGATATTGATGAATTAAGAGAAAAAATAAAAATGGTGGAGGCAGATATAGAAAAAAGAAAGAACAGGCTCTCAGTTCTGGATAAGGACAGAGAAAAGTACATAGAATTGCTTTACGCGGCAGAAGAAAAACTTGCGGAAGTAATGTCACGCCTTGATGAAAGTGAAAAACGCATAGAACTTATGAAACAGGAGGTAATGGATAAGCTGGACATTTTGTCCGAGTGCAGAACCAGATATAACAGTCTGAAAAATGAAAAAGAAGCTTTCACCATAAGACAAACAAAACTGGATGTTGAGATTAACAAGATTATCCTGGATAGGGATCATGAAAAGATGCGGCTTGAGCAGGCAGAAAGTGATTTACGCGGGCAAAAAGATGCTCTGGAAGCAAAAAAAGAGGAAATAAACAGCAGTATTATAAATATGCAGAGTTTTCAAAAAGACCTGGATACACTTAGAAAAGAGCAAAACCGGTGCCTTTCCGAGCTTCAGACCGCAAGATCCCGCAGTAAGGTATTAAAAGATATGGAAAGTAGCCTTGAAGGCTACAATTATAGTGTAAAAGCTATCCTTAAAGCCTGCCGGGAAAAGGAAGGGTTTGGAGAAGGCATCTTTGGCGCATTGGCACAGCTTATTACTGTACGGGAACATTTTGAAACTGCAATAGAAGTATCCCTTGGCCAGGCTCTTCAGAATATTGTTACAGAAGATGAATATACGGCGAAAAACGCCATTAATTATCTTAAAGAGAACCGCCTTGGCCGTGCTACGTTTTTGCCAATTACCTCTGTCAAACCCAGGGTTTTGGATTCTGATATCGTCACAAGGCTTGAAAGGGAAAAAGGTTATTTAGGACTTGCCTCCGACATGGTATATTGTGAACCAAAGTTTAAAGACATTATTCTTAGTATTTTAGGCAGGACAGTTGTAGTTGATAATATTGATAACGGTATTGCAATATCAAGAAAGTTTAAATTCAGTTTCAGGGTTGTAACAGTAGAAGGAGAAGTTTTAAATCCGGGAGGCTCTATGACAGGTGGAAGTCAGCCGTCAAAATCCTCAAGCCTTTTGTCAAGAAATAGAATTATTAAAGAGTTGGATGACAAGATCAGTGTATTAACTGATAAGTACCAAAAGCTTGAAAAATCCTGCTCAGAAAAGGCTGATGCTATCAAAAAAACAGAAGAAAGTATAAAGGTCCTTCAAAAAGAACACCATGATTTGGAACTTGTAGTTTTACGCGAAGAACAAAGAGTTCTTTCAATGAAGGATTCTATAGAGAAATTAAAGTACAGGCAGGATATGCTTTTAGCAGAAAAGAATGAGCTTTCTCAAAATATTGAATCCATAGAAAAAGAAATCCTGTATGAAGGTAAAAGGATTTCCGAGATTGAGCAAAGAATCGCCACTCTCAAGGAAAATATAGAGGAAAATCAGCTGAAAAGCAAGGAAGAACAAGCTGCAAGGGATGCTATTCATATGGATATCAACGACTATAAGGTTTCTGTAAATTCCATACTTGAAAGCATGGATCAAACCCGCGAATCCATCAGAAGTTTAAACGAGGAGAAAAGCCTTGTTGAAGGTAATATAAACAAAAGACTTCAGGAGCAAATTAAAAATAAGGGTCGTCTCGAAGGCCTGCAATCTGAAATTACAAACTTAAAGGAGAGAATAAAGGAACTGAATGAGATCAAAGTAGGAAAGAATCTGAAACTTGAGAGTCTATCGGCAGAAACGGCAGCTTTAGAGGAAGAAATTTCGGGTATGGTTGAAGTGGTTTCATCATATAATGATGCAATTCATATACTACAGGAACAATATAACAGGCTTGAAATTAGAAAAACAAAGCTTGAAACCGAACTTGAAGCAATACAAAATCGTTTGTGGGATGAGTATGAATTAACCTATGGAACAGCTTCAGAATATAAAAAAGAAATTACTAATTTACGGCAAACCCAGTTGAGGATTAATGAGTTAAAAGCCAAGGTACGCGAAATGGGACCTGTAAATGTATCGGCAATAGAAGATTACAGCAAAACTAAAGAAAGATATAATTTTATGACTAAACAGAGGAATGATCTTGTTAAATCCGAGGAAAAACTGAACCGTATAATCCGTGAAATGCTGTCAATTATGAAAAAGCAGTTTATGGAGGAATTTCAGCGCATAAACAGGAATTTTAACGAGGTATTCAGGGAATTGTTCGAAGGCGGAAGGGCAGAAGTAGTGCTTGAAGACCCGGACAATGTTTTAGAATGTGGTATAGATATTATAGCCCAGCCTCCGGGTAAAAAGTTACAGAACATGCTGCTGTTATCGGGTGGAGAAAAGGCAATGACGGCAATAGCACTGCTTTTTGCGATATTAAAGCTTCGTCCTGCTCCTTTCTGTGTTCTCGATGAAATAGAAGCGGCACTGGATGATGCTAATGTATATAAATTTGCTGACTATATTAAAAAGTTCACCGGTACCACGCAGTTTATAGTTATTACCCACCGAAAAGGAACAATGGAGTCCTCAGATGCATTGTACGGAGTTACCATGCAGGAATATGGCGTGTCGTCTGTGGTATCGTTAAAGCTTAGCGATGTTGACAAAGCTGTATAGAAGTTAACGCAACAAATAATAATGTAAGTATTAAGGCTATAACCTAAACGATAGATAAATTTGAAACCAATATTTTAGCAAAGGAGATAAGACACAATGGCTTTTTTCGACAAATTAAAAAACGGTTTAAGAAAAACAAGGGAAAGCATTACCCAAAGAGTTGACAAACTTCTTGCTTCTATGGGGAAGATAGATGAAGAATTATTTGAAGAACTTGAGGAGATTTTAATAACTTCGGATGTGGGTGTGGACACAACACTAAAAGTGATCGAAAGTTTGAAGCAAAGGGTAAAAAATGAGAAAGTGGCAGATCCCAGACAGGTAAAAAATCTGTTAAAGGAGGAAATTACAAAAATCCTCAGTTCGGGTGATGCTGAGCTGAATCTTAACACAAAGCCTTCGGTAATAGTAGTAGTTGGTGTAAACGGTGTTGGAAAGACTACATCCATAGGGAAAATATGCAATATGCTGAAAATGCAGGGCAAAAAAGTTTTAATGGCAGCAGGAGATACCTTTAGGGCAGCTGCAATAGATCAGCTTGAAATATGGGCAAAAAGAGCAGATGTTGATATAATTAAACACTCGGAAGGCTCAGACCCGTCAGCTGTTATTTTTGATGCAATTCAGGCAGCAAAGGCAAGAGGTTTTGACGTAGTTGTATGTGATACGGCAGGACGCCTGCATACGAACAAAAACCTTATGGAAGAGCTTAAAAAAGTTTTTCGCATAATAAACAGGGAACTCCCTGATGCAGATATTGAAACTTTGCTTGTTTTGGATGCAACTACAGGCCAGAATGCTGTTTCCCAGGCAAGGAATTTTACCGAGGCAACCGGTGTAACAGGGCTTGTTCTTACGAAACTTGATGGTACGGCAAAAGGTGGTATTATCGTGTCCGTTAAATCTGAACTGGATATACCGGTAAAATTTATCGGTGTAGGCGAAAAAATTGACGATTTGCAGCCTTTCAATGCCCAGGATTTTGCAGATGCATTATTTATATAGCCAGTCGATTTGCCCTTTCGCAAGATAGCGTTAAGTTACCGTAGGTTAAGAAGAATGGAGTATCGTATAATTTGAAAAAGGAGATAACATCCGCAATATCCGCACAGGTTGGACGGTAATTGGAAAGACAGCTGTGTCAGGCTATTGAAAAACATCGTGTGTGCTTGACAATTAAAAAATAATTATATAGAATAGATAAAATTTAAGAAAAACAAGTTTTCTGGCGAAACTGTACAGATTATTTAAATGCTTATTGTGTGAAAAATAAAAAGGAGGAATGGATATGGCAATTATATACCCTGAAGTATCGAGAACTTTCAGTGAGTTTTTACTAATACCCAACTTAACTACAAAAGACTGTACACCTGCAAGTATTGACTTAACAACTCCCCTGGTTAAATTTTCAAAGGACGATAATCCTTCTCTTAAGTTAAATATACCTATTGTCAGTGCTATAATGCAATCGGTGTCAAATGATACACTTGCTATTGCTTTGGCAAGATGTGGCGGTCTTTCATTTATATATGGGTCGCAGTCAATTGAAACCCAGGCCGATATGGTAAGAAAAGTAAAGAAGCACAAATCCGGTTTTGTTGTAAGTGATTCAAATGTATCAATAAACCATACGCTTAAAGACGTACTTGCGATAAAAGAGAAAACAGGCCACTCAACAATTGCAGTAACAGATGATGGAACAGCTAGTGGGAAACTGCTTGGAATTATTACCAGCAGAGATTATCGTTTAACCCGTGATCCTCTGGATAAAAAGGTGGCAGATTTCATGACACCTTTTAAGGAGCTTATTGTTGGCAGGCTTGGAATAACTCTTAGCGAAGCCAATGATATCATTTGGGCGCATAAACTAAACTGCCTGCCAATAGTTGATGACGAACAAAGACTTCATTATCTTGTTTTCAGAAAGGACTATGATGATCATAAGGCCAATCCCGAGCAATTGATGGACTCCAGGAAGAGGCTCATGGTTGGTGCAGGAATAAATACATGGGACTATAAAGAAAGGGTTCCTGAATTAATAAATGCTGAAGTAGACGTACTTTGCGTAGATTCATCCGATGGTTTTACCGAATACCAGAGAGATACACTTCAATATATAAAAGAAAATTTTGAGAATGTAAAAGTAGGCGGCGGAAACGTTGTAGATAAGGAAGGCTTTATGTACCTTGTTGAATCGGGCGCTGATTTCGTTAAGGTTGGAATTGGCGGGGGTTCAATATGTATTACCAGGGAACAAAAAGGAATAGGCCGTGGACAGGCAAGTGCAGTTATTGAGGTGGCTAAGGCGCGGGATGAGTATTTTGAAAAAACAGGTATTTACATTCCAATCTGCTCTGATGGTGGTATTGTACATGATTACCATATAGTTCTGGCTTTAGCAATGGGCGCTGATTTTGTTATGATGGGCCGATACTTTGCGAGATTTGATGAAAGCCCGAATAAAAAGGTAAAACGCGGAAACAGTTATGTGAAGGAATACTGGGGAGAAGGTTCAAACAGAGCACGAAACTGGCAGAGATATGATTTGGGAGAAAGCAGTAACCTGAAGTTTGAAGAGGGAGTTGACAGTTATGTGCCATACGCTGGAAAACTTAAGGATAACCTGGATATAACTCTTTCGAAAATACGTTCTACAATGTCCAGTTGCGGAGCCAAATCTATAAGGGAACTGCAAAAAAATGCACGCCTTACAATTGTTTCTTCCACCAGCATTATAGAAGGCGGTGCTCATGATGTAATACTTAAGGAAAGTGAGTATTAATCCCTGTTGACAGGGCGGGTCGAAGAAATTCGATGCCAGACCTTGCAAATATTATGTGGCTAAGCCATACTTTGTTTATTTGAATTGGCATACCAACAATTATGTAAAAAAGGGTACAATTTCGCACAAGGGCGAAACTGTACCCTTTATGCATTCTGCGAAAACATCGGTTTACAATACAATTTAAGCATCTCTAAGTCCCGCCACTTTTCAAACTGTAAAAAATCAGTTTTTTCAAAGCAGTACCCAATGAATGCAAGCATTTTTTATATCAGATAAACTTATATTGTTAAGAATATTTCATAACCAATTGGCTAATACTGATTTAAGATATATTTATGGGAGGTTTTTATTTGAATCCTAAGGTTTTATTTGCAAAACAAACTGAAAATAATGAAAATAAAGAGCAGACCTCAAAAGATAAAATAGATAATATTAAGGAAATGGGCACTGTTGAGGTTCAGGAAAAGGACAGAAAAATTCATTGTCTGACCATTATTGGCCAGATCGAAGGTCATATGGTACTGCCTCCACAGAATAAAACCACTAAATATGAGCATGTTATACCCCAATTGGTTGCAATTGAGGATGATAAAAAAATAGATGGTCTGCTACTTATATTAAATACTGTAGGTGGTGATGTTGAGGCCGGTCTTGCCATAGCAGAGATGGTTGCATCAATGTCCAAACCAACGGTGTCTCTTGTGTTGGGCGGTGGTCATAGTATTGGAGTGCCAATGGCAGTTTCAACAAATTATTCTTTCATAGCCCCATCGGCTACAATGACCATTCATCCCCTTCGCTTAAGCGGAATGATAATCGGCGTTCCGCAGACCTTTGAATATTTTGACCGGATGCAGGAACGAGTTGTTGAGTTTGTAGCAAAAAACTCCAATATTTCAAAGGACAATTTCCGTAAACTGATGCTGAAAACAGGAGAACTGGCAAACGATGTTGGAACGGTCCTGTTTGGGCAGGAGGCTGTGGAACATGGTATTATCAACGAAGTTGGTGGCCTTGCTTCGGCTCTGAAAAAACTCGATTATTTTATTGAGCAAAGAAAACAAAATCCGGAAGGAGGCCAACTGCAATGATTTATTCAATAGTACCCTATGATCATCTGATGTTTTATCCGGAAGAGAATAAACAGGAGCGGATGGAAGTTAATATCAATGGTGAACAGGTTATCCTTCTGAAAAGCGACAATAACACATATACAATTGAAAGGCTGATTTCAACAAACCCAGTGTCATATCTGATCCCTGAATTAATGCCAGGTACTACGATTATGACAATTAGATCAAAAAAAGAGAGCCCTGATGTAAAATGGGAGATCTTAAACGGTGGCCCAATACTAACCGAAGAATAATGCATTTACAGTAAAAATTTTATTGATGGTAATAATGAGGATGTGCGAAAAAATCTCCGGAGATAAAAATAAAAAGATTGATAAATTATTAACATAAACTCTTGACATTTAGAATTATAGTAATATAATAATAACAATAACTGGAGTAACAAACTGAATAAAGCCGGATGAAGATTGAAAGAGAGTTGCCATAAGGCACACCGAAGGAGTAAATCTCTCAGGTTAACAAGATTTCAATCGGACGGACCTCTGGAGAGACCATGTATGGCGCCGAAGGGGCAAGCCCGAAAGGGTGTATCTCTCAGGCAAAAGGACAGAGTATGCGGGGATTTTAGCAAGCGGCTGAAATCTATTTTTGCAATACTTTAATATTTCAGAGGTCAAACATTTGGTTTGGCTTACTTTTTTAGGAGGGGTTTTCTGTGGCGAAGATAATAGTAACAGATAAAATGGCACCGGACGGAATTGAATACTTAAAAAGTAAAGGCTTTGAAGTTGATACACCGTTTGGAATTTCCCATGAAGAACTGCTTGAAGTAATAGAAAAATATGATGCCATTATAGTAAGAAGTGCTACCAAAGTGAGAAAAGATGTTATTGAGCGTGCCAGGAATTTAAAAGTTGCCGGAAGAGCCGGCAATGGTATTGACAACATTGATGTGGACGAATGCACCAAAAGAGGTATAGCCGTGGTGAATACACCCGAGGGAAATATTATGGCAGCTGCTGAAATGGCTGTTGGTATGGCTTTTTCAATTTTCAGAAATATCCCTCAGGCGCATTTTGCAGCCAAAAACAAGGATTTCAGAAGGAATAAGTTCATAGGTGAAGAACTTGATGGCAAAGTGGCAGGCGTTATTGGTGTAGGTAAAATTGGGTCAATTGTTGCGAAAAAACTCCTTGGAGTTGGTATGAGGGTTGTAGGATATGATCCATATGCAGCTGACGATAAGTTCGAACAACTGGGAATTAGCCGTTGTGAAACTTTAGAAGAACTTTTAAAGATTTCAGACTTAATAACCCTACATATACCGAAGAGCCCGCAAAACATGGGTTTAATTGGCGAAAAAGAGCTTAAAATGTGCAAAAAAGGAGTCCGTATTGTTAATGTTGCCAGAGGCGGTATGATTGATGAAAAAGCACTTTATGATGCTATAGTTGGAGGGCATGTTGCAGCAGCTGCACTGGACGTTCAGGAAGTTGAACCCAACTTCACAAAGAAACCCGAAGAGCAGGATTACTGGAATCCACTCCTTGATCTGGATAACGTTGTTTTCACACCACACCTTGGCGCATCAACCAAGGAAGCAAATTACAATGTAAGTATAGGTGTTGCAAAGCTGGTTGAGGGCGTTTTGAATGGCGAGCTGGTACCTGCAGTTAATATGCCCCCGGTATCTGGAGATATCAGTAAGTTAAGGCCATATATCGACCTGGCTGAGAAACTTGGAAGTATTTACTATCAGGCAGAAAAAGACAGGGTAACAAAGATTGAAGTGATATACAGCGGAGATGTTGCCAAAATGGCAACTAAGGCCATAACTCTTTCTGCAATAAAAGGATTTCTTAACAGTGCGGGGGATCCTGATGTAAATTACATCAACGCAGAATTAAAACTTAAGGAGCTTGGCGTGAAGCTGGTTGAAAGCAAAAGCTCGCACCTTGATAAATATACAAACCTTATAACTGTTAAATTTACTACTGCAAATAAGGAGCAGTCGGTATCAGGTACGGTATTTGCCAAGGATGTTATTCGAATTGTTGACTTTTTCGGATATCAGTTGGATTTTGAGCCCACACCTCATGTGATTGCTCTACAGAATGTAGACGTTCCGGGAATTATAGGAAAGGTTGGTACATTACTTGGAGCAAATGACATTAATATAGCTGCAATGCAATGGAGCCGTAATAGAAGAGGGGAAAAGGCCGTATCTTTTGTAAGCGTTGATACCGAGATATCCAATGATATACTGAAACAGTTACTGCAGATTGATGGAATATTAAAAGCTTCAAGACTTCATTTCTGACACCCGTCTCTGCAATCGGGCTAAGGGGATTGCACATCAATATAAAAAATACTATATCATAGATTTGCTAATCATGTGGTCGGTTAATTAACCGACCTTTTATTATCCGGAAAAATGGTATATTATTTTATTATGCTTAGAATACTTGTATAGTAATTATATCTTATATTTTGGAGGATTTTATATGCCGGTTAAAGTGGGATGTATATCTCTTGGGTGTCCAAAAAACCTTGTGGACAGCGAAATAATGCTTGGAATGTTAAATAAAAATGATTATCAGATTACAATAGATTTGCAAAAAGCCGACGCCATTATAATAAATACATGCGCCTTTATAGGCGATGCTAAAGAAGAGGCCATTGATGCAATACTAAGCGCATCTCTTTATAAAAAAACAGGAAATCTGAAAGCTCTGATTGTTACGGGCTGTTTGGCTCAGCGGTATAAAGATGAAATTATCAGAGAAATTCCCGAAGTTGATGCTGTTGTTGGAACTGGTAATATTCATGAGATTCAAAGTGTAATCAAAGAGCATGTAACGGGCAGCGGCCAAAAAAGACTTTTTGTAAATGATCCGAAAGATATTGACTATCTGGACAATATTAGAATGCTGTCTCAGACAGGTTCTTCCCAGTACCTTAAAATAGCTGAAGGATGCAGTAATCACTGTACATACTGCATTATTCCATATTTACGAGGCCCATATAGAAGCAGAACTTTGGAAAGTATTGTTTCTGAAGCCGAAAAGCTGGTTACAGCCGGGGCGCGGGAACTTATTCTTGTAGCACAGGATGTCAGTAAATACGGTGAAGACAGGTATGGTGAGTACAGGCTTGTAGAACTTATTAAAAAGTTATCCGCAATTGACGAGTTAAAATGGATTCGGCTGTTATACTGCTACCCTGAAAGAATAACTGATGAGCTTATTAACGAATTAAAGCATAATCCAAAACTTCTGAAATATCTGGATATACCAATACAGCATGCATCAGACAGGATACTTAAATCTATGGGAAGAAAAACAGGAAGGAAGGAACTTATTGAGCTCATAGAAAAACTCCGCTCAGAAATACCCGGGATCATTCTGAGAACAACTCTGATAACGGGTTTTCCCGGTGAAACTGACCGGGATTTTGAAATACTGAAGGATTTTATTATAGAATATCCTTTCGACAGACTGGGCGTGTTTGCATACTCCCGTGAAGAGGGCACTCCCGCAGCAAAAATGAAAAATCAGATAGAAGAGCGGGTAAAACAACAGCGGAGGGAAGAAATCCTGTCAATTCAAAAAGATGCGGCCGGTTCTCTTATTGAAAAGAGATTGGGACAGGTTTTTGAGGTATTGGTTGAAGGTGTTGCAGATGACGGTATTTTTTATTATGGCCGATCCTATGGTGAGGCTCCTGAAATTGATCCGGTAATATACTTTACGTCAATTGAACCTTTGGAAACGGGTTCTTTTGTCAATGTCAGAATATTAAACGTAGAACAGATGGATCTTGTTGGAGAAGTTATTTTTAATTAGTTTGAACATGACCAAAAAGAGAGGAGTATTATTATGAATCTTCCCAATAAGCTTACTTTATTCAGAATTATATTGATACCTGTTTTTCTAATCTTACTTTTGCCTTTGTTTAATGAAAAATCATTTCTTCCGATATCATTGGATTTGGGCAGAATTATTGCCGCAATTGTGTTTGTGATAGCTTCATTTACCGATTACCTGGATGGTGCAATCGCGCGTAAAAGAAACTGTGTTACCACCTTTGGCAAGTTTTTGGATCCAATTGCGGACAAGCTGCTGGTAACATCAGCATTAATGGCACTTATTCAATTGGGTGATATTTCTGCCTGGGCTGCAATCATTATAATTGCCCGGGAATTTATTGTTACAGGTGTACGAATCATTGCGGCAAATGATGGGGTTGTAATATCTGCAAGTAATTTGGGAAAAGCAAAGACATTTATCCAGATGCTGGCTATATTTTTTATTCTGCTGCGTGATTTCCCATTCTCTCTTATTACGAATATCCCTGTAGGGCAGACACTATTGTGGCTCGCGGTCATCCTGACCATTTACTCGGGATATGATTATTTGAAGGCAAATTGGGATAGAATTAAGAACTAGCAAATTATTTATAAATAAATTATTGCATTATTGAATAAAATAGTATATACTCTTTATCGACAGGACATATTATCAGGTGATAAATCATAAAAAACTTCAGAAGCAGGGTGTTATCGTTGAATAAAAGTTCAAGAGCTAAAAAAGAAAGACATAAACGACTTTTAGAGATAATAAAGGAAGATCCGTTCATGACCGATGAGGATATTGCCGAATATCTTGAGGTTAGTGTCCCAACGGTTCGCCTGGACAGATTGGAACTTGGTATTCCTGAACTTCGGCAAAGAATTCGTGAAGTCGCTTCATTGAATCACCAAAAAGTAAGGGCTTTACACGCTGATGAGATCGTTGGGGAAATTGTAGAAATAAAACTTGGTGAAAGCGGTATTTCAATATTAGATACAACAGATGAAATGGTATTTTCACAATCCAAAATTGTACGCGGGCATTACATATATTCACTTGCCGAATCTCTGGCAATCGCCGTAATTGATGCAGAGGTTGCCCTTGTAGGAGTGGCTAATATTAAATACAAAATTCCCGTTTATGCGGGTTCGAAACTTATGGCAAAGGCAACAGTTAAAAGAGCCCGGAACAGAAGTTATATTGTGTGGGTGTTTATCTACCACAAGCGAAAAGAAGTATTCAGAGGAAAATTTATACTGGTATCTATTGAAGAGAATAAAACGGGTGAAAAATAAGAGTATTGCATAAGTCTACAAATAAACCAACTTAGGAAGGGCTGAGTGGGAAATGAAAATCATGGTAGACGCAATGGGTGGGGATAATGCACCCGAAGAAATAGTAAAAGGCTGTATAGAAGCGGTGAAAATAAAGGATGGTTTTGACATTGAGCTTATTGGTGTGGAAGATGAAATTAAAAAATATTTGGATAAATATAACTGCAACAGCAGCCGTATTTTAATAACCCATGCTCCGGAAGTTATATATAACGACGACAAACCTACAGAGGCTATACGTCATAAAAAGAATTCGTCGATGGTAACAGGGCTTAAGAAAATACGGGAAAATGAAGGGGAAATTTTTATCTCAGCAGGCAGCACAGGTGCGTTACTGGCAGGAACACTGCTTGTAGCAGGTAAAATAGAGGGTGTTTTAAGACCAGCACTTGCTCCAATCGTACCGTCAATTTCAGGAGGTACAATGATAGTGGATGCAGGAATGAACACCCAGTGCAGACCATTGAACTACGTCCAGTTTGCCATTATGGGTACTGTGTACATGCAGGAGGTTTTAAGAAAGAAAAACCCAAGGGTTGGACTTGTAAACGTAGGAACGGAAGATGAAAAGGGAAATGATACTTTAAGGGAAGCTCTGTCTATGCTGAAGGAATGCGACATAAATTTTATAGGAAATATTGAGGGCAGGGATATTGCTGAAGGTAAGGTTGATGTAGCTGTTTGTGATGGGTTTACCGGTAATGCAATGCTGAAAATGATGGAGGGTACAGGCAAATACTTCTTCCATAATATGAAAAGAATTTTTAACAGCAGCTTATTTTCAAAAATATCTGCTTTTTTGATAAAAGCTCATTTGAAAAATCTAAAAGACAGCGTTGATCCCGAAATAGCAGGAGGTACCCCAATTCTGGGAGCCAACGGGTTGATATATAAATGCCATGGCAACAGCAGTGCAAAGGCAATACAAAACACTGTAATAAATGCATACAGTATTTCAAACACCGGGTTTATCGACGTGATTAAGAGAAGAATCGTAAGTATGGAGGTTTGAATTCATGGTTGATTTTGGGGTTGGCATCCTTGGTACAGGTAAATATCTTCCAGACAAGATTCTTACTAATGGTGATCTTGAAAAAATGGTTGATACATCAGATGAATGGATAGTAAGGCGAACTGGAATGAAAAAAAGGCATCTTCTTGATGATAACACTCCATCGTATATGATGGGTGCAGAAGCAGCAAGGCTTGCAATTGAGGATGCTAGTTTGACACCTATGGATATAGATTTAATTATTGTTTCAACAGAAACACCTGATTATCTTACTCCATCGATGTCATGTTTAATTCAAAAAGATATAAATGCTGAAAACGCAGCAGCTTTTGATGTAAACGCAGCATGCACGGGGTTTGTATATGCATTAACAATTGCCCGGCAGTTCATTCAGACAGGTTATTACAATCATATTTTAATCGTTGCAAATGAAGGGCTAAGTCGTATTGTAGACTGGGAAAGCAGGAATACCTGTGTTTTGTTCGGTGATGCAGCAGGTGCTGTGGTTTTGGGGAAAGTGGACAAAGAGTATGGTATCAGGGAAAGTTACCTTGCTTCCTTTGGTAATCTTGGACATAACCTGACAATTCCCTGTTGCTATATTTCTGAAGAAGACAGGCAAAAAAGAGGTGCAGGAAAAGAGCGGGTTATATGGCAGGATGGCAGCGAGGTTTTTACATTTGCTGTCAGATCAATGGCCGAATGTGTAAAAACAGTTGTTGAAAAAGCCAATATTACGATAGAAGATGTTGATCTGATAATACCTCATCAGGCAAACCTGAGAATAATCAACGGAGCAGCAAAAAGACTGGGCGTTGAAGATGATAAAATATCTGTTATATTACAGGAAACAGGTAATATATCATCTGCTTCGGTTCCCGTTGCACTGGATATGGAAAATAAAAAAGGCAGATTAAAAAAGGGAGATACAGTAGTCCTTGTTGCTTTTGGCGGAGGGCTTACCTGTGGTTCCATTCTTTTAACATGGGGAAAATAGCTTTTTATTGCGGAGGTATGTAATGAGTAAAATAGCATTTGTTTTTCCAGGACAGGGAGCTCAGTATGTTGGGATGGCTAAGGAAATATGCAGCCAATACCCCGAATCGATGGCAATTTTTCGTGAAGCTTCGGAGGCTCTTGGTATTGATGTTGAAAATATGGTGTTTAACGGTGATGAAGATACTTTAAAAATAACCGAAAATACTCAGCCGGCTATTGTCACAGCAAGTATTGCCTGCCTGCAACCCCTTCTGAAAGAGGGTATAAAAGCTAGTTTTACTGCAGGCTTAAGTCTTGGGGAATATGCCGCCCATGTATACTCGGGAACTTTCACGTTCCAGGACGCAGTCAGGCTTTTAAGAAAACGCGGAAAGTTTATGCAGGAGGCAGTTCCTGTTGGTGTGGGTTCCATGACAGCTATAATCGGGCTTTCAAGAGAACAGGTTTTAAATGCATGTGCTTTAGCAAAAGAAGAGGGTGTTGTTGAACCTGCCAACTTTAATTGCCCGGGTCAAATAGTAATTTCGGGAGAGGTAAAGGCTGTTGAAAGAGCTTCATCCATCGCTCTGGAACTGGGGGCGAAAAGGGCTTTGCCTTTGGCTGTAAGTGCTCCATTCCATTGCAGTCTTCTGGTTTCTGCCGGCGAAAAATTAAAAGCCGAACTGGATAAAGTTGAAGTACATGAAATGAAAGTACCTGTTGTTGCAAATGTTAACGGTGAAATTGTACCTTCTGTCGACTACGTCAGAGATTCATTATATAAGCAGGTGTCAAATCCTGTTCTGTGGGAAGATTGCGTAAGAACAATGATTGGAAAAGGTGTGGATACCTTCATTGAAATTGGTCCCGGAAAAGTGCTTAGCGGGTTCATAAGAAAAACTGACAAAAATGTAAGGTCGCTTAATGTGGAAGATATGGCCTCCCTTGAAAATACATTGCGTGAATTGTCCTAAGCCTTTAAACATAAGCGAATATATTATTTAAAAGTATATGCTGTTAAAAGGGGTGGTACCGAAATGAACTTTACAGGAAAAACTGTTATTGTTACCGGAGCGAGCAGAGGTATTGGAAGAGCAATAGCTGAAAAGTTTGCACAACTTGGGGCTAACGTTGTAATTAACGGTACTTCGAAAACCATTTTTGACACCAAAAAAGCCTTTATTGAAAATGGCTATTGTGTTAAGGCTTTTGAAGGTGATATAAGCGTTGCAGAAAATGCGAAGGCTCTCATAGACTTTGCTGTAGAAAACTTTGGTACAGTTGACGTTTTGGTTAATAATGCAGGCATAACCAGGGATGAATTGCTGGTTAGGATGAGCGGCGAAGATTGGGATAATGTTCTTGACGTCAATCTGAAAAGTGCATTTTTATGTACGAAAGCTGTAGCAAGAATTATGATGAAAAAAAGACAGGGGGCAATTATTAATATTTCCTCTGTAGTAGGAGTAACTGGAAATGCAGGGCAGGCTAATTACTCGGCATCAAAAGCCGGTTTAATAGGTTTTACAAAATCTGTTGCCAAAGAACTTGGTTCGCGGGGGATTACATGTAATGCTGTAGCTCCCGGGTTTATCGAAACCGATATGACAAGTCAGTTATCCGATGATATTATGGAAAAGTTCCTTACTGCAATTCCATTAAGAAGGGCCGGGACTCCTTCTGAAGTGGCTGATGCAGTTTGTTTCCTGGCATCGGATTTAGCAAAATATATTACAGGGCAAGTAATCCATATTGACGGTGGAATGGTTATGTAATATTATCTTAGTTGAAAGAAATACTATAGCATATGATTCCTGTCTGGAAGGGGGTGAAGAGTGTGGTATTTGATAAAGTTAAGGAAATCATTGTAGATCAGCTTGGTGTTGAAGAAAGCGAGGTAACAATGGAAGCCTCCTTCATCGATGATTTAGGGGCTGACTCACTTGATATTGTGGAATTAATTATGGCCTTGGAAGAAGAATTTGACCTGGAAATACCAGACAAGGAAGCTGAGAAAATTACAACAGTAGGAGATGCTGTGGAATATATAAAAGCGCACTCCTGATTACAGTTGAATAAAAAAAGTCCCACAATTGTGGGACTTTTTTTATAACATGAATTTATTAATGAAATCTCAGAACTCCAATTATTTTATGAAGTTTAGGGAGGATGTTGAAATGGCAAGACGGGTAGTTATAACAGGAACAGGTGTAATACATGCTCTTGGAAAAGATACTGATACATTCTGGAAAGCAATAAAAGAAGGAAAAAACGGAATATCAAAAGTAACAAAATTTGACTGCAGCAAGATAGAAACCAAGGTTGCCTCTGAAATTACAGATTTTGACCCAACCTTATATATGGATAAAAAGGAAGCAAAAAGAATGGATCAATTTACACAGTATGCAGTAGCAGCTACATCTTTGGCAATGGAAGAAGCCGGCCTTGATATTTCGAAAGAAGATCCTTTTCGGATTGGCGTTCTGATTGGGTCGGGAATAGGCGGCATACAGACACTTGAAGATCAAAAACAGACTCTTCTGGAAAAAGGTCCTTCCCGGGTAAGTCCATTCTTTGTGCCGATGATGATTGCAAACATGGCGTCGGGACAAGTGGCTATAAAATATGGTATTTGCGGCTACAACGAATGTGTAACAACTGCATGCGCTACAGCTAACAATGCTATAGGTGATGCTTTTCACGTTATCAGAAATGGCCTTGCTGATGTAATGATTACAGGTGGTGCGGAAGCTGCTTTAACACAGTTATCTTTTGCCGGGTTTGCTTCAGCAAAGGCAATGGCAACCGATCCTAACCCTGAAACAGCATGCAGGCCTTTTGATAAGGACCGTAATGGTTTTGTTATGGGCGAAGGGGCTGGAATACTTATTATTGAAGAACTTGAACATGCTTTAAACAGAGGAGCAAATATTATAGCAGAAATTGTAGGGTATGGATGTACATGCGATGCCTATCACGTTACAGCACCCCATCCTGAAGGTATTGGCGGAATAAAGGCCATGCAGTTTGCTTTGGAAGATGCCGGTGTAAAACCAGAAGATATTGACTATATTAACGCCCATGGAACATCTACCCCATTGAATGATCCGTCCGAGACCAACGTAATAAAGAAGGTTTTTGGCGATCATGCTTATAAACTGGCTGTCAGTTCAACGAAATCCATGACAGGGCATTTATTAGGCGCAGCCGGAGGTGTTGAAGCAATTATTACAGCAATGGCCTTAAAGGAAGGTTTTCTCCCGGCCACGATACATTTGGATAATCCGGATGAAGAATGTGATTTGGATTATGTGCCTAATAAGGGTAGAAAAAAAGATATTCGCTTTGCATTATCCAATGCTTTGGGCTTTGGAGGGCACAATGCAGTTATAGTGCTGAAGAAATATGAGTAAATAGAGAATATAAGGCTCGGCACAGTGAATTTTAAAATAATCTGTGGCGGGCTTTCAGTTTATTCTTAAGAGGAGGGTATAGACTTGAATAATATTGATTTGGAACGGATTAACCAGCTTGAAAACAACATTGGTTATGTTTATAAAGATAAAAGCAAAGCATTTCAGGCTATCACTCACAGTTCCTATGCTTATGAACACCGCCATGAAGGACTAAGCAGCAATGAACGCCTTGAGTTCCTGGGCGACTCGGTTCTGAATTTTTTAATAACAAAAAAGCTGTTTAAAGAAGTTTCCGACATGCCTGAAGGTGAAATGTCCAAACTAAGGGCTTCAGTCGTATCAGAGGCATCTTTATCCCAAAGTGCAAAAAAATTAAATGTTGGTGAGGTCCTGCTGCTTGGAAAAGGCGAAGAAATAATGGGTGGCAGAAAACGTCCGTCCATACTTGCAGATGCCGTGGAAGCAATAATAGGCAGTATTTATCTCGATAGGGGTTTAGAAGCAGCAGATGAGTTTGTTAGTCGTTTTCTTAAAGAAAATTTTGAAAAAGCTATAAAGGGCACTCTCTTCTGTGATTATAAAACAAAACTTCAGGAAGAGGTACAAAAAGGCAATAATCACAGCATTAAATATACGGTTATTGCAGAAAGTGGCCCTGATCATGACAAGGTATTTACTGTAGCAGTATTTGTTAATGGCGAACAACTGGGTCAGGGAACAGGAAAAACAAAAAAGGAAGCAGAGCAGAAAGCAGCAGGAGACGCACTTAACAGACTTAAGGCAGAGGATATGGAGTTATGAGTAAACATATAAATATCCCTGTTTTTATACCCCATGAAGGTTGCCCCAATGATTGCATTTTTTGCAATCAAAGGAAAATAAGCGGTCATCTTCATGCTCCTTCGGAAGCAGAAATGAGGGAGATTGTAGAAAGGCATCTTAAAACTGCTAATCCGGATGACTATTGTGAAATCGCCTTCTTTGGCGGAAGTTTTACAGGGATTTCTAAAGTTGTGCAGAAAAAATATCTGAATATTGCCCAGGAATATGTATCAATGGGTAAGGTAAAGGGCATCAGGTTATCGACGAGGCCCGATTACATTAACGCAGATATATTAACACTTTTGAAAGAATACTCTGTTAAAGTTATAGAACTGGGTATTCAGAGCCTGGATGAAGAAGTACTAAGAAAAAGCCTTAGAAATTATCGACCTGAGGAGGCAATATCAGCCTGCCAAATGATAAAGGAGTATGGCTTTTCTTTGGGAGTGCAAACAATGATTGGGCTTCCCGGTGATACGCTGGAAAGAAGCATAGATACAGCAAAAAGGCTTATCGAGCTTAAACCTGATATGGTGCGTATTTATCCAACGCTTGTAATTAAAGAAACAGCCCTTGCTGAGGAATATATAAATAACAGATATACGCCATTGTTGCTGGAAGATGCGGTTTTATGGTGCAGCATTTTAGTACCGTTGTATGAAGAGGCAAATGTAAGGGTTTTAAGGATTGGACTTCAAAATACGGATGAGCTGACAGAAGAAAATGAGGTTATTGCGGGGCCTGCACATCCTGCTTTCGGTGCCCTTGTTTACTCGAAAATATGGCTTAACCGAATTACAAAAAAGCTTGAAAACACTGATATTAGCAAAAAAAGGCTCACAATTCACGTAGCACCTTCACAGGTGTCGCTTGTTATAGGCCAGAACAAACAGAACATTAAGTATTTAAAGAGTAATTACCAATTTTCGGATATAAGAGTGGTTGGGGATGGAAACTCACCAAAATACTTTACTCTTGAATTCCGGGAATAAAATTCCAGGCTGTCAAATAAACGCATCTTATATTTCAGTGAATCTGCCACCAGATGCATATGCAATTGCAGCTCCCAGTGCCGTGGCGAATTCAGCATGTTCAGGTACATGGAACCTTACCGGATGAATTTTTGTAAGGCCATCAAATATTTCACGTGATTGGGGAACATTTGTGAGGTTCCCTGTTAAAACAATGTCTTCCGTGCCATCAATACGTGCAGCAAAAATGGACAGTACGCCAATTGTCTGAAATACCAAATTAATAATTCCAAGGGCAATATCTGTTTTTGTGGCAAGATCGCTGATCTTTCCAAAATTGGAGGCTGTTGATTCTGCAGGAAGGCCGATAATTTTCTCACTTGTAATATCCTTAATGAACAAGTCAACATTTGCCAGGTTTCCATCCCTGGCCATTTCAATCAGGTCTTCAAAATGCCGGATATTAAGCATCCTGTTTGATAAACCCAGTAAAGTGCCGCCTCCGACACCTGTTCCACCAAGATGTTCTACATTTCGGTTTTTTTCTGCCTTTACAAAGGCGGTACCCGTTCCCATGCTTACAATGATTGCCTTTGAAATATCCGACAGAAAAAGGCCACCCATGCCGATAGCATAGAATTCCTCTACCTTCCCGGTGGGAATTTGGTAGATGCGTTCTTTTACATATGACGAACCCACACCTGTGACCATAACAAAAGAAATGTCCGACAATTGCAACCTGTTTTCGTTAATAAACTTACCAAATGCTCCGTACAGTGAGGAAATTGGGTCGGTTGCCCTGACCAGCATTGGGCTGATCATTTTATTATCAAAAAACCCGGTTATTTTTGTTGTACTTCCTCCAATATCAATTCCAAGGATCATATAATCCAACTCCTGCTTTTTTATTAATTATTATTAGCCATGTGAAAAAGTATTCACCCGGCTAATAAATTTAAATACGCTGACAATAAGTATTTTTTCAGTTAATTCCGTATCTTGCGAATAGTAAGCACTACAGGAATGCACAATAAAACGGATACAATGACTTCGGCAATATAGTTTGGTACGGCAGATAAAAAAATGTATGAAGGACTGGTTGTTTCCGGAAGGCCCAACAGGGGTATCAAAGCAGCCATAAACCGCTTTGCATAAAGGATATAAATCGTACCTAATACACCCACAGTATTTGTTGTGGTAGCTAAAACCGCAGATGCACCAACTGATATTGCACTGCGTTTATTGCCCAGTATTTTGTTTAACCCAAAGTAAACGTAGTAGGCAACCGTTCCAATAAGAATTCGTGGTAATACTGAAACCAAAGGATTCAAAAAAACAAAAGTTAATGGACCAGGTTTATAAACAGCGGTATACAGACTTGAAAGCCCGAAAACCAAACCTATAAACATACCTACAATGGGACCTTCCAATATAGCACCTATTATTACCGGTATGTGCATTAGCGTAATTTCAGCTGATAGACCTGGAAGCCTGATAAATCCTATTGAAAAGTTAAGTATAATGGACAGTGCCGAAAGAATACCAGCAATGGCAACCTTTCTGACGGTAAACCCTGATTTGACATTTCGGTTATTCATTTTTACAACCTCCGTTCTCATTCCATAATGGATATAAGTCGAGTTTATTAATAATAATGAAATATAAGTATTTTGTCCGGTTTCTGAAAAGAATACCGGCATTTTCATACTAACATAAACGGCTTTATTATTTCAATACTAATAATCTCCAAAAAAACTTTACAGAACATTTACGCGTGACGAAAACTAATTTGCTTTTAGTTTTTTTCTTGTGTATAATTATCTGGATCAACGGGAACTTTTTACAACAGGTACTATTATAATAAATTATTTACATAACAGAGGCATGAGTTTATGAAGGAAATACATGTAAATACAATTACAGACTGTGTTGAAAAACTATGCATGGATGCTAATTATTTTCTAAATCCCGATATTTACGACTCGTTGAAGTCATCTGTATGCAGTGAGACTTCTGAAAACGGCAGAATGGTGCTGGACATATTGTTAAAAAACGCTGACATAGCAAGAAATGAGAAGATTGCAATTTGCCAGGACACAGGTATGGCTGTTGTGTTTCTGGAAATTGGGCAGGATGTGCATATTATTGGTGGAAACCTGTATGACGCAGTCAATGAAGGCATCCGCAGGGGATACAAAAAAGGTTATTTGAGGGCTTCGGTGGTAAAGAATCCATTAAATCGCATAAATACCCGAGATAATACACCGGCAGTTATTTATACCGATATTGTTGAGGGCGATAAAATAAAAATAGATATTGCTCCAAAGGGTTTTGGAAGCGAGAATATGAGTGCGTTGAAAATGTTGAAACCATCGGATGGGGTGGAAGGGATTAAGGAATTTATTATTAATACCGTAAGTGATGCAGGTCCAAATCCATGTCCACCCGTTCTTGTAGGCGTAGGTATCGGCGGAACAATGGAGAAAGCAGCCCTGCTTTCAAAAAAAGCACTGCTAAGGCCTGTCGGTTCGTTTTCAGATGACAGCGGCATTGCTGAACTTGAAAGGGAAATTCTCAATAAGATTAATAAACTTGGTATTGGTCCTGCCGGCCTTGGTGGTAATACTACTGCCCTTTGCGTTAATATTGAAGTTTACCCAACTCATATAGCAGGTCTGCCCGTAGCGGTAAATATCGGTTGTCATGCAACCAGGCATGCTTCGGCTATTATTGAATGAAAGGAAAGCCTGAATGGAAGGTGTAAAAACAGGGACGCTTTATTTGGTTGCCACACCAATTGGTAATCTGGAAGATATAACCTTTAGGGCGTTAAAAACCCTTAAGGAAGTAGATTTAATTGCTGCAGAGGATACAAGGCATTCCCTTAAGCTTCTGAACCATTTTGAGATAAAAAAGCCTCTTATCAGTTATTTCGAGCATAATAAGAATAAGCGGGGGGAAGAGCTGATTCAGCATCTTCTTAATGGGAAAAACATAGCCCTTATAACCGATGCAGGTACTCCGGGAATTTCTGATCCCGGGGAGGATCTGGTAAGGCTTGCCATAGAAAACAATATTAATATAACCATGATACCGGGTTCCACTGCTTCAATAATGGCTTTGGTATTGTCGGGACTTCGGTGCAGAAGGTTTTCCTTTGAAGGTTTTTTACCCCATGATAAGAGGGAGAGAAAGAAACATTTAGAGAAAATTTTAAATGAAGAGAGGACAATGATCTTCTATGTGTCTCCTCACAATTGTCTGACCATATTAAAAGAGATAAAAAATGTTCTGGGAAACAGAAAAAGCGCTTTGTGCAGGGAACTTACAAAAAAGTATGAGGAGATAATACGTGGGAGCCTGTCCGATATAATTGAAGCTTTAACTTTGAATGATAAGGTTAAGGGTGAGATGGTGCTGGTTATTGAAGGTGCACAGAACAAACAGGCAGATGATCAGAATAAATGGCTTTCAATAAGTTTAGATGAGCATATGGATTTTTATTTAAACCAGGGCCTTGCAAAAAAAGAAGCAATGAAAATGGTTGCAAAGGACAGGGGAATTACGAAAAGAGAGGTATATTCACTTTATATGCGAAAAACATAAAATCCGACTTTAAAAAGTCGGATTTTATGTTTTATAAAATAATTACATTTAAGTACCTGTTATGCATTCTTTATTTCACTAAGGCAATCGGGACAAATGTTCTTGCCCTTGAACACGGTAATGCCTTTGGCATTATCACAGAAAATGCAAGCAGGTTCATACTTTTTCAGAATGATTGACTCCTCATCTACGTATATCTCCAGAGCATCTTTCTCTGCGATGTCAAGAGTTCTTCTCAACTCTATCGGTAATACGACTCTACCCAGTTCGTCAACCTTTCTAACTATACCTGTTGACTTCATTTTAGTTCCACCCCCCTGAAACAAGTTAGTCATACATTGTTCGACATATTTCTAATCTTATCGTACCATAAATACCAATAAACGTCAACGTTTTTTTGCCTGTTTAATAATCTCTTAACATAAAATAACTAATTGTAAAGATTAAGTATGGTACATTTATATATTATCCAACTTTTAGCTATTAAACAAAAAATTAAAAAATTCTGTTCTATGTAAGTCTTATAAATAATAATAATATAACTGGGACATGTTTTCATATATTTTATCAAAAAAACTAAGGGGAGCGCAATATGCTAAATTATATTTGGGTTGGAATGATTCTTGTGGGTGTTCTCTGGGGGCTGGTAACAGGAAGAATGGAGCAGGTAACCGAAGCTGTTATTTCCAGTTCGGAAGAAGGTGTTAAGCTTACAATTCTTCTGGCAGGTGTTATGTGTTTATGGTCGGGGCTTATGAAAATTGCCCAAAAAAGTGGTTTGGTTAATGCTATTACAAAAGCGTCCAGGGATATTTTCAAAGGATTATTCACAGATATACCCGAAAATCACCCAGCCATTGGTGCTATTGTGCTGTCTTTTGCAGCAAATTTCTTGGGTCTTGGAAATGCTGCTACCCCGCTTGGAATAAAGGCCATGGAAAGTCTTCAAACCCTGAATGATAAAAAAGATACTGCAACCGATGACATGATTCTTTTTATGGTTATTAATGCTTCATGCTTACAGCTGATACCAACCAACGTAATTGCTTTACGGGATGCTGCAGGATCAAAGGACGCAGCAGGGATACTGCCCCATGTATGGATCTCATCCTTGATATCAACAGTAGCAGCTATTTTGTTCTATTTCATATTTAAAAGCTTTGAAAAAAGGCGGGACCCGGCATGACTATCATTATGAGTTGGCTTTCTAAAGCTGCTATACCAGGGCTTATTATAATAATCCTCATTTTTGGAATTATTAAAAAGGTACCTGTATTTGATACATTTCTTGAAGGGGCAAGAGAAGGACTTGAGACTACTATTAGAATTTTCCCGGTTTTGGTTGGTATCATGCTTGGAATTGAAATTCTAAGCAAGTCTGGTGCCCTCGATATGATAGTCCTGCTATTCAGACCTTTGGCAAATTTTATTAAAATACCCGAGGAGATTCTTCCAATGGCAATTATAAGGCCCATATCAGGCAGCGCATCCCTTGGACTTTTAAGCAAGCAGCTGAAAGAGTACGGGCCCGATTCATTAATCGGAAGAACCCTGTCTGTACTTATGGGTTCAACCGAAACAATTTTTTATACAATTACCGTTTACTATGGTGCAATTGGAGTGAAAAAAACAAGATATACACTCTGGGTTGCACTCATTGCCGGACTTGCAGGTTTAATATCTGCAGTGGTTGTATGCCGCATTCTTCAGTAGCAATCTCTGTTTTATTTTATTAATAAATGTAGATATTGTGCAATGTCGGAAACAGCCTCTTCATTGCGAGAGCTGTGCAGTTCAGCCAGGGCAAACCTTACAATAAATTAACGCTATCTTTTCTGCTGTTTATCTTGAAATCTAAAATCAGATAATACATAATATAAGTGGCCTATGTTAAATAATAGGTAACCTATAAATTGATTTAGAGGGTTATTTATGAACAGTAAAACGCGAATTTTAATTGTAGACGATGACGAAAACATATGTCAGTTATTAAAGCTTTATCTTGATAAGGAAGGGTATGAAAACCTTGCTGTACATAACGGAAAGCAGGCGCTTGAAGCATTCAGGGATTTTACCCCCAACCTGGTTATCCTTGACATCATGCTTCCCGGTATGGATGGATGGCAGGTATGCAGAGAAATACGTAAATTCAGCAGCATACCTATTATTATGCTTTCGGCGAGGGATGAAACCTTCGACAAAGTGCTTGGACTTGAACTGGGTGCAGATGATTACGTAGCAAAACCCTTCGAGCCCAAAGAACTTATTGCGAGGATCAAAGCTGTATTAAGAAGATATGAACGGCAGGATAATGCCCAGGAACAACTTATTTTTCCAGGGCTTGTTGTTAATAAGTCAAATTACACCATTCGTGTTCATGGAAAAGAAATGGAGTTACCGCCTAAAGAGCTGGAACTGCTTTATTTTTTGGCATCCAACCCCAATAAGGTTTTTACCAGGGAACAGTTACTGGAGAATGTATGGGGATTCGATTTCTATGGCGACACACGAACAGTTGATGTGCATGTAAAGCGTCTTCGAGAAAAACTTGAACCACCCGATCCTCACTGGCAGTTGAAAACCGTTTGGGGCGTTGGCTATAAGTTTGAGGTGAGATAATGTTCCATTCTGTTTTTCATAAAATTATGGCCATTTTTTTAGTGGTACTGCTGCTTTGCTTTTCCCTCGCAGCAGTATTTTTTAATATTGCCATTAACCGATATGTCACCGAGCAGCGGACCGAAGTTTTAAATATGTATGGAAAAAGAATATTATCTGCCCTTGATGTCATTCTGGAAAATCGTTTTGATCCCACATCATCCTTTATATTCCAGAATTTGTTAGAGGCCTTTGCATATAATACATCATCGCTTATCTGGATTGTTGATGACAGAGGTTATCTTTTTGCATATTCATCCATACCGGGTCAGTTTGTCGACAAACTGAACAATGTAAACGGTATATATCAGCTGCCAGAACAAAAGCAGTATGCGGTAAGTGAGTCTGAGGAAGTAAAAACTGAAATCGGAACCTTTCATGGTTTATTTGAGGAAACAGGTATGAAATGGCTTACAGTTAAAATACCCTTTTATTTTCCGGATATTACATTGGATGGCAGAGAATTCAGGGGAAATGTTTTAATGCATACCCCGATACCCGAAATTCAAAAAAGCGGTTACACCATATTAAGTCTGCTTATGCCTGCAGTTTTAATTTCTCTGGTTATTTCTTTTCTTTTGGTTTATATATTGTCAAAAAGGATAACAAGTCCGTTAAAGCAAATGACCGATGCCGCCAGGAAGATATCTTCGGGAAACTGGAAGACAAGAATTCATCTTAAAGGAAATGATGAAATTACAGTTTTGGCAGACAGTTTCAATCAAATGGTGGACAATCTGGAGAACCTTGAAAAAATGCGAAGGGATTTCATTGCAAATATTTCCCATGAGCTTCGAACTCCAATGACTTCGATAAATGGCTTTATTGAAGGTATACTTGATGGAACCATACCAGAGAATAAGCAGGAATACTATCTGAATATTGTAAAAGAGGAAGTAAAACGCCTGCATCGGCTTGTAAGTGATTTACTTGATATTGCAAGAATGGAGTCGGGAGAAGCAAAGGTTAATATTGCAGCATTTGATATATGTGAAGTTACCAGGTTAAGCGTTATTCAGCTTCAGAAGTTTATTGAAGACAAAAATATTATTTTCAGGGCAAATTTTGAACAGGAGTCCATGCATGTTTATGCCGACAGGGATGCAATACAAAGGGTTTTGATTAATCTTATTCATAATGCTATAAAATTTACCCCTGAAGGAGGAAGTATTTCGATGTCGGTGCGGAATATAAAGGGAAAGGCTGAAATTACCGTGTCTGACACCGGTCAGGGAATTCCTGCTGAAGACATACCCTTTGTATTTGATCGCTTTCACAAAGCTGATAAATCAAGGGGTAAGGATAGAACAAGCGTTGGTTTAGGGCTTTATATAGTCAAAAATATCTTAAAAGCCCATAATGAGAATATATCGGTAGAAAGTGAATATGGGAAGGGAACAACCTTTACCTTTTGTCTTCCGCTGGCTTGACAGAACTATTTTCAAAGATGGACTAAGGTATAAAAAAAAGCCCGGAAAATTTTCCGGGCAAATCAGTATCTAGTAAACATAAACCATGTCACCAGATCTCAGTGCAAGAGGTTTGGACCAAAGCCATTTATTTGTAGCACTATTATCAAAAAAGTATAGTGCGCCTTTTGTAGGGTCAACACCGTTTAGTGCATCATACGCTGCTTTTATTGCATCCTGGGATGCAGGCTTGTTTATCATGCCGTTTTGCACAGGTGTAAACTGATAATACCCGTAGGATTTCTCGTAAATAACGCCGCTAATAGTATTTGGAAAACGTGAATCCTTTACACGGTTTACAACAACAGCTCCAACCGCTACTTTTGCGGTATATGGCTGATTGTTTGCTTCTGCAGTAATCAGTCTGGCAAGAAGGTCAAGATCACTCTGGGTATATGGTATTACACCTTTATTTGTAGCAGTGGCACCGACAGATCCGGTTTTAGCTGCCTGTCCGGGAATTATAAGATTCTGTCCAACGTAAATCAGGTCGTCCCATTTCCCATTAGCTTTTCTTAAAGAATATAGCGATATTCCGTATTTTTTTGCAATCAGGTATAAACTATCACCTTTTTGCACTGTATATACATCGGCTGAAACATTAAGCTTCTGGCCCGGGTGGATTACAGTACTCTTAAGCCCGTTTTGGTTCATAATATTACTGGATGTTGTTCCAAAGAGCTGTCCTATTGTGTAAAGAGAATCACCCTTTACTACAGTGTAGGTAGCAGCACTTGCAAAGGTCGGAACCAAAGATGATAATACCAGTACTGCAAAAAATACCTTTACTTTTCTATTCATTTTTTCTCCTCCTTATTAGCCTCCGAGGTTAGTTGACGGGTTTGGGCCGAGGCGCCCTACTTTATATGAAATATAAAGATTCACCCCAAAAATATCCCCCGTATTCCAGTGAAGGAAATTCGGCTTTTTTACGCCGATCATTTTAACAGGTATGACCGATTATGTAAACCTGAAAAATGTAGTACCTGAGGTAATAGGAGGAAAGATATGATTAATAAAGAAAAAACAATTCACAAATTATTCATACTGATGTAAAAAATTTTGTTTAGAATAAAAGCGTAATCTGAAAATATATAATAGCAAATCTATAAAGATGTATTTATTAGTAAAATACATAAATTAGCTTGAAAGGAGAGATATTTATGAGTGAATATAATAATAACAATTATGAAAATAATAATTCATACTCATATCAGGGTTATTCAAACAACCAGCAAAATACAAACCCCTATTACAGCTATTATAGTTCATATAACCAGAACTACGATGACTTAAAGACATCCTCTTTTTACTCTGAACGCTATGAAAAGCCTCGTAAAGGTAAAATTCGGGAAATGATATTGCCCCTTTTAATTGTAGCCCTGATAAGTTCTGTAATTGGTGGTGCCTTAGTAGGTGCATGGTTCCAGTTTGGTGCTCCCGCCCTGGCTAAAAATAACCAGCTGCCAGGCAATAAATCTCAAACCGAAACTCAACTGGTTAAGCAGATTGAGATTGTTAACAATACCGAATCCCCTGCAACAGCCATTGCAGAAAAGGTCAGTCCTTCAATTGTTGGAATCAAGGTTAACTACCTGATACAGGATTTCTGGTTTGGGGCACAGCAGAGCAGTGGCTCAGGCTCTGGGATAATAATAAGAAGTGATGGTTACATTCTGACAAATAACCATGTTATTGAGTCAGCTATAGGTTCAGGCAATAAAATTTCCCAGGGCGCTTCAATTCAAGTAATACTTCCGAATCAAACCGATCAATTTTACGATGCTATCGTTGTTGGACGGGATGAAAGAACAGATATTGCTGTACTTAAAATAGATCTGTCAGAACTGCCTGCCGTTGATATAGGAAACTCTGATGAGCTGAAGGTAGGAGAGCTGGCAATAGCAATAGGAAACCCTGCAGGTCTTGAGTTCATGGGCTCTGTTACACAGGGTATAATCAGCGGGTTAAACCGTCAAATACAGGTAGGAACAGGGCAGCCATTGAAAGTTATTCAAACGGATGCTGCAATTAACCCTGGAAACAGCGGAGGGGCACTGGTAAATGCAAAGGGAGAAGTTATCGGTGTTAACACTGTAAAAATCAGTGGTTCAAATTACGAAGGTCTTGGGTTTGCAATTCCAATTAACACCGCTATGGAAATTGCCAACAGCCTGATATCAGACGGTTACGTAAAAGGGCGTCCACAGTTGGGTGTTGAAATTGATACCAGGTTTAATGAAGCCATGGCTGAAAGGTTTAAAGTCCCAGTGGGTCTATTGGTTGGTGATGTAATGCCTTTAAGTGCGGCTTACAATTCGGGTATCAAAAAAGGAGATATAATAGTTGAGTTTAACGGAGTTCCAGTTAAAACCTTCAGTGAGCTGGAAACTGAAAAGAATAAATATAAGGCAGGCGATGTTATAACATTAAAAATTTACCGTATAGAAAGTTCTGATCTTACAAGAGGACAATACCTGGACATAGAGCTAACCCTCGGAGAAGAAAAAGGATAACATGTTCTGTATGTGAAATTTTTACAAAAAGGACGGTTTATATCGTCCTTTTTTCTATGCATAAAAACTCAATGTTAAGTTTTGCATTTGTTGAACTGCAAAAAAATATATGATAAATTAATTTAGTAAAGTATCCTGTGCTATTTAATGTAAGCATTTTAGTCTTTTGCAAAATAAAAAAAAAAGCGAGGAATGACAATGTCTGTAAGAAGAATCTACGTTGAGAAAAAACCTGATTTCGATATCAAAGCTTATAAACTTCGGGAAGAAATAACAGAATATCTTGAAATAAGCGGTATAAAAAATGTCAGAATTCTTGACAGGTATGATATAGAAGGCGTATCAGATGAAGACTATGAAAGGGTAAAATATTTTATTTTCTCTGACCCGTCTGTAAACTTCATATATGAAGAAGAATTACCCGTCAATAATGAAGATAAGTTTTTTGCAGCTGAACTTCTGCCCGGTCAGTATGATCAGCGGGCGGACAGCTGCGCTCAATGCATACAGGTAATAACCGAAGGTGAAAGACCTGCAGTTAGAACTGCAACGGTAATAGTAATTGAAGGAAAAATAGCAGACCAGGCCTTTGAAAGAATTAAAGAGTATTTTATAAACCCGGTTGAAAGCAGACTGGCAGAACTGAAAAAACCAAATACGCTTCACGAAGAACACAGAAATCCAGACAGTGTTGAAATCGTAGAAGGATTTATTACAATGGACAATGAAGCCCTGAAAGAGCTATCATCAAAACTTGGCTTTGCTATGTCCTTTGAAGACCTTGTCTTTTGCAGGAATTATTTCAGAGACTCAGAAAAAAGAAACCCTACAATTACCGAACTAAGACTAATTGACACTTACTGGTCCGATCACTGCAGACATACAACATTTCATACCGAAATTGAAGATGTTTCCTTTGATAAGGGTCCTGTTTCTGAAAAAGTATCCGACGTTTATAATTTATATCTTCAAACCCGTAAAAATGTATATAAGGAAAAAGAAAAATCAATTTGTCTGATGGATATAGCAACGCTGGCCATGAAGGAACTGAAGCGTGCAGGACTGTTACAGGACCTGGATGAATCCGACGAAATTAACGCGTGCAGTATTGTTGTTGATGTTGATATAGATGGCAGGAAAGAGCCATACCTTGTAATGTTCAAAAATGAAACTCATAATCATCCCACCGAAATAGAACCTTTTGGAGGAGCTGCGACATGTCTTGGCGGTGCTATCCGTGACCCATTATCGGGAAGAGCATATGTTTATCAGGCCATGAGAATTACCGGATGTGGAGACCCAACAAAGCCCATTGCAAAGACACTGCCGGGAAAATTACCCCAACGGGTTATAACAAACCAGGCAGCTTTAGGGTATAGTTCATATGGTAACCAGATTGGCGTTGCAACAGGACAGGTTCATGAAATATACCATGAAGGTTATATAGCAAAAAGAATGGAGTTGGGAGCTGTAATTGCAGCAGCACCGAAAAGAAACGTATTCAGAGAAAAACCCGAAGCCGGTGATGTTATTATTCTAGTTGGTGGCAGAACAGGCCGGGATGGCTTAGGTGGTGCCACAGGTTCATCGAAAGAACACACCGAAGAATCATTGATCGAGAGTGGTGCTGAAGTTCAAAAAGGAAATCCTGCCATAGAAAGAAATATACTGCGTTTATTCAGAAATCCGGAAGCCTCAACGCTTATTAAAAAATGCAATGATTTTGGTGCCGGCGGAGTATCTGTTGCTATTGGAGAACTTGCCGACGGACTTGAGATTGATTTGGATGCCGTTCCAAAGAAATACCCGGGTCTTGACGGTACCGAAATTGCAATTTCAGAATCCCAGGAAAGAATGGCCGTGGTGGTTTCCAAAGATGATGCTGAAAAATTCATAGCATTTTCCAGGGAAGAGAACCTGGAAGCATCTGTTGTTGCAAGAGTTACCGACAATAATCGATTAATAATGAAATGGCAGGGTGAAACAATAGTCGACATCAGCCGTGATTTTTTAAATACGAACGGTGTGAGGCAGAAAATTAACGTAGTAGTTAAAGAACCGGAGCCGGTAAATACTAAAAAATACGAAATAAAAACAGACAGGGATTTTCAGGAGGCCTTTAGGCATAACCTTCAACAGCTTAATGTTTGCAGCCAGAAAGGTCTTGTTGAAATGTTCGACAGCACGGTAGGAGCAGGTACTGTTCAAATGCCTCTTGGAGGTAAAAACCAGTTAACTCCTGCTGAGGGAATGGCGGCAAAGATACCTGTTCTAAATGGTGAAACCAACACAGGAACGTTAATGTCTTTTGGCTTCAATCCCGATCTTTCCACTAACAGTCCTTTTCATGGCGCTGTGTATGCTGTAGTTGAATCGGTAGCGAAAATTGTTGCGATGGGAGGGGACCATACAAAAATACGTTTATCACTGCAGGAATACTTTGAAAAATTAGGTAAGGACCCTGCAAAATGGGGAAAACCTTTCAGTGCATTAATGGGCGCATTTTATGCCCAGATGAATTTGAAAATACCTGCAATTGGCGGAAAGGACAGCATGTCGGGTACCTTCAACGATTTGAATGTACCGCCTACATTGGTTTCCTTTGCCGTCTGCACAGCTGATGTTACAAATGTATTGTCCCCTGAATTTAAGAAGGCAGGAAGTACCGTAGTACTGGTTAAAATTAAAAAAGACTCCATTGGCCTTCCGGATTTTGAGCATTTAAATAAGACATATTCCGGAATTCATCAGCTGATTTCCGAAAGCAAGGTTTTATCTGCCTGTTCTGTTAAATATGGGGGTATTGCCGAGGCTGTATCCAAAATGGCTTTTGGAAATGACATTGGCTTTATATCATCTAAGGATATAAGTTCAATAGACTGGTTTGCCCCTGAATATGGAAATATTATCCTTGAAATATCCGAAAGCTTTAATGTTGGAGACTTGTTTACAGGCTTGGATTATGAAGTCCTTGGGAAAACAGTAATTGAACCTGTTATTTCTATTGGAAGTTCGGTAATGGATCTAAATGAACTTAAAGCCCTGTGGCAGGAACCATTGGAAAGCGTTTTCCCAACAAGCATCAAACAGCAAAATGATAGACCCGAAGATTTCATTTTTAACCGAATGAAACCAATACACCACAGCGAGGTCTTTGCGAAACCCCGTGTGTTTATACCGGTTTTTCCGGGAACTAATTGCGAATATGACCTTATAAGTGCTTTTGAAAAAGCAGGTGCAGTCACCGATGTATTTGTTATGAAGAATTTAACTTCTGCTGAAATAAAGGAATCAGTTCAGGTGATGAAGGAGAAGATCCTAAACAGCCAAATAATTATGGTTCCTGGTGGCTTTAGTGCAAGTGACAGGCTTGAAGGTTCAGGGAAATTTATTGCTGCAGTACTCGGTAAACCCGTGCTTGCTGATGCTATAATGGAGTTTATTAAGAACCGTGATGGGCTGATGCTTGGCATATCCGGCGGGTTTCATGCACTGCTTAAACTTGGGTTACTGCCTTACGGGGAAATTCGTGAACAGGACGAAAACAGTCCCACATTAACATTGAATATAACAGGTAAATACATTTCCCGCCTTGTAAGAACAAAGGTTGTGTCTTCACTGTCGCCATGGCTGTCGAAAACTCTGCCTGGAGACATTCATACAGTAGCAATTTCCCATTTTGATGGAAGGTTTGTTGCAGGTGAAGATACCTTTAAGAAGTTATTGGAAAACCGCCAGATAGCCACTCAATATGTGGATTTCGATGGTAACCCAACCTACGACGTTAAATTTAATCCGAACGGTTCGCTAAATGCAGTGGAAGGCATAACAAGTCCGGATGGCAGAATTTTTGGCAAGATGGGGCATAGTGAACGATATTCGAAATACACCTTTAAGAATGTTCCGGGGGAAATGGAACAGAAAATTTTTGAATCTGGGGTAGAATATTTTAAATAATAAAAAGACTCAAGCGGGTTGCCTCCTCTATAATTTCTTTGGCAGTTTTAAGTAATCTGTACTCATAACCATTGCCTTAAGCATAGAATAATATGAACAGATTCTATGTAAGGCGATGGTTCTTTATGTTGTTAATTAAAAGGCCTGCCGATATTATTATCCGCGTATACCGCAGGCCCAATATTACCATGTTGTATCCTCAGGTTGCAGGCCATGAGAATGTGAATGCGATTATACTAATGAATATGAAAATAAGAAATGCTGTTATGGAACTTGTAAAATCCCTTGACCGGCCCGATTTAAAAACCATAATCGAAGGCTCATTTGAAATTAAGAACAACCAAAGAGGAATACTTAGCATACTGCTGGTAGGTTTGGCTGATTTCGGCGGAGCCCATCCCATGACCGTAACAAAGTCATTAACAATGGATACTGGAACTGGTGAGAGTTTCAGTTTACATCAACTTTTTAAGCCGGGGTATATGGAGATTATTAATGCTGAAATAAGCCGGCAAATCAGGGAGAGGGATATACCTGTTCTTGACAGCTTTAAGGGTATTTCACCTGATCAGGATTATTATGTTTCAGATCATACCCTTGTTATATACTATCAGCTTTACGAATTATCACCATATGCCGCAGGGTTCCCGTATTTCCCAATACCTTTGTATATGCTATCAAGCGTCATTCCCGGCAATGGATTACTGGACAGATTGAACTATTTTATATAAAAAACGTACAAGGTGTTTTCTTTTTCCCTGCCACACTTTGCATATTTTCCGTAGTTGATACAGATAATATCTTTGATTATAGTATGGCAGGTGATAGATATGGAAGAGAAGAATGATGTAAAAATAACTTCCTATGATAGACTGATGAGAGCGTGGGAGAATTCCATGGAATTGGCAAGGGATTTTGAAGTATATTCCAAAAGAGTGGATGATGATGAACTTAAAGAAGTATTTAAAAAGTTTGCAGAAGATGAAGGTTTCCATGCTTCAAAATTTCGCGAATTACTTTTAAAGCGCCAAAAGGAAAATATGCAATAGTTTTTATTCCGACTAATATAGAGATTTATCAGCATGGGTGGGCCTGATTAATTCCAAACCCACCCATAAGTTTTAATTATTCGGTTTTTTTATTCAGGGTAACATTGATTTCATCCTCCGAAACCGATATTCTTATTTCTATTGGGTAATCCTTTGTATTTTTAAAACGCAAATCTTTCGAATTATATACAACTGCTGCATCCTTTCCTTCAGGCACGTAAGACACTTCTCTTGAGTGTCTGTGGCGCTCAATTATTTTCAAATCAGCTTCGAGGGCAGCATTGTATAAAGTTGTGCTGACCTGGCAAACTCCTCCTCCGACACCTTTGCTTTTTTCACCATTAACAAATATTGGGGCTTCTTCATAGCCTTTTTCCTTTGAACGCCTGCCAATAGTATCATTGAAGGAAAAAATCTCCCCTGGCTTTATCACCGTGCCATCCAAATCTTCTGCAGCTGTTTTTATATTGTTAACCCTGTGTTCATCCTTATCATAAATTGTTGTTGCGAAACTGCTAATCTCATTAGGGTTTTTTGGTTCAGGCGTTACTGTCAATGTAGGTTCGGCTGCCGGCGAAGAAAGCGGTATAGGTGTACTTGTTATCAGAGTTTGATTTTCATCGGAAGCTTGGTCGTTAGTACTCTCATTAATGGAACAACCTGAGAAAAAAACAATTATCAGTATAGAAACTAAGCAAATATTTATATTTCTCATTTTAATCACCCAAACTATATTCTTTGAGTAAACACATGAAAAAATGCTAAGTTTATAATTGATTTATAAAGAAATAATGGAAACATTTATCAATTATTTCCTGTTTCAGTTTTTATGATATTAATAAAAAATTATTCATATAGTAATAACAATGAAATTATTAGCTATCAATATATTACAGAGGGATATTTTATGTTCATTTTTATCCGTGCTAAGCGCATTGCTATCATTGCACCTTTATTCATAGCTATTGTTTTTGTTTTAATATTCGCTCCGGATAATAGAGATGGTTATTCTCTAATCTGGGATGTGTCGGTTCCTGCAAACAGTGATCTTTCAGAAGAATTTGCTCAGCACCTGGAAAAAATAATTCTTACTCGGGATAACGCCATGTTAGAGAATGATATTGAAGCAATAAGGCCACTATATAATGCAAATACAAGGCTTGGAATTTACGCTTTTGAGCATGAGCAGAAAAAAGTGAAATACTTACACAGTTGGGCAGAGAAACAGGGTGTGAAGTTTTTGGATATTAACACATTTTTTAAGGTCAGATGGGTAAAGGAACAGGGGAGTAAGGTAACCGTTAACTTTTCGTCCATTACAGAATATACATATGAATACATTAATATGCCCGATACTCCAAACAGGTTCAGGATCGCCACTTATCATGTACTGGATCTTGTGAACGATACTGATAAATGGCTTATAACCAAAGAATGGTACACCGATCCCTTTGCAGATTCTTTGAATACTGAAACACTTAAAGCTGAAGATAATAAGGCCTTCATTCTTAGTCAGGGACCAAGAGATTTTTTAAACCTTAACGAGAGGCGCAACAAAGCCGTTGAATACGCAGATTTGTATTGTGGTGCCAGTGATAATGAAGACTATTATTTCCGTTATAATAAGGATTATAAAAATTATAATTCCATTGGTGGCGACTGTACTAATTTTGCTTCTCAGGTGTTGTATGAAGGAGGCTTTAAGAAAACAGGCAGCTGGAATTATCAAAAGGATGGAAGCCATGCCTGGGTAAATGCTCAGGGTTTTAAGGATTATTTAATATACAGTGGCCGAGGCTCTTTAATCACTCACGGAACATACGATAAAGTACTGAAGCTTTCATACAAGCTATTACCGGGAGACATTATAGCTTATGAAAAAAAGGGGAAGGTAGCTCATATTTCGGTTGTGACCGGAGCCGATTCACGTGGTTATACATTGGTAAACTGCCATAATACCGACAGATTTAGAGTGCCATGGGACTTGGGATGGAGTGATAAAGGGATAAAATTCTGGTTAATCAGAGTTAATTATTAGACGAGTTTAAAGCAAATTTACAGTAGATGTCAATTTATTTGGTAGTTTGGAAAGGACTGCTTATGCAGCCCTCTCTTATGCAGATTCTTCCTGTTTTACTTTTTCTTTTATAATTGCGAGAGCATTTTTTGCTGCTTCCTTTACGTTTTCATTGCTCTCTTTTTCCAGCATGAATCTAATAAATTCTGTGGATTTTCCTGAGCCAATTTTTCCAAGGGTTTCAACAGCAGCAAGACGGATCTCGGAGTTTGGATCTCTTAAAAGATTAGCTAATGCGTTAATTACATCAAGGGTATCAAAGCCAGACAATGCACGAATAGCATGGATACGAATTTCATGATTGTCGTTGTTAAGTACACTGAGGAGTTTCTTTGATTTCTTTTTTCTTTCCCATTTCTCAATCTTCTTCAAAGAAATTCCCATAATAAAAGACCCTCCTTTTCTACTAATACTTATATTATATACAAATTACCAATTTATTTCAAATCAATATTAATATTCTATATTTTATGGAAACCATTTTTGTACAGGCTGCATAGTATGTATGGAGTAAATAATAAATCAAAACATGAGGAGGTGTACAGGATGTACGAATTTGATTACGAAGAACTTAAAAATCAGTTAAAAGCCGAACTAAAGGCACAACTGAAAGCTGAATTAGAATCAGAACAGGACATTAAGATTAAAGAAGATGAAGATACCAGACAAAAACAGTACAACAAACAGATAAATTACAATGTATTGACTCAAAGACAGTATCAGGGGCAGAATTCCAAACAAAAAGCCGAAAGCGACAGCGACAGTGACAGCGATGCTGATGCTGATTCAAAGAGTGTTACAGTAAATACCGCAGAAAACATAGCAAAAAACAAAGCAAAACAGGATTTTGATGCTGCCGTTAAAGTAGAAGCTGATAAAAAGCCTAAATATTTCTAAATAAGAAAGTCTGGGAGTAGTATTTTTAAAATACTACCCCCATGATTTAGTTATAGCAGTTGTTTAGAAACAGGAACAGGGGGAGATGTATTGTAATGGAAGAAGCCAGAACATGTTATGAAAGGGAACATGTACAACTTAACTCACAGGATTTGGATCAGGAGCAGAATGTACATGTGGATCCCGTTCAGTTAAATACACAGAATGTTCAGGTTGTTATAGCAAGGGAGGATTATTCCTCTGTTATAACTGGTAACACTTATAAAGGAAAAAACAAGAATATTGCAACCGATGTAAATATACTTCTATTCTTTGGTTACGAAGGCAATATTCCCGTTTATAAAACCAAGTCTGATTCAGATGGGAATTTTAGAATTGATGATTTACCACCTGGATTTTACTGTATTGCAGCACAGTACAGTGAATATCCGGTAAAAAAACAGTTTATAAAACTTCTTCCCGGTCAAACCCTGCATCAAACAATTGTTTTCTGATAATTGTATGCATAAAAAAATCCGACTCTTCTCCTGTTGAGAAAATGTTCGGATTTTATTTTGGTGCGGATGATGGGACTTGAACCCATACGCCATTCGACACACGCCCCTCAAACGTGCCTGTCTGCCAGTTCCAGCACATCCGCTTGTTTTATTAATTTGTAACAGCAAAATTTATTATACTAAGGAACGTATAAAGTGTCAAGTGTTTTTTTTGCACCATGTTCTATCCATTTATGATAATGTCTCAATGTACCATAACTGATTTTGTCCCTGAACATTGAATGAAACTTAACTGCCCACGAAACTGCGGGAAGAACAGGTCTAATTGAGGTAAAGATTATTACCGAATCTCTGTTTTAAGAAATTGCTTCTTCGATATAATTGTTAAAATCCAGGTTGTTATCAGGGGTATTCCAATCAATACAGCAAGATGATATCCTTGTATTGGTATGTTTCTCAGAAACAATATCTCTTTTGGAGGAAATTTCATATTGCCAAGAATGGTTAAATAGCTCGAATTAACAAATGTCGTAATTGTAGATAATGCAAGTATACCTAATGCAAATACTGTTCCCCACCAGGCCCATAACTGCAAGCGCAGTAATCCCCAAACAAGAAAAGACGGACACAGGATCGTAATATCAAGCAAAATTATGCCTTTAAGCCCATAAAAGAATGTACCGAATACAGGGAAAATCCCATTAAATAAAATAAGAATATGTAAAACAATAATATAAAAAATAATAAACCAACTGACGGTCAGAATGGAAACGGGTAACAAGAAATAATAGCTGACCCTATGAATGAACCCTACACACGAAAAGGGATTTTGCCTTTATTCAAAGCCTCTGAAAATGCTCGCATTATAATAGTTGGGCAGGCACCGGGAAGGAGAGCAGAACAAACTCAGTTGTTCTGGAATGATTTAAGTGGTGACCGTTTACGGGAATGGATGGGAATATTCCATGAAGAATTCTATGAGACTGACCGTATTGCTCATTTACCCATGGATTTTTATTACCCTGGTAAAGCTAAACATGGGGATTTGCCACCCCGAAAAGGATTTGCAGAAAAATGGCATCCTATGTTATTGGAACAAATGCCAAATATAGAAACGATAATTCTCATTGGAATCCATGCTCAAAAATACTATCTTGGCAAAAGAATGGGGAAAAACTTAACTGAAACAGTAAGACAGTTCAAAAATTATCTACCGGAATATTTACCTTTGGTTCATCCTTCTCCACTAAACATTGGGTGGTTTAAACGAAACTCATGGTTTGAAAGCGAAGTTTTGCCGGTTTTAAAAGAAATAGTTAGATATTCTCTAAATGAATAGATGCAACATATTACTAAGTACGAATATGATTCTCCCTGGCAATATTACTTATGGCAACTGTTCCCGATGAGCGAGGTATACAGATATCGGACTTAATGACGCTATTTATCTTAAAGCAAGCTAATCTCGTTTGCCGGTCCTTTGTAATTGAGTCCTTGAAAGATTCCATGTTCAGTCATATAATGAAGCAACCCATTTAGAACATGCCGCTTGCAAGCGCTCCATTTAGGTGCAATCAAGTTTTTATGATTACCATCCCCAGTCACCCTATGAATAACCATCTCTTGAGGCATTCTGCTTATTGCCTCTGCAACCCATTTTATATAAGTTGCTTCATCTAATAATTGGAAGGGTTTCTCTAAATATTCTTTATACACGGGGCTATCTTTCAATATATGCAGTACTGACATTTTAATGCCGTTTATGGGCTGATTTGCCATATAATCAATTGTTGCCATAAAATCATCATAAGTCTCACCCATTAGTCCAACTATCAGATGAACAATTATGGGAATATTAGCTTGATTTAAGCGTAGAACAGCATTTTCATAAACAGATAGTTCATATCCCCTGTTAAAGAGATCCGCTGTTTTTTGATGAATTGTTTGCAGCCCCAGTTCAACCCATAGGGGCTTAATTTTAGATAAACGACCAAGCTCTTTTATCATTTTACTTGAGAGACAGTCTGGCCTTGTACCAATTGAAAGTCCTACAACTCTATCATCAGAGAGAATTTCTTCATAAACAGGTACCAATAGATTCACAGGTCCGTAGGTGTTGGTAAAGGACTGCAAATATGCAATGTATTTGTTTGAACTGCTTTTTGAGATTACCATTTGAATGGCTGAATCAATCTTTTCACGAATACTCATAGGTCCCGCTATGGCAAAATCCCCCGAACCTCTTGCTGAACAAAAGGAACATCCATCTACACCTTTTATGCCGTCTCTGGTTGGACAGGTGCAACCAATATCTAATGAGATTTTGTAAACTTTATAACCATAGATTTGCCGATAATATTGATTTACAGAATAATATGGTTTTTGGTCCGGCCAGATTTTCATGCAGTATCTCCCAAACTAATATATTTTTTATAAAAAGCTATCAGATTAATAGAATTAAAATTTACCATGAAAGCAATTTTATTATAGCATACCGGACATCAATTTCATCAATCCAAAACACATGGAGACAATAAATACCTCCAATCTGTCTTCTTGATGAAAATTATGGTGAAATTTTCTTGAAGTTATTTTAAATAACGAATACAATATTTATAATTCCTTACTCAAAACGATTACAAAAGAAATAGCTTTACTAACCAAGTCCATCGTCAGTGAAGGAATGCGTCAGGCATATATTGATGAATCATTCTTTAGAAACCGGGGAATCATACAGCGGATTAAAGTTAGAAGAAAACTGGTCTACAGAAGAATAAAAATGAAGTGATATTACTCGGAAAGAAAACCGATTGGAACTGGAAAGGAAGCATGTTATGAACGTATCTGAAATAATCGATCGGATTCAAGAGTTATCTCCTTGTGCTACAGTTAGATACAGAATAAAAAGAATGCTCAAACAAGAAATTGATTCTGAACTGTTTGATGAATTTTATAATAGCAAATGGGTTGAATTATTGAAAACAAATCAGCATGAAGATGGTGGATATGGAAGATTCCATTCCCGGAACTCTAAAATAAAGCAGAAGTTTCCTACTACAGAAAAGGCTGCTGATTCAATTAAAATGCTGGATATCCAACGAGGAAATCCTTTAACAGATAAACTATGCGATTACATGGAAAAGATATTGAAGCACGAAATTGAATGGCCTGACGGCTTTGAAAAAAATAAATGGTACAGGCCAGCTCAACCTTTGTTTGTAGCTTCCAAACTCTCAACATTTGGTTCAAATTGTAAGGAGTATATGGATATATTCAATTGCTGGCATACTATTTTGAAAGAAGCATTTGCAAATGGTGAATATGACAAGATGAGAACAAAAAAGATATCAAATGAATTACTGGGATGTGATATTGACGGAAGTTATATTAGGCTCAATTCAATCTATCTTATTGAGTTGTTCGGCAACATGCAGGCAGAAATAAGTGAGGAGTTAAAACAAAATTACCTGAGATGGCTGCATCATAGTGGAAAAATGATAGGATATACAGGTGTTGTGCTAAATCAAGGTTTTAATAACAATTTTTCTGAACTGTATAAGGTATATTTTCTGCTTTCTAAATTTTCTTGCTTCAAAACAGAATTCAAAGAGGAACTGAGTTTTCTAAAAAACAGGAGAAATAAAGATGGTTTTTGGAATTTTGGAAAAAACTTCTCATGTCAGAAATTATCGGATGACTGGAGAAGCCGGGATAGAATGAATACTGATCATACTATCATGGCGTTACTATTATTTGTATCCCATTGATATGTTACTGCCGACATAAGATTTCAAAATCAGACCAACAGGTAACGACCATTTTGAGTGATTACCGAGACAGGATGGATACAAATGAATGCTGACAGGAATTGTCTGGAAAATTACAGGCTCAAGCCATATGGAATGCGTAACATATGTTTGACTTCTCAAGATCCGGTTATTTAATATTTATCAAAGGCTATTGACTTTGACGTCGTGTCGTCCATTACAATGATCTCAGAAAGGAGGCGAACAGATGAAACTAATGACGATCAGCGAGGTAACTAAGACCTTCAATGTTACAACAAGAATGCTTCGATATTATGATGAAATCGGTCTATTACCCAGCACTCGAAAGCAAAATTATGCGTATCGTGTGTATGATGAATCTGCTTTAAGACGTCTTCAGCAGATTATCGCACTGCGGAAATTGCGTATTCCGTTGAAAAAGATTGCTTTGATATTTAATGATACCGAACAAACAAAAATTATTGAAATCTTTCAGGAAAGCATTGATGAGCTTAATACCGAGATAACTGCGCTCCAAACAATACGAGATATTTTGAATAAATTTATTACGCGGTTAAATTCAATGGCGCATACCCATATCAAGATTGACATGCTCAATGATGCTGATATCATTAGTGTAATTCAAACGCTTAGCCTTTCAAAAATCAAATTAAAGGAGGAATGTTCTATGGACGACCTAAACAAAGCAAATGAAATTTTATCAACCTTAAAGAATGTGCGTATTATTCATTTGCCACCTTACACCGTTGCGGCCAGCCACTATTTCGGGGAAAATCCCGAAGAAAATGCAGGGAAACCACTGGAGGAGTTTGTCAGAAGCATTGAGCTTCAAAAAATCAAACCCGATTTGAGAATGTTTGGATTTAATAATCCTTCACCAACTGGTAATGAAACATATGGGTATGAATTTTGGGTGACCATTCCCGATGATTTGGATGTTCCATCTCCTCTGCTAAAAAAATACTTTAAGGGCGGATTGTATGCGGCTCATTGTATTAAGATGGGTGATTTCCATGAATGGCAACTTCTTGGCAAATGGATTGAAAACAGTACCGAGTATGAATATGACGCGCGTGAGCCGTTTGGAATGGGCGGCTGCTTAGAAGAACATCTCAATGTATATTCATACTTTGCGGGAGAAGAAAAAGCCGCGAAGTTTATCCAGCTTGATTTACTGATACCGATAAAGACAAAATAACCAGTCACAATTGTTCTTCAAAGCAGTATAACATTGTTGGTCAACCTGATTTAGGCAACAACTGAAGAAGTTTTATGAAATCGTACACAGTACTGCAGTATCCTGCGACGAAAAAAAATTGGGTCAGAGACTTGTTTATCTGGCGATGCCGCTCCGGCCGCATATAATTAAAAAGTACCGGATATCCTGTACAATGCGGCTTCCGGAGCCCATTTTCCCGGAGAAAGGGAAGGGAACGATTAGGGGGGTAAATCAAATGTTAATGGTTGATATGACATGGAATGAGGTCGAAAAATATATATTAGAGGTTAATGATAATTTGATAATTCCGGTAGGGACTTGTGAACAGCATGGATATCATTTACCACTGGGCAATGATACTTTTGTTGCAGAATATATGGCCAATGTTCTGTCTGAAAAAACTAGTGCGTTGGTTGCTCCTACATTAAACTATGGCGTTAATCTGCCATGTGATATACAATTAGCAGGGACTACATCAATAAAGCCTGAAACCCTGAAAGAAATAATAGTATCAATAACGGATTGGTGGAGGCAGCAAGGGGTTAAACATTTTCTGCTATTGACATATCACGGTGATCCATTCCACATACAGGCCATGGAAAAAATATCCGATTACATTAAATTATACGATTTATCTGAAATTGAATATTCAGATATACTTGAGAAGCAATCTTCCATCAGACATGCTTGTGAAGCTGAAACATCAGTTGCATTATTTTTGTATCCCGAAAAGGTAAAAATGGACTTAGTCCGGGAGCATGATATTCGGTTTGATGATTTCAGGAAATACTTATTTCATGAAGAAAGCAATTTGCCTGAAGGTTATGTCGGGAGTTTGGGCTATCCTTCTTTTGCAACAGAAGATAAAGGAAGTAAAATCATTAATCGGATAATAGATAGAATGATTAATGAATGCTATGATTTTTTGAAACCTTCTTACTTAAGATAGCTTTTATGTCTTTGACTGGATTTGAAGGAGTAATTCCGAAATTAGAAAGCATCTATTAAACCTGTTATATCTAAAATAATGTGCGTCGTTGCCTATGGCGGTCATACGGTGTAAATCCAGTTGAAACAGTATACAATAAACAATATAAATTGAAATGGAGACACAAGCTGTATTGGCTCTGTATGGCTTGAAAAAATAGGGAATACCCAAACATAATCGAAATTGGTTGCGGGGAAGGCAGAGAAGCTATTTACTATTGAATAAGATTTTTTATTCTGATACAATTTAGTTAATATTAAGAGTTAAGCTTTGGTAAAACTTTTATAAGTATACTAATCAGGCTTGAGTAATAAAACAAAAATCTAAAGAAGAAAAAGAGGTTTATTATGGCAGGTTTTTTTGGTTTGTTTGACTATACGAAGGAAGGACCGGGGGTACCCAAGGACGCACCTCCAAAATCAAGGTTCAGAATATTTTTTGATGTCCTGGCAAGGAAGTTCTGGAACATTGTTAAAGTGAATCTACTGTTTGGCATTTTTAATATACCGGCCATTGTTTTTTTAGCTTTGTTTGCCGGATACTTACAGTTACTGTTAACACAGAATATTGGACTGGATCCTGAAGAAATGGTAAATAGTTTATTTTTCGGAACAATTCCGTTAATGACAATATTTGTTTGTTTGCCTTTGATTACGGTAGGTCCTGCACAGGCAGGTATGACCTATATTCTCAGGAACTATTCCCGTGAGGAGCATGCCTTTATTTGGGGAGATTTCAAAGAACATGCTTTAAAGAACTTTAAACAGAGCATGATCGTAAGTATTATCAACACAATATGTACAGTACTTGTAATTTTGGATATTTATTTCTATCTGAATTTCAGAACCGATAATTTACTGATTACAGCTGCCAGTGCTTTTATTATTATAGCTTTTGTAATCTTTATGATGATGAGTATGTATATATATCCGATGATGGTCACATTTGATCTGACCATCAAGCAGCTTTATAAAAATGCATTCCTTTTTGCAATAATGAAATTTTTCCCCAATCTGTTAATATTAATAATTATTTTTGTATTACTGTTTTTCTCATTTTATTATCCGGTAATAGGTTATCTTTTGTTTATCTTTATTACAATGGGTTTAATAAGCTATATTACAAACTTCTACGTTTACTCGAAGATCGACAGGTATATGATTCAACCTATCAAAGAGGCTGACAATGATAACAACAATGACGAAACAGATAGCGTGTTTTCAGACAGCCGTGTTTTTGAGGAAGAGAACAGTGAAGATTGAGATGGGGAAGAGGCAGAGATTTGGAAGAATAATAAAATTGATTTTAATAAAAGGGCGGTAAACCGCCCTTTTAAATATTCAATAAATCCTTCATTGAATAGAAATTTGGTTCTTTATCATGAATAAAGACCGCAGCCTTTAATGCTCCAACACCAAAGATTTCCTTGCTGTTGGCAACATGTCTTAATTCAATAATTTCATCATTTCCCGCAAAAATAACAGTGTGATCGCCTGCTATATTACCTCCGCGGATAGCATGTATACCTATCTCGTCCTTACTTCGTTTAACCCGGTTGGTATGCCTGTCATAAACATACCTGTATTTCTCGGGCAATGCCTGATTTATAGCATCTGCAAGGGCAAGAGCAGTTCCGCTTGGTGCATCTATTTTTTGGTTATGATGTCGTTCCACTATTTCAATATCAAAGTTACTGTATAAAAGTTTTGCAGCCTTCTGAACGAGTTCCAGCAGAAGATTCACACCCAGGGACATATTAGCTGAAAAGAGAATGGGTATATTGCGTGAATATTCTTTCAGTTTTGAAACCTGTTCATCAGAAAGGCCTGTTGTGGCCACTATCAGAGGAATTTTTCCGGACACAGCGTAGTTTAAAACATTAAGTAAGGCTGCAGGATGCGAAAAATCAACTATAACATCCACGGGCACATTACATTGGTCCAATTGTGTGAAAACAGGGTAATCATTTCTCACCGAATCATCGATGTCAAACCCGGCAACAATTTTAACATCTTCTCTGTAACGCGCAATGTTTGTGATTACCTGACCCATTTTCCCGTTACATCCACTTAATAGAATTCTTACCATTATCGTTCATCCTTTCGTAAAACATCCCTGTAAAGTATTGTACCAGTTAAATCAGGCCATACTCAGAAAGCGCTGTGCGTACAGTATTCAGACCTTTCTCACTGATTTCAACTAATGGCATACGGCATTTACCAACATTCATTCCCATTTCATTCATTGCAGCTTTAACCGGAATAGGATTTACTTCACAAAACAGTGCGTTTACAAGATTAATGGCTTTTATTTGTAACTCACGGCTTGTGTCCAAATCACCTGTTAAAAACGAATGAACCATCTTATGCATATCGGCGGGAATGATGTTTGCGGCAACAGAAATAACACCTTTTCCTCCCAGAGCCAGCAAAGGAACAACGTTTCCGTCCTCACCCGAATATATAATAAGATCGTCGCCACAAAGAAATCTTGTTTGAGCTACCTGATTCAGGTTACATTCCTTCACTGCAACAATGTTAGGGATTTCGGACAAGCGCTTTAAAGTATCAGGGTTAATATTTAAATTAGTTCTTGAAGGAACATTATAAAGCACAACAGGGATCTTAACCGAATCGGCTATTGCTTTAAAATGCCTGTATAACCCTTCCTGTGTAGTTTTGTTGTAGTAGGGTGTTACTGAAAGGATAGAATCAGCACCTGCAGATTCAGCGTACTGACTTAGTTCAATAGCATGTTTTGTATCATTACTGCCGGTCCCGGCCATTACATGTACTCTTCCTGCTATTTTTTCAACAGCGAATTTAATTACTTCCTTATGTTCCTGGTCTGGCATAGTTGATGCCTCACCGGTTGTTCCACAAATCAAAATGGCATCAGTTCCCTCTTTAATCTGCCACTCAATTAACTCTTCAAGCTTATCATAGTTAACCCCGTTGTCGTAAAAAGGGGTTACCAAGGCTACACATGACCCCTCAAACATAGGATACTTCAAATAAATCACTCCTTATCGAGGTATTCAATAAGTTTTTGTGCAATCTGAACCGTATTTGTTGCTGCACCTTTACGAATATTGTCGGCCACAACCCAGAGGTTTACACCGTTTTCTACACTTTCGTCTCTTCTAATTCTTCCAACGAATACTTCATCCCTGCCATTTGCTGTAATGGGCATAGGGTAGAGGTTATTACCCGGATCATCCTGTACAACAATGCCGGGAGCTTCCTTAAGTGTATTCTTTAAATCTTCAAGCTCAAAAGGTTTTTCCAGCTCAATGTTAATTGACTCACTATGAGAGTTGAAAACTGGTACCCTAACCGTTGTAGCAGTAATACGAAGACTATCGTCGCCTAATATTTTTCTTGTTTCATTTATCATTTTCATTTCTTCTTTGGTATATCCGTTCTCGGTAAATACATCAATATGAGGCAGTAAGTTTCCCGCAATTGGATATGGGAATTTTTTCGGAGCCTGGCCTTTAAGACCGTTTTCCAAATCCTTATAACCATCCATTCCTGCTCCGGAAACAGCCTGGTATGTTGAAAAGACAACTCTTTTAATACCATACTTATCGTATAGTGGCTTCAAAACAACAACTGCCTGAATAGTAGAACAGTTCGGGTTTGCAATAATTCCCCTGTTCAGTTTAATATCTTCAGGATTAACCTCTGGAACAACAAGGGGTACAGAAGGATCCATTCTCCATGCACTGCTGTTGTCTATCACAATACAGCCTTTTTCAGCAGCAATTGGTGCGTATTTTTGGCTAACACTTCCTCCGGCTGAGAACAAAGCAATGTCTATACCTCTGTCAAAGGAATTTTCATTTAACTCTTCAATAACATATTCTTTGTTTTGAAAAGTTATTTTCTGACCAGCTGATCTGCTGGAAGCAAAAAAGAATATTTCTGAAATCGGCAGATTCCTTTCTTCAAGAATCTTCAAAAAGGTACGTCCTACCATTCCGGTAACACCGACAACAGCTAATTTGTACTTTTTCATAATAACCCCTCCAAAATATTTATACTACATGTAACATTGTTTTACAACATCGATATTAAAAAGCTTAATAAAATACAGTGTGTTTGATTTTGTAAATATATCCGTATAAACAAAAACTGCTGATAGAACATCAGCAGTTAATTTTGCCTTTAAAGCTATTACTACCGATAGCGCTCCATCAATAAAAATTGATGACAGTTCAGCAGTTATTCACTGATGAACCAGGAAAACCTTTATGGGAAGAATCTTCCTTCGGCATTTTTTCCTTTCAGTTCAAATCTTCGGTACCCATATACCTCATTGAACTTACTAATAAAAAATGCGCCTCTATCATATACTATTAAATTTTCAGTTATTGTTTTTATACAGTTTATTCTTTATTTTGTGTTTTTGCTACAGAAAACTGATAAAACTGTTTACTTTTAAAGATTATAGCTATAATAACATCAAATATTAACCATGTCAAACAAAATATTTGTTTTATATTTCATGAAAATTAAGAAGGCAATATCTTATATAGTTAACTAGGTTCATTTTCATCTAAGTAAACCCGGGTGACTTTTGTTGAGTTTCCTTTTTTGATATCCTCTTTTGAAGCACTCTGATATACTATCTTTTCATCATCCAAACCCGGCGCATACTTCGGGGTACCTTTTTTTTCTTTATTTTTATCTTCTTTCATAGTATCACCTCGAAAAGAATTTTTAAAATATTTTAGCCATCGGTGCATATTTTATCCTGGTTCAAAGTTGTAAAATTTTGATTGACAAACATATAACCTGAATGTATAATTTAAAGCTGTAAAGTAAATTTACTTGACAGGGGTTAAATGTGGAAGAATATGCAAAGGTAGCTATATTACTTGATTTTTATGGGCAGTTACTTACGCCGAGACAATATCAAATACTGGATTTATATTATAATAGTGATTATACCCTTGGTGAGATAGCATCACAATTGAACATCAGTCGTCAGGGTGTATACGACGGTGTGAAAAAAGGTAAAACCACTCTGAAAGAGTTTGAAAAAAAACTTGGACATGCAAAAAGATTTTTAAAGCATGAGGAGGCTCTCAGAAAAATATTATCGGATTTACGCAGGGTAAAATCTTTAGATGAGACTGAAGACGAGGAAATAATTAATTCATGCATCGAAAAACTGGAAAAAGTAATTAAAGAATTGTAATACCTGGAGGAAAGTATGATATTTGAAGGTTTATCTGAAAAGCTGCAGAATGTTATGAAAAAAATAAAGAGTGCCGGACGTGTAACAGAGAAAGACGTTAAAGCCATGATGCGTGAGGTAAGAATGGCACTGTTGGAAGCTGATGTTAACTATAAAGTAGTTAAAGATTTTGTTTCAAAGATATCTGAAAGGGCTGTTGGACAGGAAGTGCTTGAAAGCCTTACTCCAGGACAACAGGTTATTAAAATCGTTCATGAGGAACTTATACAACTGATGGGAGGAACTGTTGCAAAGCTTACAGTTTCACCGTCTCCACCCACAGTTTACATGATGGTTGGTTTGCAGGGAGCAGGAAAGACAACTGCATCGGGAAAGCTTGCAAACTATCTTAGGAAACAAGGTAAAAAGCCATTACTTGTTGCCTGCGATGTATACAGGCCGGCAGCAGTAAAACAGCTTCAGGTTTTAGGTAAGCAGATTGATATTCCGGTATTTGAGATGGGTACTGGTACAAATCCCGTTGATATTGCAAAAAAGGCCATAGCTCATGCAAAATCAATGCAGTTAGATACAGTGATTATAGATACTGCCGGTCGGCTTCATATTGATGAAGAACTTATGCAGGAATTATCCGAAATAAAAAACAGCGTAGACCCTCAGGAAATACTTCTTGTTGTTGATTCCATGACAGGGCAGGATGCTGTAAACGTTGCAGAAAGTTTTAATGAAAAACTTGATATTAGTGGAATAATTCTTACAAAGCTTGATGGAGATACAAGGGGAGGGGCAGCACTCTCAACCAAAGCTGTTACAGGAAAACCCGTGAAGTTTGCAGGAATTGGTGAAAAGCTAAGCGATCTTGAGCCCTTTTATCCGGACAGAATGGCCTCCAGAATACTTGGCATGGGTGATGTTTTAACATTAATTGAGAAGGCCCAGTCTGCTTTTGATGAAAAAAAGGCACTTGAATTGGAAAAGAAACTAAGAACGCAGCAGTTTACACTTGATGACTTTCTTGATCAATTACAGCAGTTGAAAAATATGGGGCCAATAAGCCAATTTCTCGGTATGCTGCCCGGAATGAACAGTAAAGCATTGAAAAATGTACAGATTGATGAAAAGCAAATGGTCTATGTCGAAGCAATTATTCAGTCCATGACCAAAAAAGAGCGTGAGAACCCTTCTATTATTAATTCAAGCCGTAGGAAGCGTATTGCTGAAGGCAGCGGAACTTCAATTCAACAGGTTAATCAGCTGCTGAAGCAATTTGAATCAGTTAAAAAAATGATGAAAATGTTCTCTAATCCAAAGGCTATGAGAGGCATGAGGGGAATGGGCGGTTTTAAGTTACCATTTTAACGGATAGTTTACCGGATAATAACGGTTTACTTTATATAACTTTTTTACTCTATAGCTTGAAAGGTGGTGAAATAAATGGCAGTTAAAATGCGTTTAAGAAGAATGGGGGCAAAGAAAAAACCATTCTATAGAATTGTAATAGCGGATGAAAGAGCTCCGAGGGACGGAAAATTTATCGATCAGGTTGGGACGTATAATCCTCTTACAGATCCTTCGGAAATAAAATTTGACGAAGAGAAAACAAGGGAATGGCTGAAAAAAGGTGTGCAACCTACTGATACAGTTAAAAAGCTATTAAAAATCTCCGGAATTACCAAGTAAGGTACAAAAGTATACAACCTCAATTACTATTGACTTAAATTATGTATTCAAAATGGAGGGTTATTAATGAAGGAACTATTAGAGAGTATTGCCAGATCATTAGTTGACAATCCTGACGATGTATCGGTAAGAGAATTAGAGGGAGAGAAATCTCTTATTCTCGAATTAAGAGTTGCAGAAGATGATATGGGCAAAGTAATTGGAAAACAGGGCCGCATTGCCAAAGCTATCCGCACAGTTATGAAGGCAGCTGCAATGCGCAACGATAAACGTGTTATAGTTGAAATAATCCAATAATTAAAAGCCCAAACAAAGAGGACATTCTATTTTGTCCCTGAAATGCTGTCTTAAAATCTGTATAGACGATTTTATGACAGCATTTTTTTTACGTCATATCTTCACTTTAGAATTCAATTACTGTTTAACCGTGTTAAACATTGATATGTTCTTACGCAGAAGGCAAAGGCTGTAGTCCGGTCTGGGAAAGTAAAGGGTATCGATAGCGGGTAAAGATCCATGAAAATGGATGTGATATTATAAGAGTCCCAACTATCGAATCAGATTGCATTATGAAGAAAGCAATTCATAAATTTATGGAGAACAAAGAGGAAGGTAAAAATAACTAAAAGGCTTGAAATTTGATTTATTATTATATATAAATAGAAATACATATATTTATAAGAAGCTTTATAATAAGCTGTTAGAAAATCTTTAGCGAGGGAATATAAATAATAAGATTTTAGCTTATTCTATGAAGAATAAATAAACATAGCAACGTATCAAAACAAAGGAGAGATTACTATGGGAAATAATGTTTTAACTGTTACAAAGGATAATTTTGAAAAAGAAGTGCTTCAGTCTGAGCAACCTGTAATGGTTGATTTTTGGGCTGCATGGTGCGGACCCTGCAGAATGATTGCGCCAACCGTCGATCAGGTTGCAGAAGAGTTCCAGGGTAAAGCTAAAGTTGTAAAAATAAATGTGGATGAAAATGGTGAATTGGCTGAGAAATACAGAATCATGACAATTCCTACCTTAATGGTTTTTAAAGATGGAAATGTAGTAGACAGTCTTGTTGGGGTAAGATCAAAAGACGAGCTTTCGAATATGCTGAATAAACATCTTTAAAGGCAGAACCGGGGATTTAATCTCTCCGGTTTTTTTGACTTCAGTTACCGAAAAGGGATATAATTTAAACTGCTTATAGAAAATGTTTTTCGCTACAGGAGGTATTTTTCATGGGATATGTAATAGAAAATATAACTGTTATAACATGGGATAACGATGAGTTGAAGGTAATTAAAAATGCGACTGTGGAAACAGAACAAAGCAAAATTTCCTATGTTGGGTGCAAAAAAAATGACACTCCAAAATCTTCCGGAAAAGTAAAAATAGACGGTATGGGCAAAGTTTTAGTTCCAGGTTTTGTAAATGCCCATACCCACATTCCCATGACACTGCTTAGAAGCTATGCAGATGACTTGGATCTTCACACATGGCTGTTTGATCATATTTTCAAAATCGAGGATAAGCTTACAGACGATGATGTATACTGGGGTACCCAGCTTGGATTGTTGGAAATGATTGCAGGAGGAACAACCTGTTTTTCCGATATGTATTATTTCGTTGATCAGATTGCAGATGCTACTGCCCAGTCAGGTGTGCGTGCCCTGCTTTCCCGCGGTTTGACCAATGACGAGGATAAAGACGATTATAGTGATGATTATAGAATAAATGAAGCCATTGAAACGTTCAATAAATGGAACGGAGCTGAGAATAACCGTATCAGGGTTGCTTTTGCTCCCCATGCAATATACACCTGTGCCCCGAAATATATCAGGGCAATAAGGGATACTGCTGAAAAGCTGGGTGCTTATATTCATGTTCATGTGGATGAGACTTTAAAAGAGCATAACGATTCCCTTAGGCAGTATGGCAAAACACCTGCTCAGCACTTATATGATATAGGGCTTTTTGATTTACCAACAATAGCAGCCCATTGTGTCCATGTAACCGAACAGGATATGGATTTAATGAAGGAAAAAAATGTGTCATTTATCCATAACCCCGGAAGCAACCTTAAACTGGGAAGTGGAATAGCTCCTGTTCCTGACGCACTAAGGAAAGGCATAAATGTTGCGTTAGGCACAGATGGAGCATCCAGCAACAACAATCTTAATATGTGGGAAGAAATGAATCTTGCTGCCCTTATTCATAAGGGATCCAGGTTAGATCCACTGGCCGTTAGGGCTGAGGAAGCTTTCAAAATGGCTACTGTAAACGGAGCGAAAGCCCTTGGCTTTAATAATGCAGGTCAGATAAAGGAAGGCTTTTACGCCGATATGGTATTAATAGATTTATCAAAGCCTCATTATTTTCCTGAACATAATTTAGTGTCAAACCTCGCATACTCGGCACAGGCCTCTGATGTTGAGACTGTTTTTGTTGATGGAAAAATCCTTTATGATAAAGGGGAGTATAAGACGCTGGACAGGGAAAAAATTCTTTATAACATAAACCGGGTATGCCAAAGGCTCTTTAATTAACAGTGTTATGAGGTAATAAACTTTTCAGGGTTTTCAGGATCAACAATTATAGTTTTATAATTAACATATACTACCATACCGGGCTTTGCACCAGAGGGCTTTCTTACGTATTTAGCCCGTGTGTAATCAACCTGGACTTTTGATGAATTACGTGCTTTGCTGAACCATGCTGCCAGCACAGCTGCTTCCAGCAAAGTTTTTTCGGGGACAGGTTCGGGAGCACGAACAATTACATGCGAACCTGGTATATTCTTTGCATGAAGCCATAGGTCATCAGGGTTTGCAAATTTAAGTGTTAATTCATCATTTTGTATGTTATTTCGTCCAACCCATATCTGGCACCCATCGGATGAAGTGAAGCTAAGGGGCGAAGGCTTTTGAGAGCTTTTTATACGTCTGTTTGTTTTTCGTATATATCCCTGGTCCCTTAGTTCTTCACGTATTTCTTCCACCTCTTCCGGGGAATTGGCTTCCTCAAGATTAAACAAAACATTTTCAAGGTAGTCCAATTCTCTTTTTGCCAGTTTCAACTGTTCTGTTGCATAAGCGTATGCAGATTTCGCTTTATTACACTTCCTGAAATAACGCTGGGCATTTTGCTGCGGAGTTAAGTTTTCATCAAGCATAATTTCAACATAGGTTTCTTCAGGCTCGTAATAATTTAACAGGTTACAATGGGTCATACCTTTTTTAAGCAGGTAGATATTTGCGGTTATTAATTCCCCGTATAACCTCAGGGTATCTATATCAGAGTTTTCATCAATGGTTGATATATGGATATTGATTTTCTTTTCGCACCTCTCAATATTTTGCTTAACAATCTTTATCAAATCGCTGCTTTTTGATTTAATATGTTCTTTTATTGCACTATATCTGAAGTAGCTGTCTATGGCCCCGCTAATATCGTCGTATTCCTTATAGGTTCCATACTGGGTTAATTCAATAGCATGAAAGTCCACAGCTTTTTCCAGATTGTTGTCTATTACCACAGTAGGAGTGTATTTTTTATTTTCCCAGGAGTGTATTAAATCTTTTAATACATCTGCCATAACTAAAATCTTTTCATATTCAACATCCTTTGCAGGAAGGTCGGGTTCAATTCCTGCTCTGTAACATACTTCATGGCATAAAAGCGGGCTGAATCCCTTAATCCTGTTTAACAGAAATTTAGATATGGAGCTTTGTTCATTTCTGAACGATGGAATAAAATCATTAAAATCCAGTTCTGTAGGTACTATTTTGTCCTGTTGGGGAGGAAGAACATATGTCCGTGCAGGCATTATTTCCCTTACCCGGTTTATGTCCTGATCTACATGTTTAATTGCGTCGATAATTTTTCCGCTATTGTTAACAAGAATAATATTGCTGTGGCGACCCATTATTTCTATAATAACTTTTTTTATACTTTTATCGCCCAGTTCATCCGATGCTTCTATATAAAGGTTAATAATTCTTTCAAAGTCTAAACACTCAACCATGGTAATAGTTCCGCCAAGCAGATGCTTCCTTAACAGCATGCAGAACATGGGCGGAGAAGAGGGGTTTTCTAAATCCAGCTCCGTTAAATGAATCCTTGCTGAATTTGCGTTACAGTTTAACAGCAGTTTATAGTTATTGTTGTTGGAACGAATATGGAATATAAGGGTATATCGTTCGGGTTGATATATTTTAAAAATGCGTCCACCTTTTACTTTCGTATTCAGTTCGTCGGCAACGGCTTTTGCTACAATTCCGTCAAAAGGCATTTGCTTCACTCCGTTTCATAAGTTAAACCCTGAAGTTTAATTACGCTTTATTTTAACACACATCGGGTGATAGTGAAACGATAGCTGACATAAAGGGGAAATATTACATTTTTATTAATTTTATTTTACAAAATAAATATACTGTGTTATAATTCTTTCTCAGATAGAAACAAAAGCTGTAGAAAAAGAGTTAAATAAAGAATTGCAAAGAATGATTTAATCTCAGTATTGAAAGGGGAAATCATTTATGCTATTGAAAAAAAGATCGGTGGCCATCAGCGTTTTGATTATATCTGTATTATTATTTATAATGATGAACATTTCGGCTTTTTTCAGGTAAATATTATCAGAAGAGGGGAGCACGGGCTCCTTTTTTACTGCTTATAAATAGCAGGAAAATTATTAGGTTTTTGCTGGGAAGATTTTTGAAATAATTGATATTATATTTTGCCCATGGTATATTTATATTGATTATGGGCAATTTCTCAGGTTGGTTTAAGCACAGTGATTTTGGAGGTAATTATGTCACGGGAACGCTCAAGTACAGATAAGATTCCACTTATAATGTTACTTCTTTTTCTTGCAGCTATAATAGCTCTGGATTATTTCTTAAAATGGGGTTTAAACTGGGTTGACTATACCATTATTGGAGTTGTATTTTTCAGTGCTTTTGTTGGTTATGTAAGAGGCCTTATAAAAGCTGTTTTCAGTTTGGTTGGATATATTGTAGCCGTCATATGTTCAGTTTTGTTTTCAGAACCTGTGGCTCTTTTCATTATGGAAAAAACCCAGATAAGGGAAACCATTGCAAAGGCATTGGAAAATGCATATTCTAATTTTACCGTCCCGGCATTTAATCAGACTGTTGATTTCTCTGTTATAGAAAGCAGCAATCAGCTTTTCGAGAAATTTCCTTCCTTAAAAGAATTTCTTAATAATAATATGATGTTTGGCCAACTGTTTAATATGGCCAATCCTTTGGAAGCCGGTGCAGAAGTCTTAAGTGGCGCCATTACGTCTATAACCGATCTGCTTGTTTTTTCTGTTCTTAAGGTTATTTCAATAATTATTGTGTTTTTTGCTGTTAAGTTGATTATTTCTGTTATAGGAGGAATCATAAACTCATTAATTTCACAGAGCAATATTTTGAGTACAACAAATAAAACCATTGGTTTAGCCCTGGGAGCAGTTATTGGTTGTCTTGTTGTATTTGTAGCTGCATCATATGTTGTTCCTTTTCTTGGTTCTCTGAATATTTTAAATATACCAAAAGAGTACGGAGAATCCATTATTTTAGGTTATTTTTTTGCAACACCGCAAACTGTATAAAAGCACAGGTTGTTTTAACTAAGGCAGTGCCTTTGTGCTGCCGGCTGAGAATACCGCTTTATGATTCCAAAACTTACCTGTTAGCTGTCAGCTTTCAATTCTGTATATTAAACCCAGATCTCTTTGTCATACTTTTGAAACAGTATTATACTTCATTTATCCCTTTACTTTACCGATAAAAATATATAGAATGCTTAAAAATAAATGGTGTTTGAAACGGGTGATTGAATTGACATTTGCTAAAAAAGCAAGAGCCAAATTAATAGTACTAATAATTACCATTGTTATTGTTTCAATTATTCCTGTTAATTCTATGGCAGAGAATGAGAGTGAAAAGTATTGGCTTGTGCGAGTTTTTTCTACAGATGCTTACAATAAAACCATTCGTGCTGAAATTCTGCTTGAATTGCCATCTCCTGATGTAAGGTTAATTGATTCAGAAAAGCTTTATAATATTGAATCAACAGGTATTTTTGAGGTTGTCGGTGTCAGTAGTGATTGCTTAATTTATATTGATTCTGTCCAAAGAACATTAAGCGATATAAAACCCGAGACTTTTATGCTTATTACTGTAGAAAACAATCTTATTACCAGGATGATGAATGTAAACAGTGTTTTATTGCAGGAGGGCGGTATTTACAACGGCATTCTTGAAGAGAATAATTCTGATTTAGGGTATATAACACTCTATTTCCCCGATGGTTCGGGTACATCACCAGGTTTAAAGAGTGCTCTTTCATATTATCGTACATATTCTTATGTGCGTGCCGAAGATGTTGCAGTATATAAAAACGGCAAACCTGCGAATATTGAAGCGTTAAATCCCGGTGACAGTGTATTCATTAAACTAAATAATGAAGGTAATATTGAAAAAATAAGTGCTACAGATAATTTCTATCCTGTGTACGGTAAAGTGAGGACAAAGGGTAACTGGATGCTTCAACTGGAAAGAGCAGATGGAAGTACCGTACAGTATCGTATTCCGTTCAATACACTGATTTTTAAAGACAGAAGGATGGCTTCGTGGAACGATATAAAGATGGGCGATGAGGTGCGTATTTTACTTCAAACAAGTGGTAACCAAATAATAATTGGTGAAATTACAATAATAAGCAAAGAGATTCAGGTAGATGCTGTGTACAGAGCAGACTTTTTCTCATACGATAAATTAACAAACAGTATTGTTGTTACAAACATGCGGCAATTTAAGGATGGAATTTGGAATACATTCAATATACCTGCAATAAGTAAATTTGATATAAACGATAATTATAGTCCCAATATCCCAAGGGGTGCAGGTGGAACAGTGTATATGGCCACAGGTAAAAGTATTACCGGAAAAGAATCTGTAGTTTGGATGTCAATAGAAAATAATGCATTACGAACAGAAGTAACAGGTGATACAATTGTTGATGCGGATCCCGGGCGTAGCAGGCTGACCCTGTTGAACAGAAGTATGCCCGTAACCTATGACGATACTTCTCTTATTGTTAAAAAAGGAAAACTTCTTACTCCAAACCAGGTTAAAAGCAGGGATGAAGCATATTTTGCTACAAGTAACCAGATTGACGGAACGGTAAAAGCAAATATTATTTGGATTCGGGAACCTCTTGATGATACGGGTTTAACTTTGATTCGTGGCAGAATATCACATATCGATTTGTACAACAGTATGACACTTGAATCATTCTCAGAATTCAGTGAACCTTACTGGGAGTTTTATAATGTTCAAAGAACACTAACTATAGATCCTTCGATAACACGAGTATTTGATGATGCAGGAAGAATAGATCTGTCGCTCTTTGACGATTCTGGTGAAGAAAATTACAAAAAACAGACAGTTTATGTTCTTGCACAGGATGGCAAAGCTTTGCTTGTCAGCACGGCTCCCTTTGGTGATGTTGTTTATAAGGGAAGAATATTTGACCTGGAAGGTGTTCAAAAGGATTCCTTCAATCATATTGTCGTGCCCGCTTCATCACTGATTATAAAAGAGGGCATACGTTACAATGATGAATTGTCAAAATGGGAAAACGTTCCTGAAACGCAGTTTTCCTTTTTACCGAATACTGTATTTGTGAAAAATGGTAAATTAATAGACTCGTCCCAGTTGGAAGTGGGAGACAGGATAACTGTGATAAAGTCGGAATTTGGAGACAACGCTTTTGTGGTAATGGTTGAATCATATTAATAATATAAAAACACGGGGGATTATAATGAAAATAAGAATCAAAACTATAAAATTGATATCACTGCTACTGTTTATTTTAATCCTGTCAGATCGGGCAGTTGCCTTCGCATATATGGGTTCAATGGGATACGAGGGAGGTATATCGGCAGCAAATCCTTTTGAAAACAATACATACATTTATCGTGAAGTGTGTTTTTTAACAGGAACTCCTATTATTCTTGAAGGAACTATGACTGTTAAAAAAAATAAAAAAAATGAAAAAGTTACTACCACTTATAGATATGATTTGGAAAATGCAGAACATGAAGCTTCCATAACAAGGGTTATTGTTATGGAGACAACTACAGAAACCACCGAGAATGGTCAAACCACTGAAAAAAGTAAAATTTCCAAAAGACCTACAGAGGTGGTCAGAATCGGTAATTCAGTATTTACTTTAGCAAATTACGAATTTACCCGTTCGGGGCTTACCGACCCTCAACCTGCAGTTTATTATAATGTTGGGGAATACATGCTTAAAAAGACATACAGAATGAACTCCGGAGGAAATATTACAGTTGAGATGACAGGAAACCAGTATGGATATGACCAGTACTGGAGTTCTGCAAAGTCAGGTAACGTTACTGTTACTATTCTTGCCGAGCCTGTGATAAACGGAAGAGTAGTTGAATGGGGCGGAACTGCAAGGATTTTTGCTTCCAATGTAGCTAAAAAAGGATTTGAATATATTGAAAATGAGCCCTACCAAATAAGCTTTGAGGGCGGATATGTAGAAAAAGACTATGAAGAAAGCCTGCTGGAATATGATGCGCTGCTTCCCGAATTTGATAAGGATGGAAAACCTACGGGAGTATTAAGAAACTATAGCGAGAAAATGGGAATTGAGTCCAAACCTGTGCTTACCAGATTAATGGTTCCCGATTTAAAGCATCTGGAAGGGCATTGGGTAGAGGAACCCGTTAAAATTCTTTATAGCCTTGGTGTAATACCTGGTACCGGTGAAGATTTTAATCCGGAAAGGTATATTACAAGGCGGGAATTTACAACAATGGTGGTTAGAGCAGTGAAGGATATACCCGAAGATCCGGACATAGTAACAAGGCAGAAAGTCAGCAGACCTTCACGAACCAAAACCCCAGAAATATCACCTTTTCTGGACGTAAAAACCGATGATCTCTTTTATGCAGAAATTAAGACTGCAAACAACCGTGGAATAATTCAGGGTACAGGCAATGCATATTTTTCACCAAATCGGCATATAACTTCTGCAGAAGCTGTAACAATGCTAATTCGTGCCCTTGGTCTTGAAGGCCTTGCTTCATATCCGTATGCGGTAACCCCATTTATAGATAACGACGACATTCCGGCATATGCCAGGAATTCTGTAGCTGTAGCTTACCGTATAGGTCTGATTAGCGGAGACAGCAGGGGATACTTCCATCCAAATAAATATATGACCTATGAGGAGGCCTCGGTGCTTTTGTATGAGCTGATAAAATATATGGGTGAAGAGTTGGTAAAAGACTATCGAGACCGGCCTTTAAGCTACTGATAGCATGGTTGCAACTATAAATTGACAATGATAAAATTAAATACAGAGGCAGAATAGAGCAGAAAATTCAGAAAGCAGGGTTGAGTATGTCTAAAATCAAAAGGTTTTGTATATGTCTGTTGTCTTATGCAGTCGTTTTTACAGTAATATTTGTAACGCCTGCTTACGCAGCCGGTGGGTACTCAGATTACATTAACAGTGTTATAGAAATGGTACAGGATCGCTACTATAAGGATATACCTGAAGAAGAGCTGATAGAAGGGGTATTGCGTGGCATTTTTGATGTAATGGATGAATATACGGTTTTCTACAGCATGGATGAAGCAGACAGCTTTTTCAGTGCGATGGAAGGTAACTATCAGGGTATTGGTGTGGAATTAATGGAAACTTCAGAAGGGGCACTTATTACACGTGTATTTAGCAATTCTCCTGCTGAAGGTGCGGGCATCTTACCCGATGATATAATAGTAAAAGTTGATGGTCGGGATGTAAAAGGCTTCTCTACACAGGATATAGCTAATTTAATCAGAGGTGATAAGGGTTCCTTTGTAGAAATTGGAGTTGTTCGGAATTTTTCTTCCGAGATACTTTACTTCAGCGTGGAAAGAAATGTTGTGAATCTAAGCCCTGTTACCTGGGTTATTTATGATGATGTTATGTACATAAAGCTCGAATCTTTCAGCAGCAATAGTTCTCACTATTTTGAACAGGCGTTAAAAGAAGCCGATAGTAAAGAAATTAGAAAATTAATCCTTGATTTACGTAACAATTATGGTGGTGAAGTAGGCCAGGCAGTTAATATAGCCAGACTGCTTGTCAGAAAAGGCATCATTACAACCCTGGATTTTAAATCTGAAGAAAGCATGGACGCAGTTTACCGCTCATATCTTGCGAAACCAAGGTATGTAACTGCGGTGCTTGTAAATGGTAATACTGCAAGCGCATCCGAAATCCTCGCAAGTGCTATCCAGGATTCGGGGGATGGGTTTTTAGTGGGAACAAAAACCTTTGGTAAGGGGGTTTTCCAAAATTTATACCCAATACTGAAACCAAGCGCATATGAAAGGTATAAAAAACTGTATGGGGAAAGTATTGTGGACGGCTATGAATGGATGAATAAGCACAAGGTTCAGGTCTATCAATCAGATATAATTGGATGGACTAAAATAACTACGGGCCATTACCTGACCAGAAACGGAAAAATGATTGATGGGGTTGGATTAAACCCCGATTACCCTGTTGAGGATTATAAGCTTATTGAAGGTATAGACATTAACAGTATAAAACAACTTGAATCATCAGCTACTGTGGGATTAAATGGAGTGGGCAATGATGTTTTTAATGCTGAAAGAATACTGAAAGTTAAAGGATATGAAATTGATACCCCGGATAATATCCTTGATGCCAAAACAAGTAATGCTTTGAAAAAATACCAGGCAGAAAAGCAAATAAACGTAACCGGAGCATTGGATTACGCAACAAGAAAACATCTGAATGATGATCTCAATATGCTTCGCAATACAATAGACAGACCTTTTGCAAAGGCTATCGAGCTTTTAAAACTTTACAACTAACTACATAAAATATGCTGAGGTACAAATGACAAAAGAAAGAACAATAAAACCAAATCGAACAGGACTGAAGATATTTATTCTGATTAACTTAATAATCGTCATATTTTTTGCAGTATTGATTTCTATAAATGGAAATACCATTGAATTTAATTGGGAGGCCTTGAATCTTAGAAATTTGGTTGAGAACTTACAATCCGAAAGTTCCCAATATAAGACTGGAGCCTTTAGCCTTGCTGAACTTGATGTTTCTCAGACCGCAGAATATGACGGGAATTTGCTTGTGCTCACAAATTACGATATCCGACTGCTAAATCCAAACGGAGAAGAGATATGGTATTTTACTCATGATGTAAGGCATCCTGTTCTTAATATAAATGGGAAATGGATACTTGTCTATGAAAAGAACGGGAAGTCATACATGGTAATAAAAGATGGAAAAGTCGTTTTAGAGAATAAGGCCGATGAGGAAATAGCATTTGGTGAAGTAACAGATAAGTACATATTATTTATTAATATAAGCAACAATGGTTACAAAAGGACTATAAATTTTATTGCTCCCGAAACAGGTATAAATCTTGGTGCTCTTTATATTGACGATTATTATCCGTATTATGTAAAGACTTTTAATAATGATAATAGTTTTCTTCTTTATGGTCTTGGCATGAATTCCACAAACGTATCTACCATTATACGAATATATGAAAGCACAGGTAAAACAACACCTGTAGCCAATGTTGAAATTGAAGGCCTGTACCCTGTTATGCGTAATAATAACAGCAGTTACATCTTTGCCGGAGAAGATACGGTTTTCTGCTACGATAATAATTTGGATTTAATATGGTCCCATGGATATACCGATAAAATTACCGCGGCGGGTTTATTTGAAAATAGCGGTACCATTGTTGCCTTAAATGGAGAGTCAAAAAGGATTAAATTCTATAACTCATCTGGAGAAGAGGTTAAAAGTGTTGAGTTGGAGAATAGTATACAAAATATTACAGTCTTCAAAAATACTGCTGCAGTAATATATGGTTCGAAGGTTCTTTTTTACGATCCTTCTGGCAGGTTAATTGATCATGCATCTCTGCCGGGTATTAATGTTAGAGTGCATTTTCTTAATAGTGAACAGGTTTTCCTTGTAACCGAGCATGAGGCCATTCTCTATAATATTTCCAACAAATAAAAGCATTTTTAAATTAAGCATAACCATATATATTATTATATGGATAGGTGTTTTTATATGATTTTAACTGTTACTTTGAACCCTGCGGTAGATAAAACCGTTTATATTGAAAATATGAAAATAGGGGAACTGAATAGAGTTAAGGCCATCAGAACAGATCCTGGCGGAAAGGGCATAAATGTATCCAAAGCCTTGTGTTCTTATGGTGTAGAGCAAAAGGCAACAGGTATTCTGGCTGGTATGAATGGAAGATACCTTTTGTCATTGCTTGAAAAATTTCATTTTCCTAAAGAGTTCTTAATGGTTTCAGGTGAAACCCGGGTTAATTTGAAAATTAAGGATGAAAAAACTAATTTAGTAACAGAAATAAACGAAACAGGGCCCTTAATTGCAAAAAGTAATACAGAAGAGTTTATAAAACTTTTGAAAGAACATTTGATAAAGTGTGATCTTATAGTTCTGTCAGGAAGCCTTCCGGATGGTATGCCATCTGATTTCTATGCACAGTGTATCAGACTGGCCTCCGATATGAAAGTCGCTTCTATTCTTGATGCTGATGGCGAAGCATTTAAGTTTGGTTGCAAAGCCCTTCCATATGCAATAAAGCCAAATCTGCACGAATTTGAACGCCTTACAGGCAAATCTTTTTCAAATTACCGTGAAATCCGGGATGAGATAAAAGTTATACATGAAACAGGTATAGAGCTTGTACTTGTTTCTCTTGGTAAAGAAGGCTCTGTTTTAAGCTACCGGAATAAGACCTATCATGCATCGACATTGCCTGTTCAGGTAAAGTCAACGGTAGCTTCTGGTGACTCAATGGTTGCAGCACTCGCTTATTGCATTAAAAAAGATATTCCTTTGGACGAAACTGCAAGAATAACCTCAGCTGCAGGATGTTTAACTGCAGCATTGGATGGTTCGGAAATGTCTGAATGGAAAGATATAAAAGATGTATATAAGAAAGTTTATATTGAAGAAATATAAAACAGGAGTTGATAGAGTTGTTATATCCGCTTAAATTTCACCCTGTATATAAGGATTACATTTGGGGAGGCAGGAATCTTTCGAAGTTTGGAAAACAGCTTCCTGAAGGAAAGGTTGCTGAAAGCTGGGAGTTAGCATGTCATCCTGATGGAATGAGTATTGTAAAAAACGGAATTTACGAAGGAAGAACACTTAAATCCATGGTTGAGGAATTTGGCGGTAAAATTATTGGCGATTTAGTAAAGAATGATGCAGGCTTTCCATTATTAATAAAGCTTATTGACGCTAATGACAAACTGTCGGTGCAGGTTCATCCCGATGATGAATTTGCAAAAACTCATGAAGGTGATAACGGAAAGAATGAAATGTGGTACATCCTTGAAGCAGAGCCAGACGCAAAACTCATTTACGGGCTAAAACCCGGCGTTACGAAACAGGACTTTGAAAATGCAGTAAGGGAAAATAAACTGCAGGATTGCCTTAATTATATAAATGTAAAGGCAGGCGATTTTATTAATATTCCGGCAGGTCTGGTTCATGCCATTTGCGATGGAATTGTACTGACTGAAATTCAGCAGAATTCAAACGTTACATACAGGGTCTACGACTATAACAGAAAGGGTTCGGACGGAAAATTCAGGCCACTGCATATTGAAAAGGCAATGCAGGTTATTGATTTTAATACCCGAAACAAAAAATATCCCTATGAGGGATTGGAATATGAAAAATCTGGAAATGCCTCATTGAAAATTTTAGTCGCGAATAGATATTTTTGTGTTGAGCTTTGTACAATTATGGGTAATATAAAGCAGGATACAGATTACAGACAATTTCATGCATATGTATGCATTAACGGTGAAGGGAAAATCAACTACGGTACAGGAAGTATAAGCTTATACAAAGGAGAAACCATTTTAATTCCTTCCTGTGTCGGAGAATATGAAATAGAAGGAAATATTTCGCTTTTAAAAACCTATGTACCAGAACTGAATAAAGACATATACAACAGGCTAATGAATATGGGATACGCAGATCGGGAAATAACAGAAAAAATAGCAGGACTTGTATAGTAGAGTCCTAAATAATAACAGATACGGAAAGTCAGAACCATTGAAAAATAAGGGTTTTTCGTGCTATAATAAGTTTTATTGCGGTATTTTTAGATAGTTGTCTAAATAAGTAAGTTTTTCAGAGGTGTTTACTATGGAATCTCAATTAATACTAACGGTAAATGATATGACCGAAGATTGCGTGGAGGTGCTAAGGCAAGCACTAACAAGAATTAACGGTGTGGAGAAAGTTATATTGAACGTTGAGAATAGCAAAATTTATATTGAATTTGATGATGAGAAAATTGGAGAACAGTTAATTAGAGAGACCATTGAAGACGAAGGCTATGAAGTTAGGTAGCCTTCGTTTTCAGTTACTGCGTTTCAATACAAAATCGAAGTAAATTATAATAATATCTTTTCTGTATATCGTTCTGTAATCAAGAAAAAACAACATTTTTCAGAATTCAGAAAATAACTGTGAAATAGCTAAAAAAATATATATAACAAGGTAATAAGTAATTGATATTTTTATTTTATTAGGATATAATGTTGCATTGAAAGGTCTAAGGGAGTAGCTTGCAGATAACACTGTTTAGCTGATCGTCAGCACGATGCTTATGCGTCCGGTCAGTTAATCATATTTATATGAAAGCGAGACTTATACCGAAACCCAAGTTTTGGTATTTTTTTATGTTAAATATTGCTTTTATGAGGTGTGTGTTTATGGAACAATTTGCACAATTATTTGAAGGCGTTTTGCTTTTTAAGTGGCAGTATCTGATTATGTATGCCATTGGCGGGGTATTGATTTACCTTGCGATTAAAAAGGACTATGAGCCGATGCTTTTACTCCCTATTGGTTTTGGTGCTATTTTAGTTAACCTTCCTTTCAAAGCAATCTGGGAGTACGAACCCGTGCTGGATGAAACTGTTACAAAAATTGTTAATCAGTTCCCAGCATTAAAAGATTATTTTATAGAAAACCTGAACTATGTTTTTGAAAACGGACAGGCCTACAAAGTAGAACCAGGCGTATTGCAAATACTGTTTAATTCGGGTATTCTTACAGAGTTATTTCCATGTCTGATATTTGTAGCTGTTGGAGCCATGATTGATTTTTCGCCCCTGTTAAAAACTCCTAAAATGATTCTGTTTGGAGCTGCTGCTCAGTTTGGTATATTCTTTACTATCCTCGTGGCTCTTATAATGAACAAAATATTCCCCGGGTTAGGATTTGACTTAAAAGTTGCAGCATCAATTGGTATTATAGGTGCCGCAGACGGACCAACTTCCATATTTGTTGCATCCAAATTTGCAAAGCATTTAATTGGTCCCATATCTGTAGCCGCCTATTCCTACATGTCACTTGTACCAATTATTCAGCCGCCTGTAATAAAAGCGCTTACAACCAGAAAAGAACGTATGATCAGAATGGAATACAAAGATGTTAAGGTTTCTAAAATTGTTCTGATACTGTTCCCAATTTTTATAACCATTATTGCTGGAATTATTGCACCCAGCAGTGTAGCCCTCGTAGGTCTTTTAATGTTTGGTAATCTTATAAGAGAGTGCGGTGTTCTTGAGAGACTGTCCAAATCAGCACAAAACGAACTTTCTAATTTGGTTACATTGCTACTTGGAATTACAATTGGATCAACAATGCATTATGAAAGCTTTTTAAGCCCAACAACGCTGATTATACTGTTAATGGGTCTTGTGGCATTTGTCTTCGATACCGCAGGTGGTGTTCTTTTGGCAAAACTGATGAATCTGTTTTCAAAAGAAAAGATCAACCCAATGGTAGGAGCTGCTGGAATTTCAGCATTCCCAATGTCGGCAAGAATTGTTCAAAAAATGGCGACAAAAGAGGATCCACAAAACTTTATATTAATGCATGCAGTTGGGGCTAATGTTGCAGGACAGCTGGGTTCAATAGTAGCAGGCGGAATGGTACTTGCCCTTGTACCATGGTTATTGTCGTTATAAGGAGTGATATAGATGAGTGATATAGCTTTGGGATTAGAGCTGATGAAATATGGACTTTTAGGTACTTTTTCTGTAATAGTGTTATTTTATCTTATGATTACAATTTTAATGAAAATTTTCCCTTACCGTAATGAGGAAAATGATAACTAATGAAAATATAAAATATATATCAAGGCAGTTATATAATATTAACTGCCTTTTTTTATTTAAACTTGTCAAATTCATGGTATATTTTGTTGTAATGTTGAAAGAATTAAAATTCAAACTATGATAGAATTTGTTATCAGATATATGGTAAGGATTACCACATAATGAAATATCGTAATGTTGAGAAATATGCTTTGAAGTTGATGGAGGTGTAAAAAAGGAAATGATAAGCAAAAGCGGTTTTTGGGATGAAAATTTACCAACAGAAAAAAGAATAACCGATTTACTGGAGAAACTTACACTGGACGAGAAAATATCACTACTTCCAACAAAGCAGGCGCAAGTACCAAGGCTGGGCATAAAGGAATATTCAATTGGCGGCGAAGCAGCTCATGGTGTAGCATGGCTTGGGAAAGCAACCGTGTTTCCGCAGACAATCGGTTTAGCATCAACATGGGACACAGAATTAATGGATGAAATAGGAAATGTAATAGGCGATGAATACAGGGTATATTACCAGAAAAGTGACGAAAAACATGGACTTAGTATATGGTTTCCAACAGTGGATATGGAAAGGGATCCAAGGTGGGGAAGAACTGAGGAGGCATATGGCGAAGACCCGTATTTAACAGGGAAGATGGCCGGAACTCTTGTAAAATCAGTACAGGGGAACCATCCGTTTTACTTGAAAGCAGCAACCACTTTAAAGCATTTTTTTGCAAACAACAACGAGAAGGACAGGATTAGCTGTTCTGTTAGTATTGATCCGCGGAGTATAAGGGAATATTATTTGGAGCCATTCAGAAGAGTTATAACCGATGGCGGTGCAAAATGTATTATGACAGCATACAATGAGGTTAATGGCGTACCAATGATTGTAAGCCCCTGGGTTAAAAAAATAGTTAAGGATGAATGGGGGCTTGAAGGCTTTATTGTATGCGATGCAGAAGATTTCAGGCAGAACGTAAATGATCATAAGTATTGCAAAAACCATTCGGAAACAGTTGCCCTTGCCTTGAAAAATGGAGTAGACTGTTTTACCGACGACCCTGAACTTGTTATAAGCTCTGTTAAAGAAGCGCTGGACAAAGGGTTAATTTCCGAAAGGGATATAGATCAGGCTATTGCGAATATTTTCAGGATGCGGATACGGTATGGTCAGTTTGATACCAGGAGTAAAAACCCATATAGTAATACACCCGAACAGGTTTTATGCTGTGAAAAACATAGTCAGACAGCATATAAAGCTGCCCGGAAATCCATTGTTCTTTTAAAAAATGAAAACTTGCTTCCATTGAAGAAAGATAAAATAAAAAAGATAGCAGTTATAGGACCTATGGGAAACGAGCTATATAACGACTGGTATAGTGGTACATATCCTTATAAGGTTACAATTCTTGAAGGGCTTAGAAAGAAACTGCACAATGCTCAAATTAGTTTTACCGATGGTTCTGACATTGTGCGGATAAAATCAGTGGAAAATATGAAATATATCGAGCCTGATGAAGAAGGAGTTCTCCATGCAAGCGGCACACAGCCAGGCGATAAATCACTGTTCAGCCTTATGGACTGGGGATGGGGGAGCTTTACCTTATCAAATATATCCAATGGTAAGTTTGTTACCTGTGAGAATAATCTTTCAGCATCATCTGATAAAGCTTTTGGGTGGTTTGTAAAAGAATTGTTTAATTTTATACCCGCAGGTGATAATGAGTACTTAATAAAAACCTATAACGGTAATACTGCAGGAATTTCCGGCAATGCCTCAGATGTTATTGTCGAAAAGGATTCTTTCAGCAAAGGAACAAATGACAGGTTTATTATAGAACTGGTTGAGGACGGTATTAGCAAAGCAAAGGCTATAGCAGAAGAAGCAGATATTGTATTTGTGACAATAGGAAATAACCCTGTTATTAATGGTAAAGAGGAAATTGACCGGCCTGATATAACACTTGCACCTTATCAGGAAAAATTACTGAAAGAAGTTTATTCTGTTAACAAAAATACGGTTTTAGTATTAATAAGTTCATACCCGGTGGCAATAAACTGGGCTAACGACAATATTCCTGCTATCATTCACTCTGCCCATGGAGGACAGGAAATGGGTAATGCTATTGCAGATGTTCTGTTTGGAGATTACAATCCGGCAGGAAGACTTCCAATGACGTGGTATAAATCGTTGGATCAACTGACATCAATTATGGACTATAACATTATAAAATCGAAGAGAACTTATATGTACTTTGATCAGGAGCCTTTGTATCCATTTGGTTTTGGCCTTTCATACAGTTCATTTACGTATAATAACTTAAAGCTTAGTACAGATGTCCTTAAAAAGGAATGTGGTTTAACGATAAGCGTTAATGTTACAAATGTAAGTGATACGGCCGGTGAAGAAGTGGTACAGCTTTATATTGGTTTTAGCGGTTCACGTGTTAAAAGACCCAAAAAACAGTTAAAGGGGTTCAGCAGGGTTTTTCTTAACCCATATGAAACAAAAACCGTTGTATTTGACATTGAACCTGATGAATTCTACTTTTATGATATTACAAGGGAAATATACTGTTTAGAAAAGGGCCTGTTAACGGTGATGATAGGTGCATCATCGGAGGACATACGCCTTAAAAAAACAATCCCTGTAGATGGGGAAGTTATTCCTGACAGGGATTTGACATCTGTAACATGGGCAGAAAACTGTGATGATTACGAAAATATAGTTTTTGACAAGTATGAAGACTGCAGAAGTTCGGTGAAAGCGTTAGGAAAAGGAAGCAGGATATCTTTTCATAATGCAATGTTCAAACAGGAGATAAAAGGTTTAACGGTTCAGTGCCGTGCATCCACCCCCGGAACCAATGTTGCAATAAGGCTTGATTCTCCTGGCGGTGAAGAAATTGGAGTATTTTACATTCCAAATACCAACGCGCCTTCAATGCCGGAGCCGAAGCTTAACCAGGCCTGGGCTGTGATCCATTGTGATGTTTCAAAAATATCGGGAAAACACGACATACACTTTATCTTCGATGGTGAGGCAAATATCAGTTATTTTAAGTTTACTTAATTATCCGGATTAAAATAGCAATAATCCTGAGAAAATAACCAGGTGGAGTATATACATCCCACCTGGTTATTTAATGAGAACAGAGAATTGCAACTTAAGCAATTGTTATAGAGAACTCACCAATATTTTTTTCAGGCTCAATTACTACACCGGATTCTGAAGAAAATACGCCAAAGTCATCGGCTTTTTGAATATCATGTATATTTCGAAGCAGTAATCTCCACGGTTTATCCTTCCCTTTTGATGTGATAAAAAGAGAATTATCTTGTCTTATTACCTTAAGTTCCAAATCAACGATGCCCTGCTGGTTATATACAACTGCTCCGGCACTGTGCCCGTCCTGAAGTTCAAACAGGTGAAATGTAACATTCTCTGCAAAATCATAATCAGCTCTTTTCTCGTTATTGCCAATTGCGATAAGGCTATTAGGACGTACCAACACAGGCAGGCTGAAATAATCGTGCGTTTCTTCGCGCCATTTACCTCCCTGAATTTTTTCGTTGTTAAGCAGATTGGTCCAAACTCCTTCAGGTACATAATATTTTACAGATTTATCCTCTGAAAAAATGGGGGCAACAAGAATCCTTTCGCCAAGCATGTACTGCCTGTCAAGGTAATCGCATGCAGGATCATCGTCAAATTCAATCACCATCGGGCGCATTACCGGAACTCCATACATGGAAGCTTCACAGGCAGATGCAAATATATATGGCATAAGTCTGTGTTTAAGTTTTGTGAAAAAACTTAAAACTTCTGAAGCTTCATCGTCAAAAAGCCATGGAACACGGTATGATTCACTTCCGTGTAAACGACTGTGAGTGGATAAAAGCCCGAAAGCCACCCACCGTTTATATAAATCCGCAGTTGCAGTCTTTTCAAAACCACCGATGTCATGACTCCAGAAACCAAAACCCGAAGTACACAGTGAAAGCCCACCACGAAGGGATTCTGCCATAGACGGGTAATTTGCGGTACAATCACCGCCCCAGTGAACAGGAAATTGCTGTGATCCGGCTGTTGCCGAGCGGGCAAAAAGAACGGCTTCGTTTTCACCGCGTTCCTGCCTTAATAAATCGAAAACTGTTTTATTGTATAAATAGGTATAGTAGTTATGCATCTTTTCAGGATCAGAGCCGTCAAAATATACCACATCAGTAGGAATTCTTTCCCCAAAATCAGTTTTAAAGCAGTCAACACCAGCATCAAGAAGGGCTTTAAGTTTTTCCTGGTACCATTTGCAGGCATCGGGATTTGTAAAATCCACAAGTGCCATTCCTGCCTGCCACATATCCCATTGCCATACATCACCGTTTTTATCTTTTACCAGGTATCCTTTTTCCATACCTTCATCAAATAAATAGGACTTTTGTGCAATATAGGGGTTTATCCAGACACATATTTTTAACCCCTTTGATTTCAGTCTTGACAGCATTCCCTTTGGATCAGGGAATACATCCTTGTCCCATATAAAGTCACACCATTGGAATTCCTTCATCCAAAAACAGTCGAAGTGGAAAACACTAACAGGAATATCCCGTTCAATCATGCCGTTTATGAAGTTAAAAACAGTTTTTTCATCATAGCTTGTGGTAAAGGATGTTGAAAGCCATAAGCCAAAAGACCAGGCAGGTGGTAGATGGGGTCTTCCTGTCAGAGCTGTATAGTTCCTGAGAACATCTTTCATTGATTCCCCGCCAATTATAAAGTATTCAAGATATTCGCCCGGTACACTGAATTGAACTTTTGATACCACTTCCGAACCAATCTCGTAGGAAACACGTTCAGGATGATTTACAAAAACCCCGTAACCTTTGTTTGTTATATAAAATGGAACGTTTTTATATGCCTGTTCACTGCTTGTTCCACCATCCTCATTCCATATATCCACTACCTGGCCATTCTTTACAAAGTGGGTAAATCGCTCACCCAGGCCATATACACATTCTCCAATGTCAAGGTTCAGCTGCTCACGAACGTAAGTTAAACCATCACCGGTTATAATATAGCCTGTACTCTTACCAGTGCTGCCCGTTAAATACTTTTCCCCATAAAAGAATTCTGCTTGCCAGTGAGTTCCTCTGTTTATCTTTACCGATAAGTTTCCGCTGGTTAATGTTACTTCCTCATTTGTGGTTTTTACATCAATAGATGTGTCTGATTTTTTCTGCAATTCAAATTCAGGTCCCTTAATTTTTTTTCCCTTATGATGATAGATTTTAACACCGATAACATCGGGCATGGGTGAAGTATACTCAACTGTAATCATCGGCCGATTGAGAGTATCACCTCTGTGGTTTATTACCTTTGTTGCTGCAAAAATCTTAAGTTTTTTCCCCGAATATTCTACATCCCGTACGTCCATTGGGCTGTAAAGAGTAACACCTTTTTTTAATTGCCAGTAACCATCACTGAATTTCAATGTTTACACCTCCTGATACTTTTTATATAATTTTAGAAGACATGTGATTTATGTAAATGAAATTAATGTACAAAACTGCTGGTTCAGCCGATATAGATAATATAATAATATTGATATTTATCTTTAAAATCTTGCTGTATATTTATTGATTATACAAATATATTGATATTTAAGGTGGTCACCAGTGGACATAAAATTATTAAAAGAAAACAGGGAGCATGGCGATTTTCTTTTTCCTTTAGGGTATTATTCAATGAGTTATCACGATTCATCCGAAATGTTGGACTGCCACTGGCACGATGAGTTCGAATTACTGCTGATGACTTCAGGGGAGGCTGTTTTCAGAGTAGGTGATCTTAAATACACTGTGAAAAAAGGACAGGCATTGTTCATCAAGAGCGGGGAAATTCATAGCGCTTCTTCAGATGAAGGTGTATGGGGTTTTTCTGCAATTGTCTTTCATCCCAGTTTATTAAACAGCAATCCATATGATAAAATACAGAATGATTACATTAACCAGATTATAAAAAAGCAATATATATTTGCAACTTTAATATCGGGCATTGAACCATGGGAGCAGGAATTACTGTACCAACTTAAAAAAATAATTGAGATTGCAGGCAGAAAAGAGTATACTTATGAATTGCTGATTAAATCGCATTTATATGTCATATTTTCATTACTTCTGAAAAATGCAAGAGCTGAAACAGAGCAAAATCTTACATACAAATGCGACAGACTTAAAAATGTGATACAGTATATTCAGTCTAATTATAGTCTGCAGTTAAGTATAAATGATCTTTCAAAAATGGTTAATATGAGTGAAGGTCATTTTTGCAGGTATTTTAAGAAAATTGTTGCCAAAACGCCTATTGAATATTTAAACTATATAAGAATTATTAGAGCCTGCGACTTACTTAGGAATACCGAAAGGAAAATACTTGATATAGCAATGGAAGTAGGTTTTAATAATTTCAGTTATTTTATCAACAGGTTTAAAAAATATATGAAGGTTACTCCGGCTAACTACCGGAAGAAATACCGGTCATGAATACATTTAACCCTATTTGCTTAAGTGGTTGTTTTAGAAATGAGGAATGACGTATGAAAATAGCAGTTATAGACGCTCAGGGTGGAGGATTGGGCAAGGTAATTGTTGAAAGAATAAAACAAAGACTACCTCAAGCAGAGGTAACCGGCTTGGGAACAAATGTAATTGCAACCAATGCAATGCTTAAAGCCGGTGCAGATAGAGCTGCGACAGGCGAAAATGCAATAGTTTTTAATATAAAAACAGTTGATGTTATTATTGGAGGAATAGGAATAATTGCTGCAAACGGTATGATGGGAGAAATAACACCTAAAGTTGCTGAAGCGGTATCTTCATCTCAGGCGCTTAAGGTTTTAATCCCAATAGGAAAATGCCATATAGTTGTTCCCGGTTCCGAGGGCTATACAATTAATGAGCTTATAGACAAGGCTATCTGGCATATAACACAATGCCTGTCCGATTAACAGAAAGGTAGTGAACAGATTGATTGGTATTTTCGGCGGGTCCTTTAACCCCATTCATATTGGGCATTTACTGCTGGCTGAATATATACGGGAAGAGTTTAAACTTAACAAAATTATTTTCATACCTACAGGTAATCCTCCTCATAAAGATGCCAGGGAGCTGGAATTGGCCCAGCACCGTTATAATATGGTTAGACTTGCAATTGATAGTAATCCTTTCTTTGATATTTCAGATGTTGAACTAAAAAGAGAAGGGATATCATATACTTCTGATACGCTGAAAGAGATAGGAAGTAAATATCCCTGTGAGGAATTATTCTTTATCTGCGGAAGTGATTCAATTATTCAGTTCCCGACATGGCATGAAATAGGTAAAATTTTCGAGCTGTCAAATATTATAGTGGCTAAAAGACCAAATGTGTCAGAAGAGAAACTTAACAATATGATATGCGAATTTAAAAAGAAGTACAGAGCCAGAATAATCTGTTCGGCAGCTCCGCATATTGAGATATCCTCGTCAGAGATCAGAAGCAAAATCAGAAAAGGTCTCTCAATACGCTACATGGTACCTTTTACAGTTGCTGAATATATTAAAACAAACAATTTATACCAGGGAGTATAGCAATGGATATCAATGAAATGAAAATCAAACTGAAAGAATCGCTAAAAGAGACACGATATATACATTCTTTAAATGTTATGGAAGAATCCGAAAAACTTGCAATGCATTATAATGTGGATACAGAAAAAGCGAAAATAGCGGGCTTGTTGCATGACTGTGCTAAAAATATCAGTAAAAAGGATGAAAATGAATTAATAAAGAAATACCGGATAGAAACCGATGATATACAGAGAAACTCCAGTGCATTGTTACATAGTATATTGGGCATGTATATCGCAAGAGAAGAATATCAGGTTTCCGATGAAGAAATATTGAATGCCATATATTGGCACACAACCGGGCGTCCAGGAATGACCATACTTGAGAAAATTATTTTTGTTGCCGATTATATCGAACCGGGCAGGAATTTTGAGGTAGCCGAAAAGGTTCGGAAATATGTGTATGAAGATTTAGACAAATGCATTTTATTATGTACCGACTCAACAATTATGTATTTAATACAAAAAGGGAAACTTATACATCCTTATACTCTGGAGACCAGAAACGATGCGGTTTATAATTTAAGCAAAAAAGGCATTTTATAAATTTCAATATACATTTGGAAATGGATGTTATATAATATTTACATTCAACATTTGAGGCAGTTTACTTAGCTGGCGTAAATGCTATGGTATATTTAAACGAACGGAGGATGGCAATGACTGAAGAACAAAAGCTTAATAAGGTTAACATTGGAAAAGAGATAATTGAATGGATTATTTATTTTATAGGTGCAGTGCTTGTGGCCTCTTTGCTGCAAAGCCAGCTATATGCATTAACCACAGTGCATCAGTCTTCAATGCAGAATACTTTACTGGAGGGACATACTTTAATTATAGATAAAATAAACTATCAGTTCTCGAAACCTAAAAGAGGAGATATAGTTGTATTTCTTAGAGGTGAAGATACAAAGGGCTTTGTTAACAGATATAAGGTTTTTTTAAAGGATGTTCAATTGCGATTCCATAAGAGTTTCAGAACAAACCGTTTGATAAAAAGAGTTATTGCCATTGAAGGGGATACGGTTGATATTCGAGACGGACAGGTTTATATAAACAATGAATTACTTACAGAACCATATGTTAAAGGATTTACACCCAAAATGGAGCTGGACTGCCCTTTTACCGTTCCCGAAGGACATATCTTTGTTATGGGGGATAACAGGGAGAACAGTCTTGACAGCCGCAGTTTCGGCCCTGTTGATACGAGAAGTGTTGAAGGAAAGGCAATATTCAGAGTATACCCGTTCTCTCAAATGGGAAAACCTTAATCATTTCTGTTGAATAAAGCTTTCCTGTTTCATATCGTTTGTTTATTCTTTATTATGCCCAGTAATTTACACTTAAGGGCATATTTTTGTTCAAATTTTTTTAAGAAAAATCTATTGACATAACAAAGAAAAAGTGCAATAATATATTTCGTTCTGTGTTTAGCAATATTAAACTAAATGTTTTGTACAAAATTTCGAGTTTAATAATACTAAACTTTTTACTGTAAATATTTCTTATAAGTATATGCAAAATAATGCCATATTGTTTTAATATCATTGATTATAAGCCAGTTTGATGTTTGGAATGATGATCTTTGTTTGGGGGGGATTATATGCAAATCGGTGCAAAGATTAAGAGAATGAGACTTGAATATGGGCTGACTCAGCAGGAACTTGCCGACAGGTGCGAATTAACAAAAGGCTATATCTCTCAGCTTGAAAGGGATTTAACCTCACCGTCCATTGCTACTCTTAAAGACATTTTAGAATGTCTTGGAAGCAGTATCCCCGAATTTTTTAATGAGCAAAAAGACGAGCAGGTAGTTTTTAAGGACAAGGACGTCTTTGTAAAAGAGGTTGAGGATAAAGGTTATCGCATTAACTGGATTGTTCCAAATGCACAGAAGAAAGAGATGGAACCAATTATTCTTGAATTAAATGAAAACGGTGAAACCGAGGAAGATGATCCTCATTCGGGCGAAGAATTTGGATATGTCTTGAGTGGTTCTATTATTTTAACCCTTGGAAAAGAGCGTTATAAGGTTAAAAAAGGAGAATGCTTTCATTACAAGGCAAACCAGCCCCACAGTATAAAAAACGGTGGAAAAAGGTTGGCACAACTACTCTGGATTTCAACTCCGCCAAATTTTTAAATTATACGGGAGGTGGCTTTGTTGAGCAAAAAGATAATTGAACTTAATAACGTTACTAAAAGATATAACGATGTTACCGCTGTTGATAATATTAATCTCTACATTAGGGAGAATGAATTCATAACTCTGCTGGGACCCAGTGGATGTGGAAAAACAACTACACTTAGAATGATAGGTGGTTTTGAGGAGCCCGACGAAGGCGACATTCTTTTCGATGGAGTAAGGATAAATGATGTACCTCCGTATAAGAGGAATATAAATACGGTATTTCAAAGGTATGCATTATTTACCCATTTAAACGTTTATGAGAACATAGCCTTTGGACTTAGAATAAAGAAAGTTCCGAAGGATGAGATGGATAGAAGAATAAAACGCATGCTGAAGCTGGTTGAACTTGAAGGCTTTGAAACAAGGCATGTTGATTCCTTAAGTGGCGGACAGCAGCAGCGTGTTGCAATTGCCCGGGCTTTGGTCAACGAACCGAAAGTCCTGCTTCTTGATGAGCCCCTTGGGGCTTTGGATTTAAAGCTGCGCAAGGAGATGCAGATCGAGCTTATGAATATGCAAAAGAATGTGGGTATTACCTTTATATATGTAACCCATGATCAGGAAGAAGCTCTGACTATGTCTGATACCGTTGTTGTAATGAACAAGGGGATTATTCAGCAGGTGGGAACCCCTGTTGATATATATAATGAACCCGAAAACAGGTTTGTGGCCGATTTTATAGGCGAAAGCAATATTATCGAAGGTATTATGCACGAAGATTACCTGGTAGAGTTTTCAGGTCGGAAGTTTAAATGTTTAGACAAAGGTTTTCAGCAGAATGAGCCGGTTGACGTTGTTATAAGGCCTGAAGACATAGATATTACAGAACCCGATAAAGGCCTTATCCAGGGCGTTGTTACATCGGTGGTATTTAAAGGTGTTCATTATGAAATGATGGTTGAGGGCGGCGGCTTTGAGTATATGATCCAAAGCACAGACATGCAGCCGGTAGGAGTAAATGTTGGATTAACTTTTGAACCGGAAGATATTCATGTAATGAAAAGAGGGAGCTAAGTGAAAAATAGAGCAAAATTTCTTGCTTATCCATACTTGGTCTGGATGGCAATTTTCATAGTTATTCCGCTGTTTTTGGTGTTGTTTTACAGTCTTACAAAAGGTAATATCCATGACCCGTCTTCGCTGTCTTTTTCACTGGAAAGCTATGCGAGGGTTTTTGAAGTTAATTATTTAAAAGTGATTTGGAAATCTTTTAAACTTGCTTTTATTTCGACATTGTTTTGCTTTGTTCTTGGGTATCCCGTGGCATTAATTATATCAACGGTAAAAGCTAAGTATAAAAGTATACTGCTTATGTTTTTTCTTGTTCCAATTTGGATGAATTTTCTTTTACGGACCTATGCATGGATGTCAATACTGTCTCCTAACGGTTTTATTAACAGATTGCTGTCATTTTTGGGATTGCCGACACTTTCAATAATGCCCGGACAAACAGCAGTTGTATTAGGTATGATTTACAACTTTCTGCCATTCATGGTATTGCCAATATACACAGTGCTGTCAAAAATAGACAGGAGTGTGATTGAGGCTGCGATGGATTTGGGGGCAAATAAGATTAGAACTTTTTTTAATGTGATTTTTCCGCTTACAGTGCCTGGGATAATAAGCGGGATAACCATGGTTTTTATGCCCGCAGTCAGTACTTTTGTAATCTCCCGGTTACTGGGGGGGAATAAAGAGCTTCTAATAGGAAACTTAATTGAACAGCAATTTACTGTTCAGCGTGACTGGCATTTTGGCTCGGCTTTATCCATTATTCTTATGATCATGATACTGATATCGATGGCAGTTATGTCAAAGTTTGAGAGCGACAATGATAATGGGGGTGCACCGACATGGTAAAATTTTTAAAAAGGTTTTATTTAAGTTTGATTTTTATATTTCTATACGCTCCCATTCTGGTTTTGATTATTTACAGTTTTAATGAATCAAAGTCCCGGGGGCATTGGGGTGGTTTCACTCTTAAATGGTATGGCGAACTTTTTCGGGATCGTGATATTATTAAAGCCCTGTATTATACCTTTTTGGTGGCTCTTTTGTCCTCGATAATTTCAACTGTTATTGGTACTTTTTCAGCCATCGGAATCCATAATATGGGTCATTTTGGGAAAAAGCTTGCACTGAATATTAATTATTTACCTGTTTTAAACCCTGATATTGTTACAGGGATTGCACTAATGACATTGTTTATATCGTTGAGAATGCAACTGGGCTTTTTAACAATGCTGTTATCCCATATTATGTTTAATATACCTTATGTGATCTTATCTGTTCTACCCAAGCTCAAACAGATGAACAAACACACGACCGAGGCTGCATTAGACTTGGGAGCTACTCCTTCATATGCATTCAGAAAGGTGGTAATACCTGAAATAATGCCAGGAGTTATAACCGGTGCACTAATAGCTTTCACATTGTCGATAGATGATTTTGTAATAAGCTTTTTCAATACCGGCCCAGGTGTTACAAACCTGTCAATACATGTTTTCTCCATGGCAAGAAAAGGTGTGAAACCCTCTATTAACGCATTAACCACTTTAATGCTGTTAACAGTGGTAATTTTGCTGCTGTTGATCAATAAAAGAACAACTAAAGGAGATGAGTTGATACCATGAAAAGAATCTGTATTTTATTATTATCCTGCCTTTTAATTGTTACAAGCTTAATAGTGCTTCCAGGCTGCAAACAGGATAGAGTTGTTCTGAACATATATAATTGGGGGGAATACATTGATCCTGATTTGCTGGTAAAATTTGAGAAGGAAACCGGAATTAAAGTAAACCAGGATTTCTTTGAAACCAACGAACACATGCTTGCTAAACTCGAAGGCGGGGGATCGTACTATGATTTGATTTTCCCTTCTGATTATGTAATTGAAGAAATGATCAAAAAGGATATGCTTCATAAAATTGATTTAAATAATATTCCTAATTTTAAATATGTTGGTGACAGGTTTAAAAACCTTAATTATGATCCTGATAACGAATATTCTGTTCCATATTTCTGGGGAACTCTTGGAATTTTATATAACACAGAAATGGTGGATGAGGAAGTGGACAGCTGGGATATCCTCTGGGATGAGAAGTACGCCGGACAAATATTAATGCTAGACAGTATGCGGGATACAATAGGTGTGGCGCTGAAAAAGTTAGGTTATTCTGTTAATACAACAGATCCTGATAAACTGGAAGAAGCCAAAAATTTATTAATTCAGCAAATGCCCCTGGTTAATGGCTATTATGTTGATGAAACAAAAGACATGATGATTAATGGAGATGCTGCCATTGCATTAAACTGGTCGGGCACAGCAATGGATATTTACTGGGAGGGTGCTGATTATATTAAGTTTGTTGTTCCAAAGGAAGGAGCAAACCTTTGGTTTGACTGCATGGTTATCCCGAAGACAAGCAAGAATAAAGCCGAGGCAGAAATGTTTATAAACTTTATGCTTGAACCTGAAAATGCTTATCAGAACAGCTTGTATGTAGGGTATGTATCACCTGTAACAGAAGTTTTTGAAAGAATAATGCAGGAGAATCCTGAGGTTGCCGATATGGATGCCTATAATCCTTCGGAAGAAGTACTGGATATTTGTGAGGTCTTCATTGATCTTGGAGACTCCAGACCGTTATTTAACGAGGTATGGACCCAAATCAAAGTACGTTAAAATATGTTGAAAGGGCAGACTCCTTTGTCTGCCCTTTATATTTAAAACTTGATCAAACACGCACGAACCGGTGAGCCGTCACCGCCCTTAATTTTAAGTGGAAGTGCACACAAAAAATATTCCCCCTCTTCAATATCTTTTAAACGAAGCCCCTCCAAAATGATAATTCCCTTCGAAAGCAGGGTATTATGAGTTTGATGCCCCGGTTGATTGCGTTCAATACCAAGACTGTCAATGCCCACACCTTTTATGCCTGTTTCCTGCAAATACTCAGCACCTTCACGGTTAACGTAAACAAATTCGAAGTTAAATTCATCGCTGTATGAGTTCTTTGTTTTTAACAGGATAAAGTCATCTTTCTTTATATTTTTTTTCAGCAATTCCTCTTTGGTTATACAGTCATCCAGGTGCGTAAAATCCAACACTTTGCATGGTGTGATACATTTATACAGATCAATTTCTTCAATGGTGCTACCATGTTCAATAACATGCCATTTTGCATCCATATGTGTTCCGGTGTGCAGATTGATGTGAAGAGTTGATTCGTTAACACCTTCTTCCTGTATTTTGCGTGTTTGTTCCAGCCAGGGACGCCTTTTTTCCTGGTTCTTATAAACCATCATATCATTTCTTATTTCCATGCTGATGTCGTAAATTCTCATTTATATCACTCCTTCTCGTACAGAAATTAATACTATCATGTATATCCCACCATGATCTTCCATCATTCTCTATAAGCTTTATAGCAGCTTTAGGTCCAACACTTCCTGCGGGGTACTGGTAGACTGGCAAGGAATTTTTGCTTATTTTCTTTTCAAGGTCCTCAATATAATACCACGAAGCATTAAGTACGTCCCAGCTTGTAAAAAATGAGTTGTCCCCGCGAATTGCTTCAATTATAAGTCTTTCATATGCTTCAGGCGAATTGTTTTGGTATGCTGTTGTCTGGCAATAGTCCATATTTGCCTGTATCATCTCATAATAATTTCCTGGTTTTTTTGCATTTAGCTGAAAATAAAAACCTTCATAGGGCTGAATACGAAAAACAAGTATATTAGATTTGGCATTACAGTATTCACCATAGAGCCTGCGTCCCGGAGGTTCCTTAAATTGAATTACAATTTCGGCGTTTTTTCTGTTTAAATGTTTTCCGGTGAGCAAATAAAAGGGAACTCCCTGCCATCTGTAATTATCAATCCAAAGCTTCAATGCTGCAAATGTTGGTGTTTTGGAGTTTGATGCAACGTTCTCTTCCTGCAAATATCCAGGGACAGTTTTGCTGCCAGCAATATTCCCTGTGTATTGCCCCAAAACAATTTCCTTTTCTGAAAGATTATCAGGAAAGGGTCTTAGGGCACGCATTACTCTGATTTTTTCATTTTTTATATAATCAGCATTAAGTTTTACCGGAGGTTCCATTGCTATAATAGACAGTAATTGGAACATATGGTTTTGAACCATATCCTTAAGTACACCTGTACGATCATAGTAGCTGCCTCGTCTTCCTACACCAATGGTTTCGGGAATGCTTATCTGCACATGATCAATATAAAACCTGTTCCAAAGTGGTTCAAAAATACTGTTTGAAAAACGTAGAGTTAAAATGTTTTGAAACATTTCCTTGCCAAGGTAATGGTCAATACGATATATCCTTTCTTCAGGCAATGCGCTGGTGAGAAGATTATTTAGTATTGCTGCTTTTTCCAGGTTTTCACCAAAGGGTTTTTCAATCATAACTCTTTTCCAGCCACTGCCTTCAGACAGAAGATTATTATTCTGCAGTTGAATTACGATTGGTGCAAACAGGTTAGGGGCTACAGCAAGAAAAAACAGATGATTATAAATACCATCATCTGAAAGGTTATTAAGATACTGTTTCAGGCGAATATATCCCCCGGTATCTGAAATAAAATCAAATTTTATGTATGTTATCACATTCTTTATTCTTTCCCAGACAATTTTTTGAAAGCTTCTCTGGGAATATTTCTTAACAGCTTCCTCCATCATGTTTTGAAAAGACTCAGAAGTATAATCCCTGCGTCCTATCGCCAGTATACGCATGTTGCCGGGAAGAAGATCAGCAAAAGCCAAAGCGTATATTGCAGGAATAAGTTTCCTCTTTGTTAAGTCACCGGTAGCTCCAAAAATAATAAATACAAATGGATTTTCAGATACCCAATTGTTTTTCATAAATACCTCCCTGATAAGAAAATATCTTATAACATATATTACCCTCATTTTCCAGAATGAACCTGACAATAAACTTAAATTTTTAATTACAGGTGATGGGTAAATCGGCATGTATTGCATTTCCCCGGCATAGGACTTAAAATAATGATAAAACAGGTAATTAATAATTTTTCAAATATGGAGATAATTAATGAACAGATATAAAAATACTCCGTTAATTAAAGCTCTTAATAATTTTATTTCGGAAGAAAGAATAATTATGCATATGCCCGGCCATAAACAGGGAAAAGGGTTTGATGCAGGTTTTACTAAAAATTTGCTTAAGTTTGATCTTACTGAGCTTTCCGGTTTGGATAATTTTCATAAACCCGAAGGCGTAATACTGGAAAGCATGGAAGCTTTAGAAAAAGCTTTTGGGTCATTAAAATCATACTTTCTTGTCAACGGCTCAACATCGGGCATCCATGCAAGCATTCTTTCATGTTTTGAAAGAGGGGATAAAGTTCTTATAAACAGGAACTGTCATATATCTGTCATCAATGCCTTAATACTTTTTGGTATAAAACCGGTGTTTGTTATGCCTGACTATATGGAAGAATACAGTTTGCCATTGCCTCCAGGGCTTAACTCCTGGAAAAAGGCATTGGATGAAAACCCCGATGCTAAAGGTGCATTTGTTACTACCCCTGATTATTATGGCATATGCCAGCCTCTTTCTGAATTGTCACACCTCTTACACGAAAACGGGAAACTTTTACTGGTAGATGAAGCCCATGGTGCTCATTTTTCTTTTTCGAGGAAACTGCCCGAAACTGCACTGGAGCAGGGGGCAGATTTGTGTATACAAAGCTTTCACAAAACATTACCTGCTGTTACACAGGCTGCTGTTTTGCACATTGGGAGTAAACGTATAGACCCTGAAAAAGTGAGGCGGGCAGTATCCATGATTACAACCACAAGCCCGTCGTATGTTATAATGGCATCCATCGACTATGCACGGGATTTTGCTGAGAGAAAAGGTGCAGAAATCTATGAGAAATTAATTAATATTTTAGCTGACACAAAAGGCAAACTTTCTGCAATGAAGAACTTACGTATTCTTCCTGACAGTATTGATAATCTGAAAAGGGATCCAACCAGAATTGTTATAGATACAGCACTGTCCGATATTTCAGGATATGAACTATATAATCGTCTTTTTAATGAATTTGGAATTACAGCAGAAATGTGCGATAATTCCCATGTGGTCTTTATTTTAACCATGGCTGACACGGCAGACGACATAAATAAGCTGACGCAGGCTCTGATTAAAATAGATAAAAGCATTAACAAAGCCGGTACCATAGCTTTATTTAGCCCACCGGTAAGCGGCAGTAAATGCGATATCCCGGATTTACATGATTTTCTTGATTCAAAAGCAGAAATCCCGCTAAAAGAAGCTGAAGGGATGATATGCGCAAATGCGGTTACTCCTTACCCTCCTGGCATACCTGTATTATGCCCTGGAGAAGTAATAACCAAACAGCATATCCGGTATATTATTAAAGTAAAAAGAGCGGGAGCAGATGTACATGGGCTTAGCACAGACGATAATGGCCATGAAATAATAAGAATTTTAAAAAGAAGGTGTAGCTTATGAAAAAAGGACTTTTCATAACTTTTGAAGGCGGGGATGGTGCGGGTAAAACCACACAGGTAAATCTATTAAGTGACTATATTGTAAATAAGGGAATAGATGCAGTTACAGTCCGTGAGCCGGGTGGTGTTCCTGTTAGCGAAAAAATACGGGAAATAATACTGGATAACGTTAATACCGATATGCACAATATTACAGAAATGCTTTTATATGCTGCATCAAGGGCACAACTGGTTTCCCAGATAATTATTCCTGCACTGAATGAGGGAAAATGTGTAATCTGTGACAGGTTTGTTGATTCAAGTTACGTTTACCAGGGGTTAGCGAGGGGGCTTGGAATAGATGTTGTTAAGACAGTAAACGATATTGCAACGCAAAGACTTATTCCCGACATAACATTTTTTATCGACTTAGACCCGGAAACTGCTTTAAAAAGAAGGCTTGCTTTAACAAAGCCCGACAGATTGGAAATGGAAGATATCTCGTTCCATAGAATGGTATACCAGGGTTTTGCCACAATTGCAAATATGTATCCAGATAGAATTAAACGAATTAATGCTTCGGGTAAAGCTGAAGAAACTTTTTCCCAGGTAAAGGAATATATAGATCCTTTAATATGCCGATATACAGATTAAGAAATATTTTTTAAGGAAATGGTGAATAAAATGGATTTGAAAATAGACAGTTCAAACCGAAACCAAAGAAGTATAATAGGCAGAGTTAATACCGAAAGCAGCAAAATAACAGATCGGAAGCCTGTAAGTTTCGAAACCCATCTTCAAAGACAGGAGTCTTCAAACCTTGATGAAGCTCTTAAAAAGATGGCCAGTGAAATAATAAAACAGGGGGAACGCCTCTGTGAAAAGGTTGATATTGCAGAATTAAGAGTTTACAAGAAAATGATATCAGAGTTTCTTGACGAAGCCGTCAGGGGGTTTGCTAAATTCTCAAAGGAAAGCTATATGGATAGAAGGGGAAGGCACCGGCTTTATTCCACGGTGAAGAGAGTTAATAAAAACTTGGAAGAACTTACTCAGGAGATATTAAAATCCGAAAAAGATCATTTAAAGATATTAGCCAGAGTTGAAGATATACGCGGGCTGATATTGGATATCCTTTTGTAGGGGATTTTTGAAATGATGTGAGAATAGCAAAGTATTTTTTCAATTACTTAGTCATTAAGTAATTACATAATGACGTAAATACAACATAATGTTATAATGAAAAGACAGGAGAGATTTATTAATTTGGAAATTGATAACATTATAGGTCAGCGTGATTTAATTGCACAGTTAAAAAGGTTATTATCCCTGAATTTAATAGGACATGCATATGCTTTCTCAGGTCCGGCCGGCATTGGAAAGAAAACGCTGGCTACTGCCTTTATAAAGGATCTTTTATGCCGGAGTTCCGATTCAGAAAACTGCAAATGTCTTAGCTGCAGAACATTTAATGAAGGTACCAATCCTGATTTTTATGAAGTTATAAGTGACAGGAAGTCCATTGGTGTTGATACTATTCGTGATTTAAGGGATGACGCTGCACACAGGCCAACATATGGAAGCAGGAAAGTGTATCTTATAGTTGATGCTGAACTCATGACAGTGCATGCCCAGAACTGTCTTTTAAAAACTCTCGAAGAACCACCCGAGTATGTGGTTATAATTTTATTGACAACAAATTTTGAAGCATTGCTTCCAACCATTCAATCTCGTACTGTTAATTTAAGGATGGCTCCGTACACCGATGATGAAATGAAAAAAATTATATGTCCCAGATACCCTATTTCAAAAGAAGAGTTGGAGTTTATTTTAAAATTTTCCAATGGTATTCCGTTAAATGCTATACGTATGATTGAAGAAGGCAAAATAAGGGATATTCGTTCCCAGGTTTTTCGTCTTCTTGAAAAACCCGACGATTTCATTCACGTTGAAAACGTACGTAAAGCGTTGTTAGACAACAGGGAAGAGCTGTCAACAGTTTTTGACATTCTATTGTCCATATACAGAGACTGCATTATATTCAAACAGGGTATGGAAAGCAGGTTGATTAATTCAGATAAAAAAGATATCATTAAAAGTATTGCTTCATCTTATGAAAACCATAATCTATTTGAGAAGATAACAAAATTGGAAGGGATGAGGCGAAATTTTAATTATAACATCAACTACCAATTGGGAATTGATGCTTTATTGCTGGAAATTCAGGAGGTTTAAATATATGGCTACTGTTATAGGTGTGAGGTTCCGTTACGCCGGAAAGATATATTATTTTGACCCGGCAGGGATTGATTTAAGTCTGGGTGAGAAGGTTATTGTTGAAACTGCAAGGGGGATAGAGTGCGGCGAAGTTGTTAATACTTTAAAGGACGTTGACGACAGCGAAGTAGTGGCACCACTTAAAAAAGTTATGAGAAAGGCAACCGAAGAAGACCTGAAAAAGGTGGACGAAAACAAGCAAAAGGCTAAGGAAGCCTTTGGTATTTGCCTTGAAAAAATTAAAAAGCATAATCTGGAAATGAAGTTGATAGATGTGGAGTATACCTTCGACAATAATAAGATTCTTTTCTATTTTACTGCTGATGGTCGGGTTGACTTCAGGGAACTTGTAAAAGATCTTGCATCGGTTTTCAGGACAAGAATAGAATTAAGACAGATTGGTGTACGTGATGAAGCAAAAATGATGGGCGGGATGGGTATTTGCGGAAGATGCCTGTGCTGTAGTTGTCATTTAACAGAATTCCATCCCGTATCAATAAAAATGGCCAAGGAGCAAAGTCTCTCTTTGAATCCAACTAAAATTTCAGGTATTTGCGGAAGGTTAATGTGCTGTTTAAAGTATGAACAGGAGGCCTATGAGGATCTTATAAAAAGAATTCCCAAAGTGAACGCACTGGTACAAACACCTGACGGAACAGGAACTGTAATGTACGTCAGTTTGCTTGAAGAAAAGGTTAAAGTAAAACTTGACAATGATAATGAACCTGATTTAAAGGAATACCAGGCCTCTGAGATTCAACTTATAAAAGATGTGGAAAAAGAGCCTGAGGATGAGGATAATGAGATTGACATTGAGTTATTAAAACAACTTGAGGATTAAATTGTCATTAAATAAATACCACAAAAAACAGCAATTTTATGTCTATTGACATGCAATACAATATATTGTAGGATTACTAAGGAAACTTGTAAAAGGTTTCCTAATTTTTGGGAGGTGTACTGTTATGGCATATTATATTAACGATGATTGCATAAGCTGCGGAGCTTGCGAACCTGAATGCCCTGTAAGCTGCATTTCTGCTGGTGATACCAAATATGTTATTGATCCGGAAGAATGCATAGAATGTGGAGCTTGTGCTGATGTTTGCCCTGTAGATGCTCCAAAACCGGAATAATAACATAAGGTAGAAATTTATTATTATTCAGAGCCTGACGTATAGTCCGGCTCTTTCCATAAATGAACAGATTTTTTTCTGGAATTGTAAGTATTAAGCAGAATTCTGCCTGTTAATAAAGGAGTTTTTTTGATGGAGCAGCCTTTCCTTAAAGAAGGAGAACGGTTGGATGATCTTCAATTAAATGGTTTAAAGATAATTCAAAAAACTGATGGTTTTTGCTTTGGTATAGATGCTATTTTACTTTCGGACTATGTAAGAGTGGAAAAAAACTCTAAAGTAGTTGATCTCGGTACTGGAACAGGTATATTACCCTTGCTTTTGTCGGTGAAAACAAAAGCAGCCCATATAACCGGGATTGAAATTCAGCCACCGATTGCAGATATGGCAAAACGAACTGTTGAGTATAATAAACTCAGTGATAAAATTCAGATTGTTGAGGGCGATTTTCTTAAAGCTGTAGATTGGTTTGGCACGAAGAGTTTTGATGCTGTTGTAACAAACCCTCCTTATAGAAAGGTTGGAACGGGGTTTGTTAATCCTTCGGATAATAAAGCCATTTCAAGACATGAGATTCACTGTACTTTAGAGTCACTTATTTCGGTTTCATCGAAACTTTTGAAGGATTATGGCCGATTTTTCATGATCCATAGACCTGAAAGGCTTGTGGATATTTTCTACTCAATGCGGAAATACAGGATAGAGCCAAAAAGCATAAGGTTAGTTCATCCCAAGTTCGGAAAACCGGCTAATTTGGTATTAATTTACGGGCTTAAATTTGGAAATCCACAGCTTACTGTTGAAGAGCCCCTGTATACTATAGATTATGTACCTGGAAAAATGAGGGATCAATATGAAGCATAGAATAAAAACACCTCTGACAAAAGATAAGGTAAACAGTCTTAAAGCAGGCGATATGGTTGAATTATCAGGAATAGTATATACTGCGAGAGATGCAGCTCATAAAAAGTTAACCGACATTATACTTGCAGGTAAAGAGCTTCCCTTTGATTTAACAGACCAGGTTATATATTACGTTGGGCCGTGCCCTGCACCCAATGACAGAATTATCGGTTCTGCCGGCCCCACCACAAGTGGAAGAATGGATTATTACACTCCGACACTTATTGAAATGGGCTTGACCGGAATGATTGGGAAAGGCCAACGAAGTAAGGAAGTAATAGATGCAATGGTCAAACATGGTGCAGTGTATTTTGGTGCTTTTGGAGGAGCAGGAGCTTTAATATCAAAGTCAATAAAAAGTCAACGGGTTATAGCTTTTGAAGAATTGGGAACCGAAGCGGTTAGAGAACTGACAGTTGTTGATTTTCCAGCTATAGTAGTAATCGACAGATTCGGTAATAATTTATACGATACCGGAAGAAGCCGTTATGCTGATAAGGAATAATTATTGTTCTATAAGTCTGTAGTAGACATTTTCACTTATACTCATTTTAAAAGTTTTACTTTTGGTACACCAGTAAGAACAAAGGAGAAATAATATTGGAAAAAAGAATTCATATTATAACGGGTCATTACGGGGTTGGCAAATCTGAAATCTCGGTTAATCTGGCTGTTAAATTATCAAAGCAGGGCAGAAAAGTCCTTTTTGCGGATATGGATATTATTAACCCATATTTCAGAAGCAATGAAGCAAGACATATATTGGAAAAACACGGAATAGAGGTTACAGCAACAAAGTTTGCAAACACCAATGTTGATATACCGGCGTTAACCGGAGAATTAAGAAAATACCTTTTTGACAGAAGTTATGATATTGTAATGGACGTAGGAGGGGATAATGCCGGAGCACTCGTAGTGGGACGGTATAGAAATGAAATACGAGATAAAGAGGCAGCCCTGTATTATGTTATTAACTGTTTTCGTCCTGAAACAGCGACTGTATCCAGTGTTATAAACGTACTTAACGAAATAAGGGATGCATCAAGAATGGATGTCAGTTACCTTATAAACAACTCCCATCTAATGGATGATACAACCAACAGTGATATTGAAAAGGGAATAGATTTTGCACAGGAAGTAAGTAAAACCACCAAAATACCAATTGTTTTTCATGCAGTAATGAAAAAAGATGGGATAAAGATAAGTAAAGACATTAAAGAGCCTGTGTTTTGGTTAAATAAAACAATGACTCTTGAAAATCATTTACAGTTTTTGGAATAAATAAGCAAGCCTTCTTTTTCCCTGCTATTGCAGAAAAAAAGAAAATGATGTTATAATAAACAGGTTGAACATTTTTATAGAAATTATGGACAACCACTTAAGCGGTTTGTAATTTACATCTTTACCTGTTTTAAACAAGTTATTATTTAGGAGGGAAAATCCTTGGCTAAAGTTACATTTATATCTGAAAAGTGCAAGGGCTGTGAGTTATGTGTAAATGTATGCCCCAGAAATATTATCCGGATGAATGACCGGAACTTAAATGAAAAGGGATACCATCCGGCAGAAGTTAACGACATGGATAAATGTATTGGCTGTGCATTTTGCGCTACTATTTGTCCGGATTGTGTTATTATAGTAGAAAAGTAAAGGAGGACACCGTATGGGACAGAAATTATTGATGAGGGGAAATGAAGCCATAGCAGAAGCTGCTATTCGGGCAGGGTGTCTTCACTATTTTGGTTACCCTATTACCCCGCAGACAGAAATCGCACATTATATGGCTAAGAAACTGCCTAAAGCAGGAGGCGTTTTTTTACAGGCCGAAAGCGAAGTGGCTGCAATTAATATGGTTTATGGTGCAGGCAGTACTGGTACCAGGGTTATGACATCTTCATCCAGCCCGGGAATCAGTTTAAAGCAGGAAGGCCTGTCTTATTTAGCCGGCGCGCAGGTTCCCGCAGTTGTTGTCAATATTGTGCGGGGAGGTCCGGGCCTTGGTGGAATTCAGCCTGCTCAAAGCGACTATTTTCAGGCGTGTAAGGGTGGAGGACACGGCGATTACCGTCAGATTGTTCTTGCACCGTCCAGCGTACAGGAATTGTATGAGTTGACTGTCGAAGCATTTAACCTTGCAGATAGATATCGCATGGTTGCCATGATACTGGGAGATGGCATTCTGGGCCAGATGATGGAAGTTGTTGAGTTCAGGGATAAGGAACCAATTGAAGATTATGATAAACCATGGGCGACAGTGGGCCATGGCAATGCCCGCGAGCAGAACGTAGTTACTTCTATTCATTTAAGTCCTGCTGTACTTGAGAAAATGAATCAAAACCTGCAGGATAAATATGAAATTATAAAACAGAAAGAATGCCGTTACGAGCTGTATAACTGGGAAGACGCAGAGCTGTTTATAGTTGCGTACGGTACTGTTGCAAGAATTGCAAAAAGTATAATAGAAATGGCTAAGCGCGAAGGAATCAAGGTTGGACTTGTAAGACCTGTTACACTTTGGCCATTCCCGCAGGAAGCCTTTGAAAAAGTAATAGGCAGGGCAAAGGCCTTTCTGACAGTTGAAATGAGCTCGGGACAGATGCTTGAAGATGTACTGCTGGCTGTTAATGGAAGACGTAAGGTTTATTTCCATGGCCGCATGGGTGGTATGGTTCCTGTCAGGGATGACATTATGAAAATGGTAAGAGATATATACAAAAAGCATGTTAAAAATGGCTAAGTAATTTAGGTAGCGTGTATTTAATTATTTAGCCGGGTTGAAATGGAGGTAGTTTAATGGCTGTAATTTTTCAAAAACCAAAGGCCTTAAAAGATACATCTATGCACTATTGCCCCGGTTGTACTCATGGCATTGCCCACCGTCTGGTTGCAGAAGCGTTGGACGAGCTTGACATAGAGGGTAAAACAGTGGGGATTGCTTCTGTTGGCTGTTCATACAATAGCTATGATTATTTTGCCTGCGATATGATCCAGGCACCCCATGGGCGCGCCCCGGCTGTAGCAACAGGAGTAAAAAGGAGTAAGCCAGACTGTGTTGTTTTTACTTATCAGGGTGACGGAGATTTAGCGGCAATTGGTACTGCTGAAATTATTCATGCTGCTGCCAGGGGTGAAAATATAACGGTTATTTTTATTAATAACACAATATACGGAATGACATCGGGTCAAATGGCTCCCACAACTTTACTGAATCAGTATACAACTACAACACCCTATGGAAGAATTGCCGATCTCCATGGGTTTCCTATAAATGTTTGTGAAATGCTTGCAACCCTTCAGGGCCCAGCTTACATTGAAAGAGCCTCACTTCACGATGTTAAGCATATCAGAAAGGCCAAAGAAGCAGTTAAAAAAGCTTTTAAAGTACAACTTGCCAAAAAAGGATTCTCACTGGTGGAATTGCTGTCAACCTGTCCTACAAACTGGGGTTTGAGTCCTGTGGAATCCCTGAAACGGATAAAGGATGAAATGATTCCGCATTATCCGCTTGGAGTATTTAAAGGCGAGAACTTGGAGGTATGATATATGGTTCATGAAATTATCCTGGCCGGGTTTGGAGGACAGGGGATCTTATCTGCAGGCAGAATTTTGGCTTATGCAGGAATGCTGGATGGTAAACAGGTTTCCTGGCTTCCTTCTTATGGCCCGGAAATGCGCGGTGGAACAGCAAACAGTAGTGTTGTAATTTCGGACAATCCGGTAGATTCTCCGGTTTTAAACAGCTGCAATGAGCTTATTGTTATGAACAGGCCTTCTTTAGATAAGTTTGAAGATCTGGTTGAAGAGGGCGGTATTATTGTTATAGATTCTTCTATTGTTGACAGGGATGTAAAACGCAGTGACGTTACTTCCTTTATGATCCCTGCCACAAAGATAGCATCTGATATGGGAAATATGGCTTTTGCAAATATAATCCTTCTTGGGAAACTGATAAACGAAAGAAGAACTGTAACGATAGAAAATTTTGAAAAAGCCCTCTACGCAGTTTTACCTGAAAGAAAACATAATCTGATTCCAGATGAAATGAAAGCTTTGAAAATCGGTATGGAATACATCTAAACAGTTGCAGGCTATATGTGTTAACATATAGCCTGTGTTATTTGTGCGTCCAGCATGGGCGCAATCAAACTGAATGGACAAGAAGCAGAATTAGAATGGTAACATTTGGGAGGCCGGTTACTCAATTAATGGGTAGCCTCTTACCCAATTTCAAAACTAAGAGACATTCATTCATCTCTTACAAGTAAACAATTACACAACTCATGGAGATATTTCTAACAATGGTAATAATTATCTTGCATACAAAGAAATTAACAAATTGGTGTAACAAAATAATTTTTAATTGTTAATAAATTAGAAGGAATTAATGATAGGAAATGCTGTACAGATATTCTTTAACAATATATCTAAATTATACCAATATTATTGGCATACCATATACACTATAGATTGTTAAATATATAGATTAATATTTAATCAAATACAAGGTGAGTATCAATTTATTAATGATTATTTTATTAAGAATCCAAATCCACCTACATATATAATTGAAACTAAAGACAAAAGAGTCAAGTCCAAATTAGTGTGTAAATTACCTCGGTCATCAAACGGTAGCTAATGAGACAATAGCCTAAGCGTTTATGCCGCGAAAGCTGTTGACGATGAGTACATGGCATGTTAGGCTGTTG